>NZ_NASD01000004.1 GCF_002142155.1 Gilliamella apis | reverse complement strand
ATATATAAACTTGGTAAATTGATTTGAATCAATATGATAGATAAACACTAAATGAATTCATATTAAACTAAAACAGAAAAAATCTCGATAATGACAAAAATTTATGATTATTCCAATCTTAGGTTAGGAAACATCCTTGTTGATTAACAAAAAAATACATTTTTTTGCGATAATTAGTATAAATAATTTATTTTTTTTTACAATTTAAGTTTTAAAAAAATTGTTAAGATATGTAAATAAATTCTAAGATTACTATTTTCTTTTCATTACTATTTTTTACTTATTTAGTTAAAAAAGATTTCTTTTTGTTTTTTTGAGTGTACAATCAAAATCATCCACAAAAAGAGGTAACGTTATGTTATATAATAACAAATCCACCCAATCTCACCATGATAATCACGAGCATTGTCATGGAGATTGTCATAATATTGCTCATAATCATGTACATGATTCTCACCATTCTCATGAAGCTAGTCACAGCGCATGCTGTGATGGGCATGATAATAGCTCATCACAAAAATGTGAGATTGATGATCCCCCCGAAGACCCAGAGCGGAGTAGCCAAGGCGTTAAGTTAACTTGGAAAATTCAAGGTATGGATTGCGCCCATTGCGCAAGCAAAATCGAAAACGGTGTTAAAACACTGCCTAATATTAATCAAACCAAAATCATATTCTCAACCGAAAAATTAATCGTTTTTGTTCCTAAGCATGATGATGCAGTAATCAAGATGATTGAAGATAAGGTTACAGAACTAGGCTATACACCGATTTTTGAGTCGAGCCCTGCTCATCACCATGAACATTCACATAGTTTTGATAAAAAGGCATTTATTCCATTAGCGGTTTTAGGTGCATTGATTGTGGTTAGTTATCTCATTTTGTTGGTGAATAAAACCGCAGGTGAATATGCATTTATTGTGACAGCTGTAGTTGGGATTATCCCAATTTTGAAAGAGGCCATTGTTTTAACCCGTAGTGGTACGCCGTTTGCGATTGAAACACTAATGAGTATTTCGGCAATGGGTGCGCTGTTTATTGGTGCAGCCGAAGAAGCCACCATGGTGATCTTTCTGTTTATGATAGGCGAGATGCTGGAAGGCTTTGCAACCAGTAAGGCAAAAAAAGGTATCTCATCACTGGCCGAGTTAATGCCTGATGAGACGGTGATTATTATTGATGGTAAAAGGAAAACAGTTGCTAGTCATACCTTAAAACCAGATGATATTATCGAAATTTCATCCGGTGGTCGATTACCAGCTGATGTTATTTTGGTTAGCGAACAAGCCAGCATTGATGAAAGTGCGCTAACCGGTGAGTCCATTCCGGTTAATTATTTAAGTGGCGATAAAATTTTAGCCGGATCGTTAGTGGTCGATAATACCATTCAACTTAAGGTGATTTCAGAATCGGGGCAAAATGCTGTCGATCGTATTTTACAGCTGATTGAAGATGCCGAGGATCGTAAAGCGCCAATAGAGCGGTTTATCGATAAGTTTAGCCGTTATTATACGCCGGCGATTACATTATTTGCGTTTTTAGTGATCCTAATTCCACCATTGTTGACCGGCGCTGATTGGTATACTTGGATATATCGAGGGTTGACGTTGTTGTTAATTGGTTGTCCTTGTGCGTTAGTGATATCAACACCAGCGGTGATTACCTCGGCCTTGTCTAGTGCGGCGAAATATGGGGTATTAATTAAGGGCGGTGCGGCACTTGAGCATATTGGTTCGATTAAAATGTTGGCATTTGATAAGACAGGAACATTAACCGAAGGTAAGCCACAAGTGACGGATGTCATTAATCGACACAGTTCTAACGAGGAGCTGCTAGCGATTGTTGCGGCGGTTGAAAGTGGCTCACACCATCCTTTAGCTAAAGCATTAGTCGATTATGTTAAGCAACAGCCGATCGAGTTTGCTGAAGCAAATAATCGTAAAGCAATTGCTGGTGTTGGGATACAAGGTGAATTAAATCAGCAAACCTATTTTGTTGTGTCACCAAATAAGATCGAGACAGTGTCAACTGCGCTTAATGCCGAGGATGCTCATACGATTACTCAGCTTGAAGATAGTGGTAAGACGGTTGTAGTCGTTACCACCAGTCAACAGTTGCTGGGGATTATTGCTTTGCAAGATGTACTGCGTAGTGATGCTTTACCGGCTATCACTGAACTTAAGCAACTTGGTTTGCAAACCTTGATGTTAACTGGCGATAATCAACGCGCCGCAAAAGCAATTGCAGGTCAATTAGGTATGGAGTATCGTGCGGAGCTATTACCAGCAGATAAGTTGGCCAAAATCGAAGAGATTGGTCGCCATACTCCGATTGCGATGATTGGTGATGGCATTAATGATTCCCCAGCAATGAAAGCCGCCACAGTCGGAATTGCCATGGGGAGTGGGACTGATGTTGCACTCGAAACGGCGGATGCGGCGTTGACTAAAAACAATTTGTTAAGTTTGCCAATGTTGATTCGCTTAACTCGCTTTGCTAATCGAAATATTAAGCAAAATATTACTATTGCTTTGGGAATTAAGTTGATATTCTTAATCACTAGTTTATTTGGCGTGACAGGGCTTTGGTTAGCGGTGTTAGCTGATTCTGGTACCACGGCAATCGTTACCGCTAATGCTTTGCGGTTATTGAGAATAAAAAAATAGGTAATAATTTTATCATGCCCCATTTATACTTAAATGGGGCAATTTTGTGACAGCGACTATTGACTATTTATTCATCACTCCTTAATGAAATTTCGCCACCGATAAACGCCTTGGTTTCGCCATTTTGTTCTAAAAGTAATGCACCCTGCTCATTGATACCTTTAGCAACACCGCGGATCACATTGTCACCAATTAATAATTTAACCGGGCGATTAACAAAATTGTCAAGTCGTTGCCAATCATTAAGAAATGGTGTTAGACCGTGTTGTTCAAAGTCACGAAGTTTGGTTATGAGGTTTTTAGCTACCTTTGCTACCAGCAAATTGCGGTCAACTTTACCTAAATTAGCCCATTTTTGATTGACAATATTAGGATCGGGATTAGTCATCATTAAATTGACCCCAATACCAATGACAACATGAGCACAGTCACCTGTTTTACCCGCAAGTTCAACTAATATACCGGCAAGTTTATGATCATCTAGATACAAATCATTAGGCCATTTAACTTTAATATCTTGACCAGAGATTTCCCTTAACGTATCAGCCATCACAATACCAACTACTAAACTTAGTCCCATAGCAGCTGCAATGCCTTGATCAAGTCGCCAATACATCGAAAAGTAAAGATTACTGCCAAACGGTGCAAACCATTGACGCCCTCGCCTGCCACGAGCTTTGGATTGAAACTCGGCAACACAACTGTCACCCGTTGTTAATCTGTCAATATTATTTAATAAATATTGGTTAGTCGAATCAATAATAGGCAATACTTCAACTTGACTATCAGTCCCATAATAGTTATCGATTTTAGTTTTATCGAGTAAGTCTATCGGTGATGCTAAACAGTAACCTTTACCTTGTACTGAAGATAAGATAATCCCCCATTCTCTTAGTACTTTGATATATTTGTTGATTCCCGCTCGGGTAATACCAAATAGATTAGCTAACTCTTCGCCTGAATGAAACTGTCCATCAGCTAATATATTGATTAATTTCAATGGATTTTGGTTACTGCGCATTCAATCCTCACTTTTTGAGCAATAATAAAACAACAAAATAGAGTGAAATTATAGCAAAACTAATAAATAAGTAAGTATTGCTTAATGTGTCCATTATAAAAGCTATCACAGCCGGAGCAACTAGACTTCCGAGTGTATTGGTTAATAGCATGGCTTGGTTCATCGATACAATTTCTTGTTTGCGAACACATGAGCAAGCCCACGCCATGGAGATTGGGTAAATGGTGTAAATGGTTGCGCCTAATAAAATAATGGCTAATACACCACAAACATTAAATATCAGCAAGCCACAGGCGATCATCATGAAAATTGATTCAACTAGCAATACAATACGGCGACCAAACCTATCTGCACACCAGTTAGCCGGCATTTGGGCAATCACACCAGAAAGTATTAGTAGTACCATCCAATTGGCAACTTGATTATCGGTATAACCTAAGTGAGAGTAGTAAGCAGGCATTAGTGAATAAAGTGATCCAATTAACATACCGGCAATCGCACAACCAATCAAGCCAACGCGAGAAGGTTTATACATTATCATTGGCATAATGTTGAAACTGCTTTTTTTCTTCTTCGGTAATTTGTAATGGGTTAACAATATAAATAAGATGGCTAATCCCATTAATACTGCAATCACTAAGCCAAAATAGAGTACCTCTTGCGGAAAATACTGGAGCAATGCTTGTCCTAATACGGTACCTAAGTAGTAAGTAGTCAAATATACAGCAAGCATTTTTCCTCGGGTGCGTACTGTACCAGTGACTAAAATACAACTTTCGATCACCACCCAAGTGACAGCGCAAGCGATCCCAATGAAAAATCGCCAAATAGCCCAGCTGTAAAAATCCATAGAGAAACTTAAACCTATAGTCGCAATTGCAAAAATGATACAACTGTAGGTGTAAGTAAATCTGGCATTAAATCGGCTAATAAACCAATTTGCCATAATCGTGCCAAGCAAGTTACCTGTGAAATAGCTTGAACCAACTAAACCTATCTGTCCAAGCGAAAAATTTTCACGGACTAACCAAAGCGGCACTTGCGTATTGAGTGCCGATAAAGCGATGGTAACAAATAGTAAACTCGTTAATAAAATAGGAAATGAATACGAATGTTTCATAAGTTTGTAAGTAATTTTGTTGTTTTTAGGACGTATTTATAAAAATTTATCCACGTCAATTTCACCTGTCGCTCCCATAAATCGAATTTCAGGCGATAGGTGCACCGAGAACTTTTGCAATACTGCATTGATGATATAACGCGCTAATGCGACAACATCTTGCGCGGTCGCATTATCTTTATTGACTAATACCAGAGCTTGTTGTTGATGGACTGCTGCACCACCAATTTGGTATCCCTTTAGACCACACTGATCAATTAACCAACCAGCAGCTAATTTTATTTGATTATCTATTTGAGGATATATAGGCATTGATGGGTATTTTTCAAGTAGTTTATCAGCAAATTTTTTGTCTACAACGGGATTTTTAAAAAAGCTACCACCGTTACCTAAAACTTTAGGATCTGGCAATTTACTACGACGGATCTCACATACTTTGTCGAAGATCATTTTCGGCGTGACGGTTTTTGGATCAAAATTTCGTAATTCACCATAAGTTAGCACTGGATCCCACTGTTTTGGTAATTTGATACCAACATAGACAACTGCATAATCATTGGCATATTTTTGTTTGAAGATGCTTTCACGATAGCCATATTGACCATCAGTAACACTAATAATTTTACCGGTTGCAAATTCAAGTAATTCAACATAATCCGCGACTTTTTGAAATTCAACCCCATATGCGCCAATATTTTGGATTGGTGCAGAACCGACACAACCGGGTATTAAAGCCAAGTTTTCAAGTCCTGGGATGTTCTGGTTAATAGTATTGGCAACTAAATCATGCCAATATTCGCCGGCCCCCACTTTTAAATGCCAGTGAGTCGCGCTTTCGGTTATGGTTAATCCTTTAATTCGATTAACAATGATGGTACCAGCAAAATTTTCAGTAAATAATGTATTACTGCCTTGTCCAATAATTATAAAAGGTTGATTATCGAGATTGTTTTTCCAAACTTGCATTAGTTGTTCAACGGTTGTGACTGTTTCGACCCGGTTAGCATAAACATCTAAAGCAAATGTATTAGGAATTTTTTGGTTCATTAATGACTACCTTTTATAAAAAATACTTTTAAATTCGATTAAACCAATTTTATTTGACGCTTTTTATTGACATTCAGTATTTAAAATTAATCAATCAATGCGTTATCAATTTTGATAAAACACTTTTACTCAATTATCGCTTATTTATTTGCTATCTTAACACAATGCAAAACGATCTTTTATGGATTAAACTATTTTTTTTACTTATCTTGACTTTTTATTTATTGATAAAAATGTCAAAAGATTAGCCAAATAATCAATGAATATGAGCTAATCCCTTTTTTGTTTTTTTTTATCATGTATTATAGCTAACCAAACGATCTTTTTTATAAATTTAGTTATAATCTATTTTACTCAGCCTTATGGTAAACGTTATTATTATTTTATAAAATTCGAGAAATAAGTTATCGATCACGGTTTTAAATGAATTTATGCTTCAAGATGGTAGCTCTGTTTTATGGTAGTTGAGATTTAGAGGAAATTATGAAAAGAGTTTTTATTATGATCCTCGATTCCTTCGGGATCGGCGGCGCTGAAGATGCCAAAAAGTATGGCGATGAAGGTTCGGATACTTTAGGTCATATTGCCGAAGCTTGTGCTTTAGGTAAAGCAGATCATGGTCGACAAGGACCATTAAGATTACCAAATTTAGGGAAATTAGGTTTGATCGAGGCCGCTTATGAATCTACAGGTGCATACCCTAAAGGAATGGCTACCGAAGGTGATGTAATTGGTGCTTATGGCTATGCCAGTGAAATTTCATCTGGTAAAGATACTCCATCTGGTCATTGGGAGATCGCTGGCGTTCCTGTGCTGTTTGACTGGGGTTATTTTACTAATACTACTAACAGCTTTCCGCAAGAATTATTAGATAAGATTGTTAAACGTGCTAATTTGCCGGGCTATCTCGGTGATTGCCATTCATCAGGTACTGTGATTCTTGATGAACTTGGCCTTGAGCATATGGCTACCGGTAAACCTATTTTTTATACCTCTGCTGATTCAGTGTTTCAAATTGCCTGCCACGAAGAGACTTTTGGTCTAGATAAACTTTATGAAGTTTGTGAAATTGCGCGTGATGAGCTTAATAAAGGCGATTATAATATCGGCCGCGTTATTGCTCGACCATTTTTAGGTAATAAGCCTGGTGAATTTGTCCGTACCGGTAATCGCCATGATTTAGCTGTCGAACCACCGGCGCCAACAATGATAAAAAAATTGGTTGATGAAAAACAAGGTAATGTTGTGTCGATCGGTAAAATTGCCGATATTTATGCCGAAGTGGGTATTACCAAAAAAGTTAAAGCAACAGGTATTGAAGCGTTATTCGATGCTTCACTAAAAGAAATCAAACAAGCGAAAGATAACACGATTGTGTTTACCAATTTTGTTGATTTTGATTCATCTTATGGTCATCGACGTGACGTTGCTGGTTACGCAGCAGCGTTAGAATATTTTGATAAACGTTTGCCTGAGATGTTAGCGCTTATTGAGCCGGGCGATCTTTTAATTATTAGTGCCGATCATGGTTGTGATCCAACTTGGTCTGGTACGGATCATACTCGTGAACATATTCCAGTTTTAGTTTACGGTGATAGCGTTCCGGTGGGATCACTTGGTCATCGTAAAACATTTGCTGATATCGGGCAAAGTGTTGCGGATTATTTTGATTTATCACCAATGGATTATGGTGAATCATTTATTCGCAAATAGTAAGCTGTTTTTTGTTAGTGTAGTAACGTTTTTTTAGTAATAAATCAGGAGATTTAAATGCCTACCCCACATATTAACGCCGCCGATGACGCTTTTGCTCAAACGGTTTTGATGCCCGGCGATCCATTACGCGCTAAGTTTATTGCCGAAACTTTTTTAGAGAATGCTAAAGAAGTTACCAATGTTAGAGGAATGCTAGGTTTTACCGGTGACTATAAAGGAAAGAAAATATCTGTTATGGGGCATGGTATGGGCATTCCATCTTGTTCTATATACACAACTGAACTGATTAAATTTTATGGTGTTAAAAACATCATTCGCATCGGTTCATGTGGCGCCATCAGCCCCGATGTCAATCTTGGTGATGTGGTTATTGGCATGGGTGCCTGCACTGATTCAAAAGTCAATCGGTTACGTTTTAAAGATCATGATTTTGCCGCCATTGCTGATTTCGGTTTAATTTGTAATGCTGTTAATGCAGCGAAACAATTAAATGTGAATGTTAAAGTGGGTAATCTTTTTTCTGCTGATCTATTTTATAGCGTCGAGCCTGATCTTTTCGATATTATGGAAAAATACAATATTCTAGGTGTCGAAATGGAAGCCGCTGGTATTTATGGTGTAGCAGCAGAATACGGAGCTAAAGCATTAGCGATCTGTACTGTTTCAGATCATATTCGCAAAGACGAAGCTATGTCATCTGAACAGCGTCAGCTGGGTTTTAAAGAGATGATTACAGTCGCTTTAGAGTCGGTATTAGTTAATTCATAATAAATAATGGCAGAATATCTGCCATTTTTTTTGGTTACTCAAAAAAGAGGAACCAAGAATTTTAACATTGACGTTATTATTAACGATAAATGTTGTTGAGCGTTATAACTAGATTATTAATAGTAATAACAAAATTTTATCTTTATTCATTAATTTTTATCTAATAGGTTAGAAAGATCTCATTTAATAAGGAATCAAAATGAATACCAAGCTACAACTGAAAGTTATATTATTTTTACAATTTTTTATCTGGGGGAGTTGGCTAATTACCTTAGGCTCCTATATGATGATTAAATTAAAATTTACTGGTATTGAAGTTGGCGCCGTATATGGCACCATGGGTATTGCTTCAGTATTTATGCCTAGTCTGCTTGGTATCGTAGCTGATAGATGGATACCTGCTAACCGCTTATATGTGCTTTGCCATTTGATTGGTGCAGTAACCTTATTTATCGCTGCATCTATCACATCGCCATTTTTAATGATGAGTGTGATGCTTATCCATTGTCTTGCATTTATGCCAACCATTGCAATTTCTAATTCAATTTCTTACTCTTGCTTAGAATCACAAGGACTAGACGTTATCGAACAGTTCCCTGCAATTCGAATCTTCGGCACTATCGGTTTTATCGTAGCAATGTGGATGGTTAGCTTTATGCAGTTAGAACTCAGTAATATGCAACTTTATATTGCAGCTGGTAGTTCAGTTTTATTGAGTCTTTATTCATTAACCTTACCTTTAATTGAAGTTGCAAAAAATGATGGCAAAGAAAAGTCTATTATAAGTTCATTAGGTTTAGATGCATTTATATTATTAAAACAACCTAGATTGGCTATCTTCTTTTTATTTGCTGTGTTATTAGGTGGGATTTTACAAATTACTAATACTTTTGGTAATCCGTTTCTACATGACTTCGATAAAGTACCAGAATATGCAGATAGTTTAGTGGTTAAATTCCCATCAGTTTTATTATCTATTTCACAAATTTCAGAAGTCGTATTTATCTTATTTGTACCATTTTTTATGAAAAAACTTGGTATTAAATACGTGATGTTAATCAGTATGTTGGCATGGGTTGCTCGCTTTGGTCTTTTTGCTTACGGCGATCCATCACCATTCGGCTTTGTGCTGTTACTGTTATCGATGATTGTTTATGGTTGTGCCTTTGATTTCTATAATATTTCAGGCTCAATGTATGTTGAAAAAACAGTATCACCTAACATCCGTAACAGTGCTCAAGGTTTATTTATGACAATGACTAACGGTATTGGTGCTTATTTAGGTTCAATGATTAGTGGTATTGTTGTTGACCACTATACTTCAGAAGCGGGTATTGATTGGCATAATGTATGGCTTGTCTTTGCAGGTTATTCATTAGTGCTTGCAATTATTTTTGTTTTAATTTTCCAAAATGATACTACTGAGCAAAAAACTGCAACCGTTAGAAACTAACTAACATAAAATTCAATTAATATTAAAATAAATAGTTGAATCAGGTTATTAGCTAGTAACTTAATAACATCAATAATTAGGCAACCATTAAATTGTTGCCTAATTCTTAACTAGGCTAAAATGTTACCAGCCTCACATAAATTCGATAAGTCACACAAAATGTATGGAAAATAAGTGTCTTATCAAGGTAGAATAAAATGCTTGTAAAAAGAGTGTCAATTCAGCTTTTGTTACTCTAATCAATTGCTGAAATATGACTATTACAAGTGCCCTATAAGCATAATTGAACAGATTAGAATTAGATGAATAAGCAAATAATCCCAAAAGTTATACTTCATGAGCATGTAGAAGGCAGTATTACTCCCTTTATGGCTAAAAAACTAGCCGATAAAAATCATCTACCTTTTCCTGATTCATTGTGTTATCAAATCGGCGATTATAATGAGATCGAGTATAAAAATGGTCGATATAATTATGATGAATCTGACTTTGTTTCATTTATCCAAACCTATGATACTGTTTCTAATTTTGTGAAAAATCCTGACGATTATTACTTAATTACCTACGATTTTTTAAGTAGAAATGCTAAACAAGGGTTAATTTATTGCGAATTATTTCTGTCACCTTATCATATTTGTGCAACAGAAAACCAAGGTAAAGTTGTTTGGGATCAAGCAAGATTTCAACAAACACTAAATCAAATGGATAAAGCGATTATCGATGTTCAAAAAGAGCATAATATAACGGTACGATATCATGTTATTGGCGTACGCCATCTTGGCGCCGAAGTAGTATACGATACATTGCATTTTATCGAAAATAATCCGCATCCATTTATTACTGGATTTAATATTGCCGGCAATGAAAAAGCTGGGCATTTTGATGATTTTGAAAAAGCTCATCAACTTGCTGAAAAATTAAATTTAAAAAAATCCTACCATGCAGGTGAAATTGATTCGGCTGAAAGTATTATTCAAGCTTTAAAACATGGTGCAAATCGTATCGGGCACGGTATCGCAGCAATTGAAGATGATAGCTTGATTAAACAATTAGTTGATAACGAAATCACGTTAGAAATAGCTCTCACCAGTAATCGTATTTTAGTCAATAATTTACATGGTGATATTCATAATCACCCAATTCGACAACTTTATGATAAAGGGGTAAGAATTACCCTTAATACCGACGATGCTGGTATTTTTGGTACCGATATCGAAAAAGAGTATCAGCTAGCCGAGCAAGCGTTTCATTTTTCACGTTTGGAATTATTTGATATTACCCTTTGTGGAATTGATGCCGCATTCGTTGAGTCTAATGAAAAAACACGTTTATTAAACGAAGTTTTATCTTGTTTTAACAACAATGATAAACGATCTTTACAACAAGCAATTAATACTAACCAGTATCATCCGGCTATTATTGCCAGATTTAAAAAATACCAAGATTTATTATTACAACATGTTAATGGATAACCGTATCAGAAAAATAGGAAATGAATATGAATAAAACTCGACTAACCCTAAGCCTACTTACCCTATTAATTTCTGGAACACTGCAAGCAGCAACAATTGATTTAAGAATTATTGAAACGACTGATCTGCACGGTAATATGATGAATTACGATTATTTTAAAGATCAGTATATTGATACCTTTGGTTTAGCTAAAACAGCCAATTTAATTCATCAAGCGAGGGAAGAGGTAAAAAATAGCGTATTAGTTGATAATGGTGATCTGATTCAAGGTAGTCCGATGGCTGATTATGCGCTTAATAAAGGATTGAATAAAGGTGATATTCATCCGGTTTACAAAGCTCTGAATACCCTTGATTATGTTGTTGGTAATATTGGTAATCATGAATTTAATTTTGGTTTAGATTTTTTACAAAAAAGCCTAGCAGGAGCAAATTTTCCTTATGTGAATGCCAATGTTTATGATGCTAAGACCAATAAACCTTACTTTAAACAATATATCATTTTAGATAAAAAAGTGGTCGATAGAGATGGCAAGCAACACACTATAAAAATTGGTTATATTGGTTTTGTACCACCACAAATTATGCAATGGGATAAGCTTAATTTGGAAGGTAAAGTGATTGTTAAAGATATCACTGAAACAGCCCAAAAATTAGTACCAGAAATGAAAAAACAAGGTGCGGATATCATTGTTGCTATTCCTCATTCAGGTGTTTCTGCGGAACCTTATAAGGCATTAGCCGAAAACTCAGTTTATTATTTAAGTCAAGTTGAAGGTATTAATGCCATCATGTTTGGCCATTCTCATGGCGTATTCCCAAGTGATGATTTTAAATCACTACCTAATACCGATATTAATACCGGAAATATTAACCATATTCCTGCTGTGATGCCTGGACAATGGGGAAGTCATTTAGGTGTAGTCGACTTAGTGATTGAAGGAGACAAATCTAACTGGAAAGTTGTTTCTGGTAAATCAGAAGCCCGCCCTATCTTCGATAGTAAAAATAAAAAAGCACTTGTTGATGCCAATAAAAATATTACCAAAGTATTAAAAGATGATCATGAAGGTACCCGTGAATTTGTTGGTAAACCAATTGGTAAGGTATCAACCGATATCAATAGTTATTTAGCCTTAGTCGAAGATACCTCCGCTTTACAGATTATTAGCGATGCACAGATTGATTATGTAAAACAATTTGTGCAAGGTGATCCTGATCTAGATGGCTTACCCATTTTGTCAGCGATTGCACCATTTAAAGCAGGTGGTCGTAAAAATGATCCAACTGCATATGTAGATGTGAAAAAAGGTGACTTAACCTTTAGAAACGCAGCCGATATCTATCTTTATCCAAATATTTTATCTGCCGTAAAAATTACTGGAAAAGAGGTTAAAGAGTGGTTGGAATGTTCAGCAGGTGTTTATAATCAAATTGACATTAATTCATCAACACCACAATATTTAATCAATTGGGATAAGTTTAGAACTTATAATTTTGATACTATTGATGGCGTAAGTTATGAAATTGATATCACTAAACCAGCCCGTTACGATGGTAGTTGTCAATTAATTAACCCTGAATCAGAACGTATTGTAAATTTAACCTATCAACAAAAACCAATTGATCCAAATCAAGCATTTTTAATTGCTACCAA
Organism: Gilliamella apis; assembly: GCF_002142155.1. GTDB lineage: Bacteria > Pseudomonadota > Gammaproteobacteria > Enterobacterales > Orbaceae > Gilliamella > Gilliamella apis. The sequence continues at coordinate 135,001 of NZ_NASD01000004.1, read as the reverse complement.
TAACTATCGTGCTTATACCGGCGCATTTCCTGGTACCGGTGGAAAAAATGTTAAATTTAATTCACCTGATGATTTAAGAGTTATTCTTTCAGCTTACATAACTAATCACACTAAAAAGCATGGACAAGTTAATGTAACTGTTGATAATAACTGGCGAATTGCACCAATTACCAGCCAAACTAATTTGGATATTCGTTTTGAATCTTCACCAACTGATGAAGCTAAAACTTATATTGAAACACATTCATTATATCCAACTAAGTTTGTTGAAAAAGATAATTTAGGCTTTGGTGTCTATCAACTTAATTTACAAGCACCAACAAATTTACAGCCTAAAAACCAATAACATCTTGATGACGACAAGGATTATGACTATGCAAATTGAAAAATTAATCGAATTAGCAAAAACAGCACGTTCTAAAGCTTATGTACCCTATTCTAAATTTCAAGTAGGTGCGGTATTAATTACCGAAGATGACGAAGCAATTTTAGGTTGTAATATTGAAAATGCTTCCTATGGACTTGCTAACTGTGCTGAAAGAACAGCTATTTTTAAGGCAGTATCAGAAGGAAAGAAAAAATTCAAAAAATTGGTTGTGATTGGTGATACTGAAGGACCAATCTCACCTTGTGGTGCTTGTCGTCAAGTAATCAGTGAGTTTTGTGCTAAAGATATGCCAGTTATTTTGACCAATATGCAAGGCAAAATCCAAGAAACCACTGTTGGAGAATTGTTGCCTTGGTCATTTTCACCGAGTGATTTAGATTAGTTTTATTATTGAACTATGTAATTGAACTATGTAATTTAGCAATATTGAAAAATAAAAAAAGCGATTGATGATAATTAACCAAGATTAGCACAATCATCAATCCAAATTTTGGATGAGAAGAATATAATCCTAATTTGCTTTATAGATATTAAGAGAGATGTGTAATGAGATTTGTAGATATTATTGAAAAAAAACGTGATGGCAATGCTCTAACAACCGAAGAGATTCAATTTTTTATAACCAACTATACCAATGGTTCTATTCCTGATTATCAAGTCAGTGCCCTACTGATGGCGATTTATTATCAAGGTATGACTTCAAAAGAGTGTGCTGACTTAACTAGTGCGATGATGTATTCAGGTGATACCGTTGACCTATCCTCAATTAAAGGTATTAAAGTCGATAAGCATTCAACGGGTGGTGTGGGCGATACAACTACCTTAGTATTAGCACCATTAGTTGCAGCATTAGATATTCCTGTAGCTAAAATGTCAGGTCGTGGATTAGGTCATACAGGCGGAACGACAGATAAATTTGAAACCGTACCTGGTTTTAAAATTGAATTAGATAAACAAGAATTTATCGATCAAGTTAATCAAAAAGGTGTCGCTGTCATTGGTCAATCTGGCAACTTAACCCCTGCTGATAAAAAACTTTATTCATTACGTGACGTAACAGGTACGGTTAACTCTATTCCTCTTATTGCTAGCTCAATTATGAGTAAAAAACTTGCGGCTGGTGCAGATGCTATTGTTTTAGATGTTAAAACTGGTGACGGTGCTTTAATGAAAAGCATGGAAGACTCAGAAAAATTAGCTCATGAAATGGTCAATATTGGTAATCAAATTGGTCGTAGGACTATGGCGATTATCTCTGATATGTCTCAACCGTTAGGCTATGCTATTGGTAATGCATTAGAAGTTAAAGAAGCCATAGATACTTTAAATGGCCATGGCCCTGCTGATCTAACTGAACTCGTTTTAACGCTTGGCAGTCAAATGGTGGTATTAGCCAATAAAGCTAAAACATTAGATGAAGCAAGAGAAAAACTACAAGAAGTGATTAAAAATGGTAAGGCTATTGAAAAATTTAAAACGCTAATTGAGGCTCAAGGTGGTGATAGTTCGGTGGTTGATCATCCGGAAAAATTAGCTAATGCTCCTTACCAAATTGATTTACCAGCGCAAAAAGCAGGTTATGTATCACGGATTATTGCAGACCAAATTGGTATTGCTGCGATGCAACTGGGGGCAGGTCGAGCAACTAAAGAAGATGTTATCGATCCTGCGGTTGGTATCGTACTACATAAAAAAGTCGGCGATAAAGTTGAAGTAGGTGAAGCACTGTTAACTATTCACGCAAGTAGTGATCGTATTGATACAATAAAACAAAAACTGTATGACAATATTACTATTAGTGATAGCGCTGAACAGCCACAATTAATTTTTAAAGTAATTACGGAATAGCTTTAATAAATACGGATTCAGGAGGCATCATGCATCGTTTAAAATTAAACAAAAAACTGTCACTACTTGTTATTTTAAGTCTGTTTTCAGTCAATTCATTCGCAGCTGTTGCTACCAAACAGTCTACAGCACCTGCTTGGGAAAAAGACAAGTCCTACTCTTTTACTATTTTACATACTAACGATCATCATGGCCGTTTTTGGCAAAATGATATTGGTGAATATGGTTTAGCAGCACAAAAAACTGTTGTTGACCAAATAAGAAAAGAAGTAGCAGAAAAAGGCGGAAAATTACTTTTACTTTCTGGCGGTGACATTAATACTGGTGTTCCTGAATCTGATGTGTTACAAGCAAAACCCGATTTTATCGGTATGAATGAGGTTGGCTATGATGCAATGGCAGTAGGTAACCACGAATTTGATCATCCGTTAGCAATTATTCGTGAACAACAAAAATGGGCTCATTTCCCATTTTTATCAGCAAATACTTACTTCAAAAATACCGATAATCGTGTTTTTGATGCCTATAAAATATTTGATTTAAATGGTATTAAAGTTGCAGTATTCGGTTTAACTACTGATGACACTATTTTCCTTGCTTCGCCTAAAAATACCGATGGTGTTGAATTTCGTAAAACGCTACCAGAAGCGGAAAAAGTTATTAGCCAAATTAAAAGCAGTGAACGCCCAGATATGATTATTGCGGTTACTCATATGGGGCATTATGAAAATGGTGAGCATGGTTCAATGGCTCCAGGTGATGTTGAACTAGCCCGAGGATTAAAAGCTGGTGAACTAGATATGATTGTCGGTGGCCACTCGCAAAACCCAGTATGTATGGCTAGCCCTAACAAACGTATTACCGAATATGTCCCAGGAACACCTTGCGCTCCAGATCAACAAAATGGTACGTGGATTGTTCAAGCTCATGAATGGGGAAAATATGTTGGTCGTGCTGACTTCGTATTCTTAAACGGTAAAATTACCCTCAAAAATTATCAGTTAATTCCAATTAATTTAAAAAAAGAAGTTGATAACGGTAACGATACAAAACGTCTTGAATATTACACCAGTGAAATCGAACAGGATAAAAAATTGTTGGAAACACTAAAACCCTATCAGGAACAAGGTAAACAACAATTACTCATTAAAAGTGGTGAGTTAACCGGTCGTTTAGAGGGCGATCGTAACGTAGTTAGATATCAACAAAGTAATATGGGGCAACTATTACTTAGTGCCTTTATTGAAAAGACAAATGCCGACATTGGTATTATGTCTGGTGGTATGATTCGTGACTCACTAATAGAAGGCGATATTACTTATCGTGATATTTTGAAAGTTGAGCCTTTTGGTAATAGTGTTGTTTACTTTGAATTAACCGGCAGTGAATTAATCGATTATCTTAAAGTTGCATTAGGCAAAAAACAGGGTTCAGGTGGTTATACTCATTTAAAAAATATTAGCCTAACTAAAACTGGCGATACTATCAGCGACATCAAAATTAATAATGAACCAATTGATTTGCAAAAATCATATCGAATTGCAACATTAGACTTTTTAGCCGCTGGTGGAGATGGTTACCCTATCGTCAACAACTCGCCAACTTATGTAGATACAGGTTATCGAGATGCCGATGCAGTAAAACAATATTTTGAAGCACATTCACCAATTAATGCAGCCGATTATCAACCGTCTAACTTTATTTTAGAAAAATAATTTTACGGTTTAAAACAGAAATATAAAAACTAATAGCACTGATAATCATAATTCTCAGTGCTAATAATTAAATGATTAGTCATAAAGATTTAATTTTTGCTCTCAGCATATAGGTAATATAGAGGTATTTATGAACATGACAGAATTTCAAAAGAATTGTTACGATATAGTGACCGATGCTAATTTGTCACCTAAACAAAAAGCGAACCTTCTCGCATTAGCCGCAGAAAATAATTTACCTTATGTTGATTTAGATAGTGAAACACAAAATGCGCTCAATGAACGGGTAATTTGTGATATGTACGAAGGACATGCACCGTATAAACCTCGTTATGTATTACCGGATTATGCAAAATTTCTTAAGCAAGGATCGGAATATTTAGAACTTGAACCAGCAAAAAACTTTGATGATGCATTAAATATGCTCACCATTGCTTATCATCACGTACCTTCGGTCACTGGTATGCCGGTTTATTTAGGCTGTTTAGATCAAGTATTACTTCCTTATGTTGGCAATTTAACAGAAGAAGAGCTCTATCCGCGATTAAAACGTTTTTGGATTATGCTAGATCGCAATCTTCCTGATGCCTTTATGCATGCCAATATTGGGCCAACCGATAATGTGATCTGTCGGGTGATATTACGTGTCGATCGCGAGCTTAAACAAGTTGCACCTAATTTAACCTTTATTTATGACGAAAATATCACACCAGAATCTTTACTTAACATCGCAATTGAGAACATTTGCCACACAGCCAAACCACATATTGCTAATAATATGATGATTAAAAAAGATTTTGATGACAAAGGTTATGGTGTGGTGAGCTGTTATAACTCACTACCTATTGCCGGTGGTGGTAGCACTTTATCTAGAATCAATCTAAAAGAGGTTGCGTTAAAAAGTAAAAGTATCACCGACTTTTTACAAAATACACTACCTTATTATTGCCAATTGCAATTGAATTTAATCAAAGCAAGATCAGAATTTCTTTATGAGAAATCGAATTTCTTCGCAAATAGCTTTTTAGTTAAAGAGGGATTAATTGACGCAAACCGATTCGCGCCAATGTTCGGTATTTATGCCATGGCTGAGGCAGTCAATATTCTACAAGAAAAATCCAACTTAGCTGGGCGTTATGGCGTCGATGAAGATGCTAATCAACTGGCCACCACTATTTCTCAACAATTAGCCGACTTTATTGATAACCATAAAATTAAGCATGCATGGCAAGGTAAAGCAATGTTACATGCACAATCAGGTATCAGCTCAGATAGAGGCGCTACGCCAGGTTTACGTATTCCTTATGGTCATGAACCCGATCCAGTAACCCATATTATGGCATTATTCAAACACCATAAATATTATACTTCTGGCATTAGTGATATTTTAACCATCGATGAAACGATTAAAAATAACCCATTAGCCTTAGTACAGATTTGTAAGGCGGCATTTAAATTTGGTTTCCGTGAATTTACCGCTAATATCAGTGGTAATGATCTGGTACGTGTAACTGGCTATATGGTGAGATTATCAGATATCAAAAAATACAAACAAGAGGGATCGCGAATTAATACCACCTTTTTAGGTAGTGAAGCGGCCGAAGATACCGAAAATAATAGCTACCTATGCCGAACACCTCGGGTAATCAGTCATGAACAAGTCATGGGCAATCGTTAATAAACTGTTACCCTTTTCTTGTGTTGATGGACCGGGAAACCGGTTAGTCATATTTTTACAAGGTTGTAATTTCAAATGTTTAAATTGCCACAATCCTTATACTATTTCACGGTGTAAAGATTGTGGTGATTGTGTTACTACTTGTCCACATCAAGCGTTAACATTTATCAATAACAAAGTGATTTGGCAATCTTCAAATTGTCAGCAATGTGATACCTGTATTAATACTTGTAGTTATCAATCCACACCAATGACCTATAACTACAATGTTGAAGATATTTTGCTTGAAATTCGCAAGTATTTACCTTTTCTAAATGGCATTACAATTAGCGGTGGCGAAGCAACATTACAATTACCTTTTATTGAAAAATTATTTCAAGCAATAAAACAAGCAAAAGATTTAAAGCACCTAACCTGTTTTATTGATAGCAATGGTTACTTAGTTAAAACTGGTTGGCAAAAAGTTGAAAAGGTTATGGACGGTGCGATGATCGATCTGAAAGCTTGGGATACTCAAGTGCATAAAAAACTTACTGGTCGGGATAATGATCGCGTCAAACAGACTATTGAATATCTTGCCCAAATAGAAAAACTGCATGAAGTCCGATTTTTAGTGATTCCTGAGCATACTGATTTGCAAAACAGCGCGAAACAACTTGCTAATTTTCTAATAACACTCAATCCACAAATTAAAGTCAGAATAAATGCATTCCACAATCACGGCGTACATGGCGTAGCCAAAACATGGCCAGCGGCAACACAACAGCAAATCGAATCTTTTGCTGCTGAATTAAAACATTATGGATTGCAGAATATTACTTTGCCGAGTGTATATTTGTAATATATTGAAAACAAGATCATAAACGAAGCGACTAGTGGCAATAGCTATCTACCTTAAAAGGTCTACAAGCTCAAAAAATTGAAGTTTTTCGTTTGGCTATAATATTAAGAATATATTAGAGTAATAAATTTATTTAACTAAAACGCATCAAAAGAAGTTTCATTACAAAATATTAGCAATTTTGTAATGAAACATAAAATATCGCAAAGTTATCAGTACTTAACACACATAGTAAAAGCGGAATCTGGCTCTACAATAACATTACCTTCAACAGAACCAACACTATAACGCCTTGTCCAACCATTATTTTGTAATTGCGACAATTCGTAAGTGAAATAAAAGTCATAAGCAACAAAGTGTTTTAAAGAATCCGTTATATCTTTCATCATATCTCTTCCTGAATTATCGATACCATTAGGCGCATATGGATACAGTTTTCCCCACTCGGATATTAATCCTTCACCTATTGCTCTTTTATAACCGTTTTGAGGTATATACCAATTTTCATTATTTGTTACACCAGTAGCTAAAAATGAATTGGTTAATTCGGCTCTAGATGGTAGTCGGTCGTTATTAGCAGTGCACAAACTTTCAGCGGTATTATAATCTACCCAATTTAACTGTTGTTGGTATATATACATCCAATGATTTAATGAAAAACGATAATAAAACTGAGCGTTAGTCTGATTATTCGTTACTAATATTATAAATTGATCATCTTTTGCGGGAGCATTGTCAGTAAATTTAAATTCACTTTTTGAATCTGGATTTGAGCTCCTTGCAGTACTTATTAAAGCACCATTAGGATTTTTAACTAATGTATAAGTATAATTAGATATTGCATTGACGGGTACAATTCTAAATCTTGCTTCAGGAAATGCAGTGGTAGGGAAATGATGACCAGTTGAATCAGTAGCTGAAGCTTTAAATCCTGAATGTAATACAAATTGATCTGGATTGTAAGCATCTGTACGATTGATAGTATCTGCACCGTAAGACATCCAATTATCCGTTTCGATCCAACCACCTTTTGCAATTATGGCTAATACCCCTGGTCTTATATAACAAATACCATCGTTAGCTTTTACGGTAAATGTTTTTGAAACTTCTTTAGGCTGAGATTCGGCGGGATTACCATACTGAGTTTTAGCAGAAATACTAAAAGTAAGTTTTAGTGTTGAATCACCTTTATAAGTAGCTGAATTACAAATATTACTACCTAATGGAGCTGTTGAATCAGAAGGAATTATATTATTATTACTATCACGCCATTCAGCTGTTACACTATCCACTTTAAAATTATTGCTACTTCCCAAATAATCACCGTCAATATCAATAATATCATCATTAGTCATAGTCGAAAAATCAACATCAAACGAATACATACTTGGTGAAGTATCAAAGGCAACTGATATTTGATTAGATGAACCAGGAGTAATAACTAGAGGATCACTGTTTGGTACCTGCAATTTTAGTTGAATACCATTAAGCGCTTTTGTACCACCTGACACTTGAATCTCAGGAGCATTACCATGAATATACATTTGCGTAGTCACGGAGAATGATAAAATTGCAAATAGATTATTGGAAAAAATCAATAACATTAATAGAAATAATCTCTTTTTGAAAAATAATTTCAAAGAAATTTTTTTTAAAACAACAGTACAATTATTCATCGCTACTCCTCTACTCATAAACTTCTCCGCCTATCCGAATAAGATTATTGATTTGAAGCATTAGTGAATTAACAATTTTTATAAGTTGTTCAAAAATTGTTACCCGTTAATATCAGAGCTAAGACAATTAAAATCGTTATTTTTCTAACAGAAATTCATCCATATCTAATACACGGCTCGAACAAAATAATTTGACTACAACAATTTGATTGTTGTTTAAGACTTAAATCGTAACATCCTAAATTTTAAAACTTGTAAAATAAGAACATCAGACAAAATTTGGAAAAGCTAAAAAGGTAAGACTCAATAAAGAAACTGAATTTGAAAACAGTTAATAATTAATTCAAATTCAGTAGTAGCATTATTATATATGATTATACTTTGATAAGGGAATAGTAAAAAAAATTATTTTCCGTTTATTAATACTAATTCATTGAAGAATTTAAAATTAAAGATACTAATTAAGTTATATCTCAATAATCAAAAAGGGGATAAATCCCCTCTTTTTATTTTGATATATAATTACTTGCCTTTTTTAAATGCCGCAGCAAATGCATTCCCCATAGCACTGTTAGTCAGCGTGGCAGCAGATTGATTTTTATTAGATACCTTATTGTTAGCCGATCTGCTACTATCAAGTTTCGGCGTAGCTGTATCATCTAAACGCATTGATAAAGCAATACGTTTTCGGACAATATCAACTTCTATTACTTTCACTTTAACAATATCGCCTGCTTTTACTATGCTTCGCGGATCATCAACAAATCGATCTGATAATGCTGAAATATGAACTAGACCATCTTGATGCACACCGATATCCACAAAAGCGCCAAAATTAGTTACATTAGTTACCGCTCCTTCCATAATCATGCCAATTTTTAAATCTTCCATTGTTTCAATATTATCGGCAAATTGTGCGGTTTTAAATTCTGGCCGAGGATCGCGCCCTGGTTTATCTAATTCTTTAATAATATCCGTTACTGTCGGTACACCAAAATGGTCATCCACATAATCGATAGCTTTTAGTGATTTAAGATAATTCGAATCACCTAAAATGTCTTTTAAGGCTTTATGATTTTTTTCTAAAATCCTTTCAACAACAGGATAGGCTTCCGGATGAACGGCTGATGCATCAAGCGGATTTGCACCTTCCATAATTCTTAAAAAGCCAGCACATTGTTCAAAAGCTTTGGGACCTAATCGTGGCACTTTTAATAATTGTTTTCTATCGGCAAACTTACCGTTTTCGTTTCGCCAATTGACAATATTTTGAGCAATAACTTTATTAAGACCGGCAATACGTGCAAGTAGCATCATTGAAGCGGTATTTAAATTAACGCCTACCGCATTAACCCCATCTTCAACCACAGCATCAAGTTTTTTCGCAAGTTGAGTTTGGCTTACGTCATGTTGATATTGACCAACACCTATCGATTTTGGATCAATTTTAACTAATTCAGCTAATGGATCTTGTAAGCGTCGAGCAATTGAAACTGCTCCCCGAATTGATACATCTAAATCAGGAAACTCTTGTGCCGCAAGTTCTGAAGCCGAATAAACAGATGCACCAGCTTCACTTACAACTACTTTTTGACCTTTGACTTCTGGATATTTTTTCTGAACATCAAGATAAAAACGTTCAGTCTCTCGTGAAGCAGTACCATTACCGATTGCGACAAGTTCAACTTGATATTTTATACATAACGCAGCAACAACCATTGCCGCTTTATCCGCCTGACCTGTATGTGGATAGATAGTTTCGGTAGCAACTAGTTTTCCGGTGGCATCAACAACGGCAATTTTAACACCAGTACGTAAACCTGGATCCATACCCATAGTGACTTTCATGCCCGCCGGTGCCGCCATTAACATATCATGGAGATTAGCCGCAAAAACGTTAATGGCTTCTTCTTCGGCTCGTTCTCGCAGCGTAGTCATAAGTTCAGTTTCCATGTGCATTAAGATTTTAATGCGCCATGTCCAATTGATCACTGCTTTTCGCCATTTGTCAGCAGGTTGATCATTAAATCTAATGCCTAAATGTTCGGTAATGATCTGCTCACAATAGCTCTCTTTAGGTGCTTCTTCATATTGAGGATCTGCATTTAAAGAAAGTTGTAAAAATCCTTCATTTCGACCACGAAACATGGCTAAGGCCCGATGTGAAGGCACTTTTGAAATAAGTTCACTTTGAGCAAAATAATCTCTAAATTTAGCGCCCTCTTCTTCTTTACCGGCAATAACTTGAGAAACAAGGTGGGCATTATTCCAAAGATAATGACGAACCTTAGCTAGTAAAGTTGCATCTTCAGCAAAACGCTCCATTAAAATATAACGCGCACCATCTAATGCAGATTTAGTATCAGTAATACCTTTATCAGTATTAATATATTTTTCTGCTTCTGCTTCTGGATTGAGATCTGGGCGTTGCCATAAATCATCAGCAAGTGGTTCAAGACCTGCTTCAATTGCAATTTGCCCACGAGTACGACGTTTTGGCTTATAAGGGAGGTAGAGATCTTCTAATTCGGTCTTACTAAGGGTATTGGTAATTTTTTGGCTTAATTCAGAGGTTAATTTACCTTGTTCCTCAATTGATTTTAAAATCGTTAGTTTACGATCTTCAAGTTCTCGCAAATAACTTAAACGACTATCTAAAGTACGTAACTGGGTATCATCTAATCCTCCCGTTACCTCTTTACGATACCGAGCAATAAATGGCACGGTGCTTCCATCGTCTAATAATTGAATGGCTGCTAAAACTTGTTCTGGTTTTACGGTTAATTCACCCGCTATAATATGGCTTATTTGATTATTTATCATGGTATCTCTGTATATCTTGTCGATTAACGGAATTTATATTCATCATGCAAAAAGCTAATTATATAACAAGAGAAGGCTACTTGGCACTCGATCGTGAACTGAAATATTTATGGAAAGAAGAAAGACCAAGAGTAACCCAAGCGGTATCTGATGCGGCCGCACTTGGCGATCGTAGTGAGAATGCCGAATATATCTATGGAAAAAGACGACTAAGAGAAATTGATAGACGAGTACGATTCTTGACTAAACGCTTAGAGATCTTAAAAATTGTCGATCCTGATCCGCGTCAAGAAGGTAAGGTTTTTTTTGGCGCATGGGTCAAATTAGAAGATGAATTTGGAGAATTGCACATTTATCGTATTGTTGGCGCTGATGAATTTGATCCGAAAAAAAATTGGATATCAATTAATAGTCCTGTTGCTAGAGCGTTAATAGGTCATAAAATTGATGATGAAATATCAGTTGTAACACCTAATGGTAAAACGTATTACGTTATTGTTGATATCAGTTATAAACAATTAGATGATTAAGTAAATTAAAATAATTTACCGTATTTATTCTGCTACTATGAGAAATTGGTTATATAATTTTATTTAATAATAAATTTAAATTTTTAAACATAATGATCAAAGTTAACCAACTATTTATCTATCCGATTAAATCAATGCAAGGTATTGCATTAACAGTAGCCAATAGTATTGATGGTGGTTTTGAACATGACCGCGTTTTGATGTTAAGTGAACCTGATGGCACTTTTATTACGGCTAGACAATATCCAGAACTGTTGAAACTAAAAACCACATTACACAACAATCAGATAGCGGTTTCGCTGCCAACTAACGAATCAATAATTATTGATTTTGATGAGTTTTCATTAAGCAATGAAGCCACAGAGGTCTGGGGAAATCACTTCACTTCCCATATTGCACCAATAAAAGTTAATCAATTTTTTAGTAATATTCTCGAAAAAGATGTACAAATACGCTGGATAGGTAAACATCTAACCAGAAAAACTAAACGCTATCCTGATGTACCGGTAAGCTTTGCTGATGGTTATCCTTATTTATTATTAAATCAAGCTTCATTCAATTATCTGGAACAACAGTGCTCAGAAAAATTAGATATTCGCCAATTTCGTGGCAATATTATTATTGATGGAGCTATTCCGTTTGCTGAAGATGGCTGGAAAACGATTAAAATAGGCGAAGTAATTTTTGATATTGTTAAACCTTGTACTCGTTGTGTATTAACCACATTCAATATCAATTCAGCCAAAGCATTACCTAATAATGAACCATTGAGAACTTTAAGTTACTTTAGAGCGGATCGAGAAGGTAAAATCGATTTCGGCATGAATATGATTGCTCGCAATCATGGCACTGTATCTATTGGTGATAAAATTGAGATAATTGAGCGGCAACCAGCTAAAAATTACATAAAAAACTTCCCTAAACAAGCAACAAAAGACTCTCAACCGTGTACAATTACATTCGAAGATAAAAAAATTGTTGGTAATAATCAGCAAACAATTTTAGAACAACTCGAACAACATCATATTTCACTACCTAATTCTTGTCGAGCCGGAGTTTGTGGCCGCTGCTCAGTATTATTAAAAAAAGGCAATGTAGAATCATTAACTCAATCAGCGGTAAAACAAAATAAACGTATTCTTGCTTGTAGTTGTATACCAAAAGGTGATATCACTATAGAACTAGCAAAATGAGAAATTTATTAAAATTAAAATATAGATAAAAGGTTATTATGGATGTTTAGAAAGTTATTTTTTTATTTATATTTCTGTGTTCGCACTCTACAACTGTACTTTCTTTGAATCATTATAAAATGCGATTTAAGCTTTTTTCAATAATATTAAATTGATACGAAGACTACACCATGTTACAAATGAATAAATGAGTAGAGGTAGCTACTCATTTAAAATAAAATTATGTTAATTAAGAAATAGCTTTTAATTCTAATTGTTCATGCTCAGAACCTATTGAATTTTCTGTTTCTACTAGTGTGTTAACTAAAGCTAATCTGTCATTCATCACTTTGATTGCTTCTGAAAAGTAAAAGGTTTTGTTCATCGCTATAAACGTTGGTTGAGCAATAATACAAAGTGAGGCGTTCTCACCCGCTTCAACCACCAATAAACATATTTGTTGGCCAGTTTCTTGCATATTTACAGTAACAATATCTGCTACTTTAGGCTGGTAAAGCATTGGCTGTTGAGAAAAATACCAGCTTTTAGGCATTTGTGGCTTTAAAAAGTTTGCGGCAACAATTGCATTAATGGATAATTCAATTTTTTGTGAGTCAGTTAACGCCAATGATTGACAGCTATCATAAAACTGGTAGTAAGCCGTTGCATCATCAACTGAAAAAGAAAACTCATTAAATACATCTGGGATTAATATTTTGCTAGCATAATTACAACGAAATAGCATTTCTGATGAAATTTCGAGCATTAAACTGTCATATTCATTATCAAAATACCAACGCCAGCTATCTGTTGGTCGAAAAGCCATTTTCATTGATATTTCATCCTTTCAAATTGAACTAAATTTGAACAAAATATACCATAATTTATATAAAAAATAAATAAAAATTTAAAATAAAAAAATTTTAATTATTTAATTTTTAAAAATTTTATTGCAATTTATCAAAGATCCAAATGATCTAAGTTAGATCCAAATATAGATCTTAATGATCCTTTCGGATCAAATTTAATTTGAATAGAAATAGTAAGTTCATATAATTGTAATTAACAAATTTTTAGCATAAAAAAAGGTGCTATTTAGCACCTTTTAATAATCGATTGATAAAATTAACTTGCAACATTAATACGTTTCATATCAGTCATATAGCTACGAAGTTTACGTCCAATAACTTCGATTGGATGATGACGAATAGCCTCATTAACATCACGTAATTGCGCATTATCAACACTGCCTTCAGGAATTGCTTTTCCTAAATCACCTGCTTGTAACATTGGCATAAATTTCTCTTTTAATAATGGTACAGCAGCATTAGCAAATAAATAGTTACCATATTCAGCGGTGTCTGAAATAACCACGTTCATTTCATACAGACGTTTACGGGCAATGGTATTTGCAATAAGTGGTAACTCATGTAATGATTCATAATAAGCTGATTCAGGTAAAATGCCAGATTCAAGCATTGTTTCAAAGGCAAGTTCAACACCAGCTTTAACCATAGCAACCATTACAACACCTTGATCGAAATAAGCTTGTTCATCAATCTTACCTTGATATTCTGCCGCTTTTTCAAATGCAGTTTCACCAGTTTCTTTACGCCATTTCAATAAATTAACATCATCATTAGCCCAATCTCTCATCATAGTAGATGAAAACTCACCAGAAATGATGTCATCCATATGTTTACGATAAAGATCAGTCATGATCACTTTTAATTCTTTAGCTAATGCATTAGCACGTAATTTAGCTGGATTTGATAAACGATCCATCATTAAGGTAATACCACCTTGTTTTAATGCTTCAGTGATCGTTTCCCAACCAAATTGCAATAATTTACACGCATATGCAGGATCTACGCCATCAGCAACCAATTTATCGAAGCAAAGTAATGATCCAGTTTGTAACATTCCACATAAAATAGTTTGTTCACCCATTAGATCTGATTTAACTTCAGCAACAAAAGAGGATTGTAAAACACCTGCACGATGACCACCTGTTGCAGCCGCCCATGCTTTAGCAATTGCTAGACCTTCGCCTTTCGGATCATTTTCTGGATGCACAGCAATCAAGGTTGGAACGCCAAATCCACGTTTATATTCTTCACGAACTTCTGTTCCTGGGCATTTTGGCGCAACCATAACAACAGTAATATCTGGTCGGATTTTTTCACCAACTTCAACAATATTAAAACCATGTGAATAACCTAATGCCGCATCTTTTTTCATTAATGGTTGTACAGCTTGTACTACAGCAGAATGTTGTTTATCAGGAGTAAGGTTGATAACCAAATCAGCTGTTGGAATTAATTCTTCATAAGTTCCTACTTTAAAACCATTTTCAGTAGCTTTTTTCCATGATGCTCTTTTTTCATCAATGGCTTCTTTACGTAATGCATAAGCGATATCTAAACCAGAATCACGCATATTTAGTCCTTGGTTAAGACCTTGTGCACCACAACCTACGATGACAATTTTTTTGCCTTTTAAAAAATTAGCTTCTGATGCAAATTCATCACGCGCCATAAAACGACATTGACCTAATTGTTCTAATTTTTCGCGTAAATTTAGTGTATTAAAATAATTTGACATTATTCTCTCCATGAGTTGAATTTCTGATATTTAAGTTGTATGCACTATACCGTAAAAGCATAATTGCGGAAATTGATATATTTAGAATATTATGTTGCATAAATTGCAATATACTTGCTAAGTTAACTACTTTCTTTTACTCTAAGCCACCCCAAATCACTTAACCATTTATTTAATATGGATACTCGTTACAAGCAGGCTAATAAAGAAGCAAAACTTTCATTGCTACTGACTATCATTTACTTCGCTGCATGGGTAATCACTGCATATACTGTCAAAAATCAAACCGGATTTTTGGGTTTTCCATTATGGTTTGAACTATCTTGCATATTTGTACCATTGGGTTTTATCTTGTTGTGTTTTGCTATAGTAAAAAAACAATTTAAAAATATTCCACTAGAATAGGCCATTAAACCGTGCAATTAGATATTATTCTTCCTCTTGTTATTTATCTTATATTTGTATTTGCATTATCAATTTATGCATATGCAAAACGAAAAAAAGTGAACCAATTTACTGATTATTTTATTGGTAATCGGACTATGGGCGGTTTTTTACTGGCGATGACTTTAGCTGCGACTTATATTAGTGCCAGTTCATTTATTGGCGGGCCGGGTGCCGCTTATAAATATGGCCTTGGTTGGGTGCTTTTATCCATGATCCAAGTTCCTACTGTACTACTTTCACTTGGTATTTTAGGAAAAAAATTCGCTATTTTAGCGCGTAAATATAATGCTATTACGCTAAGTGATATGCTCTATTCTCACTATAAAAGTAAAATGATTGTATGGTTTGCAAGTATTGCTCTAATTACTGCTTTTATCGGTGCGATGACAGTACAATTTGTCGGTGGAGCCCGATTATTACAATCATCTGTAGGTATTCCCTATGATATAGGATTACTTATTTTTGGTATCGGTACAGTAATTTATACTGCCTTTGGCGGGTTTAGAGCCAGCATATTAAATGATGCATTTCAAGGATTAGTAATGATAATTGGCGCTATTTTGCTATTAGTTGCCATTATTTATGCAGGTGGTGGCATTACAAATATTATGGATCGTTTAAATCAGATCGATCCTGCTTTATTAACACCTCAAGGCCCTGACAATTTTATGGACTTCCCTTTTATGGCTTCGTTCTGGGTTCTAGTCTGCTTTGGGGTTGTTGGTTTACCACATACTGCTGTTCGTTGCATGGCTTATAAAGATAGTAAAGCGGTTCATCAAGGCATTATTATTGGTACTACAGTTGTAACAATCATCATGTTAACTATGCATTTATCTGGTGCCCTTGGAAGAGCAATAATAAGTGATTTAACGATTCCAGACCAAATTGTGCCAACACTAATTATAAAGGTTTTACCACCTTTAGCCGCAGGAATTTTTTTGGCAGCACCATTATCAGCAATTATGTCCACCATTAATGCACAATTATTACAAGTTTCATCAGTAATTATTAAAGACCTATTCTTAACGATGAGACCAAATACTAAATTTAGTGATAAAATGCTTACTCGCATATCAATTATCATCACCTTTATTTTTGGTGGTTTATTAATTGTCGCTGCATGGAACCCACCAGAAATGATTATATGGCTAAATTTGTTAGCTTTTGGTGGACTTGAAGCGGTATTTTTATGGCCTCTAGTACTCGGACTATATTGGAAAAAAGCTAATTCAACAGGGGCATTGTGCTCGATGATTTCTGGTGCTATAAGCTACACACTACTTGCTGTTTATAACATTAAAATTTATGCTTTCCATCCAATAGTACCTTCATTACTTATTGGATTAGTTATATTTATTATTGCCAATCATTTGGGCCAAATAGGAAAAAATTATGCCTTGGATTCAACTCAGAATTAACACTACTAGTGATTTAGCTGAAAGTATTAGCGAACAATTAGAAGAATCAGGTGCTGTGTCAGTCACTTTTCAAGATACTTTTGATAACCCAGTTTTTGAACCTTTACCTGGCGAAACAAAACTTTGGGGAAATACCGATGTTGTCGGATTATATGATGCTGAAACAGATATTGATGAGTTAAAAGCAATCTTAAATCTTGAGCAATACTCTTATAAAATCGAACAATTGGAAGATAAAGACTGGGAACGAGAATGGATGGATAATTTCCATCCAATGCAATTTGGTAAACGATTATGGATCTGCCCTAGCTGGCGTGAAATACCAGATCCCAATGCGGTTAATGTAATGTTAGATCCTGGTTTAGCCTTTGGTACAGGGACTCACCCTACGACAGCTTTATGCTTAACTTGGCTAGATAGTCTCGATCTTACTAACAAAATTGTGATCGATTACGGATGTGGTTCAGGTATTTTAGCCATTGCTGCGTTAAAATTAGGGGCAGCAAGAGTTATAGGCATTGATATTGATCCTCAAGCGATCCAAGCAAGTCGAGACAATGCTGAGCGCAACAAAGTAAGTAGAAAGATTGAGCTTTATTTAGCAAAAGATATTCCTGATAATTTACAAGCGGATGTGGTAGTAGCTAACATATTGGCTGGACCATTGAAAGAACTTAAACCACAGATTAGTAAATTAGTAAAACCATCAGGAGAACTTGGACTATCTGGTATCTTAGCTAATCAATCACAAAGCGTATGTGATGCATATCAAACTGAGTTTGTACTTGATCAGGTTATTGAACAAGATGAATGGTGCCGTATAACTGGTAAAAAATTATAAAAAATTAACATTACCCCTTTTAACTTCGAGAAAAAATGCGTAATATAGCCGGCCTTAATTCGCTTAGTATCGGAAAGGTCAACTTAAAAAACAATCTGATTGCAGCCCCCATGGCAGGAATAAGTGACAAACCGTTTCGGAACTTATGTCACAAATTTGGTGCAGGGATGACTGTCTCTGAAATGTTTTTAGCAAATTCTGACGTTTGGCATACTGACAAGTCAGCATTAAGAATGATTTCAAGTGATGATGTCGGTATACGTGCAGTTCAAATCGTTGGCTCAGACCCGGATGAAATGGCAAGAGCTGCTGAATTTAACGTCAAGCATGGCGCTCAGTTAATTGACATTAATATGGGATGTCCAGCTAAAAAAGTGAATAAAAAATTAGCTGGATCTGCTTTAATGCAGTATCCAGAACTGATAAAAACTATTTTGCAGAAAGTTGTTGGTGCTGTTGATGTACCAGTAACATTAAAAACTCGGACTGGATGGGATAAAAATAATAGAAATTGCATTGAAATCGCACAAATTGCGCAAGATTGTGGCATAAAGGCCATTACTATTCATGGGCGAAGTCGTGCATGCTTATTCAATGGAAAGGCCGAATATGAATCCATTAAAGCAGTTAAAGAAAAGGTAACTATTCCGGTAATTGCAAATGGTGATATTTGTACCCCAGAACAAGCAAAAGATGTTTTTAAATATACGCAAGCTGATGGTATAATGATCGGCCGAGCGGCACAAGGGCGACCTTGGATATTTGAAGAAATTGCATTCTATTTAGCACACGGACAGTTAAAGAAAAATAAGTCAATTGATGAAGTTGAGCAAATAGTGTTAACACACCTTGAAGAACTTTATCAATTCTATGGAGAATACAAAGGATTACGGATTGCCAGAAAGCATGTAAATTGGTATACCAAGAACTATGCTGACAGTGATCAATTCAGGCGCTTATTTAGTGTACTTAGCAATACAAGTGAGCAAGTAAAAACACTAAAAGCATTTTTTAGTCAAATTAGAAACAAATAAAAGAGTTAAATATACTATGTCAGAACAACGCGTTACAGCTGCAGCACTTAAATTTACAACTGTAAACTCACAAGACCAAATAACACAAAAACCTTTGCGAGATTCGGTAAAACAGGCTTTAAAAAACTATTTATCACAATTAAATGGTGAAGATCCTACTGATCTATACGAATTAGTGTTAGCTGAAGTTGAACACCCATTCCTTGATATGGTTATGCAATATACTCGTGGCAATCAAACTCGAGCAGCAAATATGCTTGGTATCAATCGTGGTACTTTACGCAAAAAATTAAAACAATATGGAATGAGTTAGTCGATACTTAAACATATATTGTTAGATAATTTAAAAGCGCCTAATCAATAAGGCGCTTTTTGTTTGTTAATTTTTTTCCTATGCTATATTTCTCTTTGTTGATAAGAAATAAAAATTAAATTTACCTTTTGATGAAAATCAGTTCATTTCATTTTCATACTTTAAGTGTAAATAAGAAAAATTCTGATTATATTCAAGTATAAAATCAATAAATAGATTGATAATGAACTTTAGTTAAAAGTTTGTTAAAATAGCACGATTTTTAAATTATTTAATCTGGAGAATTTTATGGCAGGTCATAGTAAATGGGCCAATACCAAACATCGCAAAGCAGCTCAAGATGCTAAACGCGGTAAAATCTTTACCAAAATTATTCGCGAACTTGTAACCGCAGCAAAACTTGGTGGTGGCGATCCAGCGTCTAACCCTCGTCTACGTGCTGCTATGGACAAAGCATTATCTAACAACATGACTCGAGATACCATGAACAGAGCAATTGCTCGTGGTGTCGGTGGTGAAGATGATACAAATATGGAAACTATCATCTATGAAGGTTATGGACCTGCAGGTACTGCAGTAATGGTTGAATGCTTAAGTGACAACCGAAACCGAACTGTATCTGAAGTTCGTCACGCTTTTACTAAAACTGGTGGTAACTTAGGTACTGATGGTTCAGTGTCTTATTTATTTACTAAAAAAGGTGTGATCTCTTATCCTGCTGGAACTGATGAAGATCAAGTAATGGATGCTGCGCTTGAAGCTGGTGCGGATGATGTGGTTACTTATGATGATGGTGCAATTGATGTATTTACTACACCAGAATCATTCGGTGAAGTTAAAGATGCACTTGATGCAGCCGGTTTAGTAGCTGAATCAGCTGAAGTTTCAATGATTCCAGCAACCAAAGTTGATCTTGATATTGAGTCTGCACCAAAACTACTACGTCTTATCGACATGCTTGAAGATTGTGATGATGTTCAAGAGGTTTATCATAACGGAGAAGTGTCAGACGAAGTTGCTGCAACACTCTAATGACTATCATTCTGGGTATTGACCCAGGCTCTCGTTTGACGGGTTATGGCGTAATTCGTCAGACGGGACGACAACTTACCTATCTTGGCAGTGGCTGTATTCGCACTGCTGTCGATGATTTACCCACACGATTAAAACGTGTCTATGCAGGTGTAAGTGAAATTATTCTTCAATTTCAACCAGACATGTTTGCTATAGAACAAGTCTTTATGGCACGTAATGCCGATTCTGCTTTAAAATTAGGCCAAGCACGAGGATCTGCAATTGTTGCTGCAGTCAATCATGATTTACCTGTTTTTGAATATGCTGCTCGCTTGGTTAAGCAAAGTGTGGTTGGCACTGGGGCTGCCGACAAAAAACAAGTTCAACATATGGTTAAACTACTATTGAAATTACCAGCAAGTCCTCAGGCGGATGCGGCAGATGCACTAGCCATAGCAATTACCCATGCCCATATGAGTCAACAATTAATCAAATCACATAGATAACCTGAAACTATTATTTATTAATGTCCTGCTTTTATAGCCTAAAAACCCCTTTCCTCAACTTTTATTTCAACCGAATAAAAACATTAAATTAAAATATCAAATAAACAATCAATTAAAAGTTAGATAAAAAAAAGCACCAATATTATTGGTGCTTTAAGTTCATATTAATTATTCATTAACTATTTCTCTGTTTTACCAGTATAGTTAGCTGGCAACACCACTTTATTCTTATGTTTAGTGAATAATTTCGTTATAAATAAGAAGAATAACGGAACATAGAATATCGCTAAGAACGTTGCCGTTAACATACCACCAATAACCCCTGTACCTACCGCCCTCTGACTTACAGAACCGGCACCGCTACTGGTAGCTAGTGGATAAACACCGAGGATAAAGGCAAATGAAGTCATTAAAATTGGGCGTAAACGTAAGCGACAAGCTTCTAATGTTGCATCAATTAATGACTTACCTTCTTTTTCTAACGCATCTTTAGCAAATTCTACGATCAAAATAGCATTCTTAGCTGATAGACCCATCGTTGTTAATAGACCAACGATAAAGTAGATATCATTATCAAGGCCTCTAAACATAGTTGCATATACGGTACCAATAATACCTAATGGGATAACGAACAAGATAGAAATAGGTACAGTCCAACTTTCATATAATGCAGCTAATGATAAGAACACTACAATAAGTGAGATAAGATAAAGTGTTGTCGTTTGTGAACCTGTTTGACGTTCTTGGTAAGAAATATCTGTCCAATCATACGAGAAACCTTTTGGTAAGTTTTTAGATAATTTTTCCATTATTGCCATAGCTTGTCCAGAACTCATACCTGGTGCAGCTGATCCACTGATACCCATGGCTGCAACTCCATCATAACGAACTAAAGATGGCGAGCCATAACTCTTAGTTGTAGTGGCAAATGCATCATAAGGAACCATTTCACCTTTTTGATTTTTAACATGCCAAAAGCTGAAATCATCAGGTAACATTCGATAAGCCGAATCAGATTGTAAATAGACTTTTTTAACCCGATTGTTATAAACAAAATCATCAATATAAGCAGAACCCAATGCTGTTGAAAGTACGGTATTTACGCTACTTACTGCAACACCAAGTGCTTGAGCAGTTTCAAAATCAACATTAATCTTATATTGTGGAACATCTAGCATACTACCTGGACGAACTTGTTGTAGATTAGGATTCTGTGCAGCTTGACCCAATAATTGGAAAAATGCCCCCATCAGTGCCTCATGGCCAAGTCCAGCGGTATCTTTTAACATGTAAGAAAAACCATTTGCCATACCAAGTGATGGTACAGCCGGTACATTAGTAATAATGACACGACCTTCAGTAATAGTAGAAGCAAATCCCCAACCACTACCAACTAATGCATCCACTTTTTGATCCGGGCGTTTCCGTTCATCCCAATCTTTTAAGCGAATAAAACCTAGTCCCATGTTTTGTCCACGACCAACCATACTAAAACCAGCAACGGTAAAGATTTCCTTAACTGAATCGGCTTTTTCATTCATATAAAATTGAGAGGTTTTGTTCAATACACCCATGGTTTGTTCTAGTGTCGCACCAGGTGGTAACTCAACCATTACAATCAACACCCCCTGATCTTCATTTGGTAAGAAACCAGTTGGTAAACGGTTAAAGCCAAACACTAAGCCAACAACTATCAAGACATAGCAAACAAATGAAATTAGCGGATAACGAATAAATTTAATCACACCTTTTTCATAGGCATGTAAACTCTTGTTATATAAATTATTAAACTTATTAAAAAACCATTTAGTTCCGATTGAAAGCCAGCTAAACGGAGGTATGCTTTCTAATTTTTCGCCTAGCGTAGTTATCTTAACTTTATTTTTCGATGGCGCTTTTAAAATTTGCGCACAAAGAGCTGGTGTTAATACAATTGCCATCAATACTGATAAAGCCATCGATGTTACAATTGTGATTGAAAATTGACGATAAATCCCTCCTGCTGCACCACCATAAAATGCCATTGGTACAAATACCGCTGATAGTACCACGGCGATACCCACTAGTGCCGAAGTAATTTGTTCCATCGATTTGACAGTAGCATCATAAGGCGAAAGCCCTTCGTCATGCATAATACGTTCAACGTTCTCAATTACCACGATGGCATCATCGACCAGAAGACCGATGGCAAGCACCATAGCAAACATGGATAACGTATTAATAGTAAATCCACATATATATAAAACTGCAAACGTACCTAACAACACAACTGGTACGGTGATAGTTGGAATAAGTGTAGAACGCAGATTTTGTAAAAAGACATACATAACGATAACAACCAATATGATTGCTTCAATTAATGTATGAACTACGTTATTAATCGATAACTTAACGAACGGAGTTGTATCATAAGGATAGGCAAATTTGATATCCTCAGGAAAAATCTGTGATAACTCTTGAATTTTTTGGTCAACTTTTGCTGATGTATCGAGTTGGTTTGCACCTGTCGCCAAATAAATACCTAAACCAGCTGATGGTTTACCGTCATAACGTGAAAGAAAGTTATAATCAGCCGCACCAATTTCAACTTTGGCGACATCTTTTAATAAGATGTTTGAACCATCTGTGTTAACTCGAACTAAAATATTTTGAAATTGCTCAGGTGTTTTTAACCGTGATTGAGCTGTAATGGTTGCATTAAGCTCTTGTCCTTCCGTTGCAGGTAAAGCACCAAGTTGCCCTGCTGTAACCTGCGCATTTTGCGCCTGAATGGCAGCAATAATTTCTTCAATAGATAGATTAAAATAATTAAGTTTATTTGGATCTAACCAAATACGCATTGCATATTCAGAACCAAATAACTGAGTATCACCTACCCCTTGTACACGGCGTATCTGATCTTGTACCGTTGAATAAATAAAGTCAGCAATATCTGCTTGTGTTTTTTGAGGATTGGTAGAATAGAAACCAATAACTTTTAGGAAGTTGGTATTATTTTTAGCAACCGACACCCCATTTTTTTGCACACTTTCTGGCAGACGTGATTTTATACTCTCTACTTTATTCAAAACTTGAACTTGCGCAAAATCAGGGCTAGTACCCGGTGCAAAAGTTAAAGTTGTTTGTACAACCCCCTGGGCACTACTGGTTGATTTCATATAGATCAAATTATCCAAGCCAGTCAAGTTTTGCTCAATCAATTGGGTAACTGTATTCTCAATAGTTTGAGCATCAGCCCCTGGATAAACAGCAGAAACCGTAACAGCTGGTGGTGCGATATCAGGATACTGTTCAACAGCGAGTAGCTTAATACATAAAGCACCGCCCAGCATCATCATGATAGCAATTACCCATGCAAAAACAGGTCTATCAATAAAAAACTTAGCCATAATTAACTCTACCCCTGTTTTATTTCACGCTGCTTTTGATGATATTGTCTAATTGCTCTTGAGAAAGCGTAGCTGGTTTATCTACCGCTTGAGCCTTCATTGGTTGCCCCCTTTCTACTGCGGTTAAATTAAGTAAACCTGTAGTAATCACTTGTTCACCAACATCAATACCACTGGTAACAACCCAATAACCACTTATACCTGTATAAATTTTAATGTCTTGACGATATTCAACAGTATTATCTGGTTTTAAAATCTTAGCAGTATACTGACCTTTTTGGTTACTAGTAATGCCTTGTTGCGGAACCAACACCGCATTTTTAATTGTACCTAATGTCAATTGTGGTTTTACAAACATCCCCGGTAAGATTTTTCCTTCAGCATTAGAAAATTGCGATCGTAGGGTAACAGTTCCTGTCGTTTCATTAACCGTCATATCTGAAAATTTAATATTTCCTGGTAAAGCGTATTTTGAACCATCATTAAAAAATAACTCAACATTGTCACCTTGAGCTGGCTCATAAATAATATTTTCATCTTGAAGATATTTATTATAACGAGTTGCAGCTTCAGTCATATCAACATAGATAGGATCAAGTTGTTGTACCAAAGCTAATGGAGCAGGTTGTCCTGCTGATACTAATGCCCCTTCTGTCACACTTGATTTACCAATATAACCATCAATTGGCGAGTATACTTTAGTGTAGTCTAAATTAACTTTGGCAGCGTGCTCTGCTGCCTGAGCAACTAAAACACTTGCCTCAGCTTGTTTGGCATCAGCAGCAGCTTTATCATATTCTTGTTGACTGATTGATTTGGTATTCAAAAGTCCTGCGTAACGTTTTAAGGTTAGTTGAGCTATATTAGCGTTAGCTTTAGCGCTAGCTACACTGGCCACTGCACTATCATAATTCGCTTGATAAATGGCAGGGTCAATTTGATAAAGTGATTGACCAGCTTTAACATTTGAACTTTCTTCAAATTCTCGATTTAGTACAATCCCACTAACCTGAGGTCGGATTTCAGCGATCTGGGAAGCAACAACCCGCCCAGGTAAGTTTATTTTTAGGGTATAGTTTAAAGGTTCAACTTTAAAAACAGTTACCTTTGGTAATTGGCCAGCACCATCTTGTGATTGATTATTATCACAACTGGCTAATAATAATAGACTAGTTAATGCCACTGGCAGAGTAAGTAATAGCTTATTCAATCTCATATAAAAAAGACCTCGGTAACTTAATAATTATTTTTTAAATAAAAACAATGAATATTATTCAAAAGTGATCGGAGATTTTACAAAAAATATGCATAGATTGTAAGAGTCTTAACGCCTTAATAGCACAGAGTTCTAAAAATTAACTGACTTATTAGATTTAAAAGCGAATTTATAAAAAAATTCTATTGATAATTATGATTATTTGTAGAAATAAAGTAATATATACAAATAGTTTTCGCACTGTAATAAGTAAGTAAGTATGGATTTAACTTAAATGTAAAAAGTAAAAAAATTTCATTGTGGTATTTTTTAATCCTTTTTTTTCAATTATATTATTGAATAATTTGAATCTATATTTAATTTAATTCTGAGTGGGTATTATGGATAATTTACGTACTGTTCTAATTGTGGTTGCATCCTTGGTCATTATTGCATTATTAATTCATGGGCTTTGGATCAATAAAAAAGAACGTTCTTCTTTATTTAAGTTAGGCAAAAAAGATAAATTCACAACACATACTCAGCAATATGAAGACATCTATAATGATGAAGATGATGTGATTTTACTAACGCCAAAAAGCAAAACAAAACAGGATGATACTAATGTCCATGTTAATGAAGAATTAGTAAAAGAAGAACAACTGCCTCGTCAAGTCGACCTGTTTTCAGATGATGACGACCAACAACCGAAAATCGATATTAAGGTTTCTAATGAATCGACTAGCGATTTTCAATCGAATAACTTTACTGCTCAACCAGTTAAAGAAAATACTGAAGATGAAAAACCAACTAAAGTCGGTGAGGATATCATAACTGATCATTCTCAATCGGAAGAAAAACTTGAAAAACAAGAAAAACTTACGATAGACGATAGTGAAGAAACTAAAACTGAAATTATTGTATTGAATGTTACTGGCTTAAATGGCAAGGAACTACAAGGTGATATGCTATTAGCTAGCATCATGCAATCAGGATTCCAATTTGGTGATATGCGTATTTTTCATCGCCATGTTGACCCTGCCGGTAATGGACCAATATTATTTAGTTTGGCCAATATGATCAGTCCAGGACATCTAGATCCTGAAACTATGCACGAATTTACAACACCTGGCGTATCGATTTTTATGGTTGCGCCAACTCATGGAAACAATCAACAAAATTTCAAATTAATGCTACAAACTGCGCAACGTATAGCCGATGATGTTAATGGTGTAGTTTTAGATGATGAACATCACATGATGACACCACAAAAAATCGATAGTTATAAAGAACGCATAAAGAAAGCTTGTAATGAAATTTAAGCTAGCAGTTTAAAATTCCTCATTTTTGCTACTATTCCGCTAAAAAATTAGCGGAATAGTCTGGCTTATATTAGTTAATTGACAATTTTTATTAAAATCTATTGTTCTAAAATACCTATAAATACTATTTTATTAATAAATTTAAAAACCTTCATGTTAATTTAAGAGTTTAAAATCATGCCACAATCAAATATAACTGAACATTCAGTATCGCAATCTGGATCTCACCAAAATGTAATAAAACAGATCTCGACTTTACGTAACCTTATAAGACATCATGAATACTGTTATTATGTGCTGGATACACCTGAAATACCAGATGTGGAATATGATAAATTAATCAAACAGCTACAAAATCTAGAGCTCACTCATCCCGAACTCATTACCCCTGACTCACCAACTCAACGTGTTGGGGGAGCCCCATTATCACAATTTTCTTCGATCAAACATCAACTGCCTATGTTATCTCTGGATAATGTTTTTGATGAATCAAGTTTTATCGCTTTTAATAAAAGAATAAAAGATCGTTTAGAGTTAGATGAAGATCAAGCCGTTGAATACTGTTGCGAGCTAAAACTTGATGGATTAGCTGTAAGTCTGATATATGAAAATGGCCAATTTATTCAAGCTGCTACACGAGGTGATGGCACAACTGGCGAAGATATTACCGCCAATGTACGAACCATAAAAACTATTCCTCTCGTATTGCAAGGTGAAAATATACCACCTCGTTTAGAAGTTCGTGGTGAAGTGTTTATGACACATAAAGGCTTTACTAAATTAAATGCAGAGGCGGAAAAACGCAACGAAAAAATATTTGCGAATCCAAGGAATGCTGCGGCAGGTTCATTAAGACAGTTAGATCCAAAAATCACAGCCAAAAGACCGCTTACTTTTTTCTGCTATGGCGTTGGTATTTATGAAGGAGCTGACTTACCGAATACTCATTATGCAAGACTAATGCAATTTAAAGCTTGGGGTCTACCAGTAAGTGACAAAGTTCAAATTCGCCATGGTGCCGAAGAAGCACTAGATTATTTTAAGCAAATTGGTGAGCAAAGAATGTCATTAGATTTTGATATTGATGGTGTTGTAATTAAAGTAAATAGCATTGCTGAACAAGAACAACTTGGTTTCGTTGCTCGTGCACCTCGTTGGGCTACCGCATTCAAATTTCCAGCACAAGAAGAAGTAACAAAGCTAAATAAAGTCGACTTTCAAGTTGGGCGTACTGGCGCGATAACGCCTGTGGCAAGATTAGAGCCAGTTTCAGTTGCAGGTGTAATTGTAAGCAATGCCACACTGCATAACAGTGATGAAATTATCCGTTTAGGTATTCGTGAGGGTGATTATGTTACCGTTCGTCGAGCAGGCGATGTAATACCTCAAATTGTTGCAGTAATTAAAGATCGAAGACCTGCTGATACTAAAGAAATTATTTTTCCAACTCACTGCCCGATTTGTGGTTCAATCATTGTCCGTGATGAAGGAGAAGCGATATCTCGTTGCGCCGGAGGATTAATTTGTCAGGCACAACGTAAAGAGGCCTTAAAACATTTTGTTTCTCGCCGAGCAATGAATGTCGAAGGTTTTGGCGATAAAATAATTGAACAATTGGTTGATAAAGAATATGTCAAAACACCAGCAGATCTTTATAAACTCACAGTACCAATTTTATGTTCATTAGACAAAGTTGGTGAAAAATTAGCTAATAATTTAATGAACGCATTAGATAAATCAAAAAATACGAGTTTAAATCGATTTATTTTTGCACTTGGTATTCCTAATGTTGGTGAAGTAACTGCAGAAAATTTAGTTAATCAATTAGGAAATTTAACAGCAATTGAAAACGCATCTTTGGAACAATTACAATCGGTAAATGATATTGGTGCTGTAATTGCAGAAAGTATTATCGACTTCTTTCAAGAACCTCATAACCGCACGGTAATTGATCAATTAATTAGTGAGGAAATTGGTATACACTGGCCAGATGTAGAAGTAGAACTGTTAACAACAGATTCTCCGTTTTCTAACAAAACCATTGTGTTAACAGGAACTCTATCATTATTAACGCGCGATGAAGCAAAAACCAAATTAAAACAACTTGGTGCTAAAGTAACGGGTAGTGTTTCAAAAAAAACCGACTTAGTAATTGCTGGAGAGTCAGCCGGTTCAAAACTAGCCAAAGCGCAAGAACTTGGAATAAAAGTGATTGATGAACAAGAATTGATAAATTTATTAAATCAATGAATATAAAATAGTGGAATATATTAAGCTAATCAAGCAAAATGGCTTAATCCCAAACTCAAGGAGAAAATTATGCCTTTATTAGACAGTTTTAAAGTTGATCATACTAAAATGAAAGCGCCTTTTGTGCGAATCGCTAAAACCATGGCAACCCCAAAAGGTGACGATATTACAGTATTTGATCTTCGCTTTACTATACCTAATAAAGCACTACTACCTGAAAAAGGTATTCATACTTTAGAGCACTTATTTGCAGGCTTTATGCGTGATCATTTAAATAGTGATAAAGTTGAAATTATTGACATCTCACCAATGGGCTGCCGAACCGGTTTTTATATGAGTTTAATTGGTAAACCAGAAGAATCATTAGTTGTTAATGCATGGTTACAGGCTATGCATGATGTTATGAATGTAAAATCTCAATCGCAAATCCCGGAGCTGAATGAATATCAATGCGGAACTTATACCATGCACTCTTTAGATGAAGCCAAAGTGATTGCTGAAAAAATTATCCAAACTGGAATTGAAATATGTCATAATCAAGACATTGCATTAACTGATGCGCAACTTGCCACCATTAATAATTAGGAAATATTTATGCCAAATGTAGTTATTGATTTTTTAGAAGGACGCACCATTGAACAAAAACGTGAAATGGCTAAACGAGTAACTGATGCAATTGTTGAAACGCTTAACTGTAAACCAGAGGCGGTACAAATTATTATGCATGAAGTATCAAAAGACCAAATTGCCAATGGTGGCGTACTAAGATGCGACAAAGATTAATAAATTAATTTATTTGTAAATAAAAATTAACCTCAAAATCGATAATAGATTTTGAGGTTAGACGATTAAATAATTACAACAACTAAATTAAAAATATAGCAACTCCGTAAAATTCTCTTTTTAAAGAGTTAATGATTACAGTGGTGTAAATGTAGTATATGTCCTAATTTATTAGCTTTAGTCGCTAAATAATGTTCATTGCTTGGATTTTCTCCCACTTCTAAAGGCACTCGTTCAGTAACGTTAATTCCCGCTTGTTCAAGAACTTTTATCTTTTCCGGATTGTTAGTTAATAATCGAACTTGAGACACATTTAGTAACCTAAGCATATCTGCACATAAGGTGAAATCACGTTCATCAGCAGCAAAGCCTAATTGTTCATTGGCCTCAACCGTATCTAAGCCCTGATCTTGTAGGGCATAAGCCCTAATTTTATTTAGCAAACCAATATTACGCCCTTCTTGACGATGATAAATCAAGACACCCTTACCCTCTTTAGCTATCTGCTTCAATGCAGCTTCTAATTGAAAACCACAATCACATCGTAAACTAAATAATGCATCGCCCGTCAAACATTCAGAATGAACACGTGTTAATATGGATGAATGATCATTAATGTCACCAAACACTAATGCAACATGATCCTTACCTGTTACAATTTCTTCAAAACCAACAATAGTAAAACATCCCCACGGGGTTGGTAGTTTAGCTTGTGCAACATGTTTTAATTGCATTATTATCTCCAAGTTTCATCACAACATGATTAAGATTTTTTAAAAGAAAATCGTGTTTCCATGTTAAAATAAATAAAATTTTATGCTTAATTGAGTTTTAAATGGGGTTAGTAATAAAAAAAACAATAGTGCCATTGATCTTATTTCTGATTATACCGTTATCTGTTATAACCGTAAATTGGCAGTGGCAACCAACGTCAATAAATAATATATCTAAATATTTATTTTGGGTAACTGAAACAGCTAGTTTTCCGTGGGCAATAATAACATCTGGGCTGTTTTTTTTACTCTTTTACCTAAAACTGGTTAATAAAAATAAAAAAACATTATTACTATTATGGTTAGTTTTAGTCAGTGCAATGTTAGGCGGTCAAGTTGTTAAGAGTATCATCAAACAACAAACTGCTGAATCCAGACCTTATGTTATATGGTTAGATAAAGAGTTTAATCTTGATGCAAAGCAATTTTATTCACAAACAAGAGCAGAACGTAAAGCTAATATTGAAAAATTATTAGCCAATTCAACCATTATTCCTACATGGTTATCTAATCATTGGCAAAGTGAAACAGGTTATGCTTTTCCTTCTGGGCACACTTTATTTGCAGCCACTTGGGCTTTATTAGCCATAACGCTACTAAGTTTTAAACGACATTTTTTTATTGTATCAATCATTACTATTTGGTCATTGCTCATTGAAACGAGTCGACTATTATTAGGCATGCATTCAGCTTATGATTTAATATTAGGGATATTGCTAGCTTGGTTAATTTCACTTATCTGCTGTTTTTATGTTAAAAAATGGCATATAGTAATGGAATAAAGCAAAAGAAAAGAATAGTTTTAAAGAAAAGAATTAGGTAATATCAATTTTTTAATAAAAATAATAAGGTTAGCATTATGAAATTAGTAATATCAATTTTATTGATAATTCTTATTTTCGCCATTTCGATAACTATAGGTTCAGCTAATAATCAAATAGTAACTTTTAACTATTTAATTGCTAAAACTGAAGTCAGATTATCTGTATTACTGGCAATATTATTTGGTTCAGGTTTTTTAGTTGGATGGATATTAACTGGAATATATTTCTTAAAATCTAAATTCCAACATTCATCGACGAAACGTAAATTGAATAAATTGCAAAAAAGATATGATGAAGACATATCTAATCATCAGAAAATGAATTTAACCAATACCAATTAAAATAGGTAATTATGTTTGAATTGTTATTTCTGTTACTGCCAATAGCCGCTGCCTATGGCTGGTATATGGGTGACAGAAATGCCAAACAAAAATATTTAAATCAATCGAATCGATTATCTAGAGAATACGTAGATGGTCTAAATTTTCTTTTGTCTAATCAAAAAGATAAAGCTGTTGATATTTTCCTTGATCTACTTAAAGAAGATGATGGTACCCTCGAAGCGCATCTAACACTAGGAAACCTATTCCGTTCACGTGGCGAAGTTGATCGCGCAATACGTATTCACCAAGCATTAATGGAAAGTTCATCATTAACATTTGATCAACGATTATTAGCAATTCAGCAACTTGGACGAGACTATATGGTTGCGGGGCTTTATGACCGTGCCGAAGAGATGTTTTTACAATTGATTGATGAAGAAGACTTCCAGCAACATGCTCTACAACAGTTACTTATCATTTATCAATCTACAAGCGAATGGAACAATGCGATTAATATCGCAACCAGACTGGTAAAACTTGGCAATGAAAAATATAAGATCGAAATCGCCCAATTTTACTGTGAACTAGCTGCACTCGCTATCGCTGATGATGATTTAGAACAAGCATACAGCCTATTAAAAAAGTCTGCTACTGCCGATGCTAATTGTGCTCGTACTTCATTAATGCTTGGACGAGTATTAATGGTTCAAGACAAAATCGAACAAGCAATTGAATCTTTTCAACAAATAATAAACCAAGACAAAGCTTTTATTGGCGAAGCCTTACCACTATTAAAAGAATGTTATACACAAATAAATCAGCCACAACTATTCAAACAGTTTTTAGAAATTTGTGTCAAACAAGACACTGGTAATGTAGCAGAACTTATGCTTGCCGATATTGTTGAAAAAAATAATGGGCTAGATGCGGCCCAATATTACCTTTATCGTGAATTATTAAAACACCCAAATCTTAAAGGTTTTTACCGATTAATGGATTACCATGTGGCTGATGCTGAACAAGGAAAAGCCAAACAAAGTCTATTACTTCTTCGAAATATGGTAGGTGAACAGATAAAAACAGTTCCCAATTACCGGTGCAAAAAATGTGGATTTACCGTTAATACCCTCTACTGGTTGTGCCCAAGCTGCCGTTCATGGTCAACCATAAAGCCAGTTCGAGATTTCGAACATCATTCAAATAATTAAAAGAGTTTAATATGTTTCTAATTGATTCGCACTGTCATTTAGACAGTTTGGACT
Source organism: Gilliamella apis (assembly GCF_002142155.1). GTDB lineage: Bacteria > Pseudomonadota > Gammaproteobacteria > Enterobacterales > Orbaceae > Gilliamella > Gilliamella apis. The sequence goes on along the minus strand of NZ_NASD01000004.1, from coordinate 102,029 downwards.
ATACAAATAAAACGCTTGATAGCGTTTTGCAAGAGGCATTAAATAATGATGTCAAACATTGTCTAAGTGTTGCAACAACATTGTCGGGTTATGAAGCGATGAAAGCAATGCTAATGCCATATAAAAAACAATGCTCGTTTTCATGTGGTATTCACCCACTCAATTTAGATGATGAACCTTACGACACCGAGCGTTTTGCTCGTCTTGCACAAGAAGATAATGTTATCGCTCTTGGCGAAACAGGTCTTGATTATTACTATCAACAAGATAATCTTGAATTACAGCAATACAATTTTATACAACACATTCACTTAGGTAAACAATTAAAAAAACCAATAATTGTCCACACCCGTAACGCTAAACAAGATACCCTAAAAATATTAAAAGAAGAGCAAGCTCACTCCGGTGTCTTACATTGCTTCACCGAAGACATTGATACGGCCAAAGCATTATTAGACATTGGTTTTTATATTTCATTTTCAGGGATTATCACCTTTAAAAATGCCGAATCTCTGCGAGAAGTAGCAAAATTTGTGCCTTTAGATCGCATTTTGATTGAGACTGATTCACCCTATTTAGCGCCTGTTCCCTATCGAGGAAAAGAAAATCAGCCCGCTTATGTTAAAGAGGTAGCTAATTATTTAGCTGCACTAAAAGGTGTAACTCTTGATACTATTGCACAACAAACTACAACAAACTTTTGTCAATTATTCAATTTAAAAGGAGTAATTAATGAGTAACAAATTAACAATCAATTGGGATGACTTTTTAACTAATTATTGGCAAAAAAAACCAGTTATTTTACGTAATGCTTTTAGTAATTTTATCGATCCTATCTCTCCTGAAGAACTAGCTGGTCTTGCCATGGAAGAAGAAATTGAAAGTCGAATTGTTACTAACAAAAATGGAAAATGGGACGCAAAATATGGGCCATTTATTGACTTTAGTGACTTAGGTGAAGATCATTGGAGCCTACTTGTCCAAGCTGTCGATCATTGGCATGAGCAAGCAGCTACTTTAGTTGAACCGTTTAAATGCATTCCACAATGGCAATTTGAAGATCTAATGATATCTTATGCAACCCAAGGTGCTGGCGTTGGCCCTCATATTGATAATTATGATGTATTTATCATTCAAGGTAAAGGCCGCCGTCGTTGGCAAGTTGGTGATCGTAATCCTAATTATAAACAATTTAGTGCTCATAAAGCTTTATTACATGTTGAAGATTATCAACCTATTATTGATGAGGAAATTACTGCTGGAGATATTTTATATATTCCAATTGGTTTTCCACATAATGGGATATCGATTGGCGAATCACTTAGTTATTCGGTAGGATTTAGAACCCAAACATCACAAGACTTATTAAGTGGATTTGCCGATTATATTATCGATAATTTACCTAATGGGATTTTTTATCAAGATCCAGGGTTAAAATTACCAAAAGATCCTTATTTAATTCAACCATATGAAATTGAAAAGCTTAAAAGTCAAATGATTGATTTAATAAATAATCCAGCTTTATTTAATGATTGGTTTGGTAAACATATCACAATGCCTATGCATGAACTAAATATCATTCCTGTTGAACCAGCTTATGATTTAGATGAATTCGAAGCTATTCTCAAAGCTGGAGCTGAACTCTACCGAGTTCCTAGTATCCGTATCCTAAAAATCGGTGATACCGCCTATATCAACGGAAAAAAAATACCTTTACCAATGACAACAATCAATTTGTTATGTGAAACTGAAGTACTTTGCTATGAGCAAATACAAGACGATGTAACCTTAGATGTCATGTTAAAATTTGTTAATCTTGGTTATTGGTATTTTGCCGAAGAGTAAAATTTTCATCTTAACAATATCGGTTACTAAGCTATCGGCTAACATCCGTAAAATGGCAAAATTATCGACTAATTTGTCTAAAAAATTAGATATTTTTCAATATTAAACAGATAATTTTGCCAAAACAACAATAAATAAAATAAAAGCTGATATTTTTGGATTTTCATTTAGCTTTTTACCATTTTTAAGTATATACTTGCCCCCGCTTTTTGAGCCCCTTCGTTTAATGATGAGTTAAACAAAATAACGCTTAGATTGAACCACTATCTTTTTATTGACTTGAGGTAAACATGAATATTAACGCAAACATGACCAACCAAGCTGAGAGTGAAAGCGCACAAACAACTCCTTATCAAAAACGTACTTTATTTGCATCAACAGTAGGATATGCATTAGACGGTTTAGATATGATGATTTTAGGTGTTTGTTTTAGCCTAATTGCAACTACTTTTAACCTAACCAAATCCGATCTAGGTACATTAACTTCGGCGACATTATTAGGGGCTGTATTAGGTGGAATTCTTTTCGGCGTACTTGCTGATAAATTTGGCCGTGTTAGAGTATTTTCATGGACAATTTTAATCTTCTCATTATTTACAGGCCTTTGTGCTATTTCACCAAATTATGAAAGCTTTTTAATTTTTCGCTTTCTTAGTGGCCTTGGTTTGGGAGGTGAATTTGGTATAGGCATGACATTAGTATCAGAAAGTTGGCCTAAACACAAACGTTCCAGAGCAACTTCAATTGTGGCATTAGGCTTTCAAGTGGGGATAATTCTTGCCGCCCTAACGGTTAATTTTATTGGTGAAGTGCATGGTTGGCGCTGGGCATTTGCCATGGGTGTATTACCTGCACTATTTGTTGCATGGACGCGTAAAGGTTTAAAAGAGCCTGAAATTTGGCAAAACTTAAAAGATCAAAATAAAAATAAAATAGCCATCGGAAAACTATTTAAAACCCCTAGAATTACAGCTACCACTATTGGTTTAACTATTGCTTGTGCAGTACAAAATTTTGGGTTTTATGGATTAATGGTTTGGATGCCTAATATGATTGCGACTGAATTAAAACTACCATTCAAAAATACGATGTTTTGGACCATATCAACCACGATTGGTATGTCATTAGGAATCTTAATTTTTGGTTGGTTATGTGATAAATTTGGTCGTCGCCCATCTTATATAATATTTTTACTTATATCAGCTATTTCAATATGGTTCTATTTTCACCAAACTGATATGTTAGTTTTAATACTATTTGGTTCAGTTATCGGCTTTTTTGTTAATGGTATGATGGGTGGATATGGGGCTTTGTTGGCTGAACATTATACAACGGATGCCCGTTCAAGTGCTGAAAACATTATATTTAACGTTGGTCGTGGTATTGCGGGTGTATCGCAAGTACTCATTGCCTATCTAGCGACTGTTTACTCCATCAGTTATGCATTAGCACTACTTTCTGGAGCTTACTTGTTATCAGCAATAGCCTTTATCTTCTTAATTCCAGAAACCAAAGGCAAAGCATTAGAGTAATTACATAAAAAACAGGGCTTAAAGCCCTGTTTTGCTAATAAAAATACTAATTATTTTTAACTATTTTGCATCACAATCAGCTGGTTTTAAGTGTATACTAAATACCATTTCATCTTTAATATAATAATTGTGAATCGCACCATCGGGAAAAGCATTTTTAAAGTCTTTCATTTCGCTATTATCTGAACAATAAAGAGTTTTTAATGCATCAGCAGTAACTTTTTTACTTTGGTCAATATCCAAATCATCTTTAGATACATCCATTACATATTTATAGTTAATTGAATTATTCTCTTTATAAAGATCAACTAGGTTAGAATATTCATTCACTTTTACTGGTAGTAAACGTTTAGCTTCACTAATATATTTATCCTGAGCTTTACTTAGATCTGGCTTAGTTGCCTGCGTATCATTTGAAACTGGTGCAGTTTTTGCTGGCTCACTATTAGTACTATTATCAGCTGGTTTAGATTTTGAATCATCACAACCAAATAGAGCAGCAGCTATAAAGATCAATGCTGAATATTTTAAACCTTTCATATAAATTCCTTATTATAAAATTAATTAATCACTTAATTAGATGAAGAAGACTATTAAATTGTAAATTATAACTATAAAAAAATACACAACTTTAATAGTAAAGAAGAAAGAAAAAATCATTTTTATACAATATATAAAAAGGGCTACAATAGCCCTTTAACATATTGTAATTATTATAAATTAATTAATATGCATACCACCAGTTACACCATATACTTCGGCGGTGGTATAGCTTGATTCTTCTGATGCTAAATGCACATACACGCCAGCTAGTTCTACCGGTTGCCCCGCACGTTTTAATGGTGTTTGTTTACCAAACTCTGGAATCACTTCACTTGGTTGACCACCACAAATTTGTAATGGTGTCCATACTGGACCTGGTGCTACACAATTAACACGAATACCTTTACTACCTAATTGCGCAGCTAAGCCACGAGTGAACGCGATAATCGCCGTTTTGGTTGAAGCATAATCCAATAAGTTACCACTTGGTTGGTAAGCTTGCACCGAAGAAGTGGTAATAATCGTCGAACCCGGTTTTAAATAACCCAATGCGGCTTTGGTTACCCAAAATAGTGAAAACACATTGATTTCAAAGGTTTTAATGATTTGTTCCGTAGTCAATTGCATAATATCTTCTACAGCTGTTTGTTTACCAGCCACTAAGGTTAGATTATCAAGCCCACCTAATTTTTTATGCGCTTCATCAACTAATTTTTTGCAAAATACCTCATCACTTAAATCGCCTGGAATCAACACTGCTTTACGCCCTACAGATTCGATAACTTTCGCTACATCTTCAGCATCTTTTTGTTCCGCCGGCAAATAGTTAATTGCTACATCAGCACCTTCTTTTGCATAAGCAATAGCTGCTGCACGACCAATCCCTGAATCACCACCAGTAACCAACATTTTTCGACCTTCTAACCGTTGATGACCTTGATAACTTTTTTCACCACAATCAGGCACTGGATTCATTTCATATTGTAAGCCAGGAGGAGTTTGTTTTTGTTTAGGAAACTTGTCATGATGATATTTGGTTGTGGGATTATAGGTTTGCTTACTCATAATTTTCTCCTAAGTTAGACATGTATTTGTAGACAAATTCAATATAACTTAAATAAAATCAATTAATAATCACAAAATCCTATTGCCAGACATATTTTATATCTTTAAAATACTTAATTAATTCAATTAATTATATTAACCGATAACACACTGTAAAAAATAATAACCATTGATAACCAAAAAAATTTGAGAATAAAGTAACAGTGACTTCCTTGAATGGCCTAGCGAGGACAGAAGTAACTTATGCTAAAACCATGACTGATGATAAATTGAACAACAAAAATAGTGTAACAAATAAATTAACATTAAGCTAGCAATGCAAGTTTAATAATAATTATTTATTAGTTGGGCAAGTAGTCACAACTACTGTTAGCACTCTTTACCCATCTATATATAAGATTATTTCTAATTACTTTTACTTAACTCCCATGACAATCTGCAGGGGTTAATTCAACCACGATAATCTCTTTATTATCAATAAAATAATGATAGTTTGCACCATCAGGAAATGCTGTTTTTAACTGCTGCATTTCTTCATTATTTTCACAATAAGCCTTAAACAAGGCTTGACGGATAGTATCAAACGTACTTGGCAATAATAACGTATGTTCAGAGGTATTTTTAACCTCATATTGATAATTGACGATATTACGATCTTTATCTTTATCGATACCAATTAAAGTCGTTAACTCATCAATCGCAATGGGTAAAGCTTTCTTGATAGGTTCAATCATTGCATTTTGTACCGCAACAAGTGATTCATCATTAACATTATCTACGGTATTTTCTTTCGCTTTCTCACAGCCAAACACTAAAACACTTACCAGCAAAAATGTAACCAATTTAAGTATTTTCATATAGGTATCTCTTAATGAGTAATAAATAATGATTAGCAATATAAGGTTAAAAAAGTTAGTTTACTTTTAAGCTCAATGATTGATATTTATACACTAACCAGCCATAAAATGCCAAACTAAAACCAAAATTAATCTTTTTTAAGAATTAAAAAAACCCCTTTCCTCAAAAATTTTTTCAAACAATAAACATACTAATTAAAACTGCTTTTAAAAAAAGCATAAAAAAGAGTTGCACTTTTTTTTAAAACGAGTATTTTGATTAAATATTTTTAAAAAATGACAAAATAATTACAAAAAAATTATGAATTTTTCACTCATCGTCGTCCTCATTAACATTATTGTCAGCGTGGTCATTATTCCAACGCGGGGGCGTCTTTTGAGTTAAATATATGGTTACCATATTTCAAAAACCCCCGCCCCAAAAAGCGGGGGTTTTTTTATGAACAATTTTGACATTAAAAATAAATGAGCAAAAGTAACAAGTGAGGAATAAATGTTAGGAACACAGTGGATAGTAAAAACCTTAAAAGAAAAAGGCATTACCACCGTTTTTGGATATCCTGGTGGTCAAATTATGCCTCTATACGATGCACTTTATGATGGTGGAATTGAACACGTACTATGCCGTCATGAACAAGGTGCCGCAATGGCAGCCATTGGTTATGCTCGCGCTACCGGCAAAATTGGAGTTTGTATTGCAACATCAGGCCCTGGTGCAACCAATATTATTACAGGCCTTGCTGATGCATTAATTGATTCAGTACCCGTTATAGCCATTACCGGACAAGTTCCAACTACATTAATTGGCACTGATGCCTTTCAAGAAGTTGATGTTTTAGGCTTATCCTTAGCTTGCACCAAACATAGCTATTTAATTGATGATGCCACCCAGTTGCCGAATACCTTACAAGAGGCTTTCAATTTAGCCAATTCGGGCAGGCCGGGACCAATATTAATTGACATCCCAAAAGATATCCAGCTTGCCGAACATGATTACCAAACCTATTTAACACCGACAACCATAAAAACTCCTTCTGATAATGCTCAATTATATCCAATCTCATCTGACGAGATAACTCTTGCTAAACAAATGATTTGCCAAGCCAAAAAACCAATGCTTTATATTGGTGGTGGCGTTGGACTATCAAATGCAATTGCAGAAATGCGTGAATTTATGAACTTAACGCAAATACCTAGTGTATCGACATTAAAAGGACTCGGTGTTGCTGATCTTAACAATCCTTATTACTTAGGATTAATTGGTATGCATGGTGCCAAAGCAGCTAATTTAGCGGTACAAGAGTGTGATTTACTGATTGCTTTAGGCGTTAGATTTGACGATCGAGTAACAGGCAAGCTTAATGAATTTGCTAAACATGCTAAAGTCATTCATATCGATATTGATCAGTCTGAAATCAATAAATTACGTCAAAGCCATTTAGGATTACAGGGCGATATCAAACATGTTTTACCAATGCTTCATCAAACTGTCTCTATTAAAGATTGGCACGAGAGAATTAAACAATTAAAGGCGCAACACCCTACCCGCTACGATCATCCAGGGGAAGCTATCTATGCACCGGCATTACTAAAACGTATTTCAGAAAGAAGACCTGTTAACAGCGTAATTACCACTGATGTCGGTCAACACCAAATGTGGACAGCGCAACATATGAGTTTTAATCATCCACAAAACTTTATTACTTCCAGTGGATTAGGAACAATGGGCTTCGGTCTACCCGCTGCAATAGGAGCACAAATGTCCAGACCTGAAGATATGGTAATTTGTGTATCTGGTGATGGTTCTTTTATGATGAATGTACAAGAATTAACCACAATAAAACGTAAAAAATTGCCAGTAAAAATTGTGCTAATTGATAATCAACGCTTAGGTATGGTCAGACAATGGCAAGAACTTTTTTTTAATGAAAGATATAGCGAAACCAATTTATCGGATAACCCAGACTTTCTAATGTTAGCTAAAGCATTTGATATTCCGGGACAAATGATCAGCAAAAAAGCGGAAATCGAACCAGCACTTGATAATCTATTTAATTCATCCAGTGCTTACTTACTGCATGTATGTATTGATGAACTAGAAAACGTATGGCCACTAGTACCACCAGGGGCAGCAAATGAAAATATGTTAGATAAAAGTAATAAGGAGTAAGTGATGAATCAATTAGCGACACATCAATTTACTATAAAGGCCAATGATAAATTAGGTTCTCTTGAACGCATTTTACGCGTTGTTCGCCACCGTGGCGCGCATATACAACAGATGCAAATGCAATCAATTGATAATCATTTATTTATCTTAAATCTAACATTTACTACGGAACGAGCACTATCATCATTACAAAGCCAAATTGGCAAATTGGAAGATGTTATAGCGATTGAATAAAACTTACAATAAACCTTATTCAAACAATAGGTTAAATAAAAAAGAGTATTTTTATAGAAGTTAAACAAAAAAAAAGTGATGTATAATGCTTACCATTAAATGAACAAAAGCAGTATGCATGCTTAACAAAAGTAAATTTAAGAGGAAAACAAAAATGGGTACTACAGCAAAATCTGATTATATTTGGTTAAATGGCGAAATGATTCCATGGGCAGATGCTAAAATTCACGTAATGTCACATGCCCTGCATTATGGTACTTCAGTATTCGAAGGTGTCCGTTGTTATGAAACAAACAAAGGGCCAGCAATTTTTCGTCATAAAGAACATGCACAGCGCCTATTGAATTCAGCTAAAATTTATCGTTTTCCTGTTCCTTATTCACTTGAAGAGATCATGGAAGCAACCCGCCAAGTAATTAAGAAAAACAATTTAAAAAGCGCATACATTCGTCCATTAGCATTTATTGGTGATGTTGGTATGGGTGTTATTCCACCTGCAGGTTATCAAACAGATGTTATGATTGCTGCATTCCCATGGGGTGCCTACCTTGGTGAAGACGCCTTAGAACAAGGTATTGATGCCATGGTATCATCATGGAACCGTTTTGCTCCAAATACCATTCCAGCAGCAGCAAAAGCTGGTGGTAACTACTTATCATCACTACTTATCGGATCTGAAGCTCGTGCTAATGGCTTCCAAGAAGGGATTGCATTAGACGTTAACGGTCAGCTTTCTGAAGGTTCAGGTGAAAACCTATTTATCGTTAAAGACGGTATCTTATTTACCCCATTACTATCATCATCTGCACTTCCAGGGATCACTCGTGATGCCATCATTACCCTTGCTCGTGATTTAGGCATTGAAGTACGTGAACAGACTCTGTCTCGTGAATCACTATATCTTGCTGATGAAGTGTTTATGACCGGTACTGCTGCCGAAATCACACCTGTACGAAGTGTTGATCGTATTCAAGTTGGTATTGGTCGTTGTGGCCCAATCACTAAACAAATCCAACAAACATTCTTCGGATTGTTCGATGGAAAAACTGAAGATAAATATGGTTGGTTAGATCTAATTAAATAAGCATTGATAAGTACCGCCGATTTAGATTAATTCGGCGGTGTCATCATTTTACTATTTATTAAGAACTCAAAAATGTACCGATAGAAATCGGTCGCTTGCATTAGGAAAAATTGGGAGCAACAAATGCCTAAATATCGTTCGGCAACCTCAGTTGAAGGTCGCAATATGGCAGGCGCCCGCGCCTTATGGCGTGCAACAGGCGTAAAAAATGAAGACTTTGGTAAACCCATCATTGCAGTGGTTAATTCATTCACACAATTCGTACCGGGCCATGTCCACTTAAAAGATATTGGTCAACTAGTGGCAAAAGAAATTGAAGCTTGTGGTGGTATTGCCAAAGAGTTTAATACTATTGCTGTTGATGATGGTATCGCTATGGGCCATGGTGGTATGCTTTATTCATTACCATCTCGAGAACTCATTGCCGATTCAGTTGAATATATGGTTAATGCACACTGTGCTGATGCTATGATCTGTATCTCAAACTGTGACAAAATTACCCCAGGGATGTTAATGGCGTCACTGCGCTTAAACATTCCAACCGTATTTGTTTCGGGCGGTCCAATGGAAGCCGGTAAAACTAAGCTGTCAGATCAAATCATCAAACTCGACTTAGTTGATGCTATGATCCAAAGTGCTAATCCTACTGTTAGCGATGCTGACAGCGAGGCTATTGAACAATCAGCCTGCCCGACTTGTGGATCATGCTCGGGGATGTTTACTGCTAACTCAATGAACTGTTTAACCGAAGCATTAGGCCTCTCTTTACCGGGTAATGGCTCACTGGTTGCCACCCACAAACAGCGTGAACAACTTTTCTTAAATGCGGCTAAGCGCATTGTTGAAATAACTAAGCAGTATTACGAGCATGATGATTTGGCTTATTTACCTCGTTCAATTGCGACTAAAGCTGCTTATGAAAATGCTATGTCACTTGATATCGCCATGGGTGGCTCAACAAATACCGTATTACATTTACTTGCCACAGCACAAGAAGGTGAAATAGACTTTACCATGTCTGACATCGACAGATTATCACGCAAAGTTCCTCATCTATGTAAAGTTGCACCAAGTACCGCAATTTATCATATGGAAGATGTCCACCGTGCCGGGGGGGTGGTCTCCATCATGTCTGAATTGGACAAAGCAGGATTACTAAACCGTAACGTACACAACGTACTAGGTTTAAGTTTACAAGAAACCTTTGCCAAATATGATATTACGCAAACAACTGACGAAGCCGTCAAAAAAATGTATCGCAGTGGTCCAGCAGGCATTCGCACCACCAAGGCCTTTTCTCAAGATTGTTATTGGGATAGCTTAGATGATGATCGTGAAAATGGCTGTATTCGTGATAAAGCACATGCTTATAGCCAAGATGGTGGATTAGCAACCCTTTACGGTAACGTCGCCCAAGATGGCGCTATTGTAAAAACCGCCAGTGTTGCTGCCGAAAACCTAGTCTTCCGTGGTCCGGCCAAAGTTTATGAAAGCCAAGAAGATGCTGTTGATGCAATTTTAGGTGGCAAAGTAGTGGCAGGCGATGTGGTAGTGATTGTCTACGAAGGACCAAAAGGTGGACCAGGTATGCAAGAGATGCTCTATCCGACAAGTTACTTAAAATCAATGGGGCTTGGTAAAGCCTGTGCATTAATCACTGATGGTCGTTTTTCTGGTGGTTCATCGGGATTATCTATTGGTCACATTTCACCAGAAGCTGCTAATGGTGGGGTGATTGGTCTTGTTCGTGATGGCGATATTATCGATATCGACATCCCAAATCGTAAATTAGAGCTCATCGTACCAGAAGATGAATTAGAACGTCGCCGTGTCGCAGAACTTGCTCGTGGTGATAAAGCCTTTACTCCTCATAATCGTGACCGTTATGTCTCATATGCACTAAAAGCTTATGCTAGCTTAGCAACTAGTGCAGACAAAGGTGCGGTACGTGATAAAAGCAAATTAGGTGGTTAATGTGAATCAACAAGCTAACAAACTAACCGGCGCTGATTATTTAAAAGCTACACTATGCAGTGCAGTGTATGATGTTGCCCAAGTGACACCACTGGAACATATGGAAAAAATCTCCACTCGTTTAAAAAATCAAATTTTTGTTAAACGGGAGGATCGTCAATTAGTCCATAGTTTCAAAATTCGTGGCGCCCAAGCCATGATAGCCAGCTTAAGCCCTGAAGAACGTAAATGTGGTGTAGTTGCCGCATCAGCCGGTAATCATGCCCAAGGTGTTGCATTTTCAGCAACTAAATTAGGGATTAAATCGCTAATTGTCATGCCATTAAATACGGCAGATATCAAAGTCGAAGCCGTAAAAGACTTTGGTGGTGAAGTATTACTTTATGGAGCCAATTTTGACGAAGCTAAAGCCAAAGCAATGGAGCTGGCCAAGCAACAAAATCGGATTTTTATTCCACCTTTTGATCATCCACTAGTTATCGCCGGTCAAGGCAGTATTGCTATGGAACTGCTGCAACAAAATGCCAAGCTTGACCGCATTTTTGTGCCTGTCGGTGGTGGCGGACTCGCTGCTGGTATTGCCGTATTAATTAAGCAAATCATGCCATCAATAAAAGTGATTGCGGTTGAACCTGAAGATGCGGCCTGCTTGAAAGCGGCTTTAGTTGCAGGACATCCAGTCGATCTTGATCGGGTTGGTTTATTTGCTGAAGGTGTTGCAGTTAAACGAATTGGTGATGAAACATTTAGACTCTGTCAGCAATATATTGACGATATCATTACTGTTGATAGCGATGAAATCTGTGCGGCAGTTAAAGATCTATTTGATAATGTACGTGCCATTGCCGAACCATCGGGTGCAGTAGCATTAGCTGGTCTTAAAAAGTATGTCGAACAAAATAACATTTGTGGTGAAAATTTAGCCCACATTTTATCTGGAGCTAACTTAAACTTCCATAATCTACGTTATGTATCTGAACGTTGTGAATTGGGTGAAAAACGTGAAGTACTCTTAGCGGTAACTATACCTGAACAAAAGGGAAGCTTTTTAAAATTTTGCCAATTATTAGGTGGACGAGCAGTCACAGAATTCAACTACCGCTATCATGACGACAAATCAGCTCGCATATTTGTTGGCGTTAAAATTGCCAAAAGCAATGAAAAAGACGAAATCATGCAAGAACTCAGCGCAGCTGATTATCAAGTTGTCGATCTCACTGATGACGAAATGGCAAAACTACATGTTCGTTATATGATTGGTGGCAAACCATGTCAACCTCTTAACGAACAAGTTTATAGTTTTGAGTTTCCTGAATCACAAGGTGCATTGCTTAAGTTTTTACAAACGCTAGGTACTAACTGGAATATATCAATGTTCCATTATCGTAGTCACGGTACCGATTATGGCCGAGTATTAGCTGCTTTTGAAATAGATAAAGCTAGCCATACAACCTTTACAAAACATTTAACCGAGTTGGATTATGGTTTTAATAATGAAACTGAAAATCCATCACTTAAATTATTCTTAACCAATGAGTAATTTAACTGCCCCTAAAATAAATTAGGGGCACTTTTGCCTAACTAAATAGCATATAATTTAGTAATTAATAATAATGATTTTAATCTGTTTTTTAACAAAAATACTATGTTAAGTGTTATAGTTAAGATTATAGTTAAGATATGGGTTATTAAAAAACTGCCTCAATTTTTTAAAGCTTAAAAATAGCTTTCCTTAATTTAATCCGTCCATCTCTACATTACACATAGCTAAACGATAAAACCATGCAGATTTCATTACTTCACCAATTTAGTAAAAATAAAAAGTTAAGGTAAAGGTATAGTACATAAATTATTATAATTCAAAATAATATTTAACAATTGCATTACCGTTCTCATCACTTCCAACTAACTCAAATACTTGCAGCTAAGAGGATTTAGATACATTACTTGGATCGTCTGAACTCCGTTACGATACTTGAGCGACTGGACCAGTTAGAGTGACTTGAAAGCTTGTACTTGTTACTTCCAATATAGTAACAGTAATACCTGCTTGGGAAACGGAAGGAGGTCATTTCAAAAAAACAGTACTGACTATCTTTAAATCAAAATATACCAAATCCCTCATAGTAGAAAAGTTTTAGCCGTAAGATGATTAAATTGAAGATTGAATAATATCAATTCCCAGAATTCCATATTCAAGCTGAACCAGCATACTTATCTATACCATTAACCGATATTTATTGATTAAAATATTTACTGAAAGTCTCTATTCCTCAACAATAACTCCGCCCCAATTTAGGCGGATAGTACTCACCACAAAATCTCTTTTTATCACCCACTTCGTCAGCTTAATTGAAGCTACAAATCAACCACTTTTTAATATTCCAACATTGAAGCTTCAATCTAATGGATAACAAGTAAAAACTACGCACTAAGGTGTAACACAAATTAAATGATTAGAGTTGTTATTTGAATAATCTGCTATTACGGAACCATTATAGGCATATACAAGAATTCTATGGTTATTGGCATCATTTTCGGTACCGTTATCAGTACCATTATTGCTATCACTATCAGAACCGTTATTCGTACCACTATTAATTTTGATATCGGTAGCCAAATAAGGTATCACACGCAAAAATTGAGCACCTCTGTAACCAGCCATATACCCCCACTCAGCAAAAAATCCGTTATCAATTGCACGCGTAAGATGATTATCTCGGGAAGGCGATGTAGTGCTGGCGACATCAGAAACCGGTGCATTAGTTAGCTCTTTATAATTAGGAACACGGTAACCTATATCAGCACACCAAGATATATGCTTATCTTTATTATTTTGAGTGTTTCTCCCACGATTAACAAACCACTGTTTTAACTGGAAACCATATTTGACGACTTCTTTATTACTTTGAGGGTCTACACCAACTAACTCAAATGTAATAGGCAATACCGGTTTATGTATAGATCCTAAACTACTTGGTTCATCTGAGTCATGTTGTATTTCTGTAGCGAATGGACCAGTTAAGGTAACACGAACACTGGTACTTGTTACATCGGTCATTGTAGCAGTGATACCATCATGAGTAACTTCCTTCCATAATAAAGCCTCGTTACTACCAATGATGTTTAAATCAAAATATAAATTATTAGCGCCTGTAGTAGGAAAGTTGCGATGATAAGATGATGGGGTAGCAGTTTGAGTAATAAATCCTTTATTAATATCCCATATTGGTTCAGGACCTGCAAAATCGCCTGAACTATAAATAAGGTTTGGTGTGGCAAACAAAACTGAAGGCCCGGCCTTCGGATTAATGTAATAAGTCACATTACTAGAGTTAAAATCACTACTATTAGGTTTTCCATAACGCGTTCTTAATGTTCCGTTAGTACTAGTTAATGTTAACTTATATGGCGCTTTAGTTCCCATTAATACTTCATTACGCGCAACAGTTTCATTATTTTTATCTACGATAGATAACCTTAGATCACCAGTTACTGTAACATCATCATCCCCATCATCATCCCCCCAATAATTATAAGGTGAACCAATAAGTGCATTTAATCCAATTAAATCAGTATCAATTGGTACGGCCATATCGATATCAGCAAAACTTTCACCAATTTTAGGTAATTCAATAGGGTCATTTGAGTTATATGTTATTGGTGTAAATTTTGTCCCATCAGATAGTGAAATCCACAGTAGATCGTCGATATTTGTAACACGAGTAAGATCGCCGTCAAAGGTTAAGTAAGGTTCATGACCCTGAATAGTATTTGATGTTTGAGATTTTAATGCGTGGCTAAAAAAAGGCGTTATCAATAAAAGAATAAGCAAAATCGTTAAAATAATCCGCCAAAATGAATAAAATAGACTTAACATTTTGAGTAAAGAACTTACGATTTTAAGATAAATAAAACTGTAGTGAAAAACTAAATTTTTACTACTCCTATTAAGCGAACTTAGAACAAGTATGAAGCATGTATTTTCGTGATAATTACAATACATTTTATCAATCCTTTAATTTAATTTAATGATTTACAATATTTTTAAATCTAACTAACTAAACTTTATTCGATTGTTTTAACTAAAAAACGTATTAAAAATGTAGTAACTGAAATAGTCTTTTTAATTTAACTTGTTAACTTCTATAAGAACTTTTACTGAATTGTGTATTAAAATGAGGTTTCAAAGTTTAAATAACTTCCCTCAATTTTTTGAGTAACATACTATTTTCCCCAAAATTAGATCCGTACCTTTTGGAGAGGAGTGTCAGGTATTTGGTTGATAAAACAACCATACAACTTTATCTCACAATCTTTGTGAGATCGATTGCCTCAATGAGGCAAATATTTTATTCACCAGTAGCCTAGCTTTATTTTTCGATTCCGAAAATGAAAATTAGACACTAGGAAGTGGTGCATAAATCCAAACGTCTATTGAGTATGTCAATTGATAGCGCCATAAAACAGGTTTATAAAGAGCTTTTCGTTTTTGGAACAAACAGAAGCCCAATAATGGTAAACACTATTAAAGTCAGCATTAATCTAATTGTACATACCCCCTCATTTTGATAAGAGTCCATCACTAATTCGGCACTAGTAATGAGCAACTTGCGCCGAAGTTATGGCAATCATTATGAGATCATCACACAAACTAACATAATTAGTTAATTAATCGATGAATGATGATAGACGATATTATATACACTACCGTGTATGATTGAAAGTAAGATCATGTTAATTACCCTACAGGGAGCGAATCAATTTTTTACTTAACACTATATTTTCTCAATGTATTATTAAAGAGTTAATGGTATAGAAACGCAAAAATTTGATGGTTCATTCAATGATTATATAAGTGTCGAAGTTATACCTAAGGATAAACTTGATGAAGTGTTATATAGAACACCAAATTATATATCTTGGCAACAACAAGTGATGAGTTTGCTAAACTGATTTGATTAATATTTATAGAATAAAAAAACCTCATATGAGGTTTTTTTTATTTGGTTAGGTTCTTATTTTTCTAATTTCATTCTATTATTTAAATCTTCATAAATAATTGAAACACCGTTATCAAATGCAGATGACACTGAAACATCAGATAATTTGAAGATAGTTTCTTTTCCTGCTAACAGTGTATAAGTCGATACAGTCATTGGCTTATCGTTTAGATATGATGCATGAGCAATAATATCAACATTTTCGCTAGTATCATTTTTGAGTTTAATTGTTACTGATGGCTGTATTTTAGACATTCCAGACTTACTGACTTTGTCAATTTTAGTTTTTAAGGTTGGTGACATTTTTACCACCATACCTCCACCAAAATCGGCATTAGCTAATTGGATATCACCAGTTAATTCTTTACCACCAACAGTGATAGGAATTTCAAATAACGCTTTTGAGTCCATTTTTTCTCGATAACATTCAATATATTTGGCATCACCAAATACTTCGGTTATCCCCTTTTTAGCTTCGATTAAGCTGGATGATTCATTACGAGAATCTTTATAATCAGCACACGCGGTCACTTCTACAATTAATTTTGATGAAATAGTTTTCGCTGTTTCACTATTTATATCACTTAAATTTACGGTTGGAGTCAATTCGACTTTACAGCCAGTTAATAACACCACCGACATTATAGAGATAAGTACTTTTTTCATGTATTAATTCCTTTTATTAAAACAATCTCATTAAGGTAATTGAATTAGATTTAATTGCTAATAATTAAAGTTAAGATTATAACTAAGATATATAACGATATATTACACAATAATGATTCCAATCAAATAGGCAAATAACCAATTTTTTGATAGTAATTGTGTAATTAGTATTTAATTATATGATAGTTATAAAAATAATATTATTAATTGAAAAATATGCCATTCAAAACTATCCACCAACTTCAGTTGATCCCATTGAAATAATAAAAATTAGAATGTAATAATAACGATCATCTACTAAGGATATTGCGAAGGTGATTGTTCAATTGAATCAAGTTTACAAAATTTTAAATGCTAAATATCAACGGACGTTTACCTTAATAGAGAATATAAATCGTATATTTAATATTTCATTTAAAAATTTAATTAAATAATTTGTATTGAGGTAACGTTGGGCGTAATCAATAACTGATAATAAGTCTGAAAACGCCCCTATAATCAAAATTTTTAACAATTACAAATTAATATGATCAATGTATCCTTTCACAATATCGACACTATTGGTGAATAATTTTTTTTCGTTGTCATTAAAATCAAGTTCAATAACTTTCTTAATACCATGTTGATCTAAGATTGCCGGTACGCCTATTGCTAAATCTTTATAACCATACTCACCATCTAATACACAACTAAGGGCTAATGCTCGGTGACTATTGGTAAAAATATGTTGGCAGATCTCTGCAATAGTGCTAGCTATACCATATTCAGTACAATGCTTATATTTGACAATTTCAAAGCCTTTGTTTTTAGCTTTTAGTCCAATATCATTAAAATCGATTTTTTTACTTTCTAAATCGTTGAGATTGATACCATAAACCGATGAGTGTGACCAAACTGGAAACTGCGAATCACCATGTTCGCCAACAATAAATGCATCAATACTTTGTGGACCAATATCCATCTGTTCTCCCAATAGGCGTCGTAAACGCACGGTATCAAGCCAAACACCAGTACCAATAACTCTATGACGAGGTAAACCAGATAACTTCCAAACTTGATAAGTAATCGCATCACACGGATTAGTAGCAATTAAAAATATCCCTTTAAAACCACTTTTCATCATACTAGGAATAAGATTAGCCATAATTTTAGAAGTACCAGTAAGTTCTTCAGCTCTGCTTTTTTGCGCTAATCCGGAGGTAACAGTAATAACGGCAATATCAATATCTGCACAGTCCGTCGATTCACGCAAACTGACTTTAATCATATTTTGTCGATAGGCGGCAGCATCTAACAAATCCTGACCATGACCGTAAGCTAAATCCTTATTAAGATCAACCAGTGCAATTTCTTCACAAAATCCACGATTGACCAATGTATAAGCTGTAGTTGAACCAACATTACCTACACCAATAACCATCACTTTACGTAGTTTCATGTTTAATCCTACCTATTTAAGTTGTCAAATTATAGATATTTCTAACAATGTCATTGATTTCCTATCATCATATACCTTTATCCAACATAAACAACAATTGCCTAACTGTTCATATAAGTATTTATATAAATTTTTTAACAATCATTAATTATAATAATGTAGGCGAATATTTTTTGAGCGGTTAGTGTTTATATGTTAGTCTTTTTGATTAATTAAGGAAAGAAGGAACAAATCAATGAAGAAAAGAGTACTTATAGGACTATCCCTAACTACCCCCCTAGCTGTTAACGCGCTGAATTTACAAGGCAGCCAAACTTTTACTGAAGAAGTCAATATTCCAATTACTCATGATTTTGAACGCTCTGGAACTGAAGTTTTAGCTGGTATAAATATAACTTCTGGCAGTAACACCATTTTCAAAAATAATGTCACAATAAATATGTCAAGAGACGATATTCATAATCTCGAAAGTGGTGTATACATTCATGGTATTCGATCTTTGAATGGTATAGGCCCTCAGTCATCAACAGTTTTTGATGGTGACCTCAACATTGGTGTAAAAGGGGAAAATATTGATGCTATTGCATTACTTGATAAAAATTCAACAGTTATTATTAATGGAAAAACAACCTTAACTGTTGATAATCCTGATGATTCCGACGCTATTGTGGTATCAAAAGGAAATTTAATATTAAATGGTGAGTCATTTATTAACGGTGATATTTATGCTATTGATAATGGAACAGTTAAAATAAATAATAAATCGATAATAAATGGTGATATATTCACAAATTTTGGTGGTACAGTTATTTTAGACCTAGCTGCTGGATCTAAAATTGTCGGTGAGGTTTCAGCATTTGGTGATCCAGATGATCCCGACTACCCTGGTCAAGATACCACAGGAATCATAAAAATGAATCTGGCCAAAGGCTCTTCTTGGGAAATTGTCGGCGATTACTCTTATATTACTGAACTATCAGGGCAAGGAGATATAACCTTCACTAATTTTACCAGAAGTAATAACTTTGGCGAGCTAGTAATTGAGAATTTAAAAGGTGCTTCAACCTTTAATTTACGCACCGATATTGCTTCACAACAAAGTGATAAAATTATTATCTCAAAATCATCTGACACTAATCGAACTGTCTCTGCAGAAGGCACCCATACGATAAACTTAATAAATAATGGTTCTGCACAAACTACAGGTAATGAAAAGTTAACTTTAGTTGAAATCGATGACAATGCAACAAATACCGCTGAATTTAAAACTAATCATGATGTTGAGCTTGGTGGTTATCAATATAGTTTAAATAAAGATGGGAAAGATTATGTGTTAACTGGTAAGCCGATTACTTCATCAGCTATGGCCAGTGCTGGATTTCTTAATGCCAATTATTTAATGAACTATGTTGAAACTCAAACCCTTTTAAAACGTTTAGGTGATATGCGTACTAGTGGTAAGTTTGGGGATGTTTGGTTACGAGGTTTTACTGGTAAATTAGATTCGTTTTCTGGTGGTAAATTAAGCAAATTTGATATGAGTTACCATGGTTTCCAATTTGGTGCAGATAAACAACTATCTGAAAATTCACCTTTTGTTATTGGGGCTTTTGTCGGGCAAACTTATGGTAATCCGGATTATCGTAATGGTGATGGTTCATTACGTTCATTTAACACCGGGATATATGCAACTTATTTAGATAACAGTGGTTTTTATATTGATAGTGTAGTCAAATATGATCGGCAAAAAAATCACTTTAAAGTTAAAGATACCGCTAATAATCGCATTCAAGGTACAGGGCATTCTAATGGGCTTGGCTTATCAATGGAATTAGGTCAAAAATTCAAAATTAATGATTTTTATATTGAACCACAAACGCAATTCTCTTACAGTCATCAAAATGGTAACACGATTAATGCATCTAATGGGCTTAATGTTAAATTAGGCAACTACTATTCATTACTTGGTCGAGCATCTGCTCTATTTGGCTATGAATATAAATCAGATAAAAATAGCATTAATCTCTATGCTAAAACTGGTATTGTAAGAGAGTTTGATGGCGATACCTACTATAAACTAAATAACCATAAAGAAAGCCACTCATTCAAAGGTAATTGGTGGAATAATGGTGTTGGCATAAACGCCAATTTCAACCAAAAACATAATATCTATTTGGATTTAGAAAGTTCTCCGGGTAATAAATTTGATTTATTACAGGTTAATGGTGGATATCGTTACTCTTTTTAATTCATTATTTAGCTTAAATTTTTATCTATTCATCCCACGTTGATTATTTGGCGTGGGAATTTCCAATTATCTCGCCTTTGACACTACATTAGCTATCAATCTAATAGATGTATCTATCTACGCTTTTTTTGTATCTTTATTTAACATTAATCGAATTAGTTATAAAAATAATTTGACTTTCATTAATTAAATGATAATAATTCTCATTAGCATTTAAATATTATAGTTTTGTTATTAGGAGTTTATTTAGAAAAGGATTTCATTCATTTCTAACTAATTTTATCTATAACTTATTTTTATATTTCAATCTAGCTTGAAAAGGTAGTATTTAATAAGGATTCGCTAATGAAATTTAATTTTTTTAAAAGCCGCAAAACATTATTAAACATGATATTAACATCATTGTTAGTTTTAACTGGCTTAGCTAATTCAGCATCGGCTGATGAAAAGAAATTTAAAGTGGTTACCACATTTACCGTCATTCAAGATATTGCCCAAAACGTTGCCGGTGATGCTGCAATTGTTGAATCCATTACTAAGGTAGGAGCCGAAATTCATGAATACGATCCTACCCCAAAAGATATTACTAAAGCTCTTTCTGCTGATTTAGTGCTTTGGAATGGTTTAAACTTGGAACTTTGGTTTAAACGTTTTTTTGAGGATATTAAAGATGTACCTTCAGTTGTAGTTACAGAAGGAATCGATCCAATGCCAATTCAAGAAGGCAGTTATAAAGGTAACCCAAATCCACATGCTTGGATGTCACCAACCTTAGCTTTAACCTATATTGAGAATATTCGAGCCGCTTTTGTTAAATATGATCCTAAAAATGCCGAAATCTATAATAAGAATGCCGCAGATTATGTAGCTAAAATTAAAGCGCTAGATGCCCCACTTCGTGAGCGTTTAGCTAAAATTCCAGAATCACAACGTTGGTTAGTGACTAGTGAAGGGGCATTCAGTTATTTAGCGCGTGATTATAATCTTAAAGAAGCTTACTTATGGCCAATTAATGCCGAGCAACAAGGCACGCCCAAACAAGTTAAAAGCCTTATTGATCTAGTTCGAGCGAATAATATTCCGGTCTTATTTAGTGAAAGCACCATTTCAGATAAACCAGCTAAACAAGTCAGTAAAGAAACCGGTGCTAAATACGGTGGTGTGTTATATGTTGATTCACTTTCAACTCAAGATGGCCCAGTACCAACTTATATCGATTTGTTAAAAGTGACTGTTGAAACAATCGCTAAAGGATTTGAAAAATAATGACTCAAATTTGCTTAAATGTTGATGATATTAACGTGACTTATAATAACGGTCACACCGCAATTCATGATGCAAGCTTTCGCTTAAATGGTGGCACAATCTGTGCGCTGGTTGGCGTTAATGGTAGTGGTAAATCGACACTATTTAAAAGCATTATGGGCATGATAAAACCAACTAAAGGACAAGTGACTTTTAATAATATTTCGGTAAAACAAGCATTGAAGCAAAATATTATTGCCTATGTTCCACAAACTGAGGAAGTCGATTGGGATTTTCCGGTTTTAGTTTCTGATGTGGTGATGATGGGACGCTATGGTCACATGTCTTTTTTGCGAATACCAAGTAAAGAGGACAAAAGACAAGTCGATTTGGCGCTCGAACGGGTCAATATGTTGGATTTTAAACATCGCCAGATTGGTCAACTTTCTGGTGGTCAAAAAAAACGTGTTTTTTTAGCAAGAGCTTTGGCTCAGCAAGGTAAGGTATTGTTGTTAGACGAGCCATTTACTGGCGTTGATGTTAAAACAGAAAATGCCATTATCGATCTGCTTAAAGATCTTCGTGATGAAGGCCATTTAATTTTGGTTTCTACCCACAATTTAGGTAGTGTCCCTGAATTTTGTGATCAAGTGGTGTTAATTAACCAAACCGTATTAGCTTTTGGCGAAACAAAAACCACCTTTACACCACAAAATTTGATGACAACTTTTGGTGGTGCTCTACGTTATTTAAGCTTATCAGGTGAACAATTGCATGAGGATGAAGATCCTCGCAAGATGTCGATTTTAACTGATGACGAACGTGCTGCTGTATTTTACGGTGAAGGTAGTGATAGTTCATCTCATCAGGATTTATTAGTCGAACCAACGATAATTGAACCTAAAGGGCAAAACTAAATGGAACTACTTCTAGAACCTTTTACCTATGGCTTTATGTTAAAAGCTATTTGGGTAAGTAGTATAGTTGGCGCCGCTTGTGCATTTTTATCGGCGTTTTTGATGTTAAAAGGCTGGTCTTTAATGGGTGATGCCCTTTCCCACTCTGTAGTACCAGGTGTGGCTGGTGCCTATGCGATCGGCTATCCTTATTCGGTTGGGGCGTTTTTTACAGGATTGTTGGCTGCCTTATCAATAATCATTGTCCGTGCTTTTACTCGTTTAAAAGAAGATGCAATTATAGGTTTTATCTTTTCAACCTTTTTTGCTATTGGCCTTTTAATCATCTCATTAAATCCAACCTCAATTAATGCCCAAACCATTATTTTTGGGAATATTTTGGGAATTGATGATAGTGATATGAGACAAGTGCAAATCATCATTCTGGTTTCATTTATTTTATTACTCTTATTCTGGAAAGATCTGTTAGTGGTGTTTTTTGATGAAACACATGCACGCTCTATTGGTTTAAAACCATTACCATTAAAGATTTTATTCTTCACTATTTTAAGTGCTTGTACGGTTGCAGCTCTGCAAACTGTGGGAGCAATATTAGTCATTGCGATGGTGGTAACGCCAGGAGCAACCGCTTACTTACTCACGGATAGGTTTACAAGGTTATTAATTATTTCAGTGGTTATTGGTGCATCAACTAGTGCAATTGGCGCTTGGATAAGTTATTTTTTAAATGGTGAAACCGGTGGCGTAATTGTGACACTGCAAACCTTAATCTTTTTGACTGCTTTCTTCTTTGCGCCAAGACAAGGATTGATTTCAAACCGTCGTCGAATTAAGCAAGCAAGACGTATTAAAGGGGGAGCAGTATGACTATATTATGGGAGCTTATTTATCATCCCCTAACAATTCCTTTTGTTCAACGTGCTATTCTGGCCGCCTTAGCTACGGGGATTGTTTGTGCTTTGCTGTCATGTTTTTTAGTATTAAAAGGCTGGTCATTAATGGGGGATGCTATTTCTCATGCAGTATTACCTGGTATTGTACTCGCTTATTTAATTGGAATCCCCCTAATGATAGGTGCGTTTGCTTCAGGATTATTTTGTTCTGTCGCTACCGGTTATATTAAGGAAAACAGTCGAATTAAAGAAGATACCGTGATGGGTATTGTTTTTTCGGGAATGTTTGCTTTTGGCTTGGTGTTATTTTCTAAAGTAGAAACATCCCAACATTTAAACCATATTCTATTTGGTAGCGTATTAGGTACTAGTTATCAAGAATTAATA
The DNA here is from genome assembly GCF_002142155.1 of Gilliamella apis. Classification (GTDB taxonomy): domain Bacteria; phylum Pseudomonadota; class Gammaproteobacteria; order Enterobacterales; family Orbaceae; genus Gilliamella; species Gilliamella apis. Next base: position 77,928 of record NZ_NASD01000004.1, on the reverse strand, counting down.
CAGATTATTGCTATTGCAGGCATTGTTTCGGTTATAGTGATTGTTAAGCGCCGCGATTTAATGTTGTACTGCTTTGATGCCGTACAAGCCAAAGTGGTTGGTTTACCAGTTAAATTATTGCATTACGGTTTATTAAGTATTTTGGCGCTAACCATTGTTGGATCACTTAAAGCGGCAGGTGTTATCTTAGTTATTGCAATGCTAATTGCCCCAGGTATTACTGCATTTTTGTTAACCAAACGTTTTGAAAAGATGTTAGTGATTGCGGTGATTGTATCAGCTTTTTCGACGGTAACCGGTACATTAATCAGTTTTCATCTAGATGCCTCAACCAGTGCTTGTATTGTGATTTTACAGGCGTTTATCTTTGTTATGGCTCAGTTTTATCGAGTCTATGCTAACCATAAGATAAAACGTTAATTGATCTAGTGTAAATGTTATGTTTTTTCACATTTACACTAGTTATTTAGTTGAGTTTATTATTCATCATCTAAATATTTACCGGCATCAGCATAATTATCAAATCTTGAAAATTGACCTTGGAATTTTAATCTCACTTTACCTATTGGACCATTACGCTGTTTACCTAAGATGATTTCGGCAATACCTTTATGTTCCGACGCTTCATTATAGACTTCATCACGATAGATAAACATAATCACGTCAGCATCTTGTTCAATAGAGCCTGATTCACGTAAGTCAGAGTTAACAGGTCGTTTATCGGCGCGTTGCTCTAAGCTACGGTTAAGCTGCGAAAGTGCAACAACTGGGATTTGCAATTCTTTTGCTAAGGCTTTTAATGAGCGTGAAATTTCAGCGATCTCAAGTGTTCGGTTTTCAGAAATATTAGGTACACGCATAAGCTGTAAATAATCGACCATGATCATACTTAATCCTTTATGTTCACGATAGATTCGTCGTGCTCGTGAACGCAACTCCATAGGTGTTAATCCTGATGAGTCATCGATATAGATATTTTTCTTCTCAAGGAGTAAGCCCATAGTGCTCGATATCCTAGCCCAGTCATCATCTTGTAGTTGACCAGTACGAATACGAGTTTGATCGACACGTGATAGCGATGCTAACATACGCATCATAATTTGCTCTGACGGCATCTCAAGACTAAAAATAAGAACCGGTTTTTCTTGCATCATGGCGGCATTTTCACAAAGATTCATAGCAAATGTGGTTTTACCCATTGATGGACGAGCAGCAATAATAATTAAATCTGAACGTTGTAAACCTGCGGTTTTCTTGTCTAGGTCAAGGAAACCTGTTGATACTCCAGTCACTCCATCATGTGGGCGTTGGAATAGTTCTTCAATTTTTGCTACCGTAGCTTCAAGCACATCGGTAATATTTTTCGGCCCTTCACCTTGCTTGGTACGACTTTCGGCAATTTGGAAAATTTTGCTTTCAGCTAAGTCTAAAATTTCCGTACTATCTCGACCTTCAGTTGAGTAGCAGTTGTCGGCTATCTCATTTGAAGCACTAATCAATTCACGCAATATAGCTTGTTGACGAATAATATCGGTATACGCAACCACATTAATCGCACTAGGAGTATTTTTAGAAAGTTCAGCTAAATACGCAAATCCACCAACATCGATCAGTAAATCCTTACTTTCTAAACTTTCAGAAAGTGTAATTAAATCAATCGGAGTACCACGACTGACTAAGGTATGCATTTCTGAAAATATTAATTGATGATGACGAGAATAAAAATCACGGTCAGTAATCATTTCTGCGACAACATCCCAACGTTGATTATCCAACATTAGGCTACCAAGCACAGCTTGTTCTGCCTCAATAGAATGAGGAGGCAACTTTATATTTTGCAATTTTGATTTTTTTGCGTCTTGATTTTTCAGTTCTTTATTCGAACTTGTTTCATCATTTTTCATTGCATTCATCTTTGTATTTTTAAATTCATTTAACCTATAACTAATTAGCTTACTGTATAAATAATGGGCCTAAAGCGCAATTAGGAAGTTGATATTCTAATGGATAATCCACCTGAACTAAATATAATCCTTCAGGTTTTGCCGTTGCTGCTGCTTGGGTACGATCTTTTGCCGCTAATAAAGCTTCGATCCATTGCGATGATTGGTTACCAGCACCAACTTCTAATAAACTGCCAACAATATTACGCACCATATGGTGAACAAAGGCATTAGCTTTAATATCGACAATAACATATTCACCCTGTCTTGTAACTTCAATATGATGAATATTACGCCATGGAGTCCGTGACTGACATTGTGCAGCTCTAAATGATGAAAAGTCATTTTCACCTAATAAATATTGTGCTGCTTGATGCATAAGCTTTTCATTTAATGGCAGATAATAATGTGACACACCTTTAGCTAAAATAGCCGGACGATAACGATGATTATAAATGATATATCGATAACGGCGAGCTGTTGCGCTAAATCTAGCATGAAAACTATCATCAACACTTTTTGCCCAGCGTACAGCAATATTATCAGGAAGATGGGAATTGACGCCCATTGTCCATGCTCCTTCAGCACGCTGAGCAGTGGTTTCAAAATGAATGACTTGCCCTGTTGCATGAACTCCGGCATCAGTTCTCCCAGCGCAAAATACCACGATAGGTTCATTAGCGATTACTGACAAAGCTGATTCTAATCTTTGTTGTACTGAATCAACATGTTGTTGACGTTGCCAACCAAAATAACCGCTACCATCATATTCGATACCTAAGGCAATCTTACAGGTAGTCATTAATTAAGATCTCTAACGTCTCGATTAACATTAAACCACCTAAATAACGGACATTATCCGCCACTGACCAAAATTGGATTTGCTCATAATTACCATAGCTGTGTCGTAAATTAGCGAGTTTGATCGTCAGATTACTTTCAGCATCAGTATTTACTTCGGTTACCGGTGTTGGTAAATCTTCACTTTTTACTTCAACGCCGAATTCACCAAAACGAGCCATATCTAATTCAATTGGTAAACTGCTTGAAACATTAACCGCTTGAGCCAATCCATAAAATACCGGAACAATAACTGATTCAATAGAGATAGGTAAATCATAATTGCTTATCACTTTACGGATTTGATTAACTTGTGAGTGTTCACCTAAACTTAGGTGGTCAGACTCATGGGAAACAGGTAATAAGTTAAAAGCAAGTTGATTGTCAAACAATTGATTATCAACAGGCATACCATTTAGTAACCGAGCACTTTGCCCAGCAAGTTCGTCAACACCTGGTTTGCCATATAATGAAGAAGGAATAAAGCTACTTACATGTAGATTAGTTAACAACTGGATATCAGCTAATGACGCCACGCAACGCAATAATTGACATACCGTTGGGCTAGCTACAGCAATGATGTTTTCATTGCGATATTCGGTTAGTACACTGTTATTTACTTTCGGTACAATTAATGGAATATGATCTTGATCAGCAAAAAAGCCACTAGCATCGATAACAATACAACCTGCTTGTGCGGCTGTTTGAGCATATTTTTCGCTGGTTTTACTGCCGGCAACAAAAAAAGCAAAATGGCATTGGCTCCAATCCATCTGCTCACTATCAATTACCGTTAAATTTTTACCCGCAAAGCGCACAACTTCACCGGCGCTGTTGTCGCTACCGACTAAATAGAGATTTTCAATTTCAATAGTTTTTGAGTTATTTAATAACTCAATTAGCGCAGAACCCACTTGTCCTGTCGCACCAACAATGGCAATATTCCATGCAGACATATGATAAACCCGAATTAAAAAATTTAGTGACAATTATACCACTATATTGCCAAATATTTCGCAAAAAGATGTTTTCTAACTTTGGAATCTTGCTCGAAAAAATAGATATTAGCTAATTACAATTTCGCTGTTCTTCGTTAAAGTAATTTTATCTGTTGTTCGGTTTCAGTAAGAATTATGGCAAAAATTACATTATCAGCGATTGCGAAAAAAGCTAAGGTCTCAGTGGCATCTGTATCTAGAGTACTAAGAACGCCGAATATGACATCGTCACAAACCCAATCTGTTGTTTATCAAGCAATGAAAGCCTTAAATGTTGATCTCTCAGAAAACTTGAAAAACTACCAACTAGATCATACCAGTAATAGAATATTAATTATTGATAATCAACTTATTTCAAAAAGTTTAATCAATTACGGTATTGAACAAGCTTTATATGAAGTTAAATTACAATTTTGCTATCTACAATTTTCTTACCAAGACGATAGTGATATTTATCATTTGATTCATTACATTACTCAAAATCGCTTTATTGGTATTTTAATAATTAATCAAGCACCTTATTTGGAGAATCTATATAGTTATAAAAAATCATTACCGCCAATGGTATTTGTAAATCATTACAAACATAATTTTTCTTGTGTCTATTTTGATCATCTCACAATTGGTTTTAAAACAACGCAACAGTTAATTAAAAAAGGTAACCAACGGATCGCTATTTTTGTTAATAGCGATAAAAGTATTAACTCATCTTTTTTCCTCCAAGGTTATCAACAATCCTTTCAACGATATAATTTACCAATTGATTCTGACTATATCATTCAAGGCTGTTTAACTTATGAACATGGACGAGATGCAATTAAAACCTTATTAAATAGTAATAAACCACCAACAGCTATTATTTTTGAAGATTTAAGCAGTTTGTCCTTCTTCGATTCAGATAGTTATCATGCACAAAATTATTTATCTTGTTATCGTTCTCTATTTGGAGCCTTACATCAAGTCAATGAAAGCCAATCAAATCAGTTAAAATCAATGTCAATTGCTTATATTAGCCATAGCAATGAATATCAATATAATGATTTGGATAAATTGAATAGAATTAACAAACCACTCTATGAAATGGGCAATAAATCAGTACACTTACTTTGTGATTTACTTAAACAAAATATGACATCGTTAGCACGATGCCATATTATTGAAACTGAAGCTTTTTTTATTAACTAATCTTCTGTTAATGAAAGGTAATAAAAAAATTAAGAAGTTGAAATCAATCTTTTAGGTGACAATTTATCCAATAGTTGAATACCAGCACCAATAAATTGTTGATCTTGATATATTCTAACTAAAGTTTCTACTGCTACACTGTCAGCTAATTTAATTGTTCTACCTAATAAGATATCGCTACCTTGGCTATCATTCAATTGCACTTTCGGGCTATCTTGTAATGGACTATCTACCGGCATGAGTAATTGTGTTTTATCAGTAATATTTTCTAACTCATCCAAGCTAATCATTTTATCGATTGGATAATTTGACACTTGCAAACGTCTTAAATAAATCACATGAGCTCCACATCCAAGTAATTCACCTAAATCATCAATGATAGTACGGATATAAGTCCCTTTTGAACAATGGATCTCTAACGTTAATTCCTGTTTAGCCGAATCGTATTGAATAAATTGGTTTTCGTAAACCGTGATCGGTCTGGCTTCTCGCTCAATGACAATACCTTGACGAGCATATTCATAAAGCGGCTTACCTTGATATTTTAACGCCGAAAACATGGTTGGAACTTGTAAAATGTCACCGCGAAAATGAGTTAATGCTTGCTCTATTTGAAGTTGAGTAACATCAACAGGTTTAGTACAGATTATTTGTCCATCAGCATCAGATGTGTCTGTGCGCTCACCCAATTTAGCAATTACTCGATAACGCTTGTCAGAATCTAATAAGTATTGTGAAAATTTAGTTGCTTCGCCAAAACAAATCGGTAGCATTCCGGTTGCTAAAGGATCGAGAGCACCAGTATGACCTGCCTTTTTAGCATTAAATAGTCTTTTCACTTTTTGTAAGGCATCATTTGATGTCATGCCTTGTGGTTTGTCTAATAACAAAACGCCGTGAACATCACGGCGAATTTTCTTTATATTCATCATAGATATTTAAATTGAAACGGATAACACTCCTCAATATTTTTTACAAAAATTGAGTGCTTTTAATTATTAATCTTTATGACGTTCGTTGTCTTGCTTAATCACATCAGAGACTAAACTAGACATCTGCATACCTTTGACAAGCGATTCATCATAAAAGAATTTAATTTCAGGAATAATTCGTAAACGCATGGCTTTACCGATCAACGTTCGAATATACCCTTTTGCATCATTTAAGACATTCAATCCTTGTTCAATAACTTGTGGATCATCATCATTTAAAAAAGTGACAAATACTTTGGCATAAGAGAGATCACGTGAAATATCTACACCAGAAACAGTCACCATGCCTAAGCGTGGATCTTTGATTTCACGCTGTAAAATAATCGCAATCTCTTTTTGTAATTCATGTCCAACTCGAGATGATCGATTAAATGCTTTTGCCATACCTATTTTCCTTAAAATGTGAATAAGCAAGGTTAAAACCTTGCTTATAACATGTTAACGTATTAATTAAATAGTACGTTTGATTTCGACAGTTTCAAAGACTTCGATATTATCACCGACACGAACATCGTTATAGTTACGAACACCAATACCACATTCCATACCATTACGAACTTCGTTAACATCATCTTTGAAGCGACGTAATGATTCAAGTTCGCCTTCATAGATAACCACGTTATCACGTAATACACGAATTGGATTATGGCGTTTAACTACACCTTCAGTTACCATACAACCTGCAATTGCACCAAATTTAGGTGATTTAAAGACATCACGTACTTCGGCAAGGCCAATAATTTCTTGCTTATATTCAGGGGCAAGCATACCGCTCATTGCTTGTTTAACTTCATCAATAAGGTCATAAATAACTGAATAATAACGTAAGTCTAAGTTTTCAGCCTCTACAACTTTACGCGCAGATGCATCAGCACGAACGTTAAAACCTAAAATAATTGCATTAGATGCTGCAGCAAGTGATGCGTCAGTTTCAGTAATCCCACCTACACCTGAACCAATGATTTTAACTTTAACTTCATCAGTAGATAGTTTAAGTAATGAATCAGAAATTGCTTCAACAGAACCTTGTACGTCAGCTTTAAGGACAATATTAAGTTCAGATACATCACCTTCCGTCATGTTAGTAAACATGTTTTCAAGTTTAGCTTTCTGTTGACGAGCTAGTTTAACATCACGGAATTTACCTTGACGATATAGGGCTACTTCACGAGCTTTCTTTTCATCACGCACAACTGTCGCTTCATCACCGGCTGACGGTACGCCAGACAGACCTAAAATCTCTACCGGAATTGAAGGACCAGCTTCAGTAACTTCTTTACCTAATTCGTTACGCATCGCACGAATACGTCCATATTCGAAACCACACAGTACAATATCGCCTTTACGTAGTGTACCTGATTGAACTAGTACGGTAGCAACAGAACCACGACCTTTATCAAGGAATGACTCAATAACAACACCGCTTGCCATTCCAGTTTCGTAGGCAGTTAATTCAAGTACTTCAGCTTGTAATAAGATCGCTTCAAGTAGTTGGTCGATACCTGTACCTGCTTTAGCTGAAACATGAACAAACTGAGTATCACCACCCCAATCTTCTGACATAACGCCATATTGAGCCAGTTCACCTTTCACGCGCTCAGGATCGGCTTCTGGTTTATCAATCTTATTTACAGCAACAACGATTGGCACATTCGCAGCTTTTGCATGCTGAATAGCTTCAATTGTTTGTGGCATTACACCATCATCGGCAGCAACAACAAGTACCACGATATCCGTTGCTTTAGCACCCCGAGCACGCATTGAAGTAAATGCAGCATGGCCAGGAGTATCTAAGAAAGTGATTTCACCACTTGAGGTTTTAACATGGTAAGCACCAATATGCTGAGTAATACCACCGGCTTCACCTGAAGCAACTTTCGCTTTACGAATATAGTCAAGAAGTGATGTTTTACCATGGTCGACGTGTCCCATGATAGTCACAACTGGAGCGCGTGATACTTTTTCAGCACCTGTATCACGGTCGCTCATTAGTGATTCTTCAAGTTCGTTTTCACGACGAAGTACCACTTTGTGTCCCATTTCTTCAGCTACCAATTGTGCTGTTTCTTGGTCAATAACCTGATTAATAGTTGCCATTGCCCCCATTTTCATCATGGTTTTGATAACTTCTGAGCCTTTTACAGCCATTTTGTTAGCTAGCTCGGCAACAGTGATGGTTTCACCAATAATTACATCTCGGTTAACAGCCTGAACTGGTTTGTTAAAACCTTGTTGTAAAGTACTTTTGCCTTTTTTCTTGTGGTTACCACGAGTTACAGCTCGAGCTTCTTCACGTTCAGCTTTACCTTCAGATAATTTGCTAGCTTTTTTCTGTTTAGTCTGTTTAGTACCACGACCACGACCTCGACCTCCTTCGACTTCACGATCGGTATCATCTTCAGCCGCACGAGCATATTTAGAGGTAGTTACGTGATAATCTTCATCATCACTGTTATTATTGGTTTCTTCTGTTTCATTATATTGTTCAGCAAGTTTGCGCGCTTCTTCCGCCATACGTTTAGCTTCTTCTTCAAGTTTACGGCGGTTTTCTTCTTCAGCTTTACGTTTAATTTCGTTAGCTTCAGCTTCTAAACGTGCTTTTTCTTCCTGTGCTTTTTTCACTTTTGGATCAGCGGCTTGTTCTTGAGCAGCTTTAGCTTTTTGTTCTTGACTACGCTTTTTAGCTTCTGCTTCTTCACGTTTCTTTTGTTCTTCAGCAGCTAATTTTGCCTTTTGTTCGACTTCTTTACGCGCTTTTAATTCAGCTTCTTGTTTGGCTTTTTGTTCCGCTTCAAGACGTGCTTTTTCTAACTCAGCGGGATCTTGTTTAACAATAGTTCGTTTTTTACGAACTTCAACTTTAATTTCTTTGCTTTTACCACCGCCACTTGACACATTAAGTGTTGAATGTGTTTTACGTTGCAAAGTTAATTTTGTTGGGCCTTGCTGAGGTTTTAAATGCGCAAGCAAAGCTTCTTTTTCCTTTTGAGTCACAGTGTCAGATGCGGTTTTTTTCATACCAGCATCAGCAAACTGTTGCAAAAGCGTTTCCACTGGAGTTTTTATCTCTTGAGCCAGTGTTTCGATTGATACTTTGGTCATGTATTACTTTCCCTCAATTATTCATTTGCAAACCAACAAATATTACGGGCAGCCATAATAAAATCGCCAGCTTGTGTGCTTGTTAAACCTTCAATATCCGCAAGATCATCTGTACCTTGTTCAGCTAAATCTTCTAAAGTTACCACATCTCGTTGTGCTAATTGATAGGCCAATTCTTGTGTCATACCTGGTAGATCTAATAAATCTTGGGCAGGTCGTTTATCACCACTATGAGCAAGCGCAATAGTTGTTAATGCATCTTTTGCTCGATTTCTTAATGCTTCAACCAGCTCTTCATCAAGTTCATCAATTTCTAATAACTCTTCAACTGGTACATAAGCTAGTTCTTCTAATGAAGTAAAACCTTCTTCAACTAAAAGCTGGGCAAGATCTTCTTCAATATCTAAATGTTTCATTAGATTATTAATTGCTGCAAAAGATTCAGCTTGATGTTTTTCTTGCAAATCTTCTGTGCTCATGACATTTAACGTCCAACCAGTAAGTTGTGATGCTAAACGAATATTTTGTCCGTTACGACCAATAGCTTGTGGTAATGTTTCAGCATTAACTGCGACATCCATAGTGTGTTTATCTTCATCAACCACGATTGACACAACATCGGCTGGCGCCATAGCATTGATAACATATTGTGCAGGATTATCATCCCAAAGAACGATATCGATACGCTCACCACCAAATTCATTTGAAACAGCTTGAACACGTGCGCCTCGCATACCAACACAAGCACCAACAGGATCAATACGACGGTCGTTACTGCTAACCGCAATTTTAGCACGGGAACCAGGATCACGAGATACACCTTTAATGTCTATCATCTCTTCACCGATTTCCGGCACTTCAATGCGGAATAACTCTTCCATCATTTGAGGATTTGAACGACTAACACAAAGTTGTGCTGGTTTATTATCTTGTTCAACAAGATATAAAATACCACGTACACGATCACCAATTCGGAAATTTTCACGAGGTAACATATCATGGCGAGACATCATTGCATCAGCGTTATTACCTAAATCAAGGATAACACTATCACGATTGGTCTTTTTAACAATACCAGTCACGATATCACCGATTCGGTTTCTAAACATGTCAATCACCATTGCACGCTCAGCTTCACGTACTTTTTGGACAATAACTTGTTTAGCGGTTTGGGTTGTAATACGGTCAAACGCGACTGACTCAATTTGTTCTTCTACATAATCACCTAATTTTACATCAGGATCTTCAAACTGTGCTGCTTCAAGGGTTATTTCTTTGGTAGGTTGAGTGACTTCATTCACTACTAACCAACGACGAAACGTATCATAATCGCCAGTTTTATGATCGATTTTTACAATAACGTCGATATCAACAGTATGTTTCTTTTTAGTGGCCGTCGCTAATGCGGTTTCTAGCGCTTCGAAAATCTTATCTCGGGTAAGAGCTTTTTCATTAGATACTGCTTCAACAACAGCTAAAATTTCTTTATTCATCCTTTACACCTGTACTCTATTTAAGGTTAAAATTTGGTACAATGTTTGCTTTTTGAATATTACTAAAAGCAAACACTTCATCATTTCCATCTACATTAAACGTAATCATTTCATTCTCAATGGATTTAATCTGTCCTTTCCACTTGCGGCGATTGGCAACCGGAATACGCAAACTGACGATGACTTCTTCACCAACAAAACGTTGATAGTGTTCAAGCGTAAACAAAGGCCTATCCATACCTGGAGATGAAACTTCAAGATTGTAGGCATCTGTAATAGGGTCTTCAACATCAAGTACCGCACTAATTTGTCGACTAACATCAGCACAATCATCAACGGTAATACCATTTTCACTATCAATATATACGCGTAAAACGGGATAACGACCACGAATATATTCAATACCAACTAGCTCAAAACCAAGTGCATTAACTGGTTCTTGAATGATATCGGTCAATTGCTGTTCTAAATTAGCCAAACAAACCTCCACTGCAGAAAATAAAAAAGGGCATAAAGCCCAACATTCCTTTTAAACTTGCGTTTAAATCATAACATATAAAAAAACCCCGACAAGCGAGGCTACATTTAAAATTTAATATAATGAAGCCACTTGATTCGAACTTTCAGACAATAAAAATGGGATAGATTAATATGAATGAAAATTTAAGTGGTTGCGGGGGCTGGATTTGAACCAACGACCTTCGGGTTATGAGCCCGACGAGCTACCAAGCTGCTCCACCCCGCGATAGATGGCTGAAGATTATACTGTCTTTTGTAAAAATTGCAACCGAAAATCATAGCATAATTAACAAAAAGACCTTAAAGTTATTGAAAACTAAATTGCTATGATTTTGTGTCGCAACTAATTCCAATTAATCTAAAGTTAAGGTTAATATAAGTACAATTATTGTTTTTTCAAGTAATAAATTCCGCTGAATAATCAGCGGATAGTTTTACTATTATTATTTTTGCGTTGCAGCTTTCATCGTTTTAACGAAACTAGCTAGTTCGCTCAACATTTTCGCTGGATTATTAAGGTTATTTTCAATAATTTTCACCGTTGCCGATCCTGCAATTGCGCCAGCAGCACCAGCTTTAATTGCTTCACTCACTTGAGTTGGTTCTGAAATACCAAATCCTTGAATCGCAGGGGGGGCTTTAAACTCCATCAATTTTTCCAGTAAATGAGTTAACGGTTTATTCGCACGATTTTCAGTACCAGTTACACCAGCTCGTGAGACTAAATAAGTATAACCTTTACCATGCTTAGCAATATTTGTTATCACCTCATCGTCAGCATTAGGTGGACAGATAAATATCGGAGCTATGCCATGTTTTTCTGCAACACCAGTAAACTCTTGTGCATATTCAACCGGTAAATCGGCAACTAATACAGAATCAACACCAGCTTTGGCGCATTTAGCATAAAAGTTGTCAATACCATTTTTAAAAACTAAATTGGCATAGATTAATAATCCGATAGGAATATCTGGGTTACTAGTTCGAATGTTAGTTAAGATTTCAAAGCATTTTTCAACGGTTATACCACCATTAAAAGCACGAATATTAGCATTTTGAATTGTTGGTCCATCCGCCATTGGATCAGAAAAAGGAATGCCTAATTCTAACGCATCAGCCCCAGCATCAATCATAGTTTGAATAATTTGACTTGAAAGTTGTGGGTTTGGGTCACCAACCGGAACAAAAGGAACAAATGCACCACGTTTTTCGACTGTTAAACGATCAAACAGTTTTTGATAACGACTCATTCTATTTCTCCTTTTGCTTTTAATACATCATAAACCGTAAAGATATCTTTATCACCACGACCAGATAAATTAACAATTAATAGTTGTTCTTTGTTTGGATTTTCTTTAATCATTTTCAGTGCATAAGCTAATGCATGCGATGACTCTAATGCAGGAATAATGCCTTCACTACGAGATAATGCTTTGAAGGCTTCAAGCGCCTCATCATCAGTAGCAGAGACATATTCCGCTCGACCAATACTATCTAAATATGCATGTTGTGGTCCTACTGCCGGAAAATCAAGACCAGCAGAAATCGAATAAGACTCTTCAATTTGCCCTTCATCCGTTTGCATCATTGGTGTTTTCATACCAAAGTAGATACCGAGTTTACCATGTTTTAACGATGCACCATGTTCACCACTTTCAATACCATGCCCACCTGGCTCTACACCAATTAATCTAACTGATTTATCATCAATAAAATTAGCAAACATACCAATTGCGTTTGAACCACCGCCAACACAGGCGATTACTGCATCAGGCAAACGCCCCTCTTTTTCCATAATTTGTTGTTTTGCTTCACGACTAATCATTTGTTGAAATTCACGCACAATGGTCGGAAATGGATGAGGTCCAGCAGCTGTACCTAACATATAGTGTGCGGTTTCATAACTACCAGACCAATCACGTAATGCTTCATTACAAGCATCTTTTAACGTGGCTGAACCTGTTTCCACCGGAATAACAGTGGCGCCCATCAGTCGCATTCTAAATACATTCGGTGCTTGACGTTTAACATCTTTGGCTCCCATGTAGATCCGGCATTTTAAACCTAATAATGCGCAAGCTAATGCTGAAGCGACACCGTGCTGACCAGCACCAGTTTCGGCAATAATTTCGGTTTTACCCATTCTTTTAGCTAGTAATGCTTGGCCTAGGACTTGGTTAGTTTTATGGGCTCCACCATGAACTAAATCTTCTCGTTTTAAATATAGTTTTGTTTTGGTACCTGCAGTAAGATTTTTACACAATGTTAATGCGGTTGGGCGACCTGCATAGTTAACCAAAAGGTCATTAAATTCTTTTTGAAAACTCGGATCGTGTATCGCCGATATAAAAGCATCCTCAAGTTGTTCTAGTACTGGCATTAATATTTGCGGTACATATTGACCACCAAACTCGCCAAAATAAGGATTTAATTTAGACATAACCATTCCTTCAATATAATTAGTTAAATTTGTTCAAATACTGCTGTAATTTTTTGTTTATCTTTAATTCCGGGTGAAACTTCAACGCCCGAGTTAAGGTCAACACCAACAACATCAGTAGCGAGTGCTTCACTTACATTTTGTGGATTAATACCACCAGCTAAAATGACGTTACTTAAATCTTTGCCACGTAACAGCGACCAATTAAAACTTTTACCTGTTCCACCGGCGCCATTATCAAATATATAACGAGAGACTAATGGATTATCATGGTTCGGAATACTATCACTAATACTTAATGCTTTCCAAATTTGACAGGCTGCTGGCAATTTTTGGCGAAGTGTTTGAATATAATTATCATCCTCATGACCATGTAATTGCACTGCGAAAAGTGATAATTGTTGCGCTATCTGGCAAACTTCGTCTATATCGCTATTTTTAAAAACACCCACCCAATTTAGCGGAGCTGCTGCTATAACACTTCGTGCTTTAGTTGCTGTAATATATCTTGGTGAATTAGAGACAAAAATTAATCCGCCATAAATCGCGCCAGCTTGATAGACAGTTATCGCGTCCTGCGCTCTGGTTAAACCACAGACTTTATTTTCACCTAACATCACTTTACGAATAGCTAGGTTTAAATTTGACTCAGACATTAACGCGCTACCAATTAAAAAACCGTTAGCATAATGGCTAAGATCTTTAACTTGATTATGAGTGTAAATACCCGATTCACTGATAATAATTCGATCATCAGGGATAGATTTAGATAATGTTTTTACTCGATTTAAATCTACTGACAGATCACGAAGATTACGATTATTAATACCAATAACTTTGGCGCCAAGATTAATGGCTCGCTCAACTTCTTGTTCCGTACTGGCTTCAGTCAAAATTCCCATATTAAGTTGATGAGCAATTTGGCTAAGATGGCGATACTCATCATCATTTACCACTGATAACATTAATAAGATAGCATCCGCTTGATAATATCGCGCTAAGTAAATTTGATATTCATCGATAATAAAATCTTTGCAAAGTACTGGTTGTGTGACTTCATTACGTACCATAGGCAAAAATTCAAAGCTACCTTGAAAATATTTTTCATCAGTTAAAACTGAAATCGCTGAAGCATAATCTTTATAAACTTTAGCAATAGTTGCCGGATCAAAATCATCACGAATTAAGCCTTTAGATGGTGACGCTTTTTTACATTCTAAGATAAATACCGTTTTCGGTTGTGTTAATGCTTGATAAAAATCACGATCACTCGGTACAACTTTGCTTTTAAAGTTAGCCAGTGGATTTTTAGCTTGCTGTTCAGCCAGCCATAGTTGTTTATCTTCAATGATTTTTTTTAATACTGTTGCCATTTCAACATTTTCGGTTAATGCTTCAATTGCCATGTTATTCTCCACTTATTATCTTGCTGCTAACTTTTGTAATAGCTCATAAGCCTTGCCACTATGCATCAATTCAATTGCACGTTGAGCATTTTGTTTTAAGTCTGGTTCACCAAATAAGCTAATTAACATTGCTACATTAGCCGCGATAGCCGCTTCATGAGCTGGTTTACCATGTCCTTGTAAAATAGCTAACAACAAATCACGATTCATTTCCGGTGTACCACCTTCAATATCTTTTAAAGTATATTGTTGTAAACCAAAATCTTGTGGTGTCAGGGTGAAATAGCGAATTTCGCCGTTTTTTACTTCTGCAACTTGGGTTTCTCCATGAATCGCGACTTCATCCATACCGGCACCGTGTACCACATAAGCATGGGTATAGTTCAACATTTTTAATGTTTCTGCAATCGGTTTTATCAAATCAGGATGATAAACACCGAGTAAAATACGTTTTGGTCGAGATGGATTAATCAACGGCCCAAGAACGTTAAAAATTGTCCGTGTTTTTAATTGCTGACGCACTGGAGCAGCATGACGAAAGCCTGAATGATATTGTTGAGCAAATAAGAAACATACTCCTAATTCATCAAGCGCTTTACGTGAGGCTTCCGCTGACATGTTTAATTTGATACCTAAAGCAGATAGTACATCGGAAGATCCTGATTTACTTGATACCCCTCGATTACCATGTTTAGCAACTTTATACCCTAAGGCTGCAGTAACAAAAGCACTAGCTGTTGATATATTAATACTATTAGTGCCATCACCACCGGTACCAACAATATCGGTAAAATCATAATCAGGAGCTTCAAAAGCATCAGCATTTTCAAGTAAGGCTTGCGCAGCACCAGCAATTTCATCCGGTTTTTCACCTCGTACTTTCATACTTATAATCGCAGTTGCCAAAACTGTTGGTTCAATCTTACCTTGAATAATTAAGTTAAATAGTATTTTGCTTTCTTCTTGTGACAATACTTGTCCTAAGTACAATTTATTTAAAATCGGTTGAATATTGTATTCTTGCTTATCGACAATTGCCTCTTGTCTTGCCTGTGGTTGTTTTTGGACTGGATTAAGTGCCCATTCAATGGTTTGCTCTAATAATTTTACCCCTTGAATGGTTAAAATCGATTCAGGATGAAATTGAAAACCACAAACCCGATCCTCATCATTACGTACTGCCATAACAATGTTATTACACATGGCATTAATCGTTAATGTTTTCGGTATATTTTCACCTTTTAAAGAGTGATAACGAGCCACCGGTAATGGATTTGGTAAGCCTTTAAACATAGCTTGACCATCATGTTCAATTAATGAGGCTTTACCATGCAAAATATCACCAGCTGGTACAATCATACCACCATAAGATTCGACAATCGCTTGATGGCCTAAGCAGATACCAATAATCGGTAATTTCCCTTTTAAACGTTTTAGTAATTCAGGCATTGAACCTGCTTCACTTGGCGTACCTGGACCTGGCGATAACATTAAGATAGGATTTTGCATATGTGATAATTTTTCGATAATCACATCGGCAGGAATAGTGTTGCGATAAATTGTCACATTATGTTGATTATGACGTAACTGATCAACCAAGTTATAAGTAAACGAATCAACATTATCAATAAATAAGATATTAGCCATTAGAATACACCTTCTACATTATGTGCTGCCATAATCGCGCGAACAACAGCACGAGCTTTGTTACGTGATTCGTCCGATTCTGATTGAGGTTCTGAGTCTAAAACCACCCCACCACCTGCTTGCACCGTAGCAATACCGTCTTCCACATAGGCACTACGGATAACAATACAGGTATCCAAATCACCACTAGCGGTTAAATACCCCACTGCTCCACCATAACTACCACGTTTTATTTTTTCCGATTCAGCAATTAGTTGCATTGCTCTTACTTTGGGTGCGCCGGTTAATGTTCCCATATTCATTGTTGCTTGATAAGCATGTAGTGCATCAAGATCAGTCCGTAACTGGCCAACTATTCTTGAAACAAGGTGCATAACACACGAATAACGGTCCACTTTTAATAACTCTTTAGTATAACGAGTGCCCGGCTGGCAAATACGAGCTAAATCATTACGGGCTAAATCAACCAACATTAAGTGTTCAGCCAACTCTTTTTTATCAGTGCGCATTTCAAGTTCTAGTCGGCTATCCAAATCATAATCAATCTCACCACTTGCGGATAAACCACGAGGTCGAGTACCGGCAATAGGGTAAATTTCAACTTGATTATTGGTCTTGTTATATTTAAGGGCACTTTCTGGTGATGCACCAAACAGAACAAAATCGCTATCTTGCATATAAAACATATATGGACTTGGATTGGTATTTTTTAACACTTGATAAGCAGATAATGGTTCAGGGCATGGTAATGAAAAACGTCTTGAAGGAACGGCTTGGAAAATTTCACCTTGTTGGATAGCATCCTGCATTTTTTTAACTATGGTATTGAAATCATCATCACTCTTATTACATGAAACATTTATTTCTGCTAAAGATTGAGTCTTAATCGCTTTCATCGGTTGATTAAGTTTACTGTGTAACTCAATTAAGCGTTGATTCAAGCGTTTTGTCTCATCAGGACAAGAAGTAAATGCCGTAGCTTTTAACAATGAAACACGATCTTTATGATTAATTTCCAGTAATGTTTCAGCTAAATAAAAGCGAAAGTCTTGGCAACGTTGTTCGGTTGGTAACAGAGGTAAATCCTCAAAGCCAGCAACAAGATCATAAGCAAATAAACCACCGACAAACACTGCATCAGAACTCGCTTGTTGTGGGATATTAACGATATTTAATAATGTTCTTAGTGCATCAAAAATTGATAATGACTTTAAGCGAGAATCTTCATCTTGCAAATTATCAATAGCCGGAAAAACTAATTTAAGATTATTTTCATCTAATTGTGTTTTAGCAACATTATCAGGAAAAGCTTGTTGTAATAAAGGTAATAATTTTTGTCCGTTACTGGTTAAAGCTTGAAAAGTGACTTGATTATTGAGTGCAGAAATAGTCAAAGCGCTATCAACTATCATTACACTTTTGATACCTTGCTTGTTATCAATTTCAGCTGATTCCAGTAACAATGTTGCCGGTTTGTTATCACAAAGTTGATAAAATACCTGAGTCGGATCCTGATAATAACCAATGGTTTTAATTATCTGTGTTAATGTAGGCTTATTCATTGTTGACTCTCTTTTATAAAATTATATTTATCTTTATAAAACTAAAATACCCGCACTGAGCGGGTATTATGAAAAAAGGACATCATCACATCACCCGCAAAAAGTGATGCGCCACCAACCCAAAACGGTAGTTTGTTGACAATGAGTTAATATGGATTGCTGATTTATCATTATTGTATCTGCTAAAAAAGATTTTGTACTATTAAACTAGTTCATTGGTGTATTGTCAAGTGAATATTTTGTGTACATTTAAATTAAGTCTACCTGTACCAATCAGAAGGTCTTTACACAGTAAACAGTTTTCTACTTTTTAATAAACGAATTAAAACTAGCCAAACAAGATTTTAGTCTTTAAAATGAGCAACTCCGATAAATTATTAATAAAAATTAGAGATTTTGATCTATGCCAATCTTTTTTATTCTTATTGCAGTAATCGTTTTACTTGCAGTTGTAACAGTTTTTAAAGCTATCACTATTGTTCCACAAGGATACCAATATACTATCGAGCGTTTCGGTAAATATACTCATACCTTAGAACCGGGTTTAAATATTATTATTCCTTTTATGGATGGTGTGGGCCGTAAAATTAATATGATGGAACAAGTACTTGATATCCCATCTCAAGAAGTTATTTCTAAAGATAATGCAAATGTACAAATTGACGCAGTTTGCTTTATACAAGTACAAGAAGCAGCAAGAGCCGCTTATCAAGTTAATCAACTTGAACGTGCCGTCATTAACCTAATGATGACAAACATTCGTACCGTACTTGGTAGTATGGAGCTTGATGAGATGTTATCACAACGTGACCATATTAACTCAAAACTACTTAGTATTGTCGATGATGCAACTAGCCCATGGGGAATCAAAATTACCCGTATTGAAATTCGTGATGTTCGTCCACCGGCAGAACTAATTGCAGCCATGAATGCGCAGATGAAAGCTGAACGTAATAAACGTGCAGAAATTCTTGAAGCAGAAGGTGTTCGTCAAGCGGCTATTTTACGTTCTGAAGGTGAAAAACAGTCAGAAATTTTAAAAGCTGAAGGTGAAAAACAAGCTGCATTTTTACAAGCTGAAGCACGTGAACGTGCGGCCGAAGCGGAAGCTAAAGCAACACAAATGGTTTCGGACGCTATTGCAGCTGGTAATATTAATGCCATCAACTACTTTGTTGCGCAAAAATATACTGAAGCGTTACAACAAATTGGAGCTTCAGATAACAGCAAAGTGGTAATGATGCCACTTGATGCATCTAGCTTAATGGGTAGCATTGGTGGTATTGCTGAATTAATCAAAAATACTAAATAGGCTGTACTAAATTAAATTTAAGTAAATCATATTTCCTAACTGATAATAAATTGGTTAGGAATATGATAGGAAATATAATTCAATTAATAATAGGTAACAACCAATGACAGATTTTTTAATGGTTATTTATAATTCTCCTCACTGGATATTTATTGCTTTAGGTGGTATTTTGCTGATTGCTGAGTTATTAGGAACCGGTGGATATGCACTTTGGAGTGGGATTGCTGCCATTATCGTTGGTTTAATTGCTTGGGTTTTACCGCTGTCTTGGTCTGTTTTATGGATTTTGTTTGCTATTTTTACGTTAATATCTGCTTATCTTTGGTGGGTATGGTTAAAAAGACGCGATAACAACAAATCTAATAAAGTTGAAATCAATCAACCACAACAAGAACTAATTGGTATTAGGACAATCGTTACTGATGCCATTACTAATGGTTCAGGACGAGTAAAAATAAAAGACGGCACATGGTCAGCAAAATGTAATCAAGATCTAGAAGTAGGTCATCCAGTTGAAGTTGTTGCAGTTGAGGGCATAATACTGAAAGTAAAGGCACTCAATAAATAAATCAATAATTAAATACGAGTCAATGGCTCGTATTTTTTTGTTTATCATAAAACATAATCAATTAGTTAAATCGATTACTAAATATCCTTTTCAGTAAAAAATATTGGTAATTATCACAATAAGATAATTACCGTTAATCCAGCTCCAATATAGAATTTAAAGAGCTTATAACAGTAATTATCATTTTACTAAAAACTAGTGTAAAAATAAGCCAATAAGAATGCTAGCACTAATTCGATTGTTTAGGATCAATACCAATAACTTGCCAATTATTATTTGATTCATCGGTAATCTTGCCTTTCTTCACATCAGTAATATATTTAATGGTCATATTACGAATGGTGCCTTCTTCATCACCTAAAGCGGTACGAGAATTCCAAATTGGCTCGACTCGGCGCCCTTCTAATGGACCACCTTTTTTCACCAACATTTCATAACGATAAGCATTCATACCTAGTTTGAGTTTCATATCATCAGTAACAACTTTACCATTTAAAAGTGTTAGATTTTTAATTCGATGCCCTACTGGTTCACTTAAATCAATAATATATTTAACGCCACCAAACATATCATAAGTCATATATTTAGATGCGCCTCGCACCGAATCATATTGATAATTTTTATCCGTTGGTTGTACTTGAGCAAAATATGCCGCTGACCATTCCATATAATCTTTAAGATCCTTTCCGGTAACTTCAAAAATAGAGGTTTCACCAGCAGTGTATTGATAATTGTTAGCAATATCTTTGCGAGCGATTGGCCCTTTATTTAATATCGCTTTTTTATTATCGACTAAAACAGCAGTCACATCGGCGCCACTGTAATACAGTTGTACAGAATTAAGTAAATTAGTTAAACCACTTTCTTGCAAGTAAACCGCTGGTATACCATGTATTATCTCTTGTGGTACAAGATCTTGATCTGTTTCACCAATAACTTGATTAGAAATCTCTCTTAATTGTTGATGATAAGGCGAATAAATTTTTTCGATTTCAGGATCAGCTGGATAAGTTTTTACCGGTAATGTTTGCGATTTTTTCGCTTTTAACGTTTTTTTATTGCCATCAATATCAAATTTAAGATCAACCACCGATACTACTGTTCCATAGCGATGAGGTTCAGTAATAACAACATTATTAATGACTTTTTCACTAATATTTTGATGATTATGTCCGGCAATAATTACGTCAAGCTCGGGTAACTGATTAGCAACATCGGCAACACCTGTACCAGGTTTATTGTTTTCATTATCTAATCCCATATGGGTAACTAAAACAATAGCATCAACTGATTGTTGTTTGAGATTAGCAATTTGTTTTTTTATTTCCGGTATTGGCATAGTAAATTCCATTTGATTTACATAACCAGTTTTATTCTCATATTCTGGAACAAAAGGCGTAGTTGCACCAATAAAGCCAATCTTAATACCTTCTTTCTCAATAATGGTTGTGGCGGGTAAATAAGGTTTACCGGAATCTTTATAATAAATATTAGCCGCTAAAGATTGGCCTTTAAATTCAGAAGTGACTTTATCGACTATCGGCATACCAAAATTAAATTCATGATTGCCAAGTACCATAATGTCATAATGCATGGCATTTAATGCCGCAATAGCCGGATGATTTTGCACATTATAAAATCGTTCAATTTGATTATCTTGAATAATATCACCAGCATCAACCACTATGACATTTTCATGTAGTGAACGGTACTCCTTTAAAAACGAAGATATCTGCGCATAAGAGCCTGAAGAGTCTGCTTTGTCAGTACCATAATCCCACGGTAACATTCGCCCATGCACATCTGACGTTGCTAAAATAGAAACACCAACTTCTTTTGCATTAACCTGAAATACACAACCTAATATAAATAAACCGCTTAACAAAGCACTTTTTTTGCTTACCAACATCCTTATCTCCTATCACTATTATGTAAAATTAACATCCTAATTAATTTAAATCGTTTTTATAAAAACAGTCTATTATTCTAAATTATTATTTTTTCAATTAAAGCGTTTTTATAAAAAACAAGATGCTTAATCAGTGATAAAAAATGCCTAACGATAGTGACTATTGTTAGGCAAAATAAGGAGTACGAAAGTTATTTCCATAAATAGACAGAATGTTACTTTAATTTAACATTCTGTTTACTGTTAATTAATGTGACATCGTAGTTTTAACACCACCTTCAGGAATAGGCACATAAGCGGTTTCTTTATCAGTTCTTTGTTTATTATTACGCACTTTAAGTGCAGTTTTAATACCAAAGAAGATAATGCTATACACAACCACTAAGAACAAGATACTTAAACCTGCGTTAGTGTAGTTATTAATGACAATATGATGCATATTATCAATTTGTTGTGCAGTTAATTCGCTGCCTTCGGCAATACGACGATTATACTCATTTGCTAAATAGAAGAATCCTTCTAAATTAGGATCATTACTAAATAGTTTAAGTGCCAATGCCCAAGTAGTACAAATCAATAACCAAACGGCAGGAATAATAGTCACCCAAACAAATTGAGCTCGTTTCATTTTAATTAATACAACTGTAGCTAATACTAATGCTACGGCTGCTAACATTTGGTTTGAAATACCAAATAATGGCCATAAGCTCTTAACACCGCCTAATGGATCAACCACACCTTGGTAAAGTAGATATCCCCATAAACCAACACATCCTAAAGTACCAATAAAGCCAGCAATAAGTGAATCGGTTTTTTTCAAGAATGGTACAAAGTTACCTAATAAGTCTTGCAACATGAAACGACCAGAACGAGTTCCTGCATCAAGCGCTGTTAGAATAAATAGTGCTTCAAATAAGATACCAAAGTGATACCAGAAGCCCATATTTGCGCCTGGAAGAATTTGATGGAACACATGCGCAATACCTACGGCTAAAGTTGGTGCACCACCGGCACGATTTAATACTGATGGTTCGCCAATATCTTTGGCTGTTTGTAAAATTTGCTCAGGTGAAATCACAAATCCCCATGAACTAACTGTAGCCGCAGCGTGTGCTGTCACATCTTGTAGTTGAGACATTATCATCGCCGCATCGCCAGTACCTAATTTATGTAAATCAGGCATAGTTATTCCTAGCGCAGCTGGTGGAGTATTCATAGCAAAATATAAACCTGGCTCAATAATTGATGCAGCCACTAAAGCCATAATAGCCACGAAAGACTCCATTAACATAGCACCATAGCCGATAAAACGTGCATCTGTTTCATTAGCAAGTAATTTTGGTGTTGTACCTGATGAAATTAAGGCATGGAAACCAGAAACAGCACCACAAGCAATAGTAATAAATAAGAATGGGAATAAAGAACCTTTCCAAACAGGACCTGTGCCATCAACATATTTAGTTACATCTGGCATTTTTAAATCAGGATTTAAAATAACAATACCAATAGCTAAACCAACGATTACACCAATTTTTAAGAAAGTGGCGAGATAATCACGCGGTGCTAAAATTAACCATACAGGCAACATCGCAGAAACTAAGGCATAACCAACTAAAGTAAAAGTAATCGTGGTTGCTTTGAAAGTTAATGCTGGTCCCCAATATGGGTCATGAGCAATTACACCACCAAACCAGATAGATAAGATCAGTAATACAATACCAATTATTGAAACTTCTAAAACACGGCCTGGTCTGAGGTATCGCATATAAATACCCATAAATAGGGCAATTGGTACTGTAGAACAAACAGTAAATACACCCCACGGACTTTCAGCTAATGCTTTAACAACAATCAATGCTAATACGGCTAAAATAATTAGCATGATTAAGAAACAACCAAATAATGCTATTGTTCCAGGAATTGGTCCCATCTCTTCTTTTATCATTTCACCTAAAGATGAACCATTACGGCGTGATGATAAAAATAGCACCATAAAGTCTTGTACTGCGCCAGCAAATACCACACCAGCCAATAACCATAGAGTACCCGGTAAATAACCTACTTGCGCTGCAAGTACAGGGCCTACAAGTGGTCCAGCACCGGCTATTGCCGCAAAATGGTGTCCAAATAAGACATATTTATTAGTTGGAACATAATTTAAGCCATCATTATTGATAACTGCCGGTGTCGCTCGAGTTGGATCTAACTGCATTACTTTATTGGCGATATACAAACTATAATATCGATAAGCAACGAGATAAACAGACACTGCAGCAGCAACAATCCACAATGCACTAATATGTTCCCCTCGACGTAGTGCAATGACGGCTAAACAGCAGGCACCAACGATAGCAAGAATAACCCAGGGTATATGCTTTAGTATTCTATTATTCATAATAATTCTCTTTATCGCTTTAAGATTAATATCATCTATTCAATTTTTAACTTAATTATCTAGTTAAAAAGGTAGATAAAATTTATTGATATTAACTTCAAATTGTTTTTGAATTTGGTTGTATTGAATCATGAGATAAAGCTTACTTTATGCTCAAGGGTATAGTAATTTTTTAGTGAATTGAATGGTATAGGAAATTTAGTTACAGGTTAAAACGACTATATGAGTGGTTAAAAATGGTTGGTAAACGGTATCTCAATCGATGAAATAAACCAGAATAAATGATTATAGTCCTAATATCTCTTTAAGCGATTTTAAATATCGACGACTCACCGGCACAGCAACATCATTATTTAAAATAATATCAACACTACCTGCTTCATTAAAGCGAATCTCTTTTAACTTTTTTAAATTGACTAAATATTGTCGATGACAACGAATTAGTGAAGTTTTATCTTCTAAGGTTTTTAGCGTAAGCTCAGTGAAATATTCATTATTGTTTTGATTAAACACATAAATACCACTAACTTTAGATGAAATATAAAAAACATCATCATTAGATAGCAAATAGATTCGATTATGGCCAATACAAGGTATATATTTTAACTGTTGATCAATACCTGATAATTGATTTATATCAGCTACAGGACATTTTTTATGCAAACGGCTTAATGTTTTATTTAGCCTATCTTGTTCAATAGGTTTTAATAGATAATCAAAAGCTTGTTCTTCAAAAGCTTTTACAGCAAACTCGCTATAAGCAGTTAAAAAAACAATATGAGGCATAGTTTGTGGATCAAGCATTGATAACATTTCAAGACCATTTATTTTTGGCATTTGAATATCAAGAAAAACGACATCAGGTGCTAATCGATGAATTTCACGTATAGCATCCATGGCATTATTACATTCTGCGACAATATTAATTTGGCTATCGTTTTCTAGCAAACAACGTAAATTTTCGCGAGCAAGTAATTCATCATCAACAATAATCACATTTAACATTAAACTACGACATCCTCTAGCAAAGGCAAAGATAACATTACATTTGTATATTCGTCTGGTTTACAGATTATCTTTATACCATAGTTTTCACCATAGCGGATCTTAATTCGTTTATCCACTAAATTAAGACCAAGTCCTTTATTATCTTTTTTATTTTCTCGATAATTACCTGCATTATCAATAACCTCTAAAATTAAAGTCTGGTCATTTGCATAGGCTCTAATCGTTACTTCTCCTTGACTAATTAATTGTGAAGTACCATGTTTAATAGCATTTTCAACAATTGGTTGTAATGAAAATGCTGGTAATTGCGCATATTCGAGTTGTTCAGGAATATCAAAATTTATACTTAATTGCTCCATAAACCGCATTTTTTCGATCTGTAGGTAAGCATTTACATGCTCTATTTCATCTTTTAACGTTACTATTTCATCAGTACGTTTTAAGTTTTTACGGAAAAAAGTTGATAAGTTTTGCACTAATTGCGATGCTTGTTCTTTATCACGCCTAATAATAGCCAGTAAAGTATTTAAGGCATTAAATAAGAAGTGAGGATTTACTTGGGCATGTAATAGTTTAATCTCAGTTTTAGACAATAACTGTTTGTAGTACTCATTTTGCCCGGCCAATATTTGCGCAGATAATAAGCTGGCAATACCTTCACCTAAAGTTCTATTTATTGAGCTAAATAATGTATTTTTAGCTTCATAAAGTTTAATAGTACCAACTACATTATTATTTTCACCACGAAGAGGAATAACCAAAGTTGCACCTAAACGACAATTTTTATTGATTGAACATTGATAAGGTTGATGTGTACCGTCAAGATATTTAACATCATTTTGCTCAATCGCTTCTAAAGTAACATTTGAAGTAATTTTCGTACCTGGTAAGTGATGATCATCACCAACACCAATAAAAGCAAGAATTTTTTCCCGATCGGTTATTGATACAGCACCGATATCTAATTCTTGATAAATAATCTCTGCGACTTTGGTACTATTTTCTTGATTGAAACCTTCACGCAATAGACCTTCAGTACTCACTGCGATTTTAAGAGCTTTGGCCGAAAAAGCCGATGTATAGCGTTCAAAAATCGCCCGTCTATCTAGTAAAATTCGCATAAACATTGCAGCTCCAATACTATTGGCGACAATCATTGGTGCAGCAATGCTTCGCACTGCATGTAAAACAACATCAAAAGGTCTCGATATTAATAGTACTTGAATCATTTCTAATGATTCAACCAGAACACCTAATACCCCAACTAAAAAGGGATTATAAACTAAATCAATTCGGCCTTTTTTCATTAAAGTATAATGAAGTAATCCACTAATTAAACCAGTCAAGATAGTCGATAACATACAACTTTCAGCCGTAATACCACCTAATGTATAACGATGAATACCGCCAGTTAAACCAACTAAAAGCCCTACTACCGGACCACCAAGCAACCCGCCTAAAATAGCTCCAATAGCACGAGTATTGGCAATAGTATCTTCAATATGTAAACCAAAATAGCTACCCATAATGCAAAATAATGAAAAAATAAAATAACAGACTAATTTATGAGGTAAATGGATAGTGACTTGCATTAAAGGAATGACAATCGGGGTTTTACTCAACAAATAAGCTATAACCAAATATACGCACATCTGTTGTAAAAGCTGTAGTACAAGATCAAACTCAAACATAATAATAACCACGGCACAAAACCGCCGACCCAAGTCGACGGAGAATGCTAACTTTAATTATCAAGTAAAGTAAATGTTTGCTTATCTTTAGTTGTAGAATCAGCGCCTACAAACACATTAAATTTACCGGGTTCTGCAACATATTGCATTTTATCATTCCAGAATTTCAACATGTCATATTTGATAACAAATTTCACTTGACCTTTTTCGTGCGGTTTAAGAGTTATAGATTCAAAACCAATTAATTCTTTTACCGGTCGGCTTACTGATGCTGTCACATCTTGCAAATAGAACTGCACCACTTGTGAACCTTCTCTTTCACCAGTATTTTCCACATTAGCAATAACTTCAATTTCTCCATTTGGTGACATTTCAGTTTTTGATAATGAAAAATCAATAGTAAAATCAGTATAACTTAAGCCAAAACCAAATGGAAATAAAGGCTCATTAGGGCTATCAAAATAAGATGTTGTGTATTTACCCATATTAACCGTACCATGTGGTCGACCTGTTTTTAAATGGCTATAATAAACAGGAATTTGGCCAACATTATCAGGGAAAGACATCGGTAATTTAGCTGATGGATTATAGTCTCCAAACAGCACATCAGCCACAGCATTCCCCCCTTCAGTACCTAAAAACCACGTTTCAAGCATAGCATCAGCTTGCTGATATTCTTCTTTCACAGTAAGTGGACGGCCATTCATTAAAGCAATGATCAGTGGTTTACCAGTAGCTTTTAATGCTTTAATTAATCGTTTTTGACTAGCTTGAAGATTAAGATCGGTTCGACTTGATGATTCATGTGCCATGCCTTGTGCTTCGCCAACAAAAACTACAACAACATCTGATTTTTTAGCTTGAGCAACAGCTTCGGCTATCATCTTATTAGCTGGTCGTTTATCAAATTTGCTGCTCTCACCATATAAATTTAAAAATTTATCAAGGTTAGGATCATCCGAGAGATTCGCACCCCATGCATAACTCACTAATTTGGGATTTGCGATGGCATTTTTAATGCCTTGCAACGGTGTTACCGCTAAATTAGCACGCCCAGCACCTGACCAGCTACCTAAAATATCTCGTTTTGAATCAGCCAATGGTCCAATGACAGCTATTTTTTTATTTTTGTCTAACGGTAATAAATTATTTTCATTTTTTAACAATACAATACTACGACGAGCTACATCTCTGGCTTCAGTACGATGTAGGCGATCGTTAGCAAACATAGTCTCAATATCAAAATTAGGATCTAAATTTCGATGGGGATTTTTAAACAACCCCATATCATATTTAAGCTCTAACACATGGCGACAAGCTTGATTAATCAGATCTTCTGAGATAGCACCTTCATCAACTAATTCAGGTAAAAACTGTAAAAAGTATTCATCATTCATACTCACATCAATACCCGCTTTGATGGCAATACGTACCGCATCTTTTGCATCAGTTGCAACGCCGTGATTAATTAATTCACGGATAGCGCCATGGTCACTAACAACCACTCCATCAAAATGCCACTGGTTACGTAATACATCAGTTAATAACCAATGATTAGCTGTAGCAGGAATACCATTTACACTAACAAGAGCAACCATAACCGCTCGGCTGCCGGCATCAATAGCCGCTTTATAAGGCACAAGATATTCTTGGAACATTTTGCGTTCACTCATATCGGTGCTGTTATATTCGCGCCCAGCTTCAACCGCCCCATAAAGTGCGAAATGTTTAACTGTTGTGACTAATGATTTTTTATCAGCTAAGGATTGTTTTTGCATTTTTTCAACAAAAATTCGCCCAGCTTCTGAAGCTAAATAAGGATCTTCTCCAAATCCTTCCGAAACTCGTCCCCATCTAGGATCACGGGTAATATCCACCATTGGAGCCCAAGTAACGTTAAGTCCATCAGACGTTGCTTCATCAGCTGATACCTCAGCCACTTTAGCGAAGGCATTACGATCCCAAGTTGCTGCTAAACCTAAATTAATTGGAAATACTGTACGATGGCCATGGACAATATCAAAACCAAAATAGACTGGAATTTTGTTTGGCGATTTTAAAGCTCTTTCCTGCATTCTGGATAGATCGGGTTCCACAACAGTATTAAAAATGCCACCGATTTCACCCGCTTCGATTTGATCAAGTACTTTGTCTAAGGTTAGATCACCGCCGACACTGATTAATCGCAATTGTCCCACTTTTTCTTTAATAGTCATTTTTGATAATAAGTTATCAATAAATACTTTCTTATCTTCATCATTGGGATTTTGTGCAAATAAAGGACATGAAAAAATAAAAAAAACAAAAAAGAAAACTAATTTTTTCAGCATAATAAGTATTGTTATAATATAAGAGGATAGACAAGGTGATAGAATAACGTATTTAGTTAAAAAAATCTCGTTATTTGAAATAATGCCTCACCGAAAATAAAAATAAAAGCACATATTATTAAAAATTTAGACGCAAAAAAGTGCTTTCCTCAATATTTTTAGAAGTTGATTCTGTGGATAAACAAAAACATAATGCCGAAAAATTTTATCAAAATGTTGTCAAAAATAATGTCGGCAATAATAATAATTGGAAAGATTGATTAGTCGCGGAAATTAGTAAATTGGAAAGGTTGTCCCAATTCACCATTTTTAACTAATGCCATAGTTGCTTGTAAATCATCACGTGATTTTCCAGTAACTCGAACTTGGTCACCTTGTACTTGCGCTTGGACTTTAATTTTACTATCTTTGATTAATTTAACTATTTTTTTAGCTAATTCTTTATCGATACCTTGTTTTAGTTTGACAGTAATGCTATAAAATTTTCCGCTATGTTCCATCTCTTCTGGAATCTCTAACGCACCGCCATCAATACCACGTTTAGCCAGCTTATCGCGTAAAATATCTAATAGCTGTTGAACTTGGAAATCAGATTGGCTAGTTGCCTTGATGGTTTCATTTTTTTCATTGAGTTCAAAAGATGCTTCGACATTTTTAAAATCCCAACGAGTTGCCAATTCGCGAGTCGCATTGTCGACCCCATTTTTGACTTCTGGCATTTGAATTTCTGACACAATATCAAAAGAAGGCATAAATTTTCCTCTTCTAATCGTTATAAAATATAACTTACTTTAAACAACTCATTTTATTGCTACCGTAACATTTACGGCAGCTTTAATAGATAGATTAATAAAATTAATCAATAGTACGAAGTAATTCGTTAATACCGACTTTACCTAATGTTTTAGCATCTACTTTTTTAACGATTACTGCACAATAAAGGCTGTATTTACCATCTTTAGTTGGTAAGTTACCTGATACCACCACAGAACCAGCCGGTACGCGACCATAGTGAACTTCACCAGTTGCACGATCATAAATTTTAGTACTTTGACCAATAAATACACCCATTGAGATAACGCTGCCCTCTTCGACAATCACACCTTCAACAATTTCACTACGAGCGCCGATAAAACAGTTATCTTCAATAATAGTTGGGTTTGCTTGTAACGGCTCTAATACACCACCAATTCCAACACCACCTGATAAGTGAACATTTTTACCAATTTGCGCACATGAACCAACGGTTACCCATGTATCAACCATAGTCCCCTCATCAACATAAGCACCGATGTTGACATATGAAGGCATTAATACTGTATTACGAGCTACATAAGCACCTTTGCGTGCAATTGCTGATGGAACTACGCGGAAACCTTCTTGTTGGAAACGGGCTTCATCATACTCAGCAAATTTCAACGGTACTTTATCATAATAATTAGTTGCGCCACCATCAATAAGTTGATTTTCATTAATACGGAATGAAAGCAACACTGCTTTTTTTAACCATTGATGAGTTACCCAATCGCCATTAATCTTTTCTGCGACACGCATTTTACCGCTGTCTAATAAAGCGATACATTGGTTGATCGCATCACGCGTCACTGTATCAACATTTGAAGGAGTAATTTCAGCACGACGTTCAAATGCTGCCTCAATAATAGTTTGTAATTGTTGCATTTCTTGTTTCCTTTAACTTTAAGTCCGTTAGCAAATTTAATTGGCCTAACAGTATAATATAATATGCCACTATTTTTAAGTGGTTTATCGTATCATTAAGATCTCTCAAAAAAAGTTAATTATTTGGAATGCCTTTCACAAAATCTTAGTAAAAGTTAATAGCGTGATTTTATTTAGATATAAAGTTTAATTCTCGTTAAATTTCTCAATAAAAAAATAATGCAAAACAGCGGATTTTCTTTATTAGAGCTTTTATTTGTTATCAGTATTAGTGCTATTTTAGCCGCAATTGGTGTACAACATTGGAAAGAGTTACAACTGCGTAATGAACTAGCAACCACCACAAAACAGCTAGCCTGTTTTTAGAAGAGGCTCAAGCCAGAGCTTACAATACTAACGAAAACTATCACGTATATTATTTTTTTCAGCCTTGGTGTTTAAGTATCAGCAAAGGGGAAAAACCAGCCACTTGCCAAGAAGGCACCACCTATTTTATGAAGCCTAACAATTCCGTTGAATTAAGTGATTTAACTGATAAAAAAGCTATCTCCTTTTGGGGCCGGAAAAATATGGCGCAAACAGGTACAATCGAATTACACAACACCATTGGTACTACGCAAATTATCATTTCATATCGTGGACGAATTCGATTTTGTAAAAAGAATAGTTATTTACCAGGACTACCTAGATGTTAAAACAAAATGGATTTTCATTATTTGAAATATTGTTGAGTATAGCTTTTTCTAGTCTAATTTTTATTGGTATCACCTCATTCTATAGTAAATTACAAACTATATTACTGGAGAAAAATCTACGTATTCATTTAGAAAAGAATATCCATCAAGGGTTAGTTAGTATAACCAAAGATCTAAAACGTGCTGGTTTTATTGCCAATAGCCCCGAAAAAATGAAACAACATCCAATTGAAATCAATACTTCAAACAATTGTTATATTTTTCGTTATGATAGTGAGATTCGCAATGATTGGATTTATGATCGTAATACGCCAAGTAAATCAGACATTTTTGCTTATCGTTTCTACAAAAATAATTTGGAATATAAAGTTGGTTCAATAAGTTGTGAGGGTGTAAATTGGGAGAAAATATTCGATCCTCATGACATTAAAATAACGCAATTTTCAATAAAACAGCAAAATAATTATTTTGTAATAAATATTGCTGCTCAATTAAAGAAAAATAAAAAAATAATCTATCAAACGGTAACCATTATCAAGAATGAAAATCCATTTTAATAAAAAAACAACACAGATAGATGGCTTTAGCACGCTAATAATGGTAATTATTTTAACCATAGTCGGACTCATTTTATTAACCGGTTTTCAAGCTATAGTTAATTCATTAAAAAAAAACTATTTAATTGAGATTCAATATTATCGCCAGTTTAACCTAGCGAGCTCTAGTTTAAATTGGGCAATTCAGCAGACCTGGCAACTTCCGACCGAAGAGTGGCAATGCTTATCTGATGCGCAATATCATTTAACAGCATGTATAAAAAAATCACGATTAAAAGTGGATAACTATACCTTAGTACGCGCCCAAGCTGATGACTATTATCTTTATATGTTAACGCATTTTGCAGATAATCACTTGATTATTGAAAAAGGACATTGGCTAGATTATTGTCCAGAAAAAAGGTTAGTTGATTGTGAATAGAAAAAACATAGCTGGATTTAGCTTAATTGAAGTCATGATATCATGCTTAATGTTTGCCATCATTATGCTAGGTTTTAGTGGTTATTTAACTGCAATTATTAGTCAACACCACTATTTCCAAAAACAGTTTAAAGCGGAGCAAATCGCCTTTGCTTTACTTGATAGTTATCCTCATACTGTACCGCAAATAATACCGAATAATTGGCAATATCAAGTTTATAGCCAACCTTATAGTACATCTTGTCGGATAGTTTTTATTAATGTTATTCCTCCTAATCATAAAACAATTAAACAGCAACGTTTACTATGTGATTAATGTTCATTGCTAAAAATATATCACGCTGTTTATTTTCTATTTTTTCATTCCATGCTACTGCAATATCCCATCCCGTTTGCGCTAATTCTAGCGTGATGAGTTTCATTCCTTTAGATAAAAATAGCTATGCATTTTTGTTGATTGAATTTACCAAACAACAATCTTATTTTTTAGTATTATTGCTTATTTAAGCTAGCAATTTTTAGTTTAAATGAAAAAAATAAAAATCAGCAACCATCAATTAAACAATGGTGCTTCTGATTAATTTTTATTAATGAAATAATTATGATCAGTCAGCTAACCAAGGATATAAATGTTGCAATACTTGCTCTGTTTTTTCCGCATGAACATTATGGCCAGCACCGGCTACTGTTTCAATTTGCGCATTAGGAAATTGGCTAAAAATGGCAGGATAATC
Source organism: Gilliamella apis (assembly GCF_002142155.1). Classification (GTDB taxonomy): domain Bacteria; phylum Pseudomonadota; class Gammaproteobacteria; order Enterobacterales; family Orbaceae; genus Gilliamella; species Gilliamella apis. The sequence goes on along the minus strand of NZ_NASD01000004.1, from coordinate 44,501 downwards.
CTTATCAGTAATATAGTTAGAATTTCCTCCACGAATAAATAAAGTAGTAATATCACAAGCTGAAATAATTTGCCAATCACAAATATTGTCATACTGATTAATAATTACATCAGCATTAAATAGCCAACGCTCATGTTTAAAGGATTTGAGCAAAAATAAAATCGTTGGTTCACTTAAGCCATGTTGTCTCATGACTTCAGCGATTTGCTTTCTATCAACTAATTGTTGAACAATGCATTGTGCCAATGCTTTTATGACCGGAGTATTAATTGTTTGAGTATATTTAACTGGCGCAATATCAATTACACAGATTTTAGCAATTTGTTGTGGAATCAATTGGCTTAGTTGCAAAGCAACTTTCCCCCCCATCGAATGACCAATCAAGATTAAGTTTTGTAATTGCAAATCATGGCAGAGTTCCACGATATCTTCCGCCATAGCTTGATAGTTCATGATATTTGACCATGGCGATTGGCCATGATTACGTAAATCAACTTGTATAGTTTGATAATTTACAACGAGGTCTTTAGCTAGCATGTTTAAGTTATCTAAACTACCAAATAGCCCATGCATTAATAAAATCGGTTGTTTATTGCCTTGTAATTTATAATTTAATTTCATGTTTTAACTCTATTTATTGCAACTGACTTCAATAGCTAGTCATTGATGAACAATTCAATAACTCCTAAAAGCATAACTATGATAGAATTTAGTCTAAATTTTTCAATTAATATTAAGCCATATGTTTCAAAATAACCCATTACTCGCCCAACTTAAACAAGAATTATACGAACAAAAACCGCGTGTTGAAGGTATCGTCCGAGCGCACAAAAAAGGATTTGGTTTTTTAGATGTTGATAATAAAACCAATTATTTTATTCCGGTTGCAAAAATGAAGCTATTATGCAATGGTGATAAAGTATCGGGAACTATCATCAGCAATAATGATAAAGAGTCATTTGAACCTGAAACATTAATTGAAAGTAGCTTGCAAAAATTTATTGGTAAAATCGGCTTTTTAGATCGCGCTATGGTGATTTATCCAGAAAATATGCCAACAAATTTTGCCATACGCTGTAAAGTTAATCCTCAAGTTGCGCAAAAATTAAAAGAAGGTGATTGGGTTGTTGCTACATTGCAATCACATCCATTAGAAAAAGATAAAAATCATTTTTCTGCTGAAGTAACCAAATTTATCGCTAGTTCTGATTCAATTTATCAATTATGGCTCAAAACTTTGGCGCGTTACGATTTAGAAGATAAAGCACCTCAAGAGGAAGCTTTCACAATATCAGAGTCTGAACAGGAAAATCGTCAAGAGTTAACTGATGTACCATTTTTCACGGTTGATAATGAAAATACCGAAGATATGGATGATGCCATTGCAATTTCTCAAGATGAAATTGGTAACTATCAGCTAATGGTCGCCATCGCCGACCCTACCGCGTATATTCCTCAAGATAGTGAAGTCGATAATATCGCTAAAATTCGTAATTTTACCACTTATCTGCCCGATTTTAATATTCCAATGTTACCTAAACAATTGGCTGATGATCTATGCTCATTAAAAGCCAATGAAAAACGACCAGCCATGGTTTGTAAAATTAACATTGATAAAAATGGTCAATTTGCTAATGATGATATTAGTTTCACTCCTGCATGGATTGAATCGAAAGCTAAACTTGCTTACAACAATGTTTCTGATTTCTTAGAAGGTCGAAGTGATTTAAATATCGATGATGCCACGATAAAAAAACAACTTAAATTACTATCAGAACTAGCAAAAGCACGTATAGATTGGCGACAACAAAATGCGTTAGTATTTAAAGCCAATAATGATTATCGATTCGTACTAGATGATAATCGCCAAGTAAAAAACATCATTAAAGAATTACGTGGTATTGGTAATAACATTGTTGAAGAAGTGATGATTATTGCCAATTTAGCTCTAACTATGTATTTGCAAGAAAAAGTAGGCACTGGGGTGTTTAATACCCATTCAGGTTTTGATAGCAAATACATTGAACAGATCTTAAAAATATTAGCCGATAATGGCATCACTGATTTCGATAAAGAATCACTAATGACATTTGCAGGATATGTCAAATTACGTCGATTAATTGATGATAATGACTTCCTATCGGCAAGGTTAAGAAAATTCCAAACTCCAGCTGATTTTTCATTAACACCAGAACCACACTTTGGCTTAGGATTTACAGCTTATGCAACCTGGACATCACCAATTCGCAAATATGGTGATATGATAAACCATCGTTTACTTAAAGCTTCGCTTAAAGAGCAACCATTCATTGCGCCAACTTCCGAACAACTACAAAGTATGTCTGATCGTCGAAAAAAATTACGTTTAGCTGAACGTGATATCGCCGAAAATCTTTATAGCCAATACCTAACCAATAAACAAGGAAAACGCTTTAATGCTGAAATAATTGATATTAACCGAGGTGGTGCTCGAGTCCGATTGACCGAGATAGGGGCATTCGCATTTTTACCTCTCTCCATGATTCATAACGTTCGTGATGAAATAACCTTAAATCTTGATGAGGGTTCAATTAAAATTAAAGATGAGCTTGTACTTAAACTAGCTGATACAATATCAGTTGTACTCCAACAGGTTAAAACTGAAAACAACTCGATTATTGTAAAAATCGATGAAAATAAATAAAGATTATCTTATCAATTTAACCTTTTTCACACTAATTATTTAACCCTGATAATAATCAGGGTTAATCTAAATACAATTAATGATATTTTTAATATTTAACCTCTTTTTTTTATTAAAAATATCTGCTATCTTTCACCGCTTAAAAATAATAATTAGCGCGAGATAAAAACAATTTAGGAGAGGGAAATGATATCAATTCACGGTCATGAAGTACTACAGATGATGGATGGAAACGATTATACCGAATCATCTTTACTTAATGCTATCAATGAAAAGTTTGGTACCGAAGCTAGATTTCATACCTGTTCTAACTCCGATATGAATGCCGAGCAGCTTATTGCTTTTTTAAAAGCAAAAGGAAAATTTAAGCCAGCTTTAACCGATGATTCACAATTTACTGTTGATATAAAAAAAATGTGCCGACATTAAACAAAATCAGCAAAAGAATATTTAGTGCGTTTTTTACTAAATTAATGTAATCATCTAGTGTTTTTAAAAGAATAAGAGTATATAATTTCGCGTTACGACTTCACTAGAAAGTGTTAAGTTGCTCAACCTGAATTTTCAACTCAAGAATATGTTCATGGAATTTGATATATGAAAATAAGTAATATCCTTACATGTGCCATTGTCTTTATTCTTGCCACAGGCTGTGTAAAAAACAATATGTCTAAAACAAAAAATAATGGCAAAAATATTGAAGTCGATTCGTTAGCAATATTACAAGAACAAACAGAACAAAATAATCCGTTTGTATCTAATGCCAAAAATCAATTACTTCAATTAGTTGGCGATAAACAGTTTGACAGTTATATAAAAAAACACGGTATTTTAGACTGTAAAGATGACAGTAACGAATCTTCCTGTGTGTTAAATTTTTATCTTAACGAATTTTATAAGTTAAAATATGATATTCAACTCAAAAAAGTGATTGAAGAAAATCAAGCCGAACATAAAATTGAGTTAAAGAAAATTAATCCAACCGACAATAATCTAAACAATTACTGTCAATGGTCAGCAGATTTTGTTGCAGCAGTTTACAGCAAAGATACAGAAAATATAACTAATCGCTATCAACCATTATTTAGAATGTCAGAACAAGATTTGGCTGCATTACAAACTAAAATTCTCAAAGATAATTACTCGCATTTTTTAATTGATGAAAATCCAAGTATTCTTGACGAAATGAAAACCGATTATCTTGAAAATTGTTTAAGTAGTCCTAAAGACAATATTATCAATTACATTAATATTTTTAGATAATACTTAAGTGAGTCTTTTTTATGTACAATTTATTACCTATTAGTCGATTTAGTAAAACATTAACTTGCAAGATGTTATGCATAGCATCGATATCTTGTTTGAGTTTTTCTTCATGGGCTTTTACTTTTAATGATGTAGTGACAAAAGCAGAAAAATTATCAAAAAAGTCTTATGTCCAACCATCTAAAAATATTCCTAGTGAGCTATCTTCACTACAATTTGCTGATTATCAAAAAATTTCTTTTAAACATGATAAAGCTTATTGGAATGATCGTAAGAGTCGTTTTAAACTTGAGTTTTATCATGAAGGTATGTATTTCGACACGCCGGTTAAAATTAACGAAATTGTAAATAATCAAGTTAATGAAATAAAATACAATCCAGATTATTTTGACTTGAGCAAACTCAATTTAGATAATTTAAACACCAAAAATCTTGGTTTTGCCGGTTTTAAAGTTCATTATCCAATTAATAAACCAACGAAAACCGATGATGAAATATTTACTGCGCTTGGTGGTAGTTACTTCCGTGCCGTTGGTAAAGATCAACGTTATGGCCTTTCTGCAAGGGGGCTTGCCATCGATACTGGTGAAATGTCAGGAGAGGAATTTCCACGATTTAAAGAATATTGGATTGAACGTCCAGACCCAAACCAAAAGCATTTAGTCATTTATGCATTACTCGACTCTCAAAGTGTGACAGGTGCTTATAAAATTACTTTAGTACCAAGTATTGATACAACAGTCACAGTAGAAGCTAAAGTATTTTTCCGTGATTCAGTTAAAAAATTAGGTATTGCGCCATTAACTAGTATGTTCTTATATGGTCCAAATCAACCTTCACCACTACTTAATTATCGTCCAGCAATGCATGACTCAAACGGGTTATCTATTTTGGCCAATAACAACGAGTGGATTTGGCGCCCTTTAAACAATCCAAAACGTTTATCGTTTTCATCATATAGTTTAGAAAATCCGAAAGGCTTTGGCCTAATCCAACGAGATAAAGGTTTTGATGATTATCAAGATTTAGATGACCATTACGAACTAAGACCAAGTGTTTGGGTTGAAATCTTAAATGATTGGCAAAAAGGACGAGTTGAACTTGTCGAAATTCCAACTGCAGATGAAACAAATGATAATATTGTTTCCTTCTGGGTTCCGGAAAAACAGTACAAAAGTGGTGATCAACTTACTTTTAAATATCGATTACACTACACACTAAACGAACAAAATCGCTATCCAGCTAACGTCGCTAGAGCTGAAAGTACACGTTTATCGCTAGGTGATATCAAACAAGCTAATTTAATTCGTAAACTTGATGGTTCTAATGCTTATGTTATTGATTTTACTGGTCCTCAGTTATCAGACAAAAAGCCTGTTAAAGTTATTTCAAGCATTAATAACGGATCAATTGTTAGTTGCGACACTCAATACAATTCGGTGACTAAAGGTTGGCGTGTTATTATACGGTTTAACGTTGAAGATAACAAAAAAGCAACCGATCTGCGAGTTCAGCTCGCTTCTCAAACGGGTGAAGTATTGTCCGAAACTTGGAGCGGGCAATATCCTGCTCAATAATTATAAAAATCAGCCAATAATATGAAAAAAGATTACTTCGAAAATCTACCTGACGCCGAAATTTGGCGTCAGAAATCGGAAAACAATAACTCACTTGTCAATGATGTCGAATTCTTAAAATATCGATTGAATCAAGTCGGCAATACTGAATATTTTAATGAAACAAGACAACAACAACCTAGCTATCCCAAAGTTGAACGTGTATCAGTACAACCACAAATTTGGGATGAACACTATACAGCTAAATCAAAACCACGTGTAAATATTATCGCACTTATTCGTCGTTTAATTATGTTTGCGCTTATTGCCGTGCAAACTTACTATGGTACGATTTATTTATCATCACTTTTGCCGTATCAAAGCTGGCAAAAGATTAGTTTTATGGCAAATTGGGAAATCAATCCGGAACTGGCTATCTATAGTATCATCCCTTATATCATACAAGGTTTTATTATTGGTCTCTTTGCTATATTATTTTGTTGGATTTCAATTGGTTTTTGGACCAGTATCATGGGCCTTATTTTAGCGGTGATAAAAAAAGACCGTTATACCATTGCTATTCCTAACGATCCTGCATCCCATATTGATGCAAAACATCGTACGGCATTAGTCATGCCTATTTGTAATGAAGATGTTTCACGAGTATTCGCAGGACTTGAAGCTACCTATGAATCACTGGTTGAAACGGGACATGCTCAATGTTGTGATTTTTATATTCTTAGCGACACAAACGATCCTGATTTGTATGTTAATGAATTAAAGGCTTGGGCTGATTTTAATGCTAAAAAAGTAGATAATGGTTGTAATATTTTCTATCGTCATCGTAAACGTCGTGTGAAACGTAAAAGCGGTAATATTGATGACTTTTGTCGTCGCTGGGGACATCAATATGAGTATATGATGATTCTTGATGCTGATAGTATTATGACTGGCGATTGTATCTTAAAAATGATTGCCATGATGGAAATGAATCCGACAGCAGGTATATTACAATCACCACCAAAATCAGTCAGAATGACAACCTTATACGGCCGTATTCAACAATTTGCCAATCAAATTTATAGCGATATTTTTTGCTCAGGTACTCACTTCTGGCAACTAAGTGAAGCCCAATATTGGGGTCACAATGCCATGATTCGCCTCAAACCATTTATTGAACACTGTATTTTATCACCATTGCAAAAACGTAAAGGCCCGATTCATATCTTATCGCATGATCTGGTTGAAGCAACTTTAATGCGCCGAGCTGGTTATGGGGTATGGATTTCCTACGATATGAATGGTAGTTATGAAGAGTTACCAGGAAACATGATAGAAGATCTCAAACGAGATAATCGATGGTGTATGGGTAATCTGATCAATCTTCGCTTAATATTCAAAAGTGGCATTACTTTAACCCACCGAGTTATGTTTTTAACCAGTGGTATGGCTTATATTTCATCATTATTGTGGTTGGTATTTTTAATTTTCTCTACACTATTATTATTAGTGTTCAATATTTCTGAACCACAATATTTTTTCCAACCCAACCAATTTTACCCAACCTGGCCAAGGTGGGATGAACAATTAGCTATTCAACTACTTTCAACTACGATGGTATTGTTGTTTGCACCTAAATTATTTAGCTACGGAATTATTATAGCCAGAACAGGGGCAAAAGATGTAGGCGGGATATTTAAACTAACCTTATCAATTCTTATTGAAATGGTGTGGTCAATGATCCTTGCACCAATCCGTATGATCTTCCATAGCAAATTCGTTGTTAAAGCATGGCTTGGTAGCAAAATTCAATGGAAGTCACCATCACGAAGTGATGATGCCTTAACTTGGGGGGAATCATTCTATTTTTGTTGGCCTTTATCATTATTAGGGATTGTGTGGTTATGCGTGATTATTTGGTTAAATCCACAATTTACCTATTGGTATATCGCAATTTTAATCCCATTAACTATTTCACCACTGGTAATTCGCGTTTCTGGATTATCTAGTATTGGTATGAAAGCTAAACAAGCAGGGTTATTTTTAACTCCTGAAGAAACCCACCCTTCACGTGCAGTAAAACTCACTGGTGACTATTTAACGCAAACCGAAGCTGCTTTTATGGAACATGGCTTTGTTATGGCACTTGTCGATCCTATTTATAATGCATTAGCCTGTGCATTATCGACTTCTCGTCATTTACCTAATACAAAAAATCAGCAATTGCGCCAACAACTGATTGAGCACTATCAGCAAGTGGATTTAGAAAAAATCAGTAAAGAACAACAATTAGCAATTTTAGAAGACCCAATTATTCTTTCTGCACTTCATTGTCACATCTGGCATCAGCAAGAAAAATACGACAATTTGTTCTCATTATGGCAAAATGAACGCCAGCAATAAGAGATAGGGCTTAATGCCCTATTTCTTCTTTTAGTAATTAATCAAAATCCATGGATATTTTTTATGACTTGGCAACCTACTGCATCAATTAATAATTTACTTAAGCGCGCTAAAATTGTATCTCAAGTAAGACAGTTTTTCGCTGATCGCTGTATATTAGAAGTCGAGACGCCAACCTTAAGCCAATATGCAGTAACAGATGTGCATCTTAGCTCATTTCATACCTTATTTTTAAAACCTGGTGAAACCAATGAACAACAAGGGCAGAAAATGTCATTAATCACCAGCCCTGAATATCATATGAAGCGTTTATTAGCGGCTGGCAGTGGCCCTATTTATCAAATCTGTAAATGTTTTCGTAATCATGAAGAAGTGAGTCGCTATCATAACCCTGAATTTACCATGCTAGAGTGGTATCGAATCCAATTTGATATGATGCAAATGATTAATGAGGTAGACGATCTATTACAAAACGTTCTAGATTGCGAACCAGCCGAGCGTATCTCCTATCAAAAAGCATTTCAACGTCATCTAAATATTGACCCATTGGAAGCTGATCAAGCAAGCCTAATTGATGCGATTAAAAAGCTTAATATCGAGCTTAATACTGATGATTATGATCGAGATACTTTATTACAATGCTTATTTAGTTTTGGCGTCGAACCTCATATTGGTCAAGAAAAGCCCGTTGCAGTATATAATTTTCCAGCATCTCAAGCAGCATTAGCAGCGATCAGTCCGGAAGACCATCGAGTCGCCAGCCGTTTTGAGTTTTATTATAAAGGTGTAGAGCTAGCTAATGGATTTAAAGAGTTAACCAATCCACAAGAACAAAAGATGCGTTTTGAACAAAATAATATTGATCGGGCAAATCAAAACTTACCACCACAAAATATTGATATTGAGTTAATTGCGGCTATGGAAGCAGGTTTACCTGATTGTGCCGGTGTTGCCGTAGGACTTGACCGCTTAATTATGTTAGCACTTGATGCCATGAATTTAGATGATGTCATTTCATTCACTTTTGCAAGGGCTTGATCATGTTTGGAAGTTTAGACTTAAGTGAATGGATAGCGATAATAATTGCTATTATCGCCATTGCTTTATTAATCGCTTTATTAAAAACTCAATTTAGAGCTAATAATCTACATGCCTTATTTGATTTACAACTGAATCAGAAAAAACAAGAAAATCAGGTTTTAAATAATCAAATAACACAGTTGGAACAAGAGTTAAATCAATACCAACAACAAAATATCGCCCAAAATATTAAAATTAGCGAATTGCAAACACGTTTAGAAGAGACGATGAATGCCGCTCACCAACGGCAAACCATTCTAGAACAAAGTGAGCAACGTTTAACAACTCAGTTCGAAAATTTGGCTAATCGAATTTTTGAGCAAAGTGGTAAAAAGATTGAGCAACAAAATAAACAAAGTTTAGATTTTCTACTTTCACCACTAAAACAACAACTAGAAGGCTTTCAAAAGCAGGTTCAAGACAGCTTTGGACAAGAAGCCAAAGAGCGTCATACTCTCACCCATGAAATCCGCAATTTGCAACAGCTTAATGAATTAATGACTAAGGAAGCCACTAATTTAACTAATGCACTAAAAGGCAATAATAAAACTCAAGGTAATTGGGGAGAGTTCATTCTTAGTCAAATTTTGGATAACTCAGGACTCCGCTTAGGACATGAGTATCACACTCAGGTTAATTTAACCAATGAAAATAATCAACGATTGCAACCAGATGTAATTGTTCATTTACCTCAAGGCGGTGATGTTGTCATTGATTCCAAAGTTACTTTAGTTGCCTATGAACGTTATTTTAACAGCGATGATGATGATATTAGAACTAAGGCTATTGCCGATCATTTAGCTTCAGTACGTAATCATCTAAAACAGCTTAGCCAAAAAGATTATCACAAACTAATTGGTATCAATTCATTAGATTATGTATTAATGTTTATTCCAGTTGAACCAGCATTTTTGTCAGCAATTGATCAAGATCCGTCATTAATTAATGATGCTTTAAAAAATAATATTATGATTGTTAGTCCAACAACCTTATTGGTAGCGTTAAGAACTATTCATAATTTATGGCGATTTGAATACCAAAATCGTAATGCCGAACTTATTGCTGATAGAGCAAGTAAACTATATGATAAAGTTCGCGGTTTTATTGAGGATATGGAAAACCTAGGTAACTGTTTAGATAAAGCACAACAAACCTATCAAAATTCAATGAACAAACTATCTAAAGGACGAGGTAATGTTATTGGTCAAATAGAACGATTCAGAGAATTAGGAATTGAAGTTAAAAAACCGATCAATCCTGATATAGCCCAACTATCAGTTGATGAACTTGAACGTGAACAAGAAGATTATCCATCTTGCCACGATACTCAATAAAACTAATCGCAACTCATTGGTTAATGATGTTTTAATTAATGTAATAATTTAACTTAAATATCTTAATTCACCATCAGAAAAAATACGTGTATACTCATTTAACACAAAGGGGGACGATATGGCAAAAAAACAAGATAAAGAAGCAAGTTTTGAAGAAACTATCCAACAACTTGAAGCAATTGTCACTCAACTTGAAAATGGTGATTTACCATTAGATGAAGCTTTAAATGAGTTTGAAAAAGGCATCAAATTAGCCCGTTCTGGTCAAAAACAACTTAATGAGGCTGAACAACGCATCCAAATTTTGTTATCTGAAAATAGTGATGCTCAATTATCTGAATTTTCAATTGATAATAATGAATAGCACAAAACCATTACAAGAACGTATTGATAATTATTTAACAACATATATTTCGCAATTTGCCCCTTCAAACTTGCAACAGGCGATGAGCTATAGTCTGCTTGCCGGAGGCAAACGAATCCGCCCTATTCTAGTTTATCTAACTGGGCAGATGTTTAATTGTCCTTTAGATAAACTTGATCCTATTGCAGCTGCTATCGAATCAATGCATACTTATTCTTTAATTCATGATGATCTACCTGCCATGGATAATGACAACCTCAGGCGAGGAAAACCTACTTGTCATATTCAATTCGGTCAAGCAGAAGCCATTCTTGCTGGCGATGCCTTACAATCGCTAGCTTTCAGTTTATTATGCGAAAATCAACATATTGATAACCAAAGTAAAATTAATATGATTAGCGAACTCGCTAACGCCAGTGGTCTTGCAGGTATGTGCTTAGGTCAATCACTTGATTTGCAAGCAGAACATCAAAAGGTAACCCTTGAACATTTACAAAATATCCATAATTATAAAACCGGTGCTTTAATTCAAGCAGCAGTTAGGCTTGGAGCTTATGCTAGTGGTGATGTAGCCAAACCCTATTATCAAATGTTAGATGACTATGCTCAAGCTATTGGATTAGCATTTCAAATTCAAGATGACATTTTAGATGTTATTGGTGAACAAGAACTAATGGGCAAACCACAGGGCTCAGATATTGCACTTGAAAAAAGTACTTATCCGGCATTAGTTGGCTTACAAAATGCAATTGAAATGACAAACACATTATATCGGCAAGCTATCGATAGTCTGCGGCAAATACCTTATAATAGCCAACCATTACAAGATCTTGCTGGTTTTATTATTAATCGAAATAGTTAACCTAATAACTAGATGATAAAAATGAATTTAGATAAATTTCCTTTATTAAAGCAAATCAATTTTCCCACGGATCTTAAACGTTATCCGCTATCACAATTGCCAGAGATTTGTCAGGAATTACGACAATTTTTATTAGATAGTGTTAGTCAATCTAGTGGTCATTTAGCTTCAGGTTTAGGTGTAGTCGAATTAACCGTCGCTTTACATTACGTCTATAACACACCATTTGATAAAATTATATGGGATGTAGGGCATCAAGCTTATCCGCATAAAATCCTTACTGGTCGACGTGATCAGATGCTAACCATTCGCCAAAAAGGTGGATTGCACCCTTTTCCTCATCGTCATGAAAGTGCATACGATGTGTTAACTACTGGCCATTCATCAACATCTATTAGTGCCGCGCTAGGTATTGCTATTGCTGAACAACAAAAGCGATCAGGACAAAAAGTAGCAGCAATTATTGGTGATGGTGCATTAACCGCTGGTATGGCATTTGAAGCAATGAATCACGCAGGTCATATAAAACCCGATATGTTAGTCATTGTTAATGATAACGATATGTCGATTTCTGAAAACACCGGCGCACTTAATCAGCATTTAGCGCAAATTTTATCAAGTAAAGCTTATACCTCTTTTCGTGAAAGTGGTAAAAAAGTCCTTTCGAATATTCCGCCATTAAAAGAATTATTCAAAAAAACCGAAGAACATTTAAAAGGATTAGTTACTCCAGCCATTTTATTTGAAGAATTAGGCTTTAATTACATTGGGCCAGTAGATGGTCATGATGTCGAAACACTCGTAGCTACCTTGCAAAATGTGAGGCAGTTAAAAGGACCACAACTACTGCACATTATTACTCAAAAAGGTAAAGGCTATGGCCCTGCCGAACAAAACCCGACTTTATGGCATGGTGTTCCCAAATTTAATCCCAACGAAGGGACTTTACCGATTTCAAAGAAAGTTGCACCAACCTATTCCAAGATATTCGGTGATTGGCTGTGTGAGATAGCCGAACATGATAAACGTTTAATGGCAATTACTCCTGCCATGGGCGAAGGCTCTGGTATGACTGAATTTGCAAAACGCTATCCCAATCAATTTTTCGATGTGGCCATTGCCGAGCAACATGCGGTAACGTTAGCCGCTGGCTTTGCTATTAGTGAACTAAAACCAGTTGTAGCTATCTATTCTACTTTTTTGCAACGTGCATATGATCAAGTGATCCATGATATTGCTATCCAAAATTTACCTGTCTTGTTTGCTATAGATAGAGCAGGCATTGTTGGAGCTGATGGTGAAACCCATCAAGGCGCTTTCGATTTAAGTTTTCTACGCTGTATTCCTAATCTTGTTATTATGACTCCGAGTGATGAAAATGAATGTCGACAAATGCTTTATACAGGTTATTTACATAATGGCCCATCAGCGGTACGTTATCCTCGAGGTGAAGGATGTGGTGCTAGCTTACAACCACTCAATCCAATACCATTGGGACAATCGAAATACTGTCGAGAAGGTGAAAATATTGCTTTACTCAATTTTGGCACATTATTACCTGAAGCTTTACAAGCGGCTGATCAAATAAATGCTACAGTGATAGATATGCGTTTTGTAAAACCACTAGATGAAAAAGTCCTTTTGCACATTGGTCAAAGCCATAATATACTTGTCACCATCGAAGAGAACAGCATCAAAGGTGGGGCTGGAAGCGCCGTCAATGAATTTTTGTTATCGAAAAAAATAAAATGTGATATTTTAAACATCGGATTGCCTGATGTGTTTATTCCACAAGGATCGCAACAAGAAATGCGTGATGAAGTTGGATTAAACGCCAAACATATAATCGACAAAATTAATACATTTATAAAACTATAGGTTAAATATGGAAACTCAAGCTGTCACGGTTCAGATTTTTGGGCGAACGTTAAAGTTTAATTGCCCTGTCGAAGAAGTTGACGCACTCACAAATGCGGCTAAAGATTTAGATGCACGCTTAACAAATTTACGAGAAAAATCACCACAAGTTGGTAGTGATCAACTAATCATGACTGCTGCGCTAAATATATCTTATGAACTAACGAAAGAGAAAGAAAAAAGCGACGAGTTCGCTAATAGATTAAAAATGCTACAGCAGTTACTTGATTCCGCTTTAAATACCAACAATTAGTTAGCTTTAACGTAAATATTCAACAAAGACTATTGTATGATTTTCTAAATTTTGTATTATATTAATTATCTCTGAGATGTTCGGGATAAGGGTTAGTCCCCTGAGCCGATATTCTTTAATTTAGAGTGGTGTGATTTTTAATTGGTGAGTATGCCTAATTTAATTAGGAAACCTAAAAATTAAAACATGCTATTCACCTTGAACCTTGGGTTCAAGGGTTACGACCCTAACGACATCTTGGAGTGATTCTTTCTTCTCTTTTTCAATAGATAACTAATGAATATTCGGCAAGCGATACGTCAAAAAAGACGTGAATTATCTCCACAACAACGCAATAATGCGCAGCGAATTATTTATCAAAAAATTGAAACTCATCCAGCTTTAAATCAAGCTAAAAACATCGCTATTTTTTTGTCATTTGATGGGGAAGTCGATACTAAACCGATTATTGAATATCTATGGCAACAAAACAAATCGGTCTATTTACCGGTACCGATAGCTGAACAGCAACTACTCTTTTTAAATTACTCGCCGAATACACCATTGATAAAAAATAAATTCGGCATTTTAGAACCAGCAATCAATGAAACCAGTAGCATAACGATAGAGCAACTTGATATTGTCTTTACCCCACTGGTGGCTTTTGACGAGCGCGGTTATCGCATGGGGATGGGTGGAGGCTATTATGACCGAGCATTAGCCAATTACCAAAAGCAGCAAATCTTACCGATTGGGCTCGCATTTGCCTGCCAAAAATTAGCCAAGATTGATAATCAACCTTGGGATATCAAATTGCCAGAAATAATTTATGCTTAAAGGCTAAAGGTAATTCGTCCTCTATATTTCATTAGGTGATAATCTTTTTCAATTTATTCAATAAATCAGCATAATTTACTTTACTAAAATCATCTACATTCATTTCAAACAATGTCCCTAATGCAAATTTATCATATTGTCTATCATGGCAAATTTGATAAAACTTTTCTTTGGTTATCAAATCATCGGCAAGATTACGATCAGCTAATTCGTCACCATAATGATAGTGGGTCATAATATGCGATAAATGACGTTCTAAAGAGCGATCACGCTTATATCGGCGTTGCCAAAGAATATCAAAATTAGCCACCAAGCGAATGGTTATTACCTGATAATGGTAGCGATTAGCAAAATCGTTTAACTGATTTTTTTGCTTATCGCTAAATGGATATTCCGAAATAATGATCTTCTTGCCAGCATCCATATACCACTGCAACACCCCGTAATAAAAATGCCAAACTTTTTGTTCTAAGGCATTTTTCTCAGCAAGTGAATTAAACCCAACGGAGTCGGCATACAACTCCTTTGCTTCATCGGGCGTCAACAGCAAACTGTTGGTGAATTGTCGCTGCAATAGATGGATCAAATATGTTTTTCCGGTACAAGGACAACCAGCAAGTAAGATCAAATATTTTGGCATATAAGATTACCTTAGTTAATACGATGATTAACATTGAGAAACAAACTCATTTTATGTTTGACAATATCTTTAACTGCTTGATTAGCAGGAATCACATTATGCCTTAGCGACTTATTAACTTCAGTTTGAGCAAACTGATCTTTAGCAACTTGTGTCCAATTAACTAACAACTCAGTACCGACATTGAATTTACGAATGCCGTTGTTAATCAGCTCAGGATAATCTTCCTCCTTCACACCGGTACCACCGTGAATAACTAATGGAATATCAACCATTGCATGAATCTCTTTAAGTAACGGAATATTGACTTCAGTTTTCGATTTAAACTGACCGTGATTAGTCCCGATTGCTACCGCTAAAGCATCAATTCCTGTGGCCTGTACAAAGGCCAAAGCATCACCAGGTCTAGTGTAAACTTTATCGTTAACTTCAACGTGAATGCCCTCCTCGGTGCCACCTATAGTACCAAGCTCGCCTTCTACCGACACACCTCGAGCATGGGCATATTCAACCACAGCTCGAGTTTTTAGTATATTCTCTTTAAACGGTAAGGATGAGCCGTCAAACATAACCGAGGTAAATCCACTATCAATCGCCTGTTTGATATCATCAAAATTTTTAGCATGATCAAGGTGCAAAACCGCATCGACAATTTCTTCATCAGCGATGGCTTTTATGGTATTGACCAAGACTTTAAAACCAATATAACGAGCGGTATCAACACTTGTTTGGATAATAATCGGTGCGCCAACCTCTTTCGCCGCTCGAAGCATATCGGGTAGCATTTCTAAATTATGCGTGTTAAATGCGCCAACAGTAAAATTAAGTTTAGTCGCTAATTCGGTTACCGCTTTAAGTGTAGTGTACATAACTTTTTCCTTTAATTTCGTTGAATTGTAGCTAATTTGGCAATATTGCGCATTTCATCCATTTTATTCATCCAAAAGTCGATATCGGTAATTGATCCTGATTTTGCTGCCTCTGCACGTTTATGGTTATACAAACTCATTAGGATTTTATATCCTTCACCAATTGATCTCTTTTGTTGCATGCTGGTTTCTAAATACTCCATAGCCAAATCAACACGCCTTAACTGGTTATACAGTATTCCTATTTGTTCATTACAACTGGCCAATAATTGAACATCATCGGTATGGGTAAGTTGTTGTTTGAGTCCATTAATCTGATGTTCAATTTGAGCAATCTCATCAGCTGTAAGCTCTCTTAGAGTTGATGCTTCTATTTGAACAGATGGTTTATTCTTTTTAAAAAAGTTAAACATGGTCACCTCTTAATTAAAAATTCTTCAATAATGGGCTCAAAATCCAAGCATAAAGCAAGGCCACCGTAACGGTATCCACATCAGTCGCTGTGGCATTAACAAATCCCATTTGATTAAAGATAGTGACTAACAGTGCGGGTAATAAAGTGATAAATATCCCATGGGCTATTCCACCAATTAAAGCGCCACGACGTCCACCTACGGCATTACCAAAGATCCCCGCGGTACCACCAGCAAAAAAGTTAGTTAGCATGCCAGGAAGAATCATCGCAAGGCCAAAGAAAGGTAAAGTTAACATCGCAATTACCGTACCAATAGTGGTAGTAATAAAACCAAGAATAACGGCATTAGGGCTATAGGGGAAAAACACTGGACAATCAAGCGCAGGTATTGCATTAGGAACAATCTTCATGGCGATCCCTCTAAAAGCTGGCACGATTTCACCCAGTAATAACCTAACTCCGGCTAACAACACATAAATACCAACTACAAATATGATTGCTTGAGTAAATGCATAAATAATATAGTTTTGACCGCCAGATAGTGTCGAAGCATATTCTTCACCCGCAAAAAGCACGGTGATAATATATAAAGGCAGCATTACCACCATAACTGATAAATAGGTATCTTGTAAAAACTCAAACGATTTTGGTAATTTTATATCTTCAATTGAACGTTTATTTTCCCCTTTCTCACCAACAACATAAGCAACACCCGCTTCGAACAGATAACCAATAGTACAAAAATGCCCAAGTGCGATATCATTCGAACCAGTAACTTTACGAATAATAGGTTGAGCAATCGCTGGCATAAAGACGGCAAAAAGTGCACCAATAACACCACCGACTAAAATCAAGCTCACACCTGAAAGACCAGCGAAACTACCAAACACGGTTGTCATGGTTGCCATCCAAAGAATAGCCTGGCCAGTTAAAAAGATATATTTAAAACGAGTAAAACGGGCAATTAAAATATTAAAAATAAATATCATTAAAAAGGTTAAGGCAATATCTCTACCCAAACCTAATTGATTCATGGCTTGACCATTGATTGCCTCAATGGAAGGAATAATGCCTTGCATATCAAAGCCAGCTGTAAAAATTTGACCAAAATAACTCAAACTACCAACAATAATACTTGATCCGGCATTGAGCACTTGAAAACCAAGTAGGGTTTTTAGTGTTCCTGATATGGTTTGCCCTACCGATTTTTTTTGCAGAATAAGACCAAGCATAGCAATTAAACTAATTGTGATAGATGCTTGAGTTAGAATATTATCAATAATGAAGTTAATTACGTTCATAATGCTCTCCTTTTTGCTTATTAAAGCAATCCTTTCTCTTGCAAGACTGGACTTAATTTTTCATCAATTTCCGACTTCGAAACGATATTTTTTAGGTACACAATTGAGGTGTGGTCACTGATATTAAATTTGGCAAATTGCGAACGGAAATTTTCTGCGGTAATAATAATATCGACATTCATCGACGCGGCAGAAGAAATATCCGTATGATCTAATTTGGCATCAATACCTTTAGCTTTTAGTACATCTTCAGTTGCCATTTGGGCAGCAAAACTACTACCAAGACCGGCACCACAAACAAATAAAATAGATAACTGACTCATCGGGGATCCTCCTATAGCTTATTAAGTTAAAGCTGGGGTTGGTTCATTAAATAAAATCGCTTTAAATTGCGAGACACAATGACACATTAATAAGCGATCAAGCTTACTTTCATCATTAATCAGTTCAATCAAACTGCGCATAATATTGAGGTGAGAAAAGGAATCGATAGCCGCCAGACAAAATATAATCTTAACTGGCCCCATATCCTGATTACCAAAATCGACAGGATCACGCATGGTCATCACACTAAGTCCTAATTGATTAACACCATCTTCAGGCCGAGCATGCGCTAATGCCAAATTTTTGCCGATAACGATATACGGACCATATTGTTCAAGCGAGCTAATCATGGCATCGACATAATTTTTTGAAATATAGTTTTTCTGCAAAAGCGGTTGAGCAACAAAAGTGATAGCTTGCTGCCAATTAGAGCAAGTTTGTTGCAATATAATGTCATCATCGGTAAGAATATCTTTCAACATAGGTTGGATTTTCCTTTTATTGATTTTAAGATTATTGATAGCTAAACACTTCTCCAATTGGTTATAAATTGGTGCAGACACCACACCGCCACTCTCTTCAATTAAATTAACTAAAGCATAAAAAAGATCAGTGGCATCAGTGCAGTGATTAACCATACGTTGGTGATCACGATTTTTAGCTAAAAAATCTGTAATGATAGGGTGATTTTTTTCTTTTAATATGGGTTCTAACACCAAAACAGGATGTTCATAATGTGATAATGGAAAAGTCGAAAAAATCAAATCGAAATCAAGTTGCTTCAATAAATGCTGATCATTACGAGCCAAAATCGCCAAAATCTCGATATTGAAAAATTCTTTAAGTGATTGAGCTAAAAGATTAGAGGTCGCAATACCGTGATCACAAATGACCACCGCTTTAAAATAGTAACTTCGCTCTTGGTTGATCTCACTGGCGAAAGCAGAAAAATGAATGGTTAAAAAAGCAACTTCATCTTCAGATACTTTATTGCTTAAAGTGGTCTCAAGATTTTGGATAAATTGTGCAATAGCCGAATAGATAACACCATAATTCTGTTTAATATTATCTAATAACGGATTAATAATATGGATATTATTGCTCACCCGTGCGATTAACCCGGCTAAATGCTTACATAAATTTTCGTATAACTGTTCTTGTTTAATAGAAAACGGAATTTGTGTCTTTTCCTCAACATAATTGACCAATTTAATCGCCAATAATTGTGCATTTAACCAATCGATAGAATTATTGATATCCTTAGTATTAAAGGTCTCTAACATATAAATGATATATTGCTGTTCTTGACGACTAACTTGTAAAGCTGCGTGCTGACAAACCAACCGAATAAATTGGCTAATACTGCCGGAATCATTATGAATAAAATCAGATCGAATCTTAGTGAGATGGTGATGTTGTTGATTACGAATAACCCAAATTGCAGTAAAAATAACAATTTGCTGTTTATAAATTTCATCATGAACTTGGCTCATTGTTTGTTCAGCAAGCTCAAATAATTTATTAATCAACATTTGCGGAATGTAACTAAATAACAACTGTTGAATTAAATTTAACTCTTTTAACGGCTGCTCATAATTGAGATTACTGGCATATTGATTTATCACCTCATACATCATCAAACGAATTGAACGTTCTAATCCAACTAATTGCATTCCTAATTTAGGTTGACTCACCAACTCAATATCATATTTTTTTAAACGCAATTTAAGTTTACGAATATCTTCGTCTAACACACTTTTAGAAACATAATAACTATTCTCTTTTTGGCTTAAAATGATAGGTGTAACTGAAAAAGCAATAGCTAACAATAGATCAAATTGACGTTCTTCTTTGCTTAAAATGGGGGAAACGGGTAATTGTTGTAAGGCAATCTTAACTAATTGCTTTTGTTCATTAGTACCCTTGATAATAAAACCTTTATTACGGATTGAGGAGATAAGTGGCAACGCTCTTTTATGTAAAAAATCATTTATTTCTCGTATCTCATTTCGCATTGTACGAGTACTTATCTGAAACTCTTCCGACAATGTATCAATAGTTAATGGATAATCAATAGATATGAATTTTCTAAATACTGCAATTGTTCTTGTTCGCATAAAATCATTCACCTATTTACTTCATAAATTTAGTATAAGTGAGTGATAGTGACATACCTAGTTGGTATTTTTGCAAATAATCATTGCAAAAATTAATTATGGATTAGGTATTTAAAGTTAAGATGGCGGTGTTTTTTTAACAATAAGGTGATTTAAAGGCAGGAGAATATATCAATAACGGCATACTAACTATGCCATATCGAAGGCAAATTTATGGCAAATGAATCAAAAAATTATGCATTTGCCACTAAATAAAATTGAATAAATGATAGGCTAGATCATTTTTTCTTTTTCAGAATAGCTGCCATTAGCGGACGATGACAATGATAAATCATGTCTGATTTTAACATCACTAATTCGGCTAATGGTATAGTCCAATCAGGTATTTCCGTAGTTTCCGGATGTTTTGGATCAATCGGATTATCTACGGTATAAAGCTCAGTATTAGCAAATAAATATTGCTTTTTAGCAATATCTACATCATCACTATCGCTAAGCATTTTACAGTTATCTAATAGCTCTTGGGCAAATTGTTCTGGCCAATCATCCGCAAAGTGCTTAAATTTAGCAAAGCTTGCTATGTGCCTCAACATATCACGAAACAGTAATAAATAGACCATTTGAACATTTCGCCCAGATAAACTAGCAAGCTGTTCATCAGACAATTTATCATTGAAAAAACTCGGTCCCCATTTAAAAAACAATGTATCTTTATACAAATTAATAATAGGTTTAGCTGCACTATATTTCGACTTAACTAAACTATCAATTTCACGAGATAGTTGCATGGTAGGATAACCAACATTATTACGACCATTTAAGTCTCGTTCTGATAAAGATTGTGTTTTTTTGCTGGGTAAAAGTTTTTTCAAAAATCCTAACATAATATATCACTCAAACTATCTATTTTTTTGTCTAACAATTTCAAATAAGCAAACACCCGTCGCCACCGAAACATTAAGTGAAGAGACAATTCCTGCCATAGGAATACTGACTAGCTCATCACAATGCTCTTTAGTTAATCGGCGCATACCTTCACCTTCAGCCCCCATTACTAAGGCCAGTGATAAATTTTTTGAACTTTTATAAAAATCGGTCTGATAAAGTGTGCTGGTTGCTTCACCGGCAGTACCTACAATCCAGACTTGATATTCATCTTGTAACATCCGCATAGTTCGAGCTAAATTGGTAACTCTAACTACAGGCACACTTTCTGCAGCTCCACAAGCAACTTTTTGTGCGGTTGAGTTAAGTGGTGCAGAGCGATCCTTTGGCACAATAATAAAATTGACACCAGCGGCATCAGCGGTACGAATGCAGGCACCTAAATTATGTGGGTCTGTCACACCATCTAAAATTAAAATAACCGGATTGGGATGTTGTTCCATCAGTAGTGGTATATCATTTTCTTGATAACCACGGCTTGGTTTCACCATCGCTAATATACCTTGATGAACACCATTTTTTGATTTTTCATCTAGATATTGTCTATTGGTTACTTTCACTGTTAAACCTAACTGTTCTAATTCTTGAACAAGTGCAGTCAAGCGTTTATCTTCTCGACCTTTAGCGATAAAAACTTCAATAATTCTTTCTGGCGCACGCGTTAACAATGCTTCAATGGCGTGGATACCGTATACTGTTTCACTCATCTATTAATTACTCTTTTTTCTCTTATTACTTGATGTCGATGCTGATTTAGATTTAGTCTTAGATGCCGCTTTAGATTTTGCTTTAGCTTTTGTGCGCTTTTTACTTTTTACTTTAGCTTCTGCTTTATTTGCTACTTTAGCGTTCGCTTTTTTCTTTTTGCTATCTGTTGGACTTTTAGCTTTACGTTTTACTGGTAAATCAGCAGCAAAACTTATATCAGCTTTATTAGCTTTATCTCTTGCCGTCTTACCTTGGCGTTGTGGCTTATTATTACTGCCGACCAAAGAAAAATCAATTTTACGCTCTTCTGGGTTAACATTATCGACTTTTACTTGAACTTTATCACCTAAACGATAACTAAAGTGAGTATTCTCACCAATTAGACGGTTACGTGATGCATCATAAATATAATAATCATTTTCCAGTGACGAAACATGCACTAAACCATCAATAAACAGATCATCTAACCGGACAAAAAAGCCGAAATTAACCACACTAGAGATAGTACCATTGAATACCTCACCAACATGATCTTGCATATAGTCACATTTTAGCCAATCAACGACATCACGCACGGCTTCATCCGCACGACGTTCAGTCATTGAGCAGTGTTCACCAAAATAAAGCATTTCGCTAGTGGTATAACGATGCCCACCAGTTTTACTGGTTTTATGTTGTTCATTCGCTAGTACCCATTTAATGGCACGATGTAATAATAAATCAGGATAACGACGAATTGGCGATGTGAAATGGGCATATTCGTCAAGCGCTAGACCAAAATGACCACGATTTTCGGGATCATAAATTGCTTGCTTCATTGAGCGTAAAATTACAGTCTGTAACATCTCATGATCGGGTCTTGCTTCAACATCAACCATTAATTTGGCAATATCTTTAGGTGTTGGATTTGCACCACCGCCAAGTGATAAACCGAGTTCACTTAAAATACTGCGTAAATTATTCATGCGATCTTCATCAGGTCTATCATGCACGCGGAATAAAGACGGAATCTCAGCATTAATGACCAATTTTGCCGCAGCAACATTGGCTAAAATCATACACTCCTCAATAATTTTATGTGCTTCATTACGCTGGACTAATTCAATACTCTCAATACGTTTATCTGCATTAAAAATGAATTTTGGCTCTTCTGACTCAAAACCAATCGCGCCACGAGTAACTCGAGCATTATCTAATACCTTATATAAGCCATAAAGATTTTCAAGATGAGGTACTAACTCTCGATAATGCTCACGTAACTCTTTATCACCTTCTAAAATTTTGGCAACCTTAGTATAAGTTAAGCGTGCATGAGAGTTCATTACTGCTTCATAAAATTGATAACCAGTTAAACGTCCTTTATTTGACACTGTCATTTCACAGACTAAACATAAACGATCAACTTGTGGATTGAGAGAACAAAGGCCATTAGATAACACTTCTGGTAACATTGGCACCACTCGTGATGGAAAATAGACTGACGTACCTCGTAAGCAAGCCTCTTTATCTAAAGCTTTACCGTTGCGAACATAATAACTCACATCAGCAATTGCTACCCATAATCGATAGCCACCGCCGCGATTTTTCTGGCAATAGACCGCATCATCAAAATCACGGGCATCTTCACCATCAATGGTTACTAACGGCAACTCGCGTAGATCTTTACGGCCTTTTTTAGCGCTTTCTGGCACTTGCTCACTAAATTTGCTAGCCTCTTTTTCAACCACTTTAGGAAATTCATAAGGGATTTCATGATTACGTAATGAAATATCGATAGCTAAATTGGTTCCCATAATCTCGCCAAGAACTTCTTTAATAATACCGACTGCTTTTTGACGACGCTCAGGTCGTTGCTGTAATTCAACCACAACCACCGAGCCCATTCTGACAGTACGATTTGGTTTACCGGCGATCAAAATATCAAAATTCAAACGACTGTCATCCGGCACCACAAAGCCAACGCCTTGCTCAACAAAATAACGACCAACAATTTGATTAGTGCGGGGTTCTAAAATCCGCACCACGCGCGCTTCAGTCTTACCTCGGTATTGACTGTTGATTGGCTGAGCCAATATAACATCACCTTGTAAAACCTTTTTCATCTGCTCATGTGACAAGAAATAGTCTTCCGGCTTACCTTCAACTCGCAGAAAACCATAGCCATCACGATGTGCAATCACACTACCCTTAACCATATCGAATTTTTCCGGTAAGGCATAACACTTACGACGTGTAAACACCACTTGGCCATCACGTTCCATCGCCCGCAATCTTCGATGTAATGCTTCTTTTTGTTCATCATTCTTAATTGATACTGCTTGGGCTATCTTATCTAAATTAGCTGGTTTTGCTTCTTTGGTGAGATAGTCCAAAATCAGTTCACGGCTGGCGATCGGCGAATCATATTTTTGCGCCTCACGATCATAAAATGGATCTTTTATCATATGGAACGTCCTTTGATCGAATATTAGGTTAAGCATAGCATAGAGTTGCATAACTTAAAATCAAGATTACTTTTTTGCAGTGCAAAAGCCTTTATTCTCAACGTGTTTATAATTATTAACTCTTAAGATTCATGATTAATAAATAGGAGATGCTGATAAGGTACTTTATCTAGATAAAGTATAAATATAATTTATACCTGTTATTTAGTTTTATTTGCTTATTTTTTGACCGAAAAAATTGCCCCAGTACGCTACGCGTAACTGGAAACAATTTTTCTTTGTAGCGTATCTATAAAATGTTGTTCAGTTGATTGTCCATATTTATCTTTTTGCCAATTAAGCAATAATTGACTCAAAATATTTTAGTAATTAAAAAATAATATATCAGATATCAAAACCATTATTTCTTAGCAAAATTTTAATTAAAATCTAAAATTTGTGGACATTTAGTGCTCAAAAAACCCCGTTCCTCAACTTTCTTGTTTAAACCCTCAGGTAAAACTGAAGGCTATGTGATTTTAATCTCCTGAATAGTTGAAATTCTCTAGCAATTTGCTAGTACTCTCTTATATTTTTCTAACAAAAAATTAAGGGGTAGTACACATACCTCTGAGTACAACTTCATTTTTATGCCGAGCAATGTGACCATTATTCGAGTGAACGGAAAAATGGCTTAAACGATCTGTTTCTACAAAATCGATGGTCCAGTAATTGTGATTATCATAAAAACTACTAATATATTTGTCCATTTGTCCCCACTCCGAGAAGAATCCTCCGCCAATTACACGTTGAAAGTTATTACCGTTTGAAGATGGAGTTGCACTAACCGAACCTTGACATTCCTCATCCCACCAAGGTCCTGCACAAATAGCATTAGTTAAATCTTTAATTTGAGGAAGACGATAACCAATATTACTGCACCATGATAAGGTACTTGGATAAGTATAGTAATTATTTGCACCTCGATGGACATACCATTGTTTTAATTGAAAACCATATTTTATCAAAGGATTACCTTGCCTATCTTTACCAACTAACTCAAATGTTTGTGGTAATACAGGCTTTGCTACACTACCGGGTAAATCAGAATTTAATTGAAAATCTTTTGCACTGGGCCCCGTTAATTTGACAGTAACACGTGAACCTGTTGAATCAGGGATTAACGTCGCGGTAATTCCCCCCCGTTCGACCGAGTCCCATGTTAAAACTCTTGCTCCTCCAATATCTAGGTCAAAGTACAAATCATGCATTCCTGTAGTAGGAAAATTCAAATTGTAAGTTGATAGCGTTGTAGACTGAGGAATAAACCCCTTATTGGCAAGCCATATAGAAGGAGGCCCCCGAAAATCGATACCATTAACCTCTGTATTTGAACCAGGAAATAATATTGGAGCAACAAAGCAAACTTTTGATGATTCGTTGGGATTAATGTAATACGTCGCATGACTACCTGCAAAATGGCTACTACTAGGTACGCCATACTGGGTACTTAGTATACCATCATTACTGGTTAATGTGATTTTATAAGGTGCTCTACAAATATCTAAAGTTGAATTACGAGATACAGTTTGATTATCTTTGTCAGTAATAGTTAAACTTAAATAACCTGTAGCAGAGATACCATTATTTTCCTGACCATCACCGTCATCATCCCCCCAATAATTATAAGGCGAACCAATAATTGAAGTTAATGAAATTGAATCTGCACCAATTGGTACCAGCATATCTACATTAGCTAAAGTTTCACCAAGATTTGGCAAGATTATTGGTGTTATTGACGAATTATTATTTGCTGTAAACGTTCTTCCATCCGATAAAATAATACCTAATAATTTAGTTGTATCAGTAACTCGAGTCTGACCACCATCAAAAGTTAAGTATGGCGCATTACCATGAATAATATGAGTTGTTCTAGCGGTTAAAGACTGACTACTAAATGATAACAGTAGCAATAAAACAAGCGCTAATACCGAAAAAATTGGCTTAAATAAAATCGAACTAAAAAAATTTCTTAAGTTTTGGTGGAGGAATAAACTCTGACGAAATATTAAACCTTGATTGCTAAAATTAGGCGAATTTAAATTATTGGTTTGGGCAGGTTTGGTGTTTGGTGTTTGGTGTTAAAATTATAGCTCATAATAAAGTCCATGTCAAATAAATTAATGTTTTATATTAATTTATTTCGTTTAATTGACTAACTACTAATCAGTAATTTCACTTTAATAAGAATAAGGAAAAGTATAGAGATTAAGTAAAAAGTATGCAATTTTTTTTACCTCTAAATTGTTAATTTTTGTAAAGGTATTTAATTTTTTAAACCTATATTTTTTGCCTTATTTCTTATTTTTTTGCTAAAAAATTGTCCGTAGAATAGATCACTAAGCAATAAATTATCTAAATATTTATCTATAACTCGTTGCTCTTTTTAAGTTGTCGATATTCAGTAATTAAGCTAATTTTTACCATTAAAATTCTTAAAAATAAGCTATTTTGAAGTTAATTAATCATTGTTAAAAAATATCAACTTTAACGATTATCTTGATGAGATTTTGCAAATTTTATGATTGGGTTGTAATAAATTTAGCTGAGACATTTATAAAAAAACGGACTGTTATAGTCCGTTTCCTTGTCTAAAGAATAACCTTTCCATGCCTTTTACAACATTTTTCGAGAGTTTTTCTGATAGCTTTTGTTTTCGTTGATAGTTAACTGCAATGATTTTATGCGTGTCTAAATGCGATAAGATAAAATCATCACTGGTACTAATTTCGTCAACTAAACCCTTTTCTTTAGCTTGTGTTGCAAACCAATGTTCTCCTGTAGCAACCTGTTCAATATCAATATTAGGTCGATACTCTTTTACAAAGTCTTTAAATAATAGATGAGTCTCTTCCAATTCTTGCTTGAATTTTTGACGACCTTCGTCAGTGTTTTCACCAAACATGGTTAAAGTTCGCTTGTATTCGCCTGCTGTTTGCAATTCAATATCAACATCATGCTTTTTAAGTAATCGATTAAAGTTAGGAATTTGCGCAACTACCCCAATTGAACCAACAATAGCAAATGGCGCTGCAACTATTTTGTTAGCAGTACATGCCATCATATAGCCGCCACTGGCGGCAACTTTATCTACCACCGCAGTAAAAGGGATATTTCGTGTTCTAAATCGTAATAATTGCGAAGCGGCCAACCCATAACCATGCACTACCCCACCTGGGCTTTCAAGTTTCACCACAACTTCGTCTTCTGGTTTGATGATAGCTAATACGGCAGTAATTTCTTGGCGCAACTCTTCAACTTCATGCGCATCCATACTACCATTAAATGATAGAACAAACAGTTTAGGTTTTGTCTGTAAAGCAGACGTTGTCTCGGGTGATTTTACAGTATCGTCCGACGCCGCAGTATCTGTTTGTTTCTTATTTAGTTTAGCTGCTTGTTTAGCCTGTTTCTTTTCAAGTTTTTTTTGTTTTTTTAGATCTTTAGTGAATTGTTTGGCTTCAACCTCGTCCATACTAGACATTAACATTTCATCTTTAGCTTGTTCATACTCTTGGCTTATATCTTTAACTGACATTCGGCCAGCAACTGTGGATGATTTTCGACGCTGACATAAAATAAATATTAATATTGCTAGAATAGCAACAACAACAGTTACTGTTTCAGCCAGGAAAAGCGAATACTGTGAAAACCAATTCATTTGACAATTATCCTATAGTTTAAAAATTTGCCCATTATAACAATATAATTAAAGATTGTGCCGAAAATCAATAAAGATTAAATTGTTGCTTTATTCGGCATTTTAAATTCTTTATACTGACAGCCTAATTTATTGCAATACGAGAATGAAAATGCCCTTACGCCCAATAACTGAAATCGCTGAAAAATGTAATATTCCTGAACAATACGTACTTCCTTACGGCAAGCATGTCGCCAAAATCGACTTATCAATTCTTAACGACAAGCAAAATAGAGCGGATGGTAAATTAGTTTTAGTTACCGCTATTACGCCAACTCCGTTAGGTGAAGGTAAAACAGTTAATACAATAGGTTTGAGTGAAGGTCTTAACTATTTAGGTAAATCTGCTATCGCTTGTATTCGTCAACCTAGTTTAGGACCAGTGTTTGGCGTTAAAGGTGGTGCTGCCGGTGGCGGGCAAGCCGAAGTTTTGCCGATGGAAACATTAAATCTTCATCTTACTGGCGATATCCACGCTATAACTGCAGCCCATGATCTGGCGTCTGCGGCATTAGATTCTCGTCTTTATCATGAAGAGCGCCTTGGTGATGAATTTACAGCACAAACTGGTTTACCACGTTTAAACATCGATGTTAATCGTATTGTTTGGAAACGCGTTATCGATCACAATGATCGCGCTCTGCGTAATATTACTGTCGGTGTTGGCGGTGGCGTCAATGGTATTGAACGCCGTGACGGATTTGAGATCACCGCTGCCTCTGAACTGATGGCAATATTGGCGTTGGCTTCTGACTTACATGATATGCGCGCACGAATTGGACGAATTATTTTAGCCTATAACACTAATGGTGAACCAATTACTGCTGAACAACTTGAAGTTGCTGGGGCAATGACCGTTCTGCTTAAAAATGCCATTAATCCAAACCTTATGCAAACAGTGGAAAATACACCTGTATTAATCCATGCAGGCCCATTTGCTAATATCGCCCATGGTAACTCATCAGTTATCGCTGACCGCATTGCTATGCAATTAGCTGACTATGTTATAACCGAAGCAGGATTCGGCTCAGACATGGGAATGGAAAAATTCTTTAATATTAAATACCGTCAAGCTGGTATCAAGGCATCTTGTGTAGTGCTTGTTGCAACTGTGCGTAGCTTAAAATCCAATAGTGGTAAGTATAATATCAAGCCAGGACAAGCCATACCAAAAGAGATTTCAGAGTCTAATGTAGAATTGCTTGAAATTGGTGCAGCTAATTTAGCGTGGCATATTAATAATGCTAAAAGTTATGGTTTACAAGTGATTGTAGCAATCAATCGATTCCCACATGATAGTGAGGAAGAATTAGCATTTTTACAAAAATACGCCATTGAACACGGTGCATTTGCTTGTGAAGTCAGTGAAGTATTTACTCAAGGTGGTAAAGGCGCAGAAAAACTGGCTAAACATGTGATTAAAGCGTGTGATATGCCAAGTGAAATCAAGTTACCTTATCCTGACAGTATGCCATTAATAGATAAAATCCAAACAATGGTAAAAAAATATGGTGCCAATAAAGCTAATTTATCAGACACCGCGCTTAAAAACATTAAAGAAATTGAAGCATTAAAATTAGATCATTTACCACTTTGTATCGCGAAAACACCAATGTCAATTAGTGCTGATGCAAACTTAAAAAATGTACCAACCGATTTTGATGTTGATATCAGCCATTTAGCAATTTCGGCAGGTGCTGGTTTTATTCGGGTTTATGCAGGTAATGTGATGACAATGCCTGGCCTTGGTACTAATCCGGCTTATCGAAATATCGATATTGACAAAGATGGTAATATTGTTGGTTTAAGTTAATTTAAAAAATTATTATGCAAACACAATATAAAGCGTTAATTGATGAAGAAAATTGTATTGGTTGTGGCAAATGTATACGCGTTTGCCCTACTGATGCTATTGTAGGAAGCAAACAAGTATTACATACCATATTGCCACAATATTGTACATCTTGTAGTAATTGTATTAATACTTGTCCAACTGACTGTATTACCTTAAGTACACTAGGTGTTGCCTTGAATGAACAGGAAGAGTTACTGTTGACGCAAAAAAAACAGCAACGATTAAATCACAATCAACTGGTACCACCAACAATTTTATTTCCTAAGTCGATGCCAATAAGCAATACGACTACACAAAAAGATCGCAAGCAATCAATTGCCGATGCTATCGCCAGAGTTAAAGCCAAAAAAAACCTCGCTAATTAGCGAGGTTTTCATTTCTAATTTAAACTAACAAGTTAAACTTGCTAGTTTTTTACTGACATTACTCTTTATTGCTTCTGAATGCTCGTTTACGATCATTTTCAGTTAAATGACGTTTACGCAAACGTACAGATAATGGTGTAACTTCTACTAATTCATCATCATCAATAAATTCTAATGCTTGTTCTAATGTCATTTTAACTGGTGGCGAAAGCGTAGTGGCTTCATCAGTACCCGATGCTCGCATGTTAGTTAATTTTTTACCAGTTAAGCAGTTAACGGTTAAATCATTTGAGCGGGTATGAATACCAATAATTTGTCCTTCATACACTTCTGCACCATGACCAAGGAATAATTTACCGCGATCTTGTAAGCTATAAAGTGCATAAGCTAACGCTTTACCTGTACCGTTCGAAATCATTACACCATTATTACGTTGGCCGATTTCACCTGGACGTACATCATCATAATGGCTAAATGTTGAGTAAAGTAAACCAGTACCTGAGGTCATCGTCATAAATTCAGTTCTAAAACCAATAAGACCACGACTTGGAATAACATAATCTAAACGCACACGTCCTTTACCATCAGGTAACATATTGGTTAAATCACCTTTACGTAGACCTAAAGCTTCCATCACTGAACCTTGGTGCTGTTCTTCAATATCTAAAGTCACTTGTTCGAAAGGTTCTTGCTTTTTACCATCGATTTCTCTATAGATAACTTTAGGACGTGATACCCCAAGCTCATAACCTTCACGACGCATATTTTCGATAAGAACCGATAAGTGCAACTCACCACGACCAGAAACTTTAAATGCATCTGGATCTGGAGTTTCTTCAACACGCAATGCCACATTATGTACCAGTTCTTTGTTTAAACGCTCAAGAATTTGACGTGAAGTCACATATTTACCTTCTTTGCCAGCAAATGGTGAGCTATTAACATTAAAGAACATAGTAACAGTTGGTTCATCAACACTTAATGCTGGTAATGCTTCAACGCAACTATTATCACAAATCGTATCAGAGATACCGAGTTCACCTAAACCAGTGATCGCAATAATATCACCTGCTTCAGCAACTTCGGCTTCATAACGTTGTAAACCTAAATGACCTAATACTTGGCCTACTTTACCAGTACGTTTATTACCTTCACTATCAACAATAGTGACTTGTTGATTTGGTTTAACACGACCACGTTTAATACGACCAATACCAATAACACCAACATAGTTATTATAATCAAGTTGTGAAATTTGCATTTGGAAAGGACCATCTAAGTCAACTGCTGGTGGCTCAACATGTTCAACAATTGCTTCAAATAATGGCGTCATATCTTCAGCCATATCTTCATGATCAAGTCCTGCAAATCCCATTAATGCTGATGCATAAACAATTGGGAAATCAAGCTGTTCATCAGTTGCACCTAGATTTACAAATAAATCGAATACTTGATCGACAACCCAATCAGGACGAGCGCCTGGACGGTCAACTTTATTGATAACAACAATCGGTTTTAAACCATAAGCAAACGCTTTTTGGGTAACAAAACGTGTTTGTGGCATTGGTCCGTCCATTGCATCAACCAGCAATAATACCGAATCAACCATTGACATTACACGTTCAACTTCACCACCAAAATCGGCATGTCCTGGAGTATCAACAATATTAATACGATAACCATTCCAATCGATAGCGGTATTTTTAGCTAAAATAGTAATACCACGCTCTTTTTCAAGCGCATTAGAGTCCATTATTCTTTCATTGTCGTCACCACGTAAATTATCAAGCGTACCAGACTGTTTTAATAATTTATCAACCAAGGTTGTTTTACCATGGTCAACGTGAGCAATAATGGCTATATTTCTTAAATTTTCAATCACAATTAAAATCCCAATTAGGAGATAAATTCTATAGGCGCAATATTGTACACCTTTTTAGTAAAAATGTTGATCTATATCACAAAGTTTCTTAAAAAGAACTTTAAGACTTGATATTTAACGAAAATACTGACTTATTTTATAGAGATAACTAAGATTACTCATTGATAAGTGTCGCAAATTGATGAGCAAACTCATCTACTTTGTCCCAATTTGTGTACTCGATCACTTCTTTAGTCACATCGGTATCACCTTTACCCAACCACATAATAAAGCGAATCATATTACGATCAAACCAATTATATTTTGGATAATAAAGTGCCCCAGCAAATACCGCTTTAATCGTTGGTTGCCAGGCAATTTTAGCTAAGAATTTTTTAGTATATATATTCGTTTCAGGCGTATTTTTATGCGGTTTTCTTGCCACCACATTCACACCGAAGAATCCCGATTTAAGCGTATTTAATTGCGCAAAATTAGTATCAATAAATTTCTTCATGGTTTTACTATAAAAACCATAGCGAATAGAACAACCAATTAATACCGCTTGGTAATTAGTAAGATCTATGTGGCTATCTGGTAGTAACTCAATCAAATCACAATCACATTTACCGGCAAGCTGTGTTTTTATTCGCTGCATGATTTTAAAGGTTTGCTTTTCATGAGTGGTATAAAGCAATAAAACCTTGATAATGCTATTCATAACAATGCTTCCTTTTATTAAAACTCTTGGTAAATATCAATAATTCTTTTTTTAGGATAAAAATTAATAATTTCGGGGTGATTTCATGGAAAACTTTGATTATAGTATTAGCCTTATTTAACCAGACCGGAACTGATTATGGCAATTTCACCTCCAAAACGTAGTGCTATTATTTTGGCGGCAGGAAAAGGCACACGGATGTATTCCAACCTACCTAAAGTTTTACATAAAATCGGCGGTAAGCCGATGTTACAACATGTTATTGATACAGTTCAACAACTTAATACTAATCGCATCAATATTGTTTATGGGCATGGCAAAAACGAACTTGAAAAATCGTTACAAAATCAGCCGGTGCAACTTGTTTATCAAGCTGAACAATTAGGGACAGGACATGCGGTTCAACAAGCTATCCCTTACATTCAAGATGATGAAGATATATTAATTTTATATGGCGATACTCCACTTATCTCAGTTGAAACTTTGCAAAATCTTATTGCTAGTAAACCCAAACAAGGTATTGCCTTATTAACAGTGATTTTAGATGACCCAACTGGCTATGGTCGAATCGAACGTAAAGATGGTAAAGTTGTGGCTATCGTTGAACAAAAAGATGCCAATGCCGAACAACAAAAAATCACCGAAATTAATACTGGTATTATGCTAGTTACAGGCAAATTACTTAAGCAGTGGTTAGCGCGTTTAACCAATAACAATGCGCAAAAAGAGTATTACTTAACCGATATTATTGCCTTTGCACATCAAGATGGTTATGAAATTTTAACTTCACATCCAATAAAGCGATTTGAAGTTGAAGGCGTCAACAATCGATTACAGTTAGCAACTTTAGAACGCCATTATCAACAGTATCAAGCCGAGCAATTATTACTTGCTGGAGTAACTTTACTTGATCCAGCCCGTTTTGATCTACGAGGAAAATTAACTCATGGTAAAGATGTCATCATTGATACAAATGTGATTATTCATGGCGATGTGACATTAGGAAATAATGTCATTATCGGTGCAGGCTGTATTTTGAAAAACTGCACCATCGCCGATAACAGCGAAATTAGTCCATACTCGGTGATTGAAGATTCGATTATTGCTCAGCACTGTACTATCGGACCATTTGCCAGAATAAGACCTGGCAGCAAACTAGATGATCATGCCCATGTTGGTAATTTTGTTGAATTGAAAAAAGCTCATCTTGGCCATGCAACCAAAGCCGGACATTTAAGTTATTTAGGTGACAGTGAAATTGGCAGTAATGTCAACATTGGCGCAGGCACAATTACCTGTAATTATGATGGTGCTAATAAATTTAAAACAGTTATCGAAGATGATGTTTTTGTTGGATCTGACAGCCAACTTATTGCCCCAGTCAAAATAGGTAAAGGAGCAACTATTGCGGCTGGCACAACAGTTACTAACGATGTTAACGACAATGAATTAGTGGTTAGTCGTGTAAAACAAAAACAACTTGCGGGTTGGAAAAGACCAACGAAATCGAAAGAGGGATAAACGATGTGTGGTATTGTAGGTGCAATCGCTAAGCGTGATGTGGCAGATATTTTATTAGAAGGACTTAAGAGATTAGAATATCGTGGTTATGATTCTGCCGGACTTGCTATTATTTCACCAACAGGTGAATTACAACGAATAAGGCGGGTAGGAAAAGTACAAGCGCTTAAAGATGCGGTAAACGAACAACCAGTTGCCGGTTCAACCGGTATAGCCCACACTCGCTGGGCAACACATGGTGAACCAGTTGAACATAATGCGCACCCACATATATCCGACTTTATTGCCGTTGTACATAATGGAATTATCGAAAATTTCGAACCACTTCGTGAAAAACTTATCGCGAAAGGTTACCAATTCCGTTCAGAAACAGATACTGAAGTCATTGCCCACTTAATTCATGACATCATCAGCACTGAAGAGTGTTCCTTATTAGAAGCTGTGCAAAAAGCCATTCCACTCTTACGAGGTGCTTATGGTACAGTAATTATGGACACTCGAAATCCTGATATTCTAGTTGCCGCACGTTCTGGTAGCCCACTTGTTATTGGTTGTGGCATTGGCGAAAACTTTATTGCCTCAGATCAACTGGCTTTATTACCAGTAACTCGGCAGTTTATCTTCTTAGAAGAAGGTGATATAGCGCTTGTCACTCAACGTTCAGTAACGATTTATGACAAAAATTTTAATCAAATAAATCGCCCTTGCATTGAATCAGATGCCAAATATGATGCTGGCAGCAAAGCAGGTTTTAACCATTACATGCAAAAAGAGATTTATGAACAGCCGAATGCGATTAAAAATACCTTAGAAGGTCGCATGGCTCATGGCAAAGTAGATTTATCAGAACTAGGCCCAAATGCTGAACATATTCTCAAGCAAGTTGAACACATCCAAATTGTTGCCTGTGGCACAGCTTATAATGCAGGCATGGTTGCTCGTTATTGGTTTGAATCCTTAGCCGGCATTCCTTGTGATGTCGAAATTGCCTCGGAATTTCGTTATCGAAAACCAGCTCGTCGCAAAAACAGTTTATTTATCACCCTATCACAATCGGGGGAAACTGCCGATACCCTTGCTGCTTTACGCTTAGCTAAACAGAACAATTACCTAAGCACTCTTGCGGTATGTAATGTGGCAGCATCGACTTTAGTTCGAGAAGCTGATTTGGTTTTACTAACCAAAGCTGGCGTTGAAATTGGTGTCGCCTCAACCAAAGCATTTACCACACAATTGACGGTATTATTACTGTTAGTGGCTAAGTTAGGCCGACTTAATGATATGGCAGAAATCACTGAACAAGCAATCGTCCATGCATTACAAACTTTACCAAACCGTATAGAACAAGTATTAATGGCCGAACCTGTAATCAAAAAACTTGCTGGTCATTTTGTCGATAAACATCATGCACTATTTTTAGGTCGTGGCGATGAATATCCAATCGCTATAGAGGCATCATTAAAGCTAAAAGAGATCTCCTATATTCATGCCGAAGCTTATGCAGCTGGTGAATTAAAACATGGGCCTTTAGCGTTAATTGATGCAGATATGCCAGTTATTGTTATGGCGCCAACGAATGACTTACTTGAAAAACTCAAAGCCAATATTGAAGAAGTGCGTGCCCGTGGTGGTCAACTTTATGTGTTTGCTGAGCAAGATGCTGGTTTTGTTAGCGACGATACTATGCATATTATCAACTTACCCCATATTGAAGAACTTACTGCGCCAATCTACTACACAGTACCGACGCAATTACTTGCTTACCATGTCGCCCTAATTAAAGGTACCGATGTCGACCAACCTCGTAACCTAGCAAAATCGGTGACCGTAGAGTAATTTATTAGATCAAATGTGAGGACTTAATGTATATTTTGGTATCATCATCAAAATTAAAGTTCTCACATTAAATCAATTAGATAATTATTAAACAGCTCTCCACCTACTTCAGCATACGTATAATAACTAGTAAGACTTAGCTCCCTCGCTATCAGTTTTTTGCCTTATGCAGACTAATATTCTAATTTTCGTGTTATAGACATATCTAATTCATTATCACCGTTAAAACATTGACTAATAGTCCAATCACCGTGTTCATTATATTGACTATAGTAACAAGTAAATGTTCGATATTTAGACTCATTGATATCTTTTGGTAACGATGCCGTTTTTCCATTTAATAAAGGATCCTCCTGTTTTGAAATGGAAGAAACCAATCTATTTTCATCATCATAATAATATAAATTTGTTGACAGAAAAGTAAGTATCTTTTTGGACCTAATAGTTTCAATTTCTCGCTCGTTATGCTGAATAAGATTATTGTTTTTATCATATAAATAAGTACCTATATAATTTTTCCCATCTACATTTTCATTTGAAGAAATCAATTTTCCCTGTTCATCATATTTATAATAAGAAGTTATTTTTTGGTTAGAATCTTTAATTTCTGTAACGTTTTTTTGATCATCAAACTGCACTGAATAATTAACGAAAGTTCCTTTTTCATTTCGTGTTAAAACTTGCATCTTATAATCCATAATCAGACCTTTTTTATCAGGAGCAGATTC
Source organism: Gilliamella apis (assembly GCF_002142155.1). GTDB lineage: Bacteria > Pseudomonadota > Gammaproteobacteria > Enterobacterales > Orbaceae > Gilliamella > Gilliamella apis. Next base: position 7,578 of record NZ_NASD01000004.1, on the reverse strand, counting down.
TTCTATAATAAGACCATTATCATCTGAATATACTTCTAAATTACTGACAGAAGATGTTGGTTGGATATTTTTAAGAAGTAATTCTTGTTTTTTTATGGGAACAGAATGCGGAATATACTCAGGAAAAAGAAGAAAGAGATAATTATTAGTAACACGAATATGGTTACGTTCATCATCAACGGATGCGAAGGCATAAAAATTAAAAAAACAGCATACTACTAATAAAAATTTTTTCATCTTGCATCCTAATATTTTAATTCACGAGTAAATGTAATTCTTTTTATCTCATCCTTCGTCATACAATAACCACTCGTCCAATCACCACATTCATTATGATTTGAATAAACACATTTAAAATCACTAAGTATCAAGTTCTCTTCTTTACTATCTGACTTTTTGATATTTAAATCTAGTGAATTACTCGCTTGAGATTTACCACTTTTAAGAACAGATGTCTTTGTAATACTTTCTAATACTTCGCCATATTGATTATAAGAAATGCTGCCCTGATGGGAAATAGATACAATTTGTTCATTATTTTTATCCAAAATAGTAGTAATATAATTATTGTTATCTAACTCAATCAATCCATCTAAACCTGAGCCTTGAATTGTTTTATTACTAAAATCGATACTCATATTTTGTGTCTCATCATTAATAAATACTTTTTCAATCAGGCCGTTTGCGTTTGATGTAATCATTGTATGAATTGTTTTATTTGTATCTAATAAATTCATTATGATTTTTTGTTTTACGATTGGTTTTTTATTCGGTATTAACATTGGATATAACATCCAATTATATGTATTTGTAATTAATATATGCTGGCCAACTTTACTTTCAGCATAAGAATAATAACTAAAAGTAAATAACACTATAAATATTAATTTTTTCATACCTAACACATTCCTATATCCATTATTTTAGCGTTACAAATGTTATACAATCTTTACTGATTATACACGCAATCGATTATACACGTTGTTAAATTGGATTGATAAAAATAGAGTAAGTATTAACTTTTACTAATCAATTACTTAATAAACTTTATAAATTCTCAAGGTTAGTTAGCAAATTGATTTTTCAATCTAGGTGGGGGATTATGCCGCAGTGTTTTTTTTGCGGAAAATTAAAAATAAAATAAATGCATTGAACATCATTACTACATGATATATAACAAAAAATAGATAAATACCAATTCCTGAATCTGCGGCCATAGAAGCTAATACTGGAGACATAAATGCTGTGCTAAAGATATTAATACCAAAAATAGTACCAGAAATATTCGGTTGTTTAACAAAAGTAATTAACGCCAAAAAACTACATAACATAGCTAAAATTAAACCGAAAAATGGAATAAAAACAGATATTATAGCTATAATTAATCCAACAATTGATAGTACTTTCATTTTACCTCTATCCAAAAAGATGCTTAATTAAATCTACTAATTAAATAATTTATTATAAAATTAATCTGAAACCAAAGCCTATGTATATTAACAAATTATGATAAATAGATAAAACAATTTCCACTTATATTAACTAACAGTTAATTTATATAAAAATAAACTTTCAAAACCCATACCTTTGTATAAATTATCATGATTCTGCTTATTTTCTATTTGTTTATAGATTGTTTAGTTTGACCATTTCCCACTGTTGCAATTAGTCGGTATAATGCCTGCAATTTTATTGTTAAGTGGATTATGCATGAAAACGCTATTTGCCAGCACCTCTCGCGGGCTTGAAGAGTTATTAAAACAAGAGTTAGAAAATATTGGCGCGATAAATTGTAAAGTGTCGCAAGGTGGTGTCTACTTTGACGCTGATCAATCAACCATGTACCAATCATTATTATGGTCTCGTTTGGCTTCTCGGATTCTATTGCCGATTGCTGAGTTTGATATTTATAGCGATTTAGATCTCTATTCATGTGTGATGAATATCAAATGGAGCGATATTTTTGCGGTCGATAACTCATTTATTATCAACTTTGTTGGCGTTAATGACTTTATTCGCAATAGCCAATATGGAGCATTAAAGATCAAAGATGCTATTGTTGATCACTTTATGCGTCAAACCAATCAACGCCCAAATGTTGCCAAACAAAATCCAGATATTCGTTTACATGCTTATCTCAACAAAAATCGAGTTACCCTATCGTTAGATTTAAGTGGTGAAAGCCTACATCAACGTGGTTATCGTCAACAAACAGGCCAAGCACCATTAAAAGAGAACTTAGCTGCAGCAATTATTCGCCGCTCTGGCTGGCAAACAGATGAACCTCTTATCGATCCAATGTGTGGTTCAGGAACCTTACTAATTGAAGCTGCAATGATGGCCTCTAACATTCCACCTGGACTGTTACGTAAACAGTGGGGATTTTTTGCTTGGCAAGGATTTAATCCAACACTTTGGAATGAGTTACTCTTCACGGCCAAGCACAATGTAAAAAAAGCGACAACGCCTTTCATTGGTTATGACAATAACCCTGCGGTGTTAGAGCGCGCCAAGCAAAATGCTATCCAAGCTGGAGTTGGTGACTTAATTACTTTTGCTGTGCAGGATGTGACTCAATTAACTAATCCATTTGAGCACCAGATACATGGCATGATCATCAGCAATCCGCCTTATGGTGAGCGATTAGAAAGTGAACCTGCATTGGTTGCCCTGCACTCTGCACTTGGTCGTCAAATTAAGCAACAATTTGCAGGGTGGCGACTATCGCTATTTAGTGGCGCTCCACAACTGTTAGATTGTTTGCAAATGCGAGCCGACAAACAGTTTAAAGCCAAAAATGGGCCTTTAGATTGTGTACAAAAAAATTATACCATTGCTGATCGTCAAGTCGATAAGCCAGTTACGTCACCAAATTTACCTGCAGCCGATTTTGCCAATCGTCTACGTAAAAATTGCCAAAGATTTGCAAAATGGGCAAGCCAAGAACAACTTGAATGTTATCGCCTTTACGATGCAGATTTACCTGAATATAACGTGGCTATCGATCGTTATAAAGACAAAATTGTGATACAAGAATATGCCGCACCCAAAAATATTGATCCACAAAAAACGCGACAACGACTATTTGATATTATTAATGCCACTATGTCAGTACTGGAGTTAACTGCCGACCAATTGGTACTAAAAACTCGTGAAAAGCAAAAAGGTAAACAACAATATCAAAAACTCGGGCAAAAACAGGATTACTTCTTAGTCCATGAATATCCTATAAACCAGCAAAAAACGCAGTTTTGGGTTAATGTGGTCGATTATTTAGATACCGGTTTATTTTTGGATCACCGCTTAGCCAGAAAAATGATCGGCCAAATGAGCGCGGGTAAAGACTTTTTAAATCTATTTGCCTACACAGGTAGCGCAACCGTTTATGCCGGTCTTGGTGGCGCAAAATCGACCACGACCGTTGATATGTCACGCACCTATTTAGAATGGGCTGATCGTAATTTAAAACAAAATGGCTTAACCGGAAAAAACCATCGATTGATACAAGCCGACTGCTTACTCTATTTATCGCAGGCGGATGAACAGTTTGATCTGATTTTTATCGATCCTCCAACATTTTCCAACTCTAAACGGATGAACGATACCTTTGATGTTCAGCGTGATCATCTAAAATTAATGAGTGATTTAAAACGCTTACTTAGACCAAATGGGGTAATAGTATTTTCAAACAATAAACGAGGCTTCAAAATGGATAGCGACGGTATGCAAAAACTAGGGCTAACATTTAAAGATATCACCGATAAAACTCTATCACTTGATTTTAAACGCAATAAACAGATCCACTGCTGTTTTATCGTTAAACATCAATAATAAATAAAATACCGCCGCAAGGCGGTAAATTCTTCCATCTTCAAAAATAATTGAATCAAATTTATCTTAACAATTAGCTATTCTGTTTGTTTTAATTCATTTAAATGGTAAAATAGTTAAATAACTAATGAACTATTAAACTATAAACTCAAATAAATTAGATACCATATAGCCTAATAGATTAAAAAATCCAAATTAAGGAAATTATTTTGCCCAATATAGCCAAGCAGGAAGTTGACAATATGCAAGAAAGAAAGGTTAATTCATCAGCTATCATTATTTTAACTTCTTTAGGATTTTTCATGTCAATGATCGATTCAATGATAGTTACCACAGCCACTACCGCCATAAGAAATGATTTTCAAATATCGGTAAATTTATTACAGTGGTTGTTGAACATTTATAATATAACCATAGCGGCATTACTACTGGTTGGTGTAACACTGGGCGAAAAAATAGGCAGAAAAAAAGTCTATCTGATTGGTATTGCGATTTTCACTATTGCTTCTATATTTTGTGCTTTATCGAATAGTATTACTGAACTAATTATATCTCGAATGATACAGGCTGTTGGTGCTTGTGTTATGACACCAATGTCCATGGCAATTCTAACGCATTCATTACCCGTTGATATACGTGGAAAAGCTTTAGGAATATGGAGTGGCATTGGTGGTTTAGCACTAATTGTCGGGCCAGTTTTAGGCGGATTTATTGTCGCAACTTTATCATGGCAATGGATATTTTGGATTAATTTGCCTATTGGAATAATAACAATCTATTTTGCTCATAATTTATTACCTGAAAGTAAAGGTAAGGATGATAAGTTGAACTTTATTGATATTCTGCTTATTGCCATCTCTTCCGCCGGAGTAATATGGTCATTATCCACCATAACCACAAATACCACACACGTTATAACCATTATTACCGGATTATCTAGCCTCGCACTAGCTATTTTATTTATTGTTAGGCAAAAAATAAGTTCTACCCCTATGATTCCGTTGATATTATTTCATTCAAAAGTATTCACTAACGGTAATATCGCAACTTTTTTATTATATGCCTCAATGTTTGGCGTGTTATTCTTTTTGCCACAATTTTTTTTAGTACTAGAAAACGTTAATCCACTAGTGGCGGGATTACAATTATTACCTTGGACAGCAACATTAGTCGTTATCGCACCTTTTGCAGGCAGCGCTGTAGATAGATTTGGCGAAAGGATTATTGCAACATTAGGATTATTCTTACAGGGGATCGGTTATCTATTAATTATTTTTTTATTTAATATAACTGATTCATATATAGCAATGGCAATACCTTTAATGATCGCTGGTATGGGACTTTCGATGGCAGGACCGGCTCTGCAAAAAGCGGTGTTAAGCGCTGTCGAACCAATATATTTAGGGAAAGCATCTGGAATATATAATATATTTCGCTTATTTGGTGGCGCAATAGGTACCACAATATGCGTAATTGTATTTAATATTTTCGGCGGAACCACTAATTCAACAGCTTTTGCCGAAGGATTTGATGCAGTTATTATTACTGCTGGTCTGATATCATTATTAGGAATATTTTTTTCAATAAGGTTAACTGCAAGGGATAAAAAATAATATTTGATAAAATCAAAGCGATAAATTCAACAATAAATCAATATTTGAGTATTTTAAAGATTATCAAAAAAACCGGTAACATATTTATCAAATGTTGATTTATTAAGCCACACATATTTTTCCCTAGCACTCTTTCTTACATTAATTAATTCTGCTTGTTGTAATAACCTAAAATGATAAGTTCCTGAGGGTTTACTAATACCAACTGCTTGACCAATTTCACCACAGATAACCTCTGTTTCTATACTTTTTAAATATTTAATGATTTCTATTCTAACCGGATCTGATAATGCTTTGAAAATAAGCACCATTTTTTCATTTAATTGGTTATCAATTGTACTATTATTCATCATATTTACAGAGTTAATTATAATTAAACATGATTATAACATGTGGTGAATTTATTCACCTAAAAAACTCCTTTACTAAACTTTTCTAGTTTGGTGGATTTCGAGTGTTATAATTTTAATTAATCTTAATCTACCTATACGGTAGTGAACATCACATCACCCCTTGTGGCATTTTCGATAACTTTCTAAACTACCTACACGGTAGTGAACCCTATGTTTATCGTTTCAGGATATTCAATAATTTTCTAAACTACCTACACGGTAGTGAACTAGAACTCGATATACTATAAATGCAGTTGGCAAAAAGGCAAAGTCCATTTTTACCAATAAAAACCCTTTTTTTGAGCCATTTTTCAACATATTGATTTTTAAATACTTTATTTTAAGTTTAAAAAAAGGGTTAACAATAAGTAGGAATTTAAGTTTTAAAAACCTCGTTCCTCAATTTTTTTGGTTCGATGAGTTTCGGACGTTTGTTGTTTTGTGGTTGTTTCTATACGGTGATTACGTCCGAGTTAAGAGGGTTGGCGCCAACCCTCTTTACCATCTCCCGCGGCGACCACGCAAGTGGTCACGATGTGACTGCCTTCCGCCTTCGTTCGCTCTTAACGCACCGGCTGTGATTTGTTCCTGACAAAGCACCGCCTTGGCAAACATCCCTGTTTGCCATGCTAACCTCTCTCAGTTGTCAGCACATTGCGAATGTCGCTAAATTAAATACACCAAACTTATTTGCCAAAATAAACTCTTATGTTTATAGCAAGCTAATTTTAGTTTTAAAACCGATTTCGGGGAAACTTGGGCGGGATTTTAGACTTTAAAAACCTCGTTCCTCAATTTTTTTGGTTGTTTGAGTTTCGGACGTTTTGTTGTTTTGTGGTTGTTTCTATACGGTGAATACGTCCGAGTTAAGAGGGTTGGCGCGAACCCTCTTTACAATCTCCCGCGGCGACTACGCAAGTGGTCACGATGTGACTGCCTTCCGCCTTCGTTCGCTCTTAACGCACCGGCGGTGATTTGTTCCTGACAAAGCACCGCCTTGGCAAACATCCCTGTTTGCCATGCTAACCTCACTCAGTTGTCAGCACATTGCCAATGTCGCGCCACAAAATCGCTTTTTATCGCCCTAACGTTATTTTTCTTATCCTCAGCTTTAATATCTAAGAACTAAAAAATAATAGCTAAGGATAGACACAGGCTACGTTTCCTTTGTTGCCTTCGTAGTAGCTAAAAACTTCAGACACCCTACCATTACCCGAGTGAACCTCAAAAAACCCACGACGAGCAAACTCTCGACCATTACCATCTGTCGTCACATAGCTGTCGTAGAAACCGGCAGTATAGTAGCCCATCGCCCCCCATTCCGTGAAAAATCCTGCACCAATGTGACGCCGCATTTCATCATCAGGTGACGTAGGCGTTGCACTTCGGCAGGTGCTAGAATTTGCACCAACTCCCTGACAAGACGCATTTGTTAAATCTTGAACCTTAACATTACGATATCCTCCTATACTAGTACACCAATCTCCATTACCCCAAGCCCTCTTATTACCACGATGAATAAACCACTGCTTTAACTCAAATCCATATTTGACCACCGCATTACCACTGCTATCACGACCGACTAACTCAAACACCTGCGGTAAAGATGGTCTGGCGATTCTACCTGGATTAACTGAATTCCATTGCGAGCGTGTAACAACAGGACCAGTTAGGGTGACTCGAATGCTGTAGTAGTTGTTGTAGTGGTGGCCTGGTGAATCGGTCATCGTCGCCGTAATACC
>NZ_NASD01000039.1 GCF_002142155.1 Gilliamella apis | reverse complement strand
GGCATCGGGCATCGGGCATCGGGCATCGGGCATCGGGCATATAAACACTTATCAATAAAAAATTTTAGTCAATTACGTATAAAGATACGTTATCCATATAAATCATCCAATTTAATTTATTCATTATATTTATTCTCCTTATTATTGAGCTTTAATATTAATGCTTTAACCGTTCAAACTGTTAACGTTATTCACGGGAATAACCCTGAAGTTATAAATACACAAATAGCTGCAGATAAACATGGTTTTATGGTAAACGGTGTATTTTATAGTGAATTTAGCGGTAATATCAAAGAAAACGAAATTAAAGAGTTTGATGCTAATTTAACTTTTAATCAATTTGCCATACAGCGATTTAATTATCAATCATTAGACAATCGAATGAATTATCAAGATCTAGACGGTGATGATATCGATCCTATTCAACCATTTCTAACCACGGAAACCACTTGGCAATGGTTTGATGCTAATGGCAATAAAATTTCTACTAGCGATAAAAATAAGGTAATTGGTTGTGGAAGTGGTTATCCAATGCCATTAATGTTAGAGATAACTAATCAAGTACAAACTTTCTCACAATATGGTCAACCGAGAAAAAGTGATTTTGTAACAATAAAAAAGGTCTACAAAATTGCAGTAAAATCTGAATTGTGTTATGCCAAACCTTATGCGACAGAACTAGTGCCTGAATATCAATGGGATGGTATTAACCCAGATGATAGTTATAGTTGGAATGATCCTAATTTTACGCAAAGGGATCCAAAGAATGGCGGTGGTTATTCAAGTGATTATGTTCCTAATATGGGCTATAAAGTTAATCCGACTGAGTCATCAGGGAAAAAATTTCCAACTACAGGATTTCCTGGGGCAAAATTTCAGCTAGTTATGACGGGTAATCAAATGGATTATGAATTCAGTATTCCAATTAATCCTGGTAATAAAGTCAGTATTGATAGTAGAGGTTATATTACATTAAATGATAAACCTACAGGACCAGTTACTGTACGTGCAACACTGATTCGAAATAATAATGTCATCCATGAGTATACTTTTAATCCTACTAATATATGGGTTATTCCACATATTGGACAGATCACTATTGAACAAGCCATGCAGATTTGTGACGGTCGTAATAATATGCTATCTATGACAGAGCTCTCCGATTCACCTCGAGCTTATGATTTTTATAACCTAAGTTCTTTAGATCATCTTAGTAATAGCTCTACCAGACAAATCGGGAAATCTGTATTTGGTGAGTGGGGATGGGTTACTAAAGATGGTTATCCTGATTCAAACTGGCAAAAAATGAGCGTTGATGTAAGTTCATTTGTTGGAAATTATTGGGCTAAGGAAATTAATAAGGATAATCCTAGATTGGGATTTGTAGTTCATAGTCATGATGGTTTTGTCGGTATACAACCATATGATTTTTTTCTTGGGCCAACATATCGTACTCACTATGCGAATGCTCTTTGTAGAAAATAAATTGGGTTATTACTTATTAGACAAGAATCATTATGAATATGTTACAAAAATTTTATCAACAAGATCAATTTAAAGGTATATTACTATTTAAAGAAGGTATGTTTTTGCGTGCTTATAATCAAGGCGCTTTTCTTTTAACTGAGCATTTAGGCTGTTGCCTAAATCTACGTTTTATGCAGTTTAAAAAATATCCTAATCGTCAGATTGTGGTGTGTGGTTTTCCCGAATCAAAGTTGACCGAGCGATTGCCAAAAGCGGTGAAAACCGTTTTTGGCGCTGAGCTTAGAATGGATTACGATACTGAACAATATCATCAGTGGTTAAAGCGACGTTGGCATGAAGAGAGAGTAGCGAACGAAATGTCAAAAGCCGACATCGAGCCGTTGAAAACGAGCAAGGCGTCGGCGTCGGAGCCAGCGGATATAGATAAAAAACTATACAAAATAGAATTAAAATTAAGTAAACAACAACTCATTTATTTAAAATATTGGCAAAGCGATAGCCATATAATCGATACAGATAAAGAGTTCATCAAAAATATAAAAAAACAATTATTCAAAACATGATCTAGTTACTTTCTGAAATTATTATTAAGTAGGTTATTTTTCGTATAATTTCAGATAAGTATGATATATAGGCACTATATATCAAATAGTTAGATTTATTAATAATTGGGTAATCCTCAAATTTTGAGGAAAGGGGTTTTTCAGTGACAGCTTAATAACGATATCGTTAATTAACTATAAATTAACTTATATTTTCATAGTCAAAATTAATAGTATTAGCTATTTTTTGTTGTATGATGTTTCTGTTATATCAGCAATATAAGGATCATCATATGCAAGAGAAGCCAAGAAAAGCAATTATTAATGCGTTATTAACAGTTATTAAAGTTGAACAGTTATCTCATAGTTTTTTACGTTTGCATTTTAGCTGTGATAAGCCGTTGATGGTCAACCCTAATTGGATTTGTCCTCATTTAAAATTACTCTTTGCTGATCCTTTGACTAATGAAATTACTTTTCCGCAATTAGACGAAAATAATAAAATCATGGTAAGTGATCGAATTCGCCAATTAGCGCGTAGTTATAGCATTCGTGGTTATGATGAATCCACCAATCAGTTAATCATTGATTTTGCTATTCATTCTCATGGATTAGCGACGTGTTGGGCTCAAAAGGCTAAAGTAGGCGATCAAGTTGGTATTGTTGGTACCGCAGGTAAATTAGAATTTGATAATCAATTTTTAGTTTTGATGGGCGATATTTCTGCAGCGCCAACTATATGTTATACCGTAGAAAATTTACCTAGTTCTCAAAAAGCATTAGCTTTTATTGAAGTTAATCACAAAACGGATATTGTTGAGCTCCCAATCAACAAAAATGTAACAGTTCAATGGTTCGTTAAGGATGTAAATGCTCCTAATCAATTAATTGAAGCTGTAATGAACATTGATTTGAGTGATCAAGAAAATATATTGTTTTGGGGAGGAATGGAAAGATCATTAGCACAACAATTACGCCATTCAATCAAAAATAAATATCTTAATTTAGAACCTAATGCAATTCAGATCACCAGCTATTGGCGAGAAGGATTTGCTGAAGGCGAATTTAAACATCGTGATTGATTATTGGTAGAACGTTGTGAATATTCTTGCGCATTTGCATTTAGCAACAATTGCCAATAGCTCGCTAATTGGCAATACTGTTGCTGATTTTGTAAAAGGTGATCCTTATCAACAGTATCCGACAGAGATAGCTGATGGCATTATGTTGCATCGAAAAGTTGATAACCTTACTGATAGTTTTCCCTCTGTTAAACAAGCAAAAATGTTATTTAGAAATAGTCATCAACGTGTTGCTCCAATTACGCTTGATATTGTTTGGGATCATTTTTTATCAAAGTATTGGCATGATTTTGGTTCAAGTCAAACTTTATCGTCATTTAATATTATGACTAAAAGGCATATTCATCCATATATTATTGATTATCCTAAAAATTACCAATCTTTTATGAATGCAATGTGGCGAGAATCTTGGCTAGAAAATTACGCTTCAATCGATTTTATTGCGAAAGTATTAAAAGGTATGGCACAGCGAAGACCAAAGCTTTATTTATTGCAAGAAACTATTATTGATATCAAGCAAAATTATAATGCATTAGAAATACTTTTTTTTGATTTATACCCGAAAATATGTACATTTGTAAAATCGGCATAAGTTAATGAGACAATGGTTATCGTATAATTTAGTTATATAAACTCATTCGATAACCATTAAAAAAATCAAATAGTTTTATTAAGGTAAAGCGATTTTTTTATCTTCCAATATTATTAAGTTATTGATATCTGGTTTTTGAGTTATTGGTACTAAGTTTTCAATTGTCGCTTGCGGAGCTTGACCAATGCGGCCTCCTCTTGGCTTAGTACGAATTATCTGGCTTTCAGGTAATGTCGTATTGTTAGTTAGATTAGCCCATAACCACTCAATGGCATCTTCACCGTAATAATCAATAGCCAATAATGTATTATCAAATGGTGATTTGCCGTCGAGATAACTAGCATTTTCAACTTCGATATAACGTAGTTGTGATTCTTTTCCTTCTACTGCACTATTTAAAGCAACATAAGGGCGAGATGTATGATCTATTAACTGTTTGACATTATTTTGTCCATGTACAATAAACGTTTTAATTTTATTTAAATTTCCGGTTGCTTGTACTTGTTTGAGTCCATCAATAACTCGTTTCTCGGTTATTTTTTCTCGTAAACAAATTGCTCCTTTAATACCATAATCTATTTGATTTTCAATTTCAGAACTTGAGTACCATGCTCGTCTTGGTGAAACGATATCTTTATTTACAACCAGATCAATAGCGGTAACATCTTTATCTGCCCAAATAGGTAAATGACCATTAGATAGTGACCATATTTCAGAGAAGTTTACTTCTTTTAAAGGCATTACTTCGCCAAAATTATAGAGTCGATCTTGTTGAGTACTGGCCACAGAATAATCGCACATGTTTTCTGTAACATCAAAACGACCATATGAACTGATATATTGATACGGAAAGGCAATAGACTCTTTATAATAAAAATAGGGTAACTGGATCTCCATCTCTGGTCGCCAACCATAATCATGTAATTTGTCTAGGGCTTCTTTAGGTGTTCCTGTAGTTAATAATTTAGCTTTTTTTAGTGCATCACAGCGATTTTGTGAATAAAAATATTTCAACGCATAAGGAACATAATTGTCTGACTTATTAGGCTCAATTGCCGGGATGGCACAAGGAATATAAAGTGCTGCTAAGGTAGCATAATCAGGAATTGAATTATATTTTAAACTTCTAGAACTAGTTTTATTTTGGATTGAAAGTGAGGTAATATCTGGGTTTGGTTGTATTTGTGGATTAACCGCAACAATACCATCAATGATACCATTTTTATCTAATTCACCAGCCTTCAAAGCTGCACTAGCACCATCCTCAGCACCATAGATTAATATCAACGTATTATCCGCGTTAAAATCGCGAGTGTTTGTGGCTGAAAATCTATCATTTATTTCATAAAGTGCAAATTCAATAGAATTTAAAATATATTTGCCCCAATTATGTTCAGGATTTTGTTTTGAATGTAACTGTTTAACGGCATATCTATTTGGATTATTTTCGATAAAAATTTCTCTATTTTTAATCTTAGGATTAAATAATAGATTATCTTTTGCAATTTTTCCTTCTATAGTGAAACCTTGCTGATTTGTAATATCGTAAATACCATTCCCCAATCCTTTATCGTTATAAACTACTGCACAATTGTGTTTTAGTCCCCAAAGCCCACGAATTTGCATATCTTTGGCGTTATATAAACCGTCATAATTGCTAGCAGGAACGGCCACTATACATGGTTTTTTCTTATCAAAATCAACGGGAATTTGTAATAGAATACCGACATTTCCTTCTTTAAGTGTCGCTAAAATTTCGCTACCGGCCATTTTTCCGTCAAACAATGGTGACAAGTTTTTCTGTTTAAAGCCAAATAATTGACCCTCTCCAGTTTTTGTATCAATAAAACGATTTAGTTTGGCTCGACGAAGCTCCTGCGTCGTGGGATTAGCTGGATCAGCAAATTTGAATTTTTGTATCATTGATGATAAAGGTGTAAAGCCAATGCCGGCTGTAACCAGATCGTCGCTATCACCATCATAGTAATTTGAACTGTGAATAGTAATCCATTGTGGTTTTGGTTTGTAGGGATTGTTTTGCTCGGTATAGCCTATATTCGGAATTGTAAGTAGTGGTAAAAATAGTAATGATATTAAAGTTTTTTTATTTCTGATTATTAAGGTCATTACAGTAGCTTCCCATTTTTTAATTAGTTTAGTTTTCCATTTTATGATTGATTATATAATTTATTCATTAGACGGTAAATTTTGCTTCCCAAGAGCCCAAAACGCCGAAATAATTTTTTCTGATAATCGTCTTTTTTGAACGCATATACCGACATCAAATGGTTGCATTAAATTGGTTGACCATTCAGTAATTCGCTCGCGTACTCTTTCTGGGCTGTTTTCCATTACCACTTTTGGCAATAATGCCACACCGCATCCTAAAGCAACCATAGATACAATTGCCTCATGTCCTGCAACTGTTGCATAAATTCTAGGACAAGTTATTTTTTGTTGTTTGAACCATAAATCAATTCTTTGTCGGCTGGGGCCATGTTCTGGCAAAATGAAAGGAATGTTATGCCAATCCGGCGTTTTTTGATGTAACTTATCACTAAATGAGCTATTGAGTTTAGGAATTAATAAGACCATTTCAATCTCACCTAATTTTATAAATTCAACACCAGCTGGTAATTGTTTAGGTTTGCCTGCAATGGCAAGATCAGCCTGATTGGATTGAATTTTTTCAACTGCATCAGCGGCATCACCAGTAGATAGTTTTATTTCAACTAGTGGATAATGCATGCGGAAGCGATCTAATATATCAGGTAAATGGCTATAGGCAGCCGTTACCGAGCAAAATAATGTTAATTCTCCGACCAATTGTTGAGTAGATTGATCTAACTCGTGCTTTAATTGTTGATGTAGATTTACAACTTGTAGAGCAAATCGTTTAACTTTTTCGCCTTCATGAGTAATTTGAACTTGTCGATTGTCGCGAATAAATAATTGATGGCCAAATTGTTCCTCAAGGCGTTGGATTTGCCTTGAAAGTGTGGATGGGCTAACATGCATTGCATCAGCGCTCATACTAAAATGACATGTCTCACACAAATGTAAAAACAATTTTAGGTCACGAATATTCATATTAATGGTTATTTTCAGATATTTCTAATATTAAACACTATTACCAAATAGTGATTATATCACCATCAGTATTAAATGCCGCTATTATGCATAGATATATCAATAAGGCAAATAGCAAAATAGTCTTCTTCAATGGCAATATAGATGTAGACCTGTTAGAATACGCCATTATTTTTGCTTAGCTAAATTGATTAATTTTATGACAGAACAAGCTTATTTAGACGAAGTTAAGGCTCGTCGTACTTTTGCTATTATCTCTCACCCGGATGCGGGTAAAACGACTATCACCGAAAAAGTATTGTTGTTTGGACAAGCGATTCAAACTGCGGGTACGGTTAAAGGGCGTGGTGCAAATGCTCAGCACGCTAAATCAGATTGGATGGAAATGGAAAAACAGCGTGGTATTTCGATCACCACATCGGTTATGCAATTTCCTTATAATGATTGTTTAGTTAACTTACTTGATACTCCTGGGCATGAGGACTTTTCGGAAGATACTTATCGAACATTAACGGCTGTTGATAGCTGTTTAATGGTTATTGATGCGGCAAAAGGTGTTGAAGATAGAACACGTAAATTGATGGAAGTAACGCGTTTACGCAATACGCCAATTTTGACTTTTATGAATAAACTTGATCGTGATATACGTGATCCAATGGAGTTGCTTGATGAAGTTGAAAACGAACTTAACATCATGTGCGCACCAATTACCTGGCCAATTGGTTGTGGTAAATTATTTAAAGGCGTCTATCATTTAGCGAAAGATGAGACTTATCTTTATCAAACAGGTAAAGGTCATACTATTCAGGAAGTTCGTATTATCAAAGGTTTAGATAATCCAGAACTCGATAACACAATTGGTGACGATTTAGCACAGCAACTTCGTGATGAGCTTGAATTAGTACAAGGTGCATCAAATGAGTTTGATCTGGAAGCATTTTTATCTGGTGATTTAACCCCAGTATTTTTTGGTACAGCGCTTGGGAATTTTGGTGTTGATCATATGCTTGATGGTTTGACAGCTTGGGCTCCGACGCCTCAACCTCGCCAGACTGATAAACGAGAAGTTGCAGCTACCGAAGAAAAATTTACTGGTTTTGTATTTAAGATCCAAGCCAATATGGATCCTAAACATCGTGACCGAGTTGCCTTTATGCGTATTGTATCGGGTAAATACGAGAAAGGTATGAAGTTGCGTCATGTTCGTATCGCAAAAGATGTGAATATTTCTGATGCGCTAACCTTTATGGCTGGTGATCGAGATCATGTTGAACAAGCTTATGCTGGTGATATTATTGGTTTACATAATCATGGCACTATACAGATTGGTGATACTTTCACTCAGGGCGAAGATCTTAAATTTACCGGTATACCTAATTTTGCCCCTGAGCTGTTTCGTCGTATTCGTTTAAAAGATCCACTCAAACAAAAACAATTATTAAAAGGTTTAGTTCAGCTTTCAGAAGAAGGTGCTGTACAAGTATTCCGTCCAATTGCCAACAATGATTTAATTGTTGGAGCGGTAGGGGTGTTGCAATTTGACGTAGTTGTTGCGCGTTTAAAATCTGAATACAACGTAGAAGCGATTTATGAGCCAGTAAATGTAACAACGGCTCGTTGGGTTGAATGTAGTGATGCTAAGAAACTTGAAGATTTTAAACGAAAATGTGAGCAAAATTTAGCACTAGATGGTGGTGATAATTTATCTTATATTGCGCCGAGTATGGTTAATCTAAATCTAACACAAGAACGTTATCCAGATGTGGAATTTAGAAAAACACGTGAGCATTAATTGATTACTTGGTAATTAAGATTAACAATGAAAACACCATTAATGATCTAATTAATGAGGAAGGGCTATTTTTTAGCCCTTTTTTATTTATTAATTTATTGTATTTTTAATACGATAATGTTAGTTTAACCATATCTTTTAGATAATTGCTTTTTTCATGCGAACTCGGTTATCGCTATATTGCTCTCTTCTATTAATAAAGCTGTAATTAATCATACCTTCTATATACCTTTATATTCTTGAATTTTGACTGTAATTTTGT
>NZ_NASD01000038.1 GCF_002142155.1 Gilliamella apis | reverse complement strand
CTGTTAATACTAACTAATTTAATAGTACTATTTAGGTATATCACTAAAAATAGCAAAATATCCGTGATAGATAAAGCGATTAACTATTAAAAATTTTTAATATAAATAACGAGTTTTATTTGTCCGTTATGGGATTTTCCGATAAATAAAGACAATAAGAATATTCATATGGTTTATGCTATAATTGAGGCTAATTTTCGGAGTAATTATTTTTGGTAAATATGACTGAACCTAAGTTTATTCATCTTCACTTACATAGCGATTTTTCAATGATTGATGGCATTGCTAAAGTAGGTGCTTTAGTTAATGAAGTCAGCAAGTTGCAAATGCCTGCTTTTGCTATTACTGATTTTACCAATCTGTGTGGACTGGTGAAGTTTTATGGTTCAGCAATGGGTAAGGGCATCAAACCGATTATTGGTGCCGATTTAGCTGTTAAAAATTCACAATTAAGTGATGAGGTTTATCGGTTAACATTATTAGCTGCAAATAATGAAGGCTACCAAAATCTTACTTTATTAATTTCTAAAGCTTACCAGCGTGGCTATATTGGAGATTTACCAGTTGTTGATCAAGAATGGTTAACATTGCATCGCAATGGTTTAATCATATTAGCTGGTCGTGAAAGTGATATTGGTATTGGTATTATTCGTGATAATCAGGCGATTATTGATGATGCAATTAACTTTTATCAAGAAAATTTTAATCAACACTTTTATTTTGAATTGGTTCGCACAAATCGCCTTAATGAAGAATTATTTATTCATAGTGCTATTAAGCTAGCTGAACAACATGCCTTACCTGTTGTGGCGACTAATGATGTACGATTTTTGAAATCTTCGGATTTTGAAGCACATGAAATTCGCGTCGCTATTCATGATGGTAATACACTTGAAGATCCTAATAGACCGAAAAATTATTCAGCTGAACAATATTTGCGTACTGAACAAGAGATGTGCGATTTATTTTCAGATATTCCAGAGGCATTAGAAAATAGTGTAGAAATAGCTAAGCGATGCAATGTTACTATAAGGCTTGGTGAATATTTCCTACCACAATTTCCTACTGGTGATATGTCGACGGAAGATTTTTTGGTACATAAATCTCGAGAAGGTTTAGAAGAGAGATTAGAATTTCTTTTTCCTGATCCCGAAGAACGAAAACAAAAACGTCCAGAATATGATGAACGATTAGAAACAGAATTAAACGTAATAAATCAGATGGGTTTCCCTGGTTACTTTTTGATCGTAATGGAATTTATTCAATGGTCAAAAGATAACGATATTCCCGTTGGCCCTGGACGTGGTTCAGGAGCAGGTTCATTAGTTGCGTATGCTTTAAAAATAACTGATTTAGATCCATTAGCATTTGATTTACTTTTTGAACGTTTTTTGAATCCAGAACGGGTTTCAATGCCGGATTTTGATGTCGACTTTTGTATGGAAAAGCGTGATATGGTTATTGATCACGTTGCTGATATGTATGGTCGAGATGCTGTATCGCAAATTATTACCTTTGGTACTATGGCTGCAAAAGCGGTTATCCGTGATGTAGGGCGAGTACTTGGCCATCCTTATGGATTTGTCGATCGTATCTCAAAATTAATTCCTCTTGATCCTGGTATGACCTTAGCTAAGGCGTTTGAAGCTGAACCACAACTACAAGAGCTTTATGATAATAACGAAGAAGTTAAGTCTCTTATTGATATCGCAAGACAGTTGGAAGGTGTTACTCGAAATGCAGGTAAACATGCTGGAGGTGTTGTAATATCTCCAACTAAGATTACTGATTTTTCTCCTATTTATTGTGATCCTGAGGGCCACCATCCAGTAACGCAATTTGATAAAAATGATGTTGAATATGCTGGACTAGTTAAATTTGACTTCTTAGGATTACGTACCTTAACCATTATTGACTGGGCGATTAAAATGATTAATGAGCGCCAGTTAAAGGATGGTAAGGCCGCAGTTGATATTACTCGTATTCCATTAGATGATGAAGAATCTTTCCAATTATTATTAAAAGCTGAAACTACCGCGGTCTTCCAATTGGAATCGCGTGGTATGAAAGATTTGATCAGGCGGTTAAAGCCAGACTGCTTTGAAGATATGATCGCTTTAGTTGCTTTATTTCGACCGGGGCCGTTACAGTCAGGGATGGTAGATAATTTTATTGACCGTAAGCATGGACGAGAAGAAGTATCATATCCAGATATCAATCATCAACACGAATCTCTTAAACCAATATTAGAACCAACCTATGGCATAATTTTATATCAAGAACAAGTTATGCAAATTGCCCAAACACTATCTGGTTATACGCTAGGTGGTGCAGACTTGTTACGACGAGCGATGGGTAAGAAAAAACCAGAAGAGATGGCTAAGCAGCGTTCTGTTTTTAAAGAAGGTGCGGAAAAGCAAGGCGTTGATGGTGAGCTTTCAATGCATATTTTTGATCTGGTTGAAAAATTTGCTGGCTATGGTTTTAATAAATCTCACTCCGCAGCTTATGCACTGGTTTCATATCAAACATTATGGTTAAAAACTCATTATCCGGCTGAATTTATGGCTGCTGTAATGACAGCTGATATGGACAATACAGATAAAATTGTTGGTTTAGTTGACGAATGTCTAAGAATGGGGTTGCAAGTTAATCCTCCAGATATTAACAGTGGTCTTTACCATTTTCATGTGAATGATAAAGGTGAAATTGTTTATGGCATTGGTGCCATAAAAGGGGTAGGTGAAGGGCCGATTGAAGCAATTGTAGAGGCGCGTAATAGCGGCGGATATTTTAAAAATATCTTTGAGCTTTGTGCTCGAACTGATATGAAAAAAATTAACCGACGTGTCTTAGAGAAATTAACTATGGCAGGGGCTTTTGATAAATTGGGCCCACATAGAGCAGCTATTTTACATAGTATTAATGATGCCATGCAAGCAGCAGATCAATATGCTAAAGCACAGAATATTGGTCAAGAAGATATGTTCGGAGTCCTTGCTGAAGAGCCAGAACAAGTTGAACATGCATATGCTGCTGTACCTGAATTACCAGCACAAGTTTTACTTGATGGTGAACGTGAAGCATTAGGACTTTATTTAACCGGCCATCCGGTTACCCAATATTTAAAAGAACTCAATCGATATTCAGGGGGCCTTCGTATTAGCGAGGCAGCACCTACTGGATGGGGCAAAATGGCTACTTTTGCCGGTATTGTTGTTGATGCTAGAGTTCGAATTACCAAAAAAGGTAATAAAATTGGATTATTTACTTTAGATGATAGGTCAGGACGAATTGATGGCATGCTTTTTTCTGAAGCATTAGATAAATTTGGTCATTTACTGGTAAAAGATAAAATTCTAATTGTTTCAGGGCAAGTAAGTCATGATGATTTCAATGGTGGGTTTAAATTATCTGTTCGTGATATTGTTGACTTAAAAGATGCTCGGGCTAAATATGTTAAAGGGTTAGCTATTACATTAACTGATATTGAAGTTAATCGGACAATCCTACAACGACTACAGCAAATTATAGAACCTTATCGACACGGTAGTGTACCAATTAATTTATATTATCAAAGAGAAGATTCTATCGTACGCCTACAATTTGGTACCACTTGGCGTATAGTACCTGAAGATGCACTAATAATAGAACTAAAAACCTTACTAGGTAATGAGCGTGTGAATTTTGAATTTGATTAATTAAGTTATATTAATCGAATAAGTAATAAAAATTTAGGCTATTTAGAAATAAAGATTTAAATAAATATTAAAGGTGCTATTTAACCTGTTTAAGTCTATTAATAATAAATATTGATGACTTCAATGACAATTACATAGTAGAATTGGTTTAATTTTATTTTAATAAATAGTCAGTATACTAAATTTAGTAACGTATTTTTAATAAAATACAAATAATACAAGAGGCAATCACAAGCGTTATGAACAATTTTTTGGAATTTGAAAAGCCGATAGCGGAATTAGAAGCAAAAATTAATTCCTTAAAGAATATTGATTCGCAACAAGTTGAATTAGATATTAATTTAGATAAAGAAATTAAGCAATTAAATCAGAAAAGTCGTGAATTGACTAAAAAAATATTTTCTAATCTATCGCCTTGGGATGTGGCTCAATTAGCTAGGCACCCTAATCGCCCTTACACATTAGACTATATCAATGAAATTTTTACTGATTTTGATGAGTTGGCTGGTGATAGAGCCTATGCTGATGATAAGGCAATTGTTGGTGGCATAGCGCGTATAGATGATCGCCCAGTTATGGTGATTGGCCACCAAAAAGGTCGTGAAACTAAACAGAAAATCTATCGTAACTTTGGTATGCCTGCTCCAGAAGGTTACCGTAAAGCATTGAGATTAATGCAAATGGCTGAGCGATTTAAGTTACCAATTATTACATTTATTGATACTCCAGGAGCCTATCCTGGAATTGGTGCAGAGGAAAGAGGACAAGCTGAAGCAATTGCTCGTAACCTACGTGAGATGTCACGATTAAATGTACCAACAATTTGTACTGTGATTGGTGAAGGCGGATCGGGTGGCGCACTTGCAATTGGTGTCGCAGATAAAGTTAATATGCTACAGTATAGTACTTACTCCGTTATTTCTCCGGAAGGATGTGCATCAATTTTATGGAAAAGTGCTGATAAAGCGCCAGTAGCAGCAGAAGCAATGAATATGACTGCTGACAAATTGATAAAATTGAATCTGATCGATTCTATCGTACCAGAACCTCTTGGTGGCGCTCATCGTGACTATACTGCTATTGCTACTTCACTTAAAGCACAATTATTAGCTGATCTGGATGAATTAGAAGGTTTAGCATTATCACAACTGCTTGAAAGAAGATTCCAACGTCTTATGAACTACGGTTATGTACGATAATTTAGGGATCGAATATAAATATGAATAAACCGACCGGATTGCAACGCATTATTAATGCGACAAAATATTCTTTGAAGGGATTTAAGTCTGCAATAAAATATGAAGTCGCATTTCGTCAAGAATTAATTATATTAATTCTAGCTTATATAACAGTAATGTTAATCGATTTTTCTATTTATGAACGCATTTTATTATTGGGTTCAATTGGCGTTGTGATGATTGTTGAATTACTTAATAGTGCTATTGAATGCGTGGTTGATCGTATTGGTAGTGAAAGGCATGAATTGTCAGGGCGGGCAAAAGATTATGGTTCTGCAGCAGTTTTTCTTTCCCTGTTACTAACTATAATTTTATGGATTTATTTGTTTGCTTGTCATTTCTTTCCTTGATTTTTATTATTTAATTGTTGTTTAAATATTATTTATTAAAAATGCGAGAGGTTCTCGCATTTTTGGTTTATAACTATTAGAAATTATTCTGGAACTAATTCTTTAATAAGATAATTCCCCATTTTTTCTGTATCAAGGGTGTTTTTCAACCACGGCATAATGGTTTGCATTTGTTGCTGTAATTTCCATGGCGGATTAATAACTATCATACCGGAAGCCGTCATACCTTTCTGGTTATTATCTGGTTTGATTGCAAATTCAAATTGAGAAATTTTCTTAATACCTAAGTTAACAATTTCATCTATCATCTTTTGTGTTTGAGTTCGAGAAACAACTGGATACCAAATTAAATAAATGCCAGTTGCGAAACGTTTATATGCTTCCAATAATACTTTAGGGATTTTTTGATAGTCATCTTTTATTTCATATGAAGGATCAATCAAAATAATTCCTCGACGAGATTCAGGAGGTAGTTTTGATTTTAATTGTGAAAATCCATCTTCTCTTAATACTCTCGCCCGCTTATCTTTACTGAATTCTTGTCGCAATAATGGATAATCTGTAGGATGAAGTTCTGTAAGATTGATTTTGTCTTGTTCTCTTAGTAATTGTTTAGCAATTAAAGGTGAGCCTAAATAATATTTCAAGTTATCGAAAGGGTTATAACGTTTTAAAACCGATAAATAAGTATTAAGCAATTCAGGTGTTTCCGATTGTTGCCAAATTAAATTGATACCAGATAAATACTCCCCCGTTTTTTCAGCATGTTCACTTTGTAGTAAATAACGACCAGCTCCAGAATGAGTATCTAAGTATAAAAATGGTTTTTCTTTTTCTTTTAATGAGTTAATACATAATGTTAATACAATATGTTTTAATACATCGGCATGATTGCCTGCGTGATAGCTATGACGATAGCTTAACATGACTTATTTAACCTCTTTTGTTCATTTTTTTGCATATAGAATGTTGTTAATGCAAGGCTTAAAAGACAAGGAATCTCCATCAACTCTTCAATAAGATCTTTGCGTTCAGGATTCAAAACTAACCATTGGTAACCTAAACGACGGTGTTCAGCTGTGTCGGCAATACCTAAAAAAAGAAAGGCAAAAAATAGATGCCAGACCGGAATTGTGTCATATTTATATCGACGAGTTATCTCGTGACGAATGGTTGGCAAAAATATAGTCAGTAATGGAATTGTCATGATAATACTAGCTATAATTTTATAATAAAAGCGAGGAACATCAGGGAAAAAATCTCGTCCCCAACTGATTCCTCGACCAAAAAGCATAAACCACCAAAAAATTGTCCAAATCCAAAATTTATACAGGTTTGAATGATTTTTAACTCTTTTCGCATAAAAATAGCTATAACCACACATAAATAATAAAAATAATGATTGGAAATGTTCGATTAAGCTTACTGTTATTTTGCCATATAACGGCAGAAAAAAATTACCTAAGATATATAAGAGAAAGCTTAAAATTACAATAAATATAGAACTTTTGTAAAAGTGGGTATCAAAATTAGGCATAGTTTATTTTAAAATTAACTAAAGTTTTTAAGTTTTAATATAGTACCGCATTTACGACATTGATAACTAGTTTTATTATTTATAATTTTGTTATGCCGTATTGGTGATAAATGATGCTCTTGGCAGTCACAAAAATATATATATCCATTGCGTTTAATTTTGAAATTATGGGTCACTTTTGGTTCTTTTTTCATTATTTTAGACATGACATATTGCCATTCTTTGCCATGCGGTTTTACTTTACCAAAATATTGAAAAGTAATGAGATGAGCTAATTCATGAGGCACAACTTCATTAATAAAATCTTCCTTATTCTCATAGAGCATTGTGCTATTAAGTTGTATTTCCCAATGGGTTAATAATGCGCAGCCAGCAATAGTACCTTTAGGTTTGTAACTGATTTTAGGCTCTTTATAATTGGTTTTTAATATTTGATTGGCTTGAATTAAGTGGGTTCTTAAACAAGCCAATACTTGATTATGTAGATAAATTGGTATGTGTTTATAATCCTGCTGCATCGCGAAGAATAGCTGCCTTATCGGTTTTTTCCCAAGGGAAGATATCTCGACCAAAATGGCCATAGCTGGCCGTTTTTTGATAAATTGGCTGGATAAGATCAAGCATTTGAATTAGTCCATAAGGACGTAAATCAAAAAATTCTTTTATTAATGATATAATTTTGTCATGAGCAATTTTTTCAGTACCAAAAGTATTAACATAAATAGAAGTTGGATGAGCAACACCGATAGCGTAAGAAATTTGTAATTCACATTTATCAGCAAGTCCTGCGGCTACAATATTTTTGGCAACATATCTTGCTGCATAAGCTGCTGAGCGGTCTACTTTTGAAGGATCTTTGCCAGAAAATGCACCACCACCATGACGTGCTGCACCGCCATAGGTATCAACAATAATTTTTCGACCAGTTAAACCACAATCTCCCATAGGACCACCAATAACAAAGCGTCCAGTAGGGTTGATAAAATATTTTGTTCTTGAAGTTAACCACTCGTTTGGTAACGTTGGTTTAATGATCTCTTCCATAACCGCTTCATGCAACGCTTTTTGTTCAATGCCTTCTGAATGTTGGGTCGATAAAACTACAGTATCGACTCCTTGGATTTTTCCATCTTGGTAAATCAATGTGACTTGGCTTTTGGCATCAGGTCTTAACCATGGGAGAGTACCATTTTTTCTTACTTCAGCTTGACGACGCATAAGATCATGAGCATAACTAATTGCTGCTGGCATTAAATTAGGCATTTCATTGGTAGCATAGCCAAACATAATACCTTGGTCTCCAGCACCTTGCTCCAGTGGATTTTGACGATCAACGCCTTGATTAATATCTGGCGATTGCTTACCAATTGCATTGAGAACTGCACAAGAGTTGGCATCAAAGCCCATTTCTGAACTAGTATAACCAATATCATTAATGGTTTTTCTGGTTAATTCTTCAATATCAACCCATGCAGAAGTTGTAATTTCTCCACCAACTAATGCCATACCGGTTTTTACGTAAGTTTCACAAGCAACTCGTGCTTTAGGATCTTGTTCTAAAATAGCATCTAATACAGCATCAGATATTTGATCGGCGATTTTATCTGGGTGACCTTCTGATACAGATTCTGAAGTAAATAGAAATTCTGACATGTTTTACCTTCTTTAACTTATTTAGTGCAATTCTCTAAATATAAAATAACAATGAAAGTTGCTTGTGTTTAGCAGTTTTACCATCTAGACGTCCATTTTAATGATTTATTCTAAAAAAAGCCAGTACTACCACAAACAAAATTACTTGCATAAAATTTTAATCAATTTAGGATATGGCTCGTTTATTTTTTTAACCTTCATTAACTATATATGAATATTGTAAAACAATCTCCCACAGTATTAGTTTTTGATTCGGGTATCGGTGGATTATCAATTTATAATGAAATCTATAATAAAATGCCGAATCTACATTATATTTATGCTTTTGATAATGAAGGATTTCCCTATGGTGATAAATCATCTGAATATTTAATTACTAGAGTGAATCATATCATTGCTACCATTTTACAATCATACTCTATTGATTTAGCTGTGATTGCATGTAATACCGCTAGCACTATTTGTTTACCAAGTTTACGGACAAACTTTCCTTTTCCAATTGTAGGAGTTGTACCTGCAATTAAGCCTGCCAGCAAAATTACTAAAAATAAATGTATAGGGTTATTAGCAACCAAAGCAACAATACAAAGAGCATATACCAGTAATTTAATTCAGGAGTTTGCTCCAGATTGTGATGTTAAATTGCTTGGTTTATCTGAATTAGCCCATATAGCAGAAAATAAATTACAAGGTATTGCTGTTGATATGCAGCAACTTGAGACACTATTGCAGCCATGGCTTAAGTTATCTGTCATTCCAGATACAATTGTACTTGGTTGTACTCATTATCCGTTTATTAAAGATGAGTTAAGAATACTTTTTCCTAATACAACTTTTATCGATTCAGGATATGCAATTGCATCAAGAGTTAATACATTACTTAATGATCAGTATGATCTAAATAGCTTAAATAAACTATCTACTTTAGATAATATTGTGATAAGTACATTGCATAATCAGCAAGTTGAAAAATTAACTAAAAAATTCACTGAATATAATCTTAATAAATATCATTGTATTAGCGTTTATGCTGATTAAAGCTTATTCGAACAAATAAATAATTGCAACTTTTCACTTGCCAAAAAAAATGAAGTGCCTATAATGCGCATCCACTAACACGGCGTCAGCGACAAGCAGACAAGGGTCGTGTTAGTGAGCAAGGTCAAAAATTTTAAAAAAAGATCTTGACGAATAAAAAGGTGTAGCGTAGTATACGCAGCCCTTGAGACAGCAAACTGAAACAAGAAATTGTGAAGTAAATTAAAATCCTGTCAGCTCTTTAAAAAGAAGAAACAGACAATCTGTGTGGGCACTTGCGAGACGAAAAATTAAAAGTCTACGGACTCAAAAAATTAAGTCTTGATAAGTGACACTGAAGATTCATTTGAATTATGTCAGAGACAGTTATTGAGCATCAAACTTTAAATTGAAGAGTTTGATCATGGCTCAGATTGAACGCTGGCGGCAGGCTTA
>NZ_NASD01000037.1 GCF_002142155.1 Gilliamella apis | reverse complement strand
GATTATATGTAACTTAAAAACCCCTCTCCTCAAAATTTTTATAAAATCTATCGTTATTATCCAATCTGTTATCTTATACTAATTGTATAAACTTAAAACAGATTTAGTGATAAAAAACTTTATTTAAAATAGAGTTAAGTCTATAATGAAGCCAATTTTTTGAGGATCTAAATTTTAATGAAAATAGTCAATTTTTCAGACACTGAAATAAAATTAAGTAACTATTTTTCAGTTGCTAGATCCTTCTTATATCCCTTTCAATCCAATGTAAATACTTTGCATTTAGACATATACCCAGTTTATATGAAATTTAAACATTAACCTTAACAAGTAGTGATAATATTATGAAAAAGACAAAAATCGTTTGTACTATAGGACCAAAATCAGAATCAAAAGAGATGTTAACCAAATTATTAAATGCAGGCATGAATGTAATGCGTTTAAACTTCTCTCATGGTGATTATGAAGAACACGGTAATCGAATCAAAAATTTACGTGAAGTAATGCAAGAAACTGGCTTAAAAGCGGCAATTATGTTGGATACTAAAGGTCCAGAAATCCGTACTATTAAGTTAGAAGGTGGTAATGATGTATCACTTGTTGCTGGTCAAACTTTCACTTTTACTACCGATGAAACCGTAGTTGGTAATTCAGAACGTGTTGCGGTTACTTATAAAGGTTTTGCTCAAGATCTTAAACCTGGCAATCGTGTTTTGGTTGATGATGGTTTAATCGCTATGGACGTTGTCGAAATCAACGGTAACGAAGTTGTCTGTAAAGTACTAAATAATGGTGATTTAGGTGAAAATAAAGGTATTAACTTACCTGGCGTTTCAATTAAATTACCTGCACTTGCTGAAAAAGATAAAAATGATTTAATTTTCGGTTGTGAGCAAGGTGTTGACTTTATTGCTGCATCTTTTATCCGTAAACGTTCTGACGTTGAAGATATCCGTGCTCATCTTAAAGCTCACGGTGGTGAAGAAATTAAAATTATTTCTAAAATTGAAAACCAAGAAGGTTTAGATAATTTTGATGAAATTTTAGAAGCTTCTGACGGTATCATGGTGGCTCGCGGTGACTTAGGTGTGGAAATCGCTGTTGAAGAAGTTATTTTTGCTCAAAAAATGATGATCAAAAAATGTAATAAGGCGTCAAAACCAGTTATTACTGCAACACAAATGTTAGACTCAATGATTAAAAACCCTCGCCCTACTCGTGCTGAAGCTGGAGACGTTGCTAATGCAATCATCGATGGAACCGACGCAGTTATGTTATCAGGTGAAAGTGCTAAAGGTAAATATCCATTTGAAGCAGTAAATGTGATGGCTACAATCTGTAAACGTACTGATGGTACTATTCCTGCTAAA
This sequence comes from Gilliamella apis, assembly GCF_002142155.1. Taxonomy (GTDB): domain Bacteria; phylum Pseudomonadota; class Gammaproteobacteria; order Enterobacterales; family Orbaceae; genus Gilliamella; species Gilliamella apis. The sequence goes on along the minus strand of NZ_NASD01000037.1, from coordinate 9,824 downwards.
CTTGAGTTAACAACCAAAGAAGAAACATTACGTATTACTGCTGCAGTTTGTTGTGGTGCAGTTGAAATTGCTGAACGTTTAAATGTGCCATTAATTGTTGTTGCGACTCGTAGTGGTAAATCTGCTCGTGAACTTCGTCATTACTTCCCGACAGCTCGTATTTTAGCATTATCTTCAAGTCAAAAAACAGTTAATCAATTAGCATTATCTAAAGGTGTTGAACCAATTTTAATTGATGCGATTAACTCAACTGACGATTTCTACCGTTTAGGTAAAGAAATGGCAGTTAAAGTTTGTAATGTTAAACAAGGTGATACGATTGTTATGGTATCAGGTGCATTGGTTCCAAGTGGTACTACTAATACAACTTCGGTACACCGTATCTAATCATTTTAAAATTGTTTAAATGAATAATAAAAAGCTAGCGATGTGCTAGCTTTTTTTTTAACATGCGTTATGCTGTTAGATATTCAATTTGTGGACTGGACCAAATAAGACATGATTATAGAAAAAGTATATTTACCCAAAGAACTCAGTTGGTTATCCTTTAATCAACGTGTACTACAAGAGGCGGCTGATGAAAGTAATCCTCTTATAGAACGAATCCGTTTTTTAGGTATTTACTCCAGTAATCTAGACGAATTTTATAAAGTTCAATTTGCAAACTTAAAAAAATATGTTCTTATTGAGCAAGAACAATCTCAATCCACCTCAAATGCGAAACATTTATTAAGACAAGTTAACCAAAAAGTTATTCAACTTGAATTACAATTTGATCAGCTCTATAACGAACTATTATTAGAAATGGCTAGAAACCAGATTTTTCTAATAAATGAGAGGCAACTTACTAGTTATCAAGAAAATTGGATAAAAAATTACTATAAGCAAAATCTAAGACAATATATCACCCCTATTCTTCTTGATAGCCATACTGAATTGATCCAATTTCTCAAAGATGATCATGCTTATTTGGCAGTGGAAATTATTTGTAAAGACAATATTAGTTATGCCTTATTGGAGCTGCCTACCGACAATGCTCCTCGTTTTGTTTTATTACCATCGGAAGTTTCAACCAAAAACAAATCAATTATCTTTTTAGATAATATTTTACGTTACTGTTTAGACGATATTTTTAAAGTCTTTTTTGATGCTGTTGAATTAAATGCTTATTCAATCAATATTAATCGTGATGCGGAATATGAATTAAATAGTGAACTAGATAGTTTACTAGAATTAATGTCACAAGGATTAAAACAACGTTTAACCGCACAACCGGTACGCTTTACCTATCAAAAAGATATGCCTAAAGCATTATTTGAATTATTGATTAATAAGTTAAAATTAACAGAACAAGATGCAATGCCAGGCGGACGTTATCCTAATTTTAAAGATTTAGTTAACTTTCCTGATTTAGGCGTTAAAAATTTACTTAATAAACGTTTACCTAGCCTTGCTTATAATCGATTCAAAAAATTTAGGAATGCTTTTGCGACTATTAAGGATCGAGATGTATTGCTCTACTATCCTTATTATTCATTTGGTCATGTACTTGAGATCATGCGTCAAGCCTCTTTCGATCCAGCTGTGACCCATATTCGTATGAATATTTATCGGGTTGCGAAAGATTCCCGATTTATACACGCAGCAATTAATGCCGCCAATAATGGTAAAAAAGTTACAGTGGTGGTTGAACTACAAGCTCGTTTTGATGAAGAGGCAAATATAAAATGGGCTAAAAGATTAATTCGTAGTGGTATCAAAGTTATCTATTCACAACCAAAACTTAAGATCCATGCTAAATTGTTTTTAATTGATCGACGAGAAGAGGATAAAATTATTCGCTATGCTCATATCGGCTCAGGTAACTTTAATGAAAAAACAGCACGAGTCTACACCGATTTTTCACTATTAACTTCTGATCCAGCCATTACCGATGAAGTTATTAAAGTATTTAATTTCATTGAAAATCCATTTAAACCTGTTTCATTTAATCACTTACTGGTATCGCCACAAAATACTCGTCAACGTTTTTATGAGTTTATTGAACGTGAAATTAATAATGCCAAAGCAGGGAAACCTTCTGGTATTTATTTAAAATTGAATGCGATCACCGATAAAGAGATGATTGACCAACTTTATCGAGCTTCATGTGCCGGTGTAAATATTAGAATGATTGTTAGGGGAACTTGCGTTTTAGTTCCTCAGATCCCTAATTTAAGTGAAAATATCTATGTAACGAGTATTGTCGATCAATATTTAGAGCACGCTCGGGTGTATATTTTTGAAAACGATGGAAAAAAAGACACTTATATTTCATCAGCTGACTGGATGCCTCGTAACTTAGATAATCGAATTGAAGTGGGTGTTAAAATTTTTGATCCAGTTTTAAAATCTACTATACATGATATTTTCAATTTGCAATGTAATGATAATGTCAAAGCTAGGATCATCGACAAAGATAATATGAACAATTATGTACAACGAGGCAATAAGAAAAAAATAAGAGCACAACATGCCATTTATGATTATTTAAAACACATGGAATCATCGGTTTAAGGATTTTAACGTGAATAAATTTAATGAATATGCTGTCGTCGATTTAGGCTCTAATAGTTTTCATATGATTATAGCTCGTAATGTAGATGGAGCTAGGCAAATTATATATAAACATAAAAAGAATATTCATCTTGCTACTGGATTAAATGAAAATAATGAATTAAGTGAATCAAGTATTAATCGTGGTATTGAATGTTTAGCGTTATTTGCAGAACGATTAAACGGATTTCCAGCCGAAAATGTAAGAATTATCGCTACTTATACTTTACGAATTGCGAAAAATAGACTTAAATTTTTAAACGAAGCAGCTAAAGTATTACCATACCCTATTGAAATCATTTCTGGTCAAGAAGAAGCCAGACTTATTTATCTCGGTACAATGACAGCAGAGTCCACCAATGAAAACGATAGCAAATTCGTGGTTGATATTGGTGGTGGCTCTACGGAAATTGCCATTGGTAAAGGTAATAATCTAAAACCTATACTGGTAGCTAGCAGACCAATGGGATGTGTCACTTACACTAAACAGTTTTTTCCGCAAAAGAAAATTGATTATCAATCATTTCAACAAGCAAAATTAGCTGCCGAGCAACAAATTGAAAATTTAATCAACCTAATAAAAAAACAAAATATTAGTGCTGCTTTCGGTACATCCGGTACCATTAAAAGCATTTATAAAATTTTACTCGATATTGGGGTTAGCGACGGAATTATTACCCCTAAACGTTTGGATGATTTAATCAGTTATGTATTAGAATTTAATTATTTTCATGAAATTGATTTTCCTTCTCTATCCGAGGAAAGAAAAAATGTTTTTGTCAGTGGATTAGCTATCTTCAGTGGCGTCTTTAATGCATTAGGTTTAGAAGAATTACAATTTAGTCCAAGTGCTTTACGTGAAGGTGTTCTTTATGAACTTATTGATGGCCCTAATTATCGAGATATCAGACAAACAACAGCTGAATCGCTATCGCAACACTATAATATTGATGAACGCCATGCTAAACAAATTGTGAAAACGGCAAAATACCTTTTTTCTCAATGGAAAGCGCAATCTTTAATGATCATACCACCAAGTGTTGAATCCATTTTATATTGGGCAGCACAATTGCATGAGGTGGGGTTAAAAATTAACTTTTCTTCGATCCATAAACACTCTAGTTATATTCTAAAAAATAGTAATTTACCGGGGTTTAATGAAGAACAGCAATTATTATTATCAACGTTGGTTCGTTACCATCGAAAATCGATTAATATAGAAGAATTTCCTTATTTTAGCCTGTTCGAATTTAAACATATTATTGCCATGTTACAAATTCTCAGATTATCGATACTCATAAACAATCAACGTAGTCCCGATCTAGATCTCAATGCTTTTAAGTTAATTTTGTCGCAAGAAAAATCCACTAAAATGACACTAACGATAGATAAGCTGTTTGTTGAAAATAATAGGTTGATTCTATTAGATTTGGAACAAGAGAAAAAATATTGGAAATCGGTAAATAACTGGAAATTATCAATTGAAACTTTATAAGATTTTACTTTATTAAGGTAAAAAACCGCCATTTGAAGTGACCCCCCAATAGTTGGACAACCAATTACTGGGGGGCTTTTTATTTGTCGATAACAGTAGAGATTATAGAGGTTTTAACCTAATCCAATAATTTTCCACCATAAAATACCAACGGTGAAAACAATAATTAGATTAACTACACTACAAATAAAGCCTACTTTCCACCAAGTTTTTACCGGTACAAATCCTTCAGCAAATAATAATGGATTTCGAGCATTTGCAAACTGAGTAAGAGAACCAAAATAATTGGTACAAATGACTAAAGCAAAAATAGCAATTAATTGCGGTACTCCTAAGGCAATAGCAACCGATAAGAACACGGGGAACAGTGCCGCAATATGTGCATTACCACTGGCAAAGAAATAGTGTAAATAAACATAAGCTACACATAGAATAATAATAACAAAAATCCAACTACTATCACCTAAATGGCCTTTTACTGCTGCACCAATGGTATCGCCTAACCATTTAGTTACACCAAGTTTATTAACTTGACCAGCCATCATTAACAAAGCAGCAAACCAGATTAATGTATCCCATGCCGCTTTTTCACCTTTGATATCATCCCAACTTAATACACCAGTTAAAATTAAAATAGTTAAACCAATAAATGCGGTTGTAGTTGAATCAATACCAATATTTTTACCAAAAATCCAAAGTGCTAATAATAAAACGACTGTAGCACCCATAATGATTTCTTTTAAGGTAATTGAACCCATTTTCTTAAGTTCTTCAGCAGCTAATTTTGGTGCTTCGGGTGTTTTTTTCAATTCTGGATTAGTTAAAAAATAAATAACTAAAGGAATAACAACAAATGACACTAAACAAGGAACAATTGCAGCAATAAACCATTGTCCCCAACCCAAAGTGATACCAAGTGATGAAGTCACTAATTTAGCTGCTAACAAATTACCAGTAAAGGCAGTTAAAAACATTGCCGAAGTAATATCGTTAACATGACTTATCGTTAGCATTAAAAAAGTACCAATACGATTTCTTGATTCATCTTTAGGATTTGAATTAAAGTTGATTGCTAATGCCTCAGCAATTGGATAGATTACCCCACCAGCTCGAGCCGTAGTACTTGGAATCGCCGGCGCTAAAGCAACATCGGTTACTGATAATCCATAAGCTAAACCTAAGGTGTTTTTACCTAAAATTTTAACTAAAAAATAAGCAATACGTTTACTTAAACCAGTTTTAATAAACCCTCTAGCAATCATAAACGCGATAACAATCAACCAAATTAAACTACTGTTTAATTCACTTAATGATATTTTGACTGATTCGGCAGCGGTTGTCGCTCCTGATGGTCTAAGAACAGCAAATACCGTAATAGCTAATAATCCAATTGCGCCTATAGGCATGATTTCTGCAACAATACAGGCGATAGTTGCCACAAATATAATACTTGTTCGCCACCCTTCTATACTAATACCTTCTGGTGGAGATATAAAAAGCCATAATATTGCCGATATTCCTGCAATAATAATAAGAGGAAGCCATTTAACTGGCGGTTTTTTTACTGTACTCATAATATTTCCTTTTAAATTAAATATCAATTTAATCAAATTGATAATGAAATGATATAATTTGTAAAATCTTTATTTTATTCGCAATATCTAGCTTATTTGATATTCTTGGTCGAGCAGTTGAAAAGCAAAATTATCAGGATTGACTATCTTTATTGTTTTATCCTTCAATAAAAATATAGCAGATAAATTTTGCTGATTTTTCAATAATTGTTTAGTCTTTTCAGTACCAAATCCATATAAGATTGTTGAATAAATATCTCCCTCAAGGGATGTATCCGAAATAATGGTTATACTTTCTAATTCATTATCTAAAGGATAACCCGTTTTAGAATCCAAAATATGATGATAAACATGTTGGTTTTCAATAAAGTAACGTTCGTAAGTTCCTGATGTAACTACGGATTTATTTTTTACTTTAATAAGACCGACTAACTCATTTTCGATTGAGGAAAAGGGTTTTTTTAACCCAATATGCCAATAACCTTCAGCATCAATGGGTGAATCGCCTATAGTTAGCACATTACCTCCTAAGTTTACTATTGCCTGATAAACATTGTGTTGTTGCAAAACAAGTTTAATCACATCGGCAATATAACCTTTGGCTATTGCCCCCAAATCAATCTCCATGCCAGCCTTTTTTAAAAATACCGAACAAGATTTAGGATCTAATTTAATATCATTAGGATCGATCAAAGATCTCTTTTCAACAATTTGCTCAGGATTGGGGACCTGATGCCCAGAAAAACCGATCTTCCAAAGTTTAACTAATGGGCCAATAGCAACATTAAAGCAACTATCTGGCATTAAACTGACTTTCCAAGCTTGCTCAATAAGCGAATAAACGGCATGACTAACTCTAACCGGATGTTTTCCTGCCGCATTGTTGATTGACATAACTTCCGATATGGGTCTATTAACCGTTAATTTATTTTCAAGCTGATTAATGGTATTAAAAACATGTTGCACAACGGTTTCATTAGGCTCAAAAAGCATTAATGATACCGTTGTTCCCATCATAGCTTGAGTATATTCATAGCGTGAATGATGCATTCAAAAATTGCTATTCAGTTATTGATGAATATAATCTGTCGCTTGTTTTCCTGCTTGCATACCAAAAATGATAATATCGGCTACGGCATTACCTCCGATACGATTGGCGCCATGTACACCACCAACAACTTCACCAGCAGCAAATACCCCACTGATGACATTTTTCTCGTTATCAAGAACCTGAGTTTCAGTATTAATTGTTACCCCACCCATAGTATGATGAATACCTGGAGCAATTTTGATTGCATAAAAAGGAGCTTTATCAATTGGATGACGTAAACCAGTAGTTCGACCAAAATCTTCATCTTGTTTGTTATTAACAAAATAATTATATCGTTCAATGGTTTTATGTAAGGTATTGGCATCAATTGACAGTTTTTTCGCTAACTCATCGATTGAATTAGCTTGCACAGTTAGATCTTGCGATACATATTCCTCAACAGACTTATTTTCATCACGAATTTGTTGATCAAATAAAATATATGAATAATGTTCAGGCAACTTAATGATTTCGGCAGATACTTTGTCACGTGTATTTAACTCATTAACAAAACGTTCACCTTTTTGTGATACTAAAATAGCACCACCACCACGAATTGATTCAGAAATTAAGTAAGATGTAGTCTGCTCAACAGTTGGATGAATTTGAATTTCTTTCATATCCACTGTTCCGGCACCTAATTTTTCTAAAATCATAATACCAGAGCCAGTTGCACCTTTGTGATTTGTGGTGACAAATCCTTTAAGATCTGGACGATATTTTTCAACCATTTCATGATTAGCACTAAAACCGCCGGTAGCAATTATAACTGCTTTAGCTTTTATGGTTTGTATTGAACCGTCTTCTTCAGTCACCTTAACACCAACAACTTTATTATTTTCAGTAATAATTTCAGTTACATTACAATCAAGCATTACTTCAATGCCACGTCGATTAATGTTTTTAACTAAACCACTAATTAAAAAACCGCCGACTGCAGCACCACTAGCAGGACGATGAGTACGATCAATACTCATACCACCAGTAGTTGTAATACCGCTGAGTTCAATGCCATTATTATCTAACCAATCAATAGCATCAGGGGCATTCTCAACAAAATAGCGTAATAGTTCTGGATTATTTTTGTTTTTTCCGCCAATCATGGTTTCTTGATAAAACAGATCTTTACTATCAACAATACCTTTAAGTTTTTGGAATTTGGTTTCCGCAGCATTCATACCTGCAGAAGCTTTATTGGTATTACCGCCAATAACCGACATTTTTTCAATCACAACAACACTAGCACCTAGGTCATGGGCTTGAATTGCTGCAGCAAGACCGGCACCACCACTACCGACAACAACAACATCATAGGCTTTAGCATTTGGATCGCCACCTTCGGCAATAATCGCTTCTTTGTTTGATTGAGCCATTGCCTTAGTAACTGCTTTTTTGAAGGCTTCACTTTGTGATGTAGCTCCAGAAATCGCATCTACATGAGGACTATTTGACTCAATAATGCGATGCTTAATTTCTGAAAAATTATTTAATACCTCATGATCAAAATTATTGGCATTAACTAATTGCATATCTTTGATAAAATCTTTACCAAGCTCAACATTAATCACAAATTCATAAGACTCATCATTGACTTTTTCTTGATAATTTCCTGGTTTAAACTTTTTAACATTCAAGTTCACATCACGAATTAAACTTTCGACAAGTGAAAAATGCCACAAAGGTTCTGGAATATTAAGTTCTTCTCGTTTGTCACTATTGATGAATAACTCTAATTTTTCACCTTTCATGATGCGATCAGTCCAATCTGGATAAGCAATACACGCTCGGCCAACTGCGACAAAGTCAAATCCATTATCTAATGCGGCTCTAACATCACTTTCATTAACAACGTTGCCCACCCCAACAACCGGGATTTTAGCTAAAGTTTCTGAACGCATTGCTATATATTTATTAATTAATGGTGTTGGATCTTGAGTATCAACTATCGAAGGCCTTAAAATTGCCCCCATTGAAAAATGAATATAATCCAAGCCTTTCTCAGCAAGCTTTTCAAGTAAATACATTGAATCATCAAAACGAATCCCCGGCTCTTCTATTTCTTCTGGTGAGAAACGGTAACCAACAATAAAGTCTGAATTTGCATACTGTTTGACCATATTATAGGTAATATCTAGAACCGCTAATGGGAATCGAGCTCGATTATCACGACTACCTCCCCATTTATCATTTCGTTGATTTGAATTTGGTGAATAAAATTGTTGAATCAAATAAGTATTAGCACCATGAATTTCCACGCCATCAAAACCAGCTTGAATAGCTCGACGTACTGCTTGACCAAACTTATCAACCATTTGATCAACTTCATCGGCAGTTAATTCTATCGGTGTAGCTGCTCCCGGTCTTGGTGCCGCAATAGCACTTGGACCAACTGGAGTTTGACCACCAATGAGTTTAGGTTCAACCATTCTACCGCCATGATAAACTTGAATAATCGCTTTTGAACCTTTTTCTTTAATAGCTTGAGCTATTTTTGCCAGACCTTCAATTTTATCATCGCTATCAAGACCGATTGCACCAGGGAAAGCTAATCCTTTATTATCGACAAAACCACATTCAACAATAATTGAGCCTATTTCTCCAGCTCTTGCTCGATAATATTCAATTAAATCACTTGTAACCGAGCCTTCATAAAACCCTGAGCAAGTGGTCATAGGTGCCATCATAATGCGATTTTTTAATGCCACTCCATTGGGTAAGGTTACTGATTTGAAAATATCTTTTTTCATTTATTTATACCTAATATTTAATATTAAAATTAAAATTAAAATTTTGGCGTGCATAATACCATCTCAAATGTCTCTTCTCCACTTACATAAGTTTCATTAGTCAAAAAATATCATTTTTTCGACAGGAAAATATCAAATGTTTTTAGTGGTTTAATTACAAAAATTATAAAATCAAATCAAATGACTACTCATTTCTTATCGAATTTGTTGGCTTATACAACTATTTTAGGTCAGACAGTCTAAAAAAAAACACTATAACTATTTCATTTACTTATATATTTTTATCAATATAGCACTTGAACTTTATTTATATTCAGCTAGAA
>NZ_NASD01000036.1 GCF_002142155.1 Gilliamella apis | reverse complement strand
GTCTAATTATCTGCAACAAGGTTAACAATATTAATCTATTTCTTTTTATTATTTATGATATCAAAGTCACTTTTTTTAAGAACTTGTAAAATTTAATTTATCAAGTTTAATGGTTATGTCATACTAGTTATATTCAATTAAAGTTATATAGGTAAAATAATGGCAAATAAAAGTGAGCAGATTTATCAGGAAATATTATTGCAGATCAAAAGTGGAATTTTAGATTGTAATAGTACCCTTCCGTCTTCATCTGATTTAAGCTCAATATATAAGACTTCCCGGCCAACGATCAGTAAAGTATTTTCAAGATTAAAAACAGAAGGTTATATTGAAGGTAAACAAGGCGGTAAGTTTTATGTTAGACACCCTAAAGATCAACAAGTAAGCAAATATATTTTTGGAATATTGGCTCCTCGTTTAGAACAAGATGAAAGTAGAATGATTCTTGACAGTTTATATTCTGAGATAGCAAGTTTAGCCAATAATTATCAGTTTTCTCTTTTATGGGCAGGGATGCTGACCAAAAGTCAGGATATACAATCTATTTTAAATGACGTAGAAAGAGTCATCATTAATTATACAAAAAATAATATTAACGGAATATTTTTCACACCTTTAGAGTTTCACCCTTACGCGAATATCATAAATAAAAGAATAATGGATTATCTGGCACTCTACAATATTCCTTGTATATTGTTAGAGAGAGACTATTGTGTTTTCCCTTTTCGAGGTAAAGCTGACTTAGTTAGTATTGATAACATTGCTGCAGGTTACGTTGTCACAAATTATTTTATTGAAAAGAAAAATACTCGAATAGCATTTGTATCAAAAAGTGATTCAGCTAATACCGTTGCTTTAAGAACAATTGGGTATAAACAAGCACTATATGATGCAGGAATTACAAAAATTAACGATTGGATAATTCAAGTGCCACAAATTGATGAAAAAGTAATTAATCAATTGGCAAAATTGAACATTAAACATGTAGTTTGTGGTAATGACTTTACGGCAATGCAATTAATCTCATTGAATCAAAGAATAAATCCAAAACAAAAATTATTTACGATTAGCTTTGATGATGCTGATTATGCAGGTCATCTATCTACCCCACTGTCTACTTATAAACAACCGTTAGCAAGTATAGCTTTGACTGCGGTAGAAACTTTAATTCAAAGGATAAATAATCCAACCTTACCAATTCGTACTATATACGTAAATGGTGAATTAGTTATCCGTGCATCAAGTGGAGCATAATATAGAACTCATTATTCAGTCGATAAAATACAGCCAACAAAATTAATATATATTTATATAATATTCAAATATATAATATTGTATATATAATTACTAAACATAATTAGAAAAGGAAATCTTAATGAATAAATTTTATAACATATATAATGTATTAATGATTGGCTTAATCAGTTTAATTTTAAGTGGATGTCAACAAGCAATCAATTCAAAAGCCGCAAATGATAGAGGAATAGGAACACAATGGGGAGATGGGGTCGAATCTCATGTTCGTGAAGTTAAATTAGATCGCATTAATAACACACCAATAGACGTTGCGGTAATTCATTATTCTAAGAAAGTATTTGTGCATGGAAAAAAAGTTCAAGAACTCATGCTCAATGGCGATGTGGGTATGTCAATAATTGATGATAACAATAATAAATGGTCGCTTTTCAAACAGGATGATGAAATCAATATGCTTGGTGAAGAAGGTAAAAGTTATCAACTTTATTATGTTAATTATTCAAGAAATACTTATGAAATTGTAGCAACTGTTGATGGATTAGATGTAATCAACGGAAAAGCTGGTTCATTGAACAATAATGGTTATATTTTAAGACCATATAGTACGCTATCAATTAAAGGGTTTCGAAAAAATGATAGTGAAGTAGCCTCATTTACATTTTCACAAGCATCTAAAGCTTATGCAAATCATACCGATGAAGGTTCAGCGAACAATATTGGGGTGATTGGTACAGCAATTTTCCAATTGGAAAGTGGTAATCAATATAAGAAATCACCGAATTCTAACGCTTTCCCTGCCGATAGTTATAATAGCAAATATGCTAAACCACCAAGATACTAAGTTTAATCGAGTAAATTATAATTAATAAACTATTCCGCCAATAATCATTGGTGGAATAGAGAAATCAAAAACTAAATTTTCAAAAATAACTCTCTACTCTTAAAAGGTTTTGAACCTATATAAGGTTTTAAAGCCATTCGAGTAAAACGTTTAGCAGCTTTAAGCGTATCTATAGTTAGAAACTCTCTTTTACCCAAAGCTAACACCTGTTCGCCGGTGAAACTGGTACTATTTTGTAGCAAACTACTAATAAAACCTTTTTCTGATTGATATTGATAATGCATGGTTTCAACAATATCATCGCCCGTTGCACTGCAATGAAAAAAATCAACGTGATAACCTAAATTCTCAAGTAATGCCAATTCAAATGTACGCAATACATTTTCAGCTGAAATTTGTTGTGCCAATTGTTGTAAGCTTATCAAATAATCATCAAATAGCGTATTAGTTTCGGTTTCAGCTAATAGGACTCGATCTAATAGTTCATTTAAATAAAAAGCGCTGTACAGAAAAACTGATACAAGTGGTAATGTCAGAGATATTGCTTCAACCTGGCGCAAATTCTTAATTTCCCCTTGACCTGAATACTGAACGATTAATGGCGTAAAAGGTTGTAAAATTCCCTTCAATACTGATTTTTTACGTCTAGCTCCTTTAGCTAGAATAGTTACTTTTCCTACATTCTCAACAAATAAGTCAACTAATAAGCTACTTTCGCTATAGGTACGAGTATGAAGAACAAATGCTCTTTGCCAATTTTCCATCAATGATATCCGTCAATAAAAACGCTTGTTTTTTTATTCAAAAAAAGAGAGTGATTAAAAATTGTATGATTTAGGCAATTTTAATCTGAAATTTTGTTAAAAATCCGATATAATCAATAGTTAATTATAGGATAATAACAAAAGAGTAACTATGGAACTATTTTCAACAATATTACTTCTGGTATTAATTGTATCACTTTCTGGTGTTGTTATAAAAATGTTGCCGATCCAAATTCCTTTGCCATTAATGCAAATATTATTGGGTTGCCTTTTAGCTGCTTTGGGTGTGTATTTGAAATTTGATCCAGAACTCTTTCTCGTTTTATTTATACCTCCCTTACTGTTTGCTGATGGTCGAAAAACTTCGGTGAAAGATTTTGTCTACAATTTTAGAGAAATTGTCGGATTAGCACTGGTATTAGTCGTAATTTCTATTATTGCGCTAGGATATCTACTTTATTGGATGCTTCCAAATGTTGAATTACCAGCAGCTTTAGCATTAGCAGCAGTTCTATCTCCTACCGATGCCGTTGCTCTTAGTGGAATTGTCGGTAAAGGAAGAATTGAAAAAGAAAAAATGGAAATCATTGAAGGTGAAGCATTAATGAATGATGCTTCTGGCCTTGTTTCATTAAAATTTGCCATCGCTATAGCTGCAGGTGCTTTGCAATTTAACCTACTACAGATCAGTATTTCATTTTTTGTTGTTGCCGTTGGTGGACTTGCGGTTGGGGTTTTATTCACTTGGTTATATGCACGTATCTTACGTAAGATAAACCAACTGACTCATAATGATCCCGCTATTCAAATAGTATTACTATTCTTACTACCATTTGCGGCTTATATCATAGCTGAAGAATGTCATTGTTCTGGAATTCTAGCTGCTGTTAGTGCAGGTATGACAGTAAACCAATCTGGTATGATGCGAAATGCACCATTAACTGCTCGCCTACAATCTGATAGCACATGGTCAATGTTAACCTTCGTATTTAATGGTTTTGTATTCCTTTTATTAGGTATTCAATTACCAAGTATCTTATCAACTACCTTTACTGAAAATCAGACCGATGCTTCAATTGAATTATGGCAATTATGTTTGATTGTTTTATTTGTTTTCGTAGTCTTAATGGGTACTAGATTCGCATGGTTATGGGCGATGAAACATATGCCAACAATGCCTTTCGGCACAAAACGCCCATTAGCATTCAGAGCCTATACCAATCGTGATCTTTGGATTTCCACCTTTGCTGGTGTCCGTGGGGCAATTACTTTAGCTGGTGTATTATCAATTCCAATGACTATCGGTGGTCGTTACCAATTAGTATTTATTGCTGCAGGGATTATATTAGTATCATTAATTTCAGCTGTAATCATATTACCTATCCTATTACGTGGTAGTGTTATTTTGGACAATTCCGAACAAGATAATGAGATTTTAACTGTTAAAGGACAAATGGCAGAAGAAGCTATCGTTAGCCTAGAAAAAATGCAAACTAGTCTTTTACAAGAAACCTCAGAAGAAGGTTTAGATCAAGAGATTATTCATGAAGTCGGATCGCGGGTAATAGGTTCATTAAGACGTAGAACAGGACTTAAAGATTTAGAACAAAAAGCACTTGAGGCTGAAAATCTAGAAAGACGTATGCGTTTGGTGGCAATTGGTGCTGAACGTACAGCATTACTTCAAATGAAAATTCGCAATGAAGTGAGTGAAGAAACGTATGAACATCTGAATACAGATTTAGATATTTATGAGAAGATGATTTCTGGAGATGCATAAATGATTGGCAACAAACACCAATTACTTGGCAAAATTCATTCTCAATTTGTCGATAAAGCACCACAAGTGTTAGGTTTAACTTTACGCTGTATACCTTTCGACTTGAAAAAACGAACGATTGAACAATTATTGCAATTACAATTCAAAAATTCGCTGGAAGATGGTGATCTTGATTTTTTAGAAAATCGTTGGCTTAAAATACAAGTAACAGATCTGCAATTAGTTTGGTTTGTGAGCTTAATTGATAACAAACTAGTTGTGAGTCGTGAAGAAATTCCTGATGTCAGCTTTATTGGTAATGCTAACGATTTGATTATGATTGCGACTAGAAGACAAGATCCTGACACACTATTTTTCCAACGTCGACTAATTGTTGAAGGTGATACAGAATTAGGTCTTTATGTAAAAAACCTAATGGATTCAATTGAAATAGAAGCTATGCCAAAGTTTTTAAGAATAACACTGGAAAAATTAGCAGATATTATTGAAAGTGCACCTAAAGACTGAATCACACTAAAAGGGAATAATAAATTCCCTTTTTTATTAACTGATATTATTTAAATAGCAATTATTTTAAGTAGATAGTAGTTATTTTTATTGAAAAATTGGTATTTATTAAATTAATATGCATATTAACGATGGATCATTACCTCGTTAATTATTCTCTACCTGCCCCATCTCTTACCGTTAAAACAATGTTAGCTTTGCATAAATATAATGGAGAGAACCAATTATGAGTAATCTAACAAAAGCAATATTATTTTTTATTTCCTTTATCATCGCTATGCCAGGGTTTTGCACTGATTTTTACAATAGAAATGAAGGTGATTATATTATCAATAACTTTCGATTTAATGATGGTAATACAATCAAAAAATTAAAAATCCATTATGTCACACTTGGAAATCCTAAAGGCAAACCAGTCTTAATTTTACACGGCACAACTGGTGATGGTAATTCTATGCTTAATGATAGTTTCGGGCATGCATTATTTGATAAAGGAAAACCGTTAGACGCTGAAAAATTTTTTATTATATTACCTGATGCAATTGGTACGGGAAAATCATCAAAACCTTCTGACGAACTAAAAGGAAATTTTCCTCATTATGATTATGGTGACATGGTTAATGCTCAATACCAACTATTGAAAAATGGATTAGGCATAAATCACCTTGAACTTATTATTGGTAACTCAATGGGGGGCATGAACACCTGGTTATGGATAACTAAATATCCCGAATATATGACAGCTGCAATTCCAATGGCAGCAACCCCTGCCCCAATGTCTAGTCGAAATTGGATTATGAGAAAAATGCTTATCAATTCAATTAAGGAAGATCCTGATTGGAACAATGGTTTTTATACTAAACAACCGGAGAAATTTCAAACTGTTTATAATTATTATGACATAGCAACTAACGGTGGCGATATTGCTTGGCAAAATAAAGCCTATAATACGACAAAAACGGAAGAAATATTATCAGACAAGTTAAAAGAACGTGTTAGCATGGATACTAATGACTTTTTATATCAATGGGATGCCGCAAGAAACTTTGATCCAACACAAGATTTAACTAAGATTAAGGCGTTTATTTTAGTTATTAACTCAGAAGATGATGAAAGAAATCCGCCAAATACTGGTGTGATGCAAAAAGCATTGAAAGATATTGTAGCAGCCAAATATTATCTTATCCCAGCCAGTGACAAAACCAGTGGTCATGGCACTACAATGAATGCAAACCTTTGGATTGAGGAATTAAAAATATTTTTAAAAGAACTCGAAACCTATTACTAAATTAAAACATCGATTAAAAGTGAATATATCCCTATATTCACTTTTAATATTCTGATTAGAATTGCAAAGATAATATAACTCTTTAAAAACAGAGATAATAAAGTAACAATATAAATTTCATCACGTTTTAACTATATCAAATAAGTCTTATACAACTCCTTTTGCTGTAGATAATTTTAAATAAAATATAATCTGATGTTACTCAAGTTACAGTTATCAGCCATAATGGCGTATAAAATCATATAGCGACTAATTAGCTAAAATGAACTTAAAAAATCTCTAGTAATCAATATGTTTTATCTTTTTTTTCTATATTTCTTAAGTTTATACACTTCGACTTTAGGAGCCATCGCTTTTTTAATTGCTCTAGCTTCCTCTAATTTTATTCGCTCAAGTTCATTACGCTTTTTTTTCTCTTCTGCTAATAATTTATTTTTAGCTTCTTTACACTCTTGAATTACCGATATTGCTGATAGAAAAAATATACCAAGAAAGAAAATGATAAAAATACTTAAAAAAATATTATCTAACGGTGTTTCGTTGCCCGTTCCTCTACTAGAATGGAAAGTATGAAAAGAATAAAACCGAGGAACATATGTTCTATAATGAGCAACGCCATAAGCATTTTGGATAACAGTAATAAAAAAGACCAACATTAAGATAATTTTTGTTTTCATTATTTACACTTTTAACTGATAAACTTGTTGTCATTACCCTGAATTTTTTCTATTTGTCGATTTCTATCACATTCCCATTGTTCAGGTGGATACATAAATTACCGCATGGTATACCTTTTTACAGTTTTTAGCATAACAATTTGCGGTAAACACGAAACAAATAGCTAAAACAAGGATAATTTTTTTGTGAAATCCATTTCGAAACACCAATACTAAAATAATAATTTGTTTTATATTCCATGTAAGCTAGCTTAAAAGCATAATCATCAACAGAAAGCTGATAATATCACTCTTTTTCTAGATAACAAATTAATAAGAATTAAAGTGAAATAGTTATTTTAATTCTGATAACATTGGTAAGCTTAATAGCATACAATATAGCTAAAAAGTTGTTTTTATAAATTAATTTAATTGTAACAATAAGTTAAACAAAAAATCAAGGTGACTAATATGGCACTCTCAAGAGCTGAGATTAACAAACGTAGTAATGAAAAACGTGGTATAAAAAATAAGCTCATTAACAATTTATTTGACATCTCCTCCCTTCATAAAATATGACAACATCAAGTTTGTGACGGTGTAACATGCATATTTAAGATTAACTGAAAAAAATATTATTAATTAAATTTAACAGATTAATTATTCGAAATAAATTTACTATAAAATCTTTTCTATCAATAGGATAACTAGCAAAATAATTCTTGTAATTGCTCATAAAGTCAGTTTAATTATTACCTTGATTTTTCATTAATGATTAATTATTAAAATTTGATTATTGTTACATCATTGTATTATTCATAAATAAAATTAACTAAATAATGATATAATCACTTGAAATTAAAATGAAAACTTAAGAGCAAAATAACGGAATGAAAAACGATCAAATACAGCCTACTTTTTACTTCCACGATTACGAAACTTTTGGCATCAACCCCGCTTTAGATCGTCCGGCACAATTTGCTGGCATTAGAACAGATAGTGATTTTAATATTATTGAAGACCCCCTAGTCATTTATTGTCAAATAGCGCAAGACTATTTACCCAATCCTGAAGCAGTTCTTATCACTGGTATTACACCACAAAAAACAAATCAAAGTGGCTTATGTGAAGCTGAATTCACCAAATTAATCCATCAAGAATTTAACCGACCAAATACTTGTATCTTAGGTTATAACAATATCCGCTTTGATGATGAAGTGACTCGCAATATTTTGTATCGTAATTTTTATGATCCTTACTCTTATAGTTGGCGTAATGGTAATTCACGGTGGGATCTACTTGATGTCGTTAGAGCATGTTATGCATTAAGACCTGAAGGTATTAACTGGCCAACAAATGACGCTGGTTTACCGAGTTTTCGTTTAGAAGATTTAACTAAAGCAAATAATATTGCCCACGAGCATGCCCATGATGCAATGTCAGATGTTTATGCTACTATTGCTATGGCAAAACTTATCAAACAAGCCCAACCAAAGTTATTCAATTATTTCTTTAAATTACGGAATAAAAACAGAGTTGCCGAGCTTATTGACGTTGTAAATATGACACCTATTGTTCACGTATCAGGAATGTTAGGTAGCCATAGAGGCAATATGTCATTAGTCTGCCCTATTGCATGGCATCCAACGCAAAATAATGCAGTTATAGTCTGTGATCTAGCTGGAGATATTGATTCAATTATTGATTTACCTGTCGAGACTATTCAGGAAAAACTTTACACCAAAACAGCCGATCTAGAGTTAGATGAACAGCGTATTCCATTAAAACTGATTCATATAAATAAATGTCCAATTATTGCGCCATTAAGCACATTATTAGCTGATAACGCAAAGCGTTTTAATTTAGATAAACAACAATGTTTGATTAATCAACAAAAACTACTACAAAACCAAAATAAATTACAGGATAAAATGCGTGAGCTATTTAGTATCAATAATGATTATCCAGTTAACAGTGATGTTGATGCACAAATTTATGGTGGATTTTTAAATGGTCAAGATCTTTTACGTTGTGAAACAATAAGAACTACGCCAATTCATTTATTAGAAACTTTATCAATCACTTTTGATGATCCACGATTAACCACATTATTCTTTCGCTACAAAGCGAGAAATTATCCACAAACATTAACCGAACAAGAACAGCGTATTTGGCAAGATCACTGTCGAGATAAACTCAATACCATTGAGATACAAAATTATTTACAATCACTTGAACAACTAGCAGAAATTTATATACAGAAACCGGAAAAGCTTACTTTATTAAAACAGCTTTACCAATATTGTCATTATTTAGTTGGATAATTAAATTACAGGGGCGTATTATATATTTCTAGTTTTAGCTCTCCGCCCTTTCTAAACGACGGGCATACCGTCAATATTTAATTTTAAGACAATTAGTGTATAAACTATGAAACATTTTTTAGCCAAACATGCAACAATTAAGCATCGACTTTATTCTTTATATTACACACTATTTAGTTATGGTCGTGGATTAATTATTTTAACTCTATGTTTATGGGCAGGTAACATTGTTTCGGCAATCTTACCAATCATGATCCCTGGTAGTATTATTGGTCTATTAATCTTGTTTTTTTTATTAGCTTTTCAACTTATACCAACGCGTTGGATCAAAAACAGTTGTAACCTCTTTATGCGCTATATGACTGTGCTATTTATTCCTGCAGCTATGGGAATCATGGATAATTATTCACTGCTTTTAGCTAATTGGCTGCCGATTATCTTTGCCAGTGTTGGCGGTTCAATCATTGTCTTATTCTTAACGGCATATCTTACTGAAAATTTGCATAGATCAACAATAAAATCGTCTGAAGATAAGGAGAAACAATCATGATATGGATGCTACCATTAACTGTTTTAGTTTTTCTAATTATTCGTAAAATTTCCTTTAAAATCAAAAATCCATTATTTAATCCACTAGTGATTTCGGTTATTGTTTTAATTCCAATATTATTAATCACACAGACTAGTTATATTGAATATGTAAAAAATGTAAAAATTATTAATGATTTACTACCTTATTCAGTTGTTGCTTTGGCTTACCCTTTGTATGAATTAATCCCACAAATCAAAGCCCGTTGGAAATCCATCATGATAATCACCTTTACAGCTTCAATTGCTTCTATGGTGACGGGAGTATGTATTGCATTCTGGTTAGGAGGTAGTGATGAAATTGCCGCTTCGGTACTACCTAAATCAGTTACTACTGCCATAGCGGTAACTATCGCAGAAAATCAAGGAGGTGTTCCATCTATTGCCGCATTATGTGTAATACTAGTCGGAACTTTAGGTGGAATTTTTGCTCATCAATTATTAAATTGGGCTAAAATAAAAACAGCTTCCGCCAGAGGTTTATCAATCGGTGCTGTATCACATGCTGTTGGTACTGCACGCTGTATTGAAGTAGATTATAATGAAGGAGCTTACAGCTCTTTATCACTAGTATTATGTGGTATTATGACCTCATTGACAGCACCATTTTTATTTCCAATAATGGTTTTTATTTTTGATTGGTTTTAGCATGATATTAAAAAAATTTATTGCTTATTTAATTACCTTTCTACTGTTTTTAATATCGGTAATAATTAGTCTCGACTATTGGATAAGCTATAAAACAGCACCTTACATTTATCATGATGAAAATAAGCTCCCCTATCGAACAATTGGTGTAGTATTAGGTACATCTAAATATGTAAAAGGTGGTGGAATTAACGGTTTTTATCGCAATCGTATCGATGGTGCCATAGATCTATATTGGCAAGGAAAAGTCGATTATCTATTAGTAAGTGGTGATAATGCGCATTTAAATTATAATGAGCCAATCACGATGCAAAAGGATCTGATTAAAGCAGGTATCCCTAAAGAATCGATTGTATTAGATTATGCTGGTTTTAGAACCTTCGATTCAGTTGTTCGGGCTAATAAAGTTTTCAATGCTGATGATTTTACTATTATTACGCAAGAGTTCCATTGCGAACGAGCGATTTTTATTGCCCTTGCGCAAGATATTCAAGCACAGTGTTTTGCCGTTCCAGCACCAAAAAGTATGAAGTTAGTTCGCATAAGAGAAATGCTAGCTCGTGTTAGTGCCTTTATTGATCTATATATAATGAATCAAAAACCTAAATATCTTGGACCTATCATCCCTATCATAAATAATGATGAATAAATTAAGCTAAAATCTGTAAAAAATTTTGAGGAAAGGGGTTTTTTAAGCTATTAATACATACAAATTCGTTAAATTATTAATTAGAATTACATTTATATATTTCTTTTCTATCAATAATAATATCAGTATAGTAAATATTTTTAATTACATCTAATTGATTTAATATAATATTATCCAATAATAAAAATTGAAAATTATATTTTTTTGCTTAAAAATTAACTCATAAAGTATTTGTCTAATATTTTAGATTGCATTTTTATGCAAAAAAAAGTAATATTTAGTCAATTAAAATTTGAACAATTTATCTAATACTAATGAATAT
>NZ_NASD01000035.1 GCF_002142155.1 Gilliamella apis | reverse complement strand
GTGTTGAAAATTATAATCCATATCAGATGTCCTTGTCAATCCAATTTTATGATTTATTTAAAATTTTAAGCCTAATGGCATAAAATTTATCCATTCGTATAAATATGCTATAAAAGTATAGTGATTGCAAAAAACCATGCAACTTTTTTTGATGGTTTAATTGTTAACTTTTGTAAAGAAGAACACTGATAACTCGAAAATAGCATCGGTTATTTGCTGTTTATTAGAAATAATAGACCTTTTATACCCTCTTAAAAAATCACCATTTTTAATATTAATAATTTGCAGATTAGGTTTTTGATTTTGACAATTTTATAATCGTTTTTAGAAGGTATTTTGCGTTTTAAAAACCCCTTTCCTCAAAATTTTTTGGTTGTTTGAGTTTCGGACGTTTTGTTGTTTTGTGGTTGTTTCTATATGGTGATTACGTCCGAGTTAAGAGGGTTGGCGCGAACCCTCTTTACAATCTCCCGCGGCGACCACGCAAGTGGTCACGATGTGACTGCCTTCCGCCTTCGTTCGGTCTTAACGCTCCTTGCCAAACATCCCTGTTTGCCATGCTAACCTCACTCAGTTGTCAGCACGTTGCGAATGTCGCTAAATTAAATACACCAAACTTATTTGCCAAAATAAACGTTTATGTTTATAGCAAGCTAATTTTAGTTTTAAAACCAATTTCGGAGAAACTTTAGGGGGATTTTTAGGCTTTAAAAACCCCTCTCCTCAAAATTTTTTGGTTGTTTGAATTTCGGACGTTTGTTGTTTTGTGGTTGTTTTTATACGGTGATTACGTCCGAGTTAAGAGGGTTGGCGCGAACCCTCTTTACAATCTCCCGCGGCGACCACGCAAGTGGTCACGATGTGACTACCTTCCGCCTTCGTTCGCTGTTAACGCACCGGCTGTGATTTGTTCCTGACAAAGCACCGCCTTGGCAAACATCCCTGTTTGCCATGCTAACCTCACTCAGTTGTCAGCACATTGCGAATGTCGCTAAATTAAATACACCATACTTATTTGCCAAAATAAACTCTTATGTTTATAGCAAGCTAATTTTAGTTTTAAAACCAATTTCGGAGAAACTTTAAGGGGATTTTTGGGCTTTAAAAACCCCGTTCCTCAAATTTTTTTTGGTTGTTTGAGTTTCGGACGTTTTGTTGTTTGGTGGCTAGTTCTATACGGTGAATACGTCCGAGTTAAGAGGGTTGGCGCGAACCCTCTTTACCATCTCCCGCGGCGACTACGCAAGTGGTCACGATGTGACTACCTTCCGCCTTCGTTCGCTTTTAACGCACCGGCTGTGATTTGTTCCTGACAAAACACAGCCTTGCCAAACATCCCTGTTTGCCATGCTAACCTCACTCAGTTGTCAGCACATTGCGAATGTCGCTAAATTAAATACACCAAACTTATTTGCCAAAATAAACGTTTATGTTTATAGCGAGCTAATTTTAGTTTTAAAACCAATTTCGGAGAAACTTTAGGCGGGATTTTGGCTTCAAAAACCCCTTTCCTCAATTTTTTGGGTTCGCTGAGTTTCGGACGTTTTGTTGTTTTGCGGTTGTTTCTATACGGTGATTACGTCCGAGTTAAGAGGGTTGGCGCGAACCCTCTTTACAATCTCCCGCGGCGACCACGCAAGTGGTCACTACGTGACTGCCTTCCGCCTTCGTTCAGTCTTAACGCTCCTTGCCAAACATCCCTGTTTGCCATGCTAACCTCACTCAGTTGTCAGCACGTTGCGGATGTCGCTAAACAATACTCGTCATACTGATTTGTAATAAAGTAATATACTTTTATCTGATTTGATTATTTAAATTTTGATTTACTTATAATAATTTAAAAAATAAAAGAACCTGCAATACAGGTTCTTTTTAAACTTTTGAATCATTGATATAAAGTTGTTGGAATTATGTCAGTGTTTCCATTTTGGTCTATAAATAATCTAAAGACTTTTTTCTCATTGTTATTTAAATTAAAATCACGTTCACGACGGGGAGCATTAAAACTACACAATCCATGACCTTGTATAGATGCACCAATAATAACTTCACCAGCTGGCAGATAAAAAGTTGCTCTTTCTTTAGTTTCAAACTTAGCCACTTCTTGCCCATTTAAAAATAAATTAATGTAACATCCGCTACCAGTCAATCCTTTATCTCTAATAAACACTAATGTCGCATTATTATCTAGTTTAGCTTGATGATTAAATATTCTTGCTTCTGGTACTTGTTTTATTTCATGTTCAGCAGGCGGTCTAGTGGAACATCCAATTAAAACTAAGCTTAAAAAGCCTCCAATCAATAATTTGTTCATACCTTTCCTCCAAAAATTTTTAGTAATGGTATATTATTTATTTTGACAATAAAACTCCATTCCTCAATTTATTTATAATTTATAAGCCTTGAAATAGTGATACCCTTTATTGGTAATGATAATTATTAATGTTGAGTTTTTATAAAACTTAATTTCATTTTTAGCAAATAAAGGCGTTATAATATACTAAATTTTCTAAATAAATTTTTAGGCCTGAAATTGGATTTTCAACTTGTTAGTCGATTGAAGAATCTTCAACTTTATAAAAAACGACGTTCAAATAATGTGCTGTTCTGGCGCGAAATTTATCCTTTAGCAATGCCAATTTTGATTGAGAATTTGTCAGTCATTTTGATGGGTATTTTCAGTACGTTTTTAGTGAGTTGGATTGGTAAGGCCGAGATGGCTGCCGTCGGTCTGGCGGAAAGCTTTAACATGATTATAATGTCCTTCTTTATGGCGGTTGCACTGGGGACATCTGTGGTGGTGGCGTTTAGCTTAGGACGACACAATCGTAAAAAAGCCGTGGTCGCAGCAAGGCAGTCGATTACGTTATTAGTTATAATTTCGATTTTACTGTTTTTGTTTGTTGAGTTTTCCGGATATTGGATTGTCGAAATTATTGCCGGTAAGGCCGATCCAGAAGTAAAGGAATTAACACTTACCTTTCTAAGATTAACCGTTTTAGGTTACCCTGCTCTTGCCTTTATTTTAGTTGGTTGTGGTGCATTACGTGGTGCTGGCAATACCAAATTACCAATGTACTTAAACATTATCATGAATATTTTAAACTTGACGATCAGTTATGTGCTTATTTACGGCGCTTTGGGTTGGCAAGGATTAGGTTTTATTGGTGCGGGTATTGGCTTAACAATCTCACGTTATTGTGGCATGTTTTTTATTTTATTAGTCTTAACCATAAAACCAAGTCGAGCATTATTTATTCCTCTCCGTAGTTATTTTCATGCGTTTAATGGCAAAATTTTGATTGATATTTTAAGTATCGGCATTCCGGCTAGTGTGGAATCGGTAATGTTTAATATCGGAAAATTGCTCACACAAACTTTTGTTGCCGGTATGGGCACCTCAACTATAGCCGCTAATTTTATTGCGTTTTCAATTGCTGGATTACTTAATTTGCCAGGCGGTACACTCGGTGCAACATCGACAATTATTGTTGGTAAACGTATTGGTATGGGGCAAATTTATCAACCAACAAGGCAGCTTAAATTTATTTTTCATCTAACCAGTTTGTTACTCTGTTTTTTAGCTTTTTTATCGATCCCTTTCGCAGGATTATTAAGTTCGCTTTACACTAATGATCAGGAAGTTATTGAGATCTCCAAACATTTGTTATGGTTTAATGCGTTGTTTACCCCTTTCTGGGCTTCCTCTTTTGTTTTGCCATATGGTTTTAAAGGTGCGAAAGATGCCAGTTATACCATGTGGGTTGCTATTGGTAGTATGTGGATGTGTCGGATTGTAGTGGGCTATATTTTTGGCGTTTATTTTGGCTTTGGAGTTATTGGTGTTTGGTTCGGTATGTTCTTAGATTGGATTATTAGAAGTATTTTCTTTTATTATCGGCTTATTAGTGGTAAATGGCTTTGGCGTCATCAAAAAATCAGCTAGCGCTAATAATAGTTTGTTGCTTGTAAAGTAAATTTAGTTAACCTTATTTAACGACATTAGCAATGTGCTGACAACTGAGTGAGATTAGCATGGCAAACAAGGATGTTTGCCAAGGTTGTGTTTTGTCAGAAACAAATCACAGCCGGTGCGTTACCAGCGAACGAAGGCGGAAGGCTGTCACATCGTAACCACTTGCGTGGTCGCCGTGGGAGTTGGTAAAGAGGGTTCAAGTCAACCCTCTTTACTCGAACGTAATCACCATATAAAACTAACCAGCAAACTAGCTACAAAACAACAAAACGTCCGAATCTTAAACAACCAAAAATTGAGGAACGGGGTTTTTAAAGCCAAAATCCATCCAATAAATCGCTAACGTTAGTTATAACATCTTAATACTTTTCGATAATTAATCTATATTATCAAAATACACATCCACAATTCAGCTACTCTTGCCGTTAAAGCCCGTCAAATATCAATTCTTAATGCATTATCTATGTCAAAAATGGTGCTATAGATTTGTGATATCTATCACATTAACCATATAACGTAATTAAGGTATGCAAAATCATAATACTGTTTTGAAAATGAATTTTATAAACTCTATTTATTGTTATTTTTTCAATAAGTTGTTAATGCAACCGATAATTAAATAATGACAGTTCTATGCAAATCATATTTTGATAACTAAAAGGAGTTTATGATGGATAATAATAAAAAATTATCAGTCATGGAAAAAATTGGCTTTGGGATGGGCGATGCAGCTTGTGGTATTGTCTATTCCTCGGTGACGATGTTTTTGACCTATTTTTATACTGATATTTATGGCCTTTCTGCTGCTGCGGTTGGCATAATGTTCCTCGCTACGCGAATTTTTGATGCTATTATCGATCCGATTACAGGTATGGTTGCCGATCGTACTAAAACAAGATGGGGACGATTTAGACCATGGTTAATTTGGTTTGCGATTCCTTATGCGGTACTGGCTGTTATGACCTATACAACACCAGATTTTGGTTATTCAGGTAAACTTTTATACGCATACGTTACCTATGCATTATTAATGCTTTGTTATACATTTATTAATATTCCTTATTGTGCTCTTGGCGGTGTTATTGCTCGTGATGAAAAAGATCGCCTATCCGCTCAATCCTATCGATTTACTATTTCATCGGCATCAGGACTTATGGTATCAATCGGTACGTTATTTTTAGTCGATTGGTTAGGAAAAGAAAATAAGCAACTCGGATTTCAGTTAACCATGGCGGTTATGGGCGTTATTGCGATTGGTATGTTAGTGTTCTGTTTTGCAACCACTAAAGAAAGAGTAGTACCAATTGAAGATAAAAATGTCAGTGTTAAAAAAGATTTAAAATGCTTATTAGGCAATGATCAGTGGTGTATTGTTGCTCTTATTACCTTCTTTTCAAGTATGGCTGGCGTTATGCGTAGTTCAGCAACACTTTACTATGCAACTTACTTGATGATGGGTGGCGTTAGCTCAGCAGCAGGTACAGCGATGAAATCAGCCTTTGTGTCAACATCGGTGGTCGGTACTATATTAGGTGCGATGGCTGCTGGTTATTTTGCTAAACGTTTTACTGCTATCCAACTATTTAAAAATATTAATTTAACGTTATTTGTTATTGGTGTGGTGATGTTTTTTGTTCCACCAGTGTGGTTAGCGGTTATTTTCCCACTCTATTTTTTAATTGGCTTTTTCCACTCCATGTATCAACCATTCAAATGGAACATGATGGCCAATGCGGCTGATTATGGTGAATGGAAATTTGGCCGCCGAGCAACTGGTCTATCTTTCTCAGGTAATTTATTTGCCTTAAAACTCGGCATGGCAATCGCTGGGGCTTTAGTCGGCATCTGTTTAGGTTTATTAGGCTACCAAGCAGGTGTAAATGAACAAACACCGTTAGCCACAATGGGCATTATTGGTCTTTTAACTATTGGACCAGCATTTTCCTATTTATTGCTTTGGTGGTTAATGCGTTTTTATAAATTAGATGACAAAATGATGGCAAAAATTCAAAGTGATTTACTGGCTAGACAACAAAATAAAGATAGTCATGACTAAGATAGTATGTCGATAAGTAATAGTTACAATTAAAGGTAAATTATATGAGTTTAGATTATTATCACAACCCTATTATCTGCGGTGATTATTCCGATCCGGATATTGTCAAAGTAAATGATGATTTCTTTATGGTTTCATCTAGCTTTAACCATATGCCAGCATTACCGATTCTACACTCAAAAGACTTGGTAAATTGGCAGATTATCAATCATGTTTTTGATGCACTTGACTTACCCGGTTATGATGCAGTCCAACCCGGTAAAGGGGTTTGGGCGCCATCGATTCGCTATCATGATGAAAAACTTTGGGTGTTTTTTAGTACTCCTGACGAAGGTATTTTTATGTCTAATACCTCTGATCCTTGGGGTAAATGGAGCAAACCGCACTGCTTACAACCAGCACTCGGTTGGATTGATCCTTGTCCATTTTGGGATGATGATGGTCGAGCATGGTTAGTGCATGCCTTTGCGCAAAGTCGTTGTGGTGTAAAACATAAGTTGCAGCTGTTTGAAATGGCTAATGATGGATCAACATTGATTGGCGAAGGTCAAATTATTTACGATGGCACTGCCGATTTACCGACACTTGAAGGACCAAAACTTTATAAGCGCAATGGTTGGTATTACATTTTTGCACCAGCTGGCGGTGTTGAAAACGGTTGGCAATCGGTGTTACGTAGCCGTAATTTAACGGGTCCTTGGACTGCACGCAATGTGCTATTTCAAGGCAATACAACAATTAACGGCCCTCATCAAGGTGGATGGGTCGAATTGGACAACAATGAGTGCTGGTTTGTACACTTTCAAGATGCCCATTTATATGGTCGTATTGTTCATTTACAGCCTATGTATTGGGGGGATGATGATTGGCCTCGCATTGGTGAGAGTATCAATAATGATTCCACTGGACAACCGGTATTATCATATAAAAAACCAACTGTGTCCCATCACTCAGAAGAGTATAAAATCCAAACCAGTGACGATTTCCAGCATGGTGAATTTGGTTTACAGTGGCAATGGCAGGCAAATCCTAATCCTGATTGGCTAATAGCAAGTGATCAAGGATTAACCTTAAGTTGTTATCCATTACCTATGCATAATACACAGCGTACACTCTATTTTGCAGCTAACTTATTACTGCAAAAATTTTCAGCATGGCAATTCACGGCGCAAACTCAACTTAAATTGAATGCTAAGCAATCAGGTGATTTGGGCGGTTTAATCGTTTATGGTGAACGTTATGCTGCGATTATGATCGGTTATGATAATGGGCAGTATAAGCTGTATTATCGATATGGTTGGATGAAAGATTCAGGTCAAGTTGACGAATATCAACAAGTTATCGGTCAATTATCTTCACAGCATTGCCAACTTAAAGTCGAAGTCGGCTTGAATGGTATCTGTCAATTTTACTATAAAGATCATAAGACAGACTGGATGTTAATTAAACCTAGCTTCGCAGCTGGAAAAGGTAAATGGGTGGGGGCTAAAGTAGGAATTTTTGCCACAACCGAAGCAGATAATGCCATTGGTCATTGTCATTTTGATTACTTCAAGATTAGTTAACGGTTTAATTAGATAAAAAACCCTCTCATATGAGAGGGTTTTTATTCAAGTTGTTAAAGACTTTTTATGGCTGCATACTGCTCTTGCAATTTGGCTTTGTCAGCAATATAGCCTTGTTGTTTTTCTTTCTCTTTGGCAACGACTGCTGCGGGAGCTTTATCGACAAAGCTAGCATTAGATAGTTTATTATCAATACGCGCAATTTCACCATCAATACGAGCGATCTCTTTTTCTAGTCTAGCTAGCTCATCTTCTTTATTAATAAGCCCAGCCATTGGGATCAGGAGTTCGGCACCATCAACCAATTTAGTGACTGATAATGGCCCTGCTTCACCTTCATCTAACAAAACAATTTCTGATAATCTTGCTAATGATTCGATAAATGTGACATTGTCACTAATTACGCGATGAACGGCTGGTGATGCTTTTCTAATCAATAGCTGTAATGGTTTGCTTGGTGCGATATTCATTTCAGCACGGATATTACGAACCGCAATGACAGCGTCTTTAATCCAATTGATATCGGCAACCGCTTTATCATCAACTAATTGGCTATCAAATGCTGGCATTGGTTGTAACATAATGGTATCCGCTTTGATTGCCATTAATGGTTTGACACTTTGCCAAATAGCTTCAGTAATAAATGGAATGATTGGATGAGCCAAACGTAATAAGGCTTCAAGTACCGTGACTAAAGTGTGACGAGCAGCACGTTGCTGATTCTGTTCACCATTTGCCAATACTGATTTAGTTAACTCTAAATACCAGTCACAGAACTGATTCCAAGTGAATTCATATAAGATATTAGCAGCTAAATCAAAACGGTAAGTATCGAATGCTTCACGGTAGGTTTTTACGGTTTGGTTAAACTCTGCCAAGATCCATTTATCCGCTAATGAATAATCTAACTCCCCACCTTTAAAGCCACAATCGTGATCTTGGGTGTTCATCAATACATAACGGCTGGCATTCCATAGTTTATTACAGAAGTTACGATAACCTTCTAAGCGTTTTAAATCCCAATTGATATCACGACCAGTTGATGCCAGCGCCGCTAAAGTAAAACGTAAGGCATCAGTACCATGCGCTTCAATACCATTTGGGAACTGTTTTTCTGTACGTTTGGCAATCTTTTCCGCTAATTGTGGCTGCATCATATTACCAGTACGTTTTTCTAATAAATCAGCCAGTGAAATACCATCAATCATATCTAAAGGATCGATAACATTACCTTTAGATTTCGACATTTTTTGCCCTTCTTCATCGCGAATTAGCCCGGTCACATATACCGTTTTAAATGGTACTTGTGGTTTACCATGTTCATCTTTAATGAAATGCATGGTCATCATAATCATTCGAGCAACCCAGAAGAAGATAATATCAAAACCTGTCACTAGCACATTAGTTGGATGGAAAGTAGCTAAATCATCAGTGTTTTCCGGCCAACCTAAAGTTGAAAATGTCCATAGTGCTGATGAGAACCAAGTATCAAGAACATCGTCATCTTGAGACAATTCGATATCTGCTGCAAGATTATTTTCACGGCGAACTTCAGCCTCATCACGACCAACATAGACGTTGCCTTGATTATCATACCAAGCTGGAATTCGGTGTCCCCACCATAATTGTCGCGAAATACACCAATCTTGAATATCATTCATCCATGAAAAATACATATTTTCATACTGTTTAGGCACAAATTGGATATCACCATTTTTTACCGCCGCAATAGCTGGTTCCGCTAATACTTTAGCTCTTACATACCATTGATCGGTTAGCATAGGTTCGATTACCACACCACCACGATCGCCATAAGGGATAGTTAAGTCATGCGGTTCAATTTTTTCTAAAATACCTTGAGCTTCACACTGCGCAACAACTAATTTACGCGCCGCAAAGCGTTCTAAATTTTGGAATTGTGCCGGAATATCGGTTGCGTGAGCAGTACTTGA
The DNA here is from genome assembly GCF_002142155.1 of Gilliamella apis. Taxonomy (GTDB): domain Bacteria; phylum Pseudomonadota; class Gammaproteobacteria; order Enterobacterales; family Orbaceae; genus Gilliamella; species Gilliamella apis. Next base: position 6,981 of record NZ_NASD01000035.1, on the reverse strand, counting down.
CTCACCATTAGTATCGAACACTTCAGCTTGAGCACGAATATCACCATCAAAAGTTAAGATGTTAATCATTGGTAATTGATGACGACGCCCTACTTCATAGTCATTAAAGTCATGCGCAGGAGTAATTTTTACACAGCCAGTACCTTTTGTCATATCCGCATGTTCATCACCAACAATCGGAATTCGACGATTAACAAATGGTAATATGACAAATTTACCAATCAAATCTTTATAACGAGGATCTTCTGGATTAACGGCAACACCTGTATCACCAAATAGTGTTTCAGGGCGAGTTGTAGCGACAACTAGATAATCTTTGCCTTCTGCAGTTTTAACACCATCTGCTAATGGATAGCGTAAATGCCACATTGAACCTTTTACTTCACGATTTTCCACTTCAAGGTCAGAAATTGCGGTACGTAATTTAGGATCCCAGTTAACTAAGCGTTTACCACGATAAATTAGATCTTCTTGATAAAGTCTTACAAAAACTTCTTTAACCGCATTTGAAAGACCTTCATCCATAGTAAAACGTTCACGATCCCAATCAACCGAATCACCTAAACGTCGCATCTGTTTAGTGATGCTACCACCTGATTCTGCTTTCCATTGCCAAATTTTTTCGATAAACGCTTCACGACCATAATCATGGCGAGTTTTGTTTTCTTCAGCAGCAATTTTACGTTCTACCACCATTTGCGTTGCAATACCGGCATGGTCACTACCTGATTGCCAAAGCGTGTTATTACCTTGCATACGATGATAACGAATTAGCGCATCCATAATAGTTTGTTGGAAAGCATGTCCCATATGCAAACTACCAGTTACATTTGGTGGTGGAATAGCAATACAATAACTAGGCTGAGATTTGTCACCATTAGGCTTAAAGTAACCACTTTCTTCCCAATGTTGATAGATAGGTTGTTCGATTTCTTGTGGATTATAAGTCGTATTTTTCATAATAAAGGCATCAATCCTAATTCAAGGCATAAAAATGTGGTTATTCTACCGTAAAATGATATAACAATAAATTGTTAGACGAATAAAGTGTTTGATTAAATCAAATTTAAATCAGATAACAATAAAATTAGTATAAAAAAACCACTTGTTGGCAAGTGGTCTTAACGTTATGAACGATTAGAATGATAAATACTAATGATGATAGATAAAATTATCAATCAATCTGGTTTTACCAATATAAACCGCCAAAGCACATAAACTATCTTGATTTAAACAATCAACCGCAGTTAATGTTGCATAATCAACAAATTCAATATAATCAATTTTAGCTAATGGCTGGGCATTTATGATATTTTGCATCTCAGTTAAGATGGTTTGTACCGATTTTTCACCGGCTTGAATCAGTTGCTGGGCACACTCGATTGATTGATACAAACAGATAGCAGCTAAGCGTTCTTGTGGCGATAAATAGCTATTGCGAGAACTTTTAGCTAGTCCATCACTTTCACGCACAATTGGGCAACCGATAATTTCGATGTCAACATTAAGATCGCTTACCATACGTTGAATAACCGCTAGTTGTTGCGCATCTTTTTGACCAAAATAGGCTCGATCAGGTTGCGTGATATTAAATAACTTAGTAACCACAGTACAAACGCCTTTAAAATGACCGGGTCGTTTTTTGCCGCAAAGCGCATCAGTTAGGCCATTAACATTCACATAGCTATTAAAATTGGCATCATACATTTCACTGGCTGATGGACAAAAAATCAGATCAACACCCATTTGTTGGCAGGCGTTTTTGTCGTGTTCTAAGTCACGAGGATAACTGGCTAAGTCTTCTTTCGGGCCAAACTGCATTGGATTGACAAAAATGGTGACAATCACTTTTTGATTATCTTGTTTAGCCGCAGCCATTAAGCTCTGATGACCTTCATGCAGATACCCCATAGTTGGTACTAATCCAATGGTTGCACCGTTTTTACGCCACGATTTAACCTGCTGACGAACTTCATCAATTGTTGTTACAACTTTCACAATTATTATCCTTTCTGGCTATTTTGAAAATTCAGATTTGAGTTGAGTCATAATCTCACCGTCAATGGCAAACTCATGCATTGATGCTGGGTATTGTTGCTGTTTTACCTCTTGGCAATAATCGGCAAATGCTTGCTTCATTTGATCACCGATTGGCGCAAAAGATTTAACAAATTTAGATGATACGCCATCATACATTGACAACATATCTTGATAAACTAACACTTGACCATCACAACCATGACCAGCACCAATACCGATTGTTGGTATGCTAACAAGTTCAGTAATAAATTTAGCTAAATCAGCAGGTACACATTCGAGTAAAATAGCTGCAGCACCGGCTTGTTCAACCGCTAAAGCATCCAAAATTATATCTTTAGCCGCTTGGTAATCTCTACCTTGTACTTTGTAACCGCCTAATGCTAATACTGATTGTGGCATCAAACCAATATGGGCAATAACCGGAATCGATGCTTGAGTGATCATCTTAATATGTTCACAAAATGCTCGCCCACCTTCTAGTTTTACAACCTGTGCATTGCCTTCTTGAATCAAACGACCAGCATTATGTACAGCATCATAAACAGAAGCATGGTAAGACATAAACGGTAAATCTGTCACAACTAATGCGTTTTTAGCGCCCTTTGCCACTGCTTTAGAGTGATGGATCATATCTTCCATGGTGACAGAAACCGTGCTTTCATAGCCTAGCATCACCATTCCTAATGAATCACCAACTAATAAACAATCTACACCGCTATCGTCCATCAGTTTTGCCGTTGTGTAGTCATAAGCGGTTAACATGGTGATCTTTTGTTGATTTTGTTTGCGTTGTTGTAAAGTTAGAATTGTATTTTTCAAGGTAACAGCTCCAGTTCTAATTGATGATAGTCCCTATCAGGATGTTTTTGCCGACTAAGATTAACTAATACTGTCGATAATTGTTGGTATAAAGGTTTTATATCAGCAGGTAAGTTGAGTAAATGTTGTTTTATAGTATTTGCATCATTGCGTTCAACCGGACCAGTTAATGCATTTATAGTACCAACATTACAAATATTTTTGGCATTCGCTAAAAATAGATCATGCCACGCTTGTTGGCAAAAATGGAGATCTAAACCACACTGTGCCAACATATCACTGCCAACTTGCGCTAAGGCGATGACATGATTACTAAGCATAACGCAAGCGGCATGATAAAGCGCTTTATGTTCTGCCGATAATATTGCTATCGCATTAACCAAAGGTGATAACATCGGTTGTAATTTAGCTAATGCTAGGGGATTATTGGCTTCTAAAGTGAAAGATACCTTAGCCATCTCCTTATAGCAGGTAAAACGATCATAAATTGCCGATAAAGGGTGTAGCGAAAATGCTAAAGGATGAACAATATGATCGACAGTAAATAACTGCGATGTCAGCAAACCACTGCAATGACCAACTAATTTATTCTCAATCGGCAATCGACTAACCACTTGCCAAACTGAGCTAATTTGACTATCCGGCACAGTCAAAAATAGACAATCACAATCCTCTACTAAGTTAGATAAAGTTAAATATGCTTTGCTATTCGTAAAATCACTTGCTGCTTGTGCTTGATGTGCATCACGGCTATAAAAACCAACGACTGGCAAACCACATTGGCTGAAATATTTAGCCAAACTACAACCCACTTTACCGGCGCCAATAAAACCAATATTCATTTTTAATAATAAAAATTAAACGATGCGGCATTATAGCCTAATTTGATATAGATTCAATTTTTAACCAGAAAGACTAAGCAATATAGGATTAAAAGCAATTCTCTCCTCTTCTCAATTTTTGAGGGAGTAATTTGCTTTAAGGATTTTTTAAATAGATAAATTTAATTTGTTGTCAGTTTATTTATCACTAGGCAATCAATTTTAAACCGCTATATAAGCAGTGTACTTCTTGATGTTACCTATACCGCCACTTACTATATTTCTATACTACCTACACGGTAGTGAACGTAAAGCGATTGGTAAAGCTCTAGGCGGGGTATTTCTAAGCTACCTACACGGTAGTGAACTTCAAATCCCCCTCCGATGGAATTATTCCATCTTTCTAAGCTACCTACACGGTAGTGAACAAAACCTGCTAGTAACAGGCTTTTTGATTGTTTTTCTAAGCTACCTACACGGTAGTGAACAAAATACAGTATGTTACAACAGGTTTTGAGGAGTTTCTAAGCTACCTACACGGTAGTGAACTTTTATTTTTAATAAAATCGGTACCATTAGCAGTTTCTAAGCTACCTACACGGTAGTGAACTTAACAACAATACACTACCGGCGCCCCCGAATTTTCTAAGCTACCTACACGGTAGTGAACTGGTTACATCACCTGATTTTGTCAGCATCAATTTTCTAAGCTACCTACACGGTAGTGAACTAGAGCCGGATATACTATAAATGCAGTTGGCAAAAAGAAAAAGCGTAATTTTACTATTAAAAACCCTTTTTTTAAGCTATTTTTCAACATATTGATTTTTAATTATTTTATTTAAAGTCAAAAAAAAAGGGTTAGCAATAAGTAGGAATTTAAGGTTCAAAAACCCCGTTCCTCAATTTTTTTTGGTTGTTTGAGTTTCGGACGTTTTGTTGTTTTGCGGTTGTTTCTATACGGTGATTACGTCCGAGTTAAGAGGGTTGGCGCGAACCCTCTTTACAATCTCCCGCGGCGACCACGCAAGTGGTCACGATGTGACTGCCTTCCGCCTTCGTTCGCTCTTAACGCACCGGCTGTGATTTGTTCCTGACAAAGCACCGCCTTGGCAAACATCCCTGTTTGCCATGCTAACCTCACTCAGTTGTCAGCACGTTGCGAATGTCGCTAAATTAAATACACCAAACTTATTTGCCAAAATAAACTTTTATTATTGGAACTAGCTGATGTTATAACTAGCGTTAGCGATTTATTGGATGGATTTTGGCTTTAAAAACCCCGTTCCTCAATTTTTTTTGGTTGTTTGTGTTTCGGACGTTTTGTTGTTTTGCGGTTGTTTCTATGCGGTGATTACGTCCGAGTTAAGAGGGTTGGCGCGAACCCTCTTTACAATCTCCCGCGGCGACCACGCAAGTGGTCACTGCGTGACTGCCTTCCGCCTTCGTTCGCTTTTAACGCTCCTTGGCAAACATCCCTGTTTGTCATGCTAACCTCTCTCAGTTGTCAGCACATTGCCAATGTCGCACCACAAAATCGCTTTTTATCGCCGACTTCGTCAACGTCAACACCATTGCCTTGATAGGGCAATGATTGTTTAATGTCCTAACGTTATTTTTCATATAACTAGCCTTTAGTTCAAGGACTAAGAACTAAGAAATAATAGCTAAGGATAAGGATAGACACAGAGTCCTAATAGTTGCCTACTATCCCACATATGGTTATCCAGTTGACCACTGTGATCAAAAACATGAATGTGGGAATTATTCCCACCATCACTCGTCCAATATCTCCCCCTGGTGAAGTTGGCTCCAGCGTAATCGGGCATCTCCCCCCATTCCGTGAAAAATCCGGCACTAATGTGACGACGCATATATATATCAGGTGACGTAGGCGTTGCACTTTGACATCTAGGTGTACTATGACAATTCGCATTAGTTAAATTCTTGACCTTTGGAACACCGTATCCTCCAATCCTACTACACCAAGAATTCGTATTAGAATAGGTACCGCCATAACTACCACGATTAACAAACCACTTCCGTAACATAAATCTATATTTGACCACCGCATTACCACTGCTATCACGACCAACTAACTCAAATACCTGAGGTAAAGAGGGTTTGTCGATTCTACCTGGATTATCTGAACTCCATTGCGATGGTGTAGCAACAGGACCCGTTAGGGTGACTCGAACGCTGGTACTTGTTGAATCGGTCATAGTAGCAGTAATCTTATCATGAGAAACCGGAGCCCAAGATAAGGCCTGATTACTACCACCAATATCTAAATAAAAATATAAATTATTAGCACCAGTAGTCGGGAAGTTTAAACCATAAGACGACGGCGGAACTGGCGGCTGTGGTAGAAAACCCTTAGGATATTCCCAAACGGCAGCAGAAAGACCTCTCGACCTGTTATCTCTGCTATCTAAATGACTAGCAGGTCTTGCATAACAAATCACTGGCGCTGCCTTAGGATTAATATAATAAGTGGCATTACCTGCCGTAAAACGACTTTCATTAGGTACCCCATAACGTGTTGTTAATCTACCTTCACTATTTGATAAGGTTAATTTATATGGCGCTTTACAAATTGTCAGTACTTCACTACGGTTAACAGGATTATTGTCTTTATCAACAATCGATAAATTTAAACTACCGGTAGCGGTGACACCATTAACTCCCTGACCATCGCCATCATCATCCCCCCAATAATTATACGGTGTGCCAATAAGTGAACTTAATGCAATAGAATTAGTATCCGTTGGTACTAACATACCAATATCCGCAAAACTCTGACCATCAACAGGTAACTCGATAGGATTAGTTGAACTCGAATTATTGGTTGTGGGAGTAAATGTTCTTCCATCAGAAAGGGATATCCCGAGTAGCGCTTCGGTATTGGTTACCCGGGTACGACCTCCATCAAAGGTTAAATAAGGCGCTGAACCATAAATAATATTGGTCGTTTTAGTGGTTAATGCATAATTAGCAAAAGAGATAGACTGTAAAACAACCATGGTTAATACCAAAACCATCGGCCGAGGTAAAAAGACTAAACGAAGAAATTTTGAAAAATTTTGCCGGAATTTCGGAAATTTCGGGAATTGCTGAAATAATAAACTGCGGTTAAATAATAAACGATATGAGCTTAACTTTAGAAAGGTGAATTTATAGGTTGGGCAGGTTGTGTGTTGTGTGTTGTGTGTTGAAAATTATAATCCATATCAGATATCCTTGTCAATCCAATTTTATGATTTATTTAAAATTTTAAGCCTAATGGCATAAAATTTATCCA
>NZ_NASD01000034.1 GCF_002142155.1 Gilliamella apis | reverse complement strand
GAGAGTTATAATTACCCAATACCCCCCATTCCCCCATAAAACTGCCTACTCCTCGTATAAAATTTGGATTCCAATCACTATTTCCTTTATATTCTTCTAGTGTATATAGCAATCCCCTACGAAAATTGTCATCTAAAGCTTCATCTCTTGTTGTGTTATATCTATTGATCGAGATGTGGTCATCGTTACGACAATAATCTAATGTTTTATAAGTTGTTTTGGGAATATGCTCCCAATGTCCATGTTCTGCGCCTCCTTTCCAAACATTTCGATCTCCGGGATCGCTAATATCGTCTGATAACTGGTTAGTAAATTCAAGAAGGTTTTGATTTATTTTCGCTGGCCATTTACTCGGTACCGGGATCGTAAAACTATCCATCCAAATCCAATCTCGACCGTTAAAGTACTCCATGGTTATTACCGGCGTACCATTTTGAATAAATTGCCATTTTTTTTCTGCCGCATAATTAACCGTGCAGTTTGCACCATAACCATTGATGGTCGATAACCATATTTTGCCACCCCCATTATGTGAATAACAACGATAATAAAGTTGATTGGCTCCCGGTCCAATTGCCGTAAATGCCGCATTTTGAAAACCCGTGGTCGGGAAGCCACTCCAACGTGAAAAGCCCCAAAAGTTATGAAATACATTTCCGTCATAACCACCATAATTACCCATATCATTTGGTCTTAAATAGCAGATACTGGGATTATGGGGAATGACGGTATATTCCACCCAACTATTACCATAATAACGATTATTCGGTACACCATAAGGAGTATTAGCTTGGATATCCCACACCTCTACTCTTAATTTATACGGCCCACCACAGCCCCATAATTCATTACCTAACCTATCATTCGGAATTTGTGCACCATTTTCATACCATGTCGCTTTTAGATAACCTGACACATACCCACCCGCTTCATCACCATCTGCATCACCTATACTAAGATAAGGGATATGATGAGCATTACCATCACTAACGACACTATGCGACATGACTTGATTAAAATGCATACCTGGCGGTGCTTTTATGGCAACCCCAGCATCCCAGGCGCTTATCCAATTATAACCACCTTGACCATTAGGAAAATTCAAACCTATTATTTGCCGCAAATCAGTTAAAGGGTTAAAACCATCACCTAATATAATATAGGGAGAATTCCCGGTAATAACTTTGACGGTACTGGCTCTTAGGGACGTTAATGCATAACTACTTGATGAAAATAATAAAACTAAAGTAACGGCGAAAACGCTAAAAAGCGGCGAAAATAAAAATAACCTTAAAAATCGAGGAAAAAATAAATTATTAGAAAAGACTAAACGTTGATTGCAATAACAAGATGAATTTAAATTATAAGTTGGGCAGGTTTGGTGTTTGGTGTTTGGTGTTTAAAATTATAGTTCATAACAACAGCCTTGTCAAGTAATTCCATGTTTTATTTCGCTTTTTTAGGTTTATTTGACTAAATAACAGCCAATTATTGCGCTAAAAATCATCTAAAAGTATAGTGATTGAAAATAATCTATGCAACTGATTTTAGAATCTAAATTGTTAACTTTTGTAAATATTATTAGTCAGATAAGCTGTTAACGCACTATTTTAACCTTTTTAAAACTCCTTTCCGTAAATTTTTGGGTTTAAAAAGTACGCTCTTCAAAGATATGCTATGCAGGCAATCTACATTCGATGCCTGATTTGTTAAAGGTTAAACGCAACTTATTGTATTTATATGTTTATTGATAGGTACAATTTGTTGCGTTGTATTTGCCAGATTATCAATCGTTAACTTTATAGAATTAATCTCCACGGCATATCGCTCTTTTGTTAAAAATAGCCATATTAATAATATTAGAATTTCCTTCTTTTTTGCCGCCCGTATTGAATACAACCTGACCATTTTGTCTCAAACCAAGCGGATAAAAACGTACAGGACCAAGGCCGGTATTAGAAATCGATTTAGTAGCGGTCCATATCTCGTTTGCAAAAAGAGAGTTATAATTACCCAATACCCCCCATTCCCCCATAAAACTGCCTACTCCTCGTATAAAATTTGGATTCCAATCACTATTTCCTTTATATTCTTCTAGTGTATATAGCAATCCCCTACGAAAATTATCATCTAAAGCTTCATCTCTTGTTGTTTTATATCTTAAGAGCGATGAGTGGTCATCGTTACGACAATAATCTAATGTTTTATAAGTTGTTTTGGGAATATGCTGCCAATGTCCATGTTCAGCCCCCCCCTCCCAATATCTTCGATCTCCAGGCTCGTTAATATCGTCTGTTAACTGGTTAGTAAATTCAAGAAGGTTTTGATTTATTTTCGCTGGCCATTTACTCGGTACTGGGATCGTAAAACTATCCATCCAAATCCAATCTCGACCGTTAAAGTACTCCATGGTTATTACCGGCGTACCATTTTGAATAAATTGCCATTTTTGTTCTGATGCATAATTAACCGTGCAGTTTGCGCCATAACCATTAATAGTGGATAACCATATTTTGCCGCCCCCATTATGTGAATAACATCGATAACGACTTTGGTCCGCACCGGCACCGATTAACGTAAATGCCGCATATTGAAAACCCGTGGTTGGGAAGCCACTCCAACGTGAAAAGCCCCAAAAGTTATGAAATATATTTCCGTCATAACCACCATAATTACCCATATCATTTGGCCTTAAATAGCAAATACTGGAATTATGGGGAATAACGGTATATTCCACCCAACTATTACCATAATAACGATTATTCGGTACACCATAAGGGGTATTAGCTTGGATATCCCAAACCTCTACTCTTAATTTATACGGCCCACCACAACCCCACAATTCATTACCTAACCAATCATACGGAATTTGTGCGCCATTTTCATACCATGTCGCTTTTAGATAACCTGACACATACCCACCCGCTTCATCACCATCTGCATCACCTATAGTAAGATAAGGGATATGATGAGCATTACCATCACTAACGACACTATGGGACATGACTTGATTAAAATGCATACCTGGCGGTGCTTTGATGGCAACCCCGGCATCCCAGGCACTTATCCAATTATAACCACCTTGACCATTAGGAAAATTCAAACCAATTATTTGACGCAAATCAGTTAAAGGATTAAAACCATCGCCTAATATAATATAGGGAGAATTGCCGGCAATAACTTTGACGGTACTGGCTCTTAGGGATGTTAGTGCATAACTACTTGATGAAAAGAATAAAAATAAAGTAACGGCGAAAACACTAAAAAGTGGCGAGAATAAAAATAACCTTAAAAATCGAGGAAAAAATAAATTACTAGAAAAGACTGAACGTTGATTGCAATAACAAGGTGATTTTAAAGTATAAGTTGGGCAGGTTTGGTGTTTGGTGTTTGGTGTTTAAAATTATAGTTCATAACAACAGCCTTGTCAAGTAATTCCATGTTTTATTTCGCTTTTTTAGGTTTATTTGACTAAATAACAGCCTATTATTGCGCTAAAAATCATCTAAAAGTATAGTGATTGAAAATAATCTATGCAACTTCTTTTAAAGTCTAAATTGTTAACTTTTGTAAATATTATTAGTCAGATAAGCTGTTAACGCACTGTTTTAACCCTTCAAAAAAAACCTCTCCTCGAATTTTTGAGGTTAAAAAGTGCGCTCTTCAAAGATATGCTATGCAGTCAATTCTACATTCGATGCCTTATTTATTAAAGATAGATCGCAACATATTGTATTTATATATTTATTGATAGGTACAATTTGTTACGTTGTATTTGCCAGATTATCAATGAATAACATCATAGAATTAATCTCCACGACAAACTGCTTCTACAGCATGATATATATTTTTCCAATTATCATGATAAATAGTGCCATCATGGTAAACATAAACTGGACTTGTATGCGTTATTACTATATTTCCCTGATTTATCTTGTCTATACCTCTATCAGCTGTCCATATTCCTCTATCTCCCCACAATCCGATATTATATCCCTTTAATTTCCCCCATTCTCCCATAAAATTGCCAACTGAACGTACCCAACCACTATTACTATTAGGATTTTTCATTTTTATTTCATCTGCTTTATACAAATATTGTTGACGAAAGTTGTCATCCAATGCTTCATGTAATCGCACTCGTTTAGGATTATATATTCCTCCATTATGAGGAGGAAGCTCTCTTCCTGTACAATAATCTAATACACGAAAAGTCTGTCCATCAGTAAAACTTTCGAATGTTCTTAAATGTATATTTGATGATTCTGATGTTTCAGTAAAATTGGTAAATCCAAAAATTTTACCTCCTTTCGATGGCCATTTACTCGGTACCGGTATCGTAAAACTATCCATCCAAATCCAATCTCGACCGTTAAAGTACTCCATGGTTATTACCGGCGTACCATTTTCAATAAATTGCCATTTTTGTTCTGATGCATAATTAACCGTGCAGTTTGCGCCATAACCATTGATGGTCGATAACCATATTTTGCCACCCCCATTATGTGAATAACATCGATAACGACTTTGGTCCGCACCTGCACCGATTAACGTAAATGCCGCATATTGAAAACCCGTGGTTGGGAAACCACTCCAACGTGAAAAGCCCCAAAAGTTATGAAATACATTTCCATCATAACCGCCGTAATCGCCCATATCATTTGGCCTTAAATAGCAGATACTAGGATTATGGGGAATAACGGTATATTCCACCCAGCTATTACCATAATAACGATTATTAGGCACACCATAAGGGGTATTAGCTTGGATATCCCAAACCTCTACTCTTAATTTATACGGCCCACCGCAACCCCACAATTCATTACCTAACCACTCATACGGAATTTGTGCACCATTTTCATACCATGTTGCTTTTAGATAACCTGACACATACCCACCCGCTTCATCACCATCTGCATCACCTATATAAAGATAAGGGATATGATGAGCATTACCATCACTAACGACACTATGGGACATGACTTGATTAAAATGCATACCTGGCGGTGCTTTTATGGCAACCCCAGCATCCCAGGCACTTATCCAATTATAACCACCTTGACCATTAGGAAAATTCAAACCTATTATTTGCCGTAAATCAGTTAAAGGGTTAAAACCATCACCTAATATAATATAGGGAGAATTCCCGGTAATAACTTTGACGGTACTGGCTCTTAGAGATGTTAATGCAGAACTACTTGATGAAAAGAATAAAACTAAAGTAACGGCGAAAACGCTAAAAAGCGGCGAGAATAAAAATAACCTTAAAAATCGAGAAAAAAATAAATTACTAGAAGAGACTAAACGTTGATTGCAATAATGAGATGATTTTAAAGTATAAGTTGGGCAGGTTTGGTGTTTGGTGTTTGGTGTTTAAAATTATAGTTCATAACAACAACCTTGTCAAGTAATTCCATGTTTTATTTGATTTTTTAAGTCTGTTCGAACAATTTACAGTCGATTATTGTACTTAAAATCTGCTAAGAGTATAGTGATTGAAAATAATCTATGCAACTGATTTTAGAATCTAAATTGTTAATTTATGTAAAGATATCTTATATTTATGAATTGTGACTATTTAATACACCCCATACCATCTATCGATGATATGGGCTGATTAGTTATAATCCAGTGACAACCATTTTTTATTTAACTGTATTATTTATCGTTTTTAGCGAGCTAATCAGAGATTAATCATTAAGGTGTAACACAGACAGCATAAGTTTTTTTGCCAAAAGATCTATAATGTATGTCTCCATCATCAGGAAAAACCACAAATATACCAGTATAACCCCCATCCGTTTTTGCGTCGTCTGTCCAATAATAGTCATTAAAAAAGTTAGCTCCATCATATTTAATCATATATCCCCACTCCGAAAAAAAACCTGCATTAATTATACGTTGAGAATAATTATTAGGTGACAATGGCGTCGCACCGACAGCACCTACACAACGATCATCAGCATTTTTTCCTCGACAAGAAGCATTGGTTAAATCTTTTACTTGTACAAGACGATAGCCAATTTTTTTGCACCACAAACGTTGGTCACCATTTTTAGCTTTAACATTTCCTCGGTTGATAAACCACTTTTTTATCTGAAAACCATACTTCACCACCTCATTATCATGACTATCTTTACCTATTAACTCAAATGTCTGAGGCAATGATGGAACAAGTATCTTTTCATCTATAGCAAAGGGACCCGTTAAGGTGACCCGAACAACACTGGTATCTGATTCATTTAAATACTTCACATCAGCACTAATACCGCTACCGCTATTAGTAACAGACCAACTCAAAGGTTCATAACTACCACCAATACTTAAATCAAAATATAAACCATTTGCTCCAGTAGTTGGAAAATTTCGTGCATAAGATGATGGAGTAGTTGATTGGACTAGAAATCCCCTTTCAGGATCCCATATCGATTTAGGTCCAGCATATATGCCTGTACCAGACTTTAGCTCTGGTTTAGCAAAACAGATCGTTGGCATAGCTTTAGGGCTAATGTAATATGTAGCATTACTAGCGCTAAAAGTGCTACGATTAGGAACGCCATACTGAGTATTTAATAAGCCATCAGTACTTGTTATTGTGACTTTATATGGTGCTTCGCAAATATTTAGTACATGATTACGTGCTACAACTTGATTTTTATTATCAACAATAGTTAAAGTTAAATTACCAGTAGCTGAAATACCATTACTCCCCTGACCATCGCCATCATCATCGCGCCAATAGTTATAAGGCGCGCCAATAAGTGTATTTAATCGGATTGAATTAGTATTGGTTGGTATAAACATCTTTATATCAGCGAAGCTTTCACCCAAATTAGTTAATACAATAGGATTAGTCGCCGTTGAATTATTTGATTCATTTGTAAATAATCGCCCATCAGATAAACGGATAGCTGATAAATGATTGGTATCAGTAACTTTAGTCTGTCCTTCATCAAATGTTAAATAGGGTGCACTACCATGAATAACATTAGTTGTATAAGACGATAATGCATAACTACTTGATGAAAAGAATAAAACTAAAGCAACGGCGAAAACACTAAAAAACGGCGAAAATAAAAATAATCTTAAAAATCGAGGGAAAAATAAACTACTAGAAAAGACTAAACGTTGATTGCAACAATAAGATGATTTTAAATTATAAGTTGGGCAGGTTTGGTGTTTGGTGTTTGGTGTTTAAAATTATAGTTCATAACGACAACCCTGTCAAGTAATTCCATGTTTTATTTGATTTTTTAAGTCTGTTCGAACAAATTACAGTCGATTATTGTACTTAAAATATGCTAAGAGTATAGTGATTGAAAATAATCTATGCAACTGATTTAAAAAAGCTAAATTGTTAACTTTTGTAAATATTATTAGTGAGATAAGCGGTTTAATCATATTTTTCCCCTTTTAAAAACCCTCTCTCCTCAACTTTTTTTGATTAAAATAGCTCTCCATAAAATTATTTTTGTGACTTTTTAAATATAGAGGGTTATTGCTGAGACACACTATTTTCAAGGCGATTTAGAAAAAATATGCTATACTACTGCTTTATTTAAAATAGTAGAGAGATTATTTTGCAACAATCATTACAAGATTTTATTATTGATAAAATTGATGACCTTAAAGGCAAAGATATTGTTACCCTTGATGTTCGAGGTAAATCAAGTATTACCGATTATATGATTATCTGTACAGGCACATCTAATCGTCATGTTGCATCAATAGCAGGTCACTTACTTGATGAAGCAAAAAAACAAGGCCATCTTGTATTAGGTAGTGAAGGCCAAAATGATGCTGATTGGGTGGTTGTTGATATGGATTCTGTCATTGTACATATCATGCAAGAACAGAGTCGGCAACTTTACGAACTCGAGAAACTTTGGAGTTAGTGACGTGAAAATACAGCTTATTGCTGTTGGCAATAAAATGCCCAATTGGGTGACCACTGCTTTTAATGATTACCAATCCCGTTTCCCCAAAGATATGCCTTTAGAACTGATTGAAATACCAGCAGGAAAACGGACTAAAAATGCTGATATTGTGCGAATTTTAGATAAAGAAGGTGAATTAATGCTAGCTGCATGTGGCAAAGGTAATCGCATTGTCACACTGGATATTCCAGGCAAACCTTATACAACCCACGATTTAGCAAAACAACTTGAACGTTGGAAAACCGATGGTCGTGATGTCAGTTTGTTAATTGGCGGTCCTGAAGGTTTGTCGCCAGCATGTAAAGCGGCGGCTGAACAAAGTTGGTCATTATCACCTTTAACATTGCCTCATCCATTAGTACGAGTAATTGTTTCTGAAAGTCTTTATCGTGCATGGAGTTTAACGGCTAATCATCCTTATCATCGTGAATAGATCGGATAATAAAATGAGTACTATTATTTTAGATTTGCAAATTGCCTGTGAGCATCATGAGAATCTCCCAACAGAACAACAAATTATGCAATGGCTAGAAGTGATCTTACCGCAGTTTATGGATAATGCCGAAATCACTATACGAATTGTCGATAAAGAAGAGAGCCAACATCTTAATTACACTTATCGTAATAAAGATAAACCGACAAATGTTTTATCATTCCCATTTGAATCACCAATTGAAATTGATGTGCCGTTACTCGGTGATTTAGTGATTTGTAAACAAGTGGTTGAAATCGAAGCTAGCGAACAACATAAATCATTAACATCACATTGGGCACATATGATTGTTCATGGATGTTTGCATTTATTAGGATATGATCATATCCTTGACGAAGAAGCTGAAGAAATGGAAAATATCGAAATCGACATCATGGCACAATTAGGTTTTGATAACCCTTATCAACTAATTGATTAAATAAATGTGACTAATAATCTGTTTAGATATTAGAACAATAACTATAAATCGAACTATATTTGATATTACAAAAAGGAAGAGAGCAAAATGAGTGATGATAATCACCGGAGACCCAAAAAAGGGTTTACATTATGGTTAAGTCAATTATTCAATTCAGAACCAAAAGATAAAGAAGAACTGATCGAAGTTATTCGTGAGGCTGAAGAAAATCAACTCATTGATCCTGATACCCTCGATATGATCGAAGGTGTAATGGATATAGCCGATCAACGCGTTCGTGATATCATGATACCTCGCTCTCAAATTGTAACAATCAAAGATAATTTCACCCTTGATGAATGTTTAGATATTATTTCTGAACATGGCCATTCACGTTATCCAGTAATTAGTGAAGATCGAGACCATATCGAAGGAGTACTATTAGCCAAAGATTTACTCATTTATATTCGACAAGGTGTCAAGGATTTTGATTTGAAAAAGATCCTAAGACCAACTGTTGTCGTTCCTGAAAGTAAACGCGTTGACCATATGTTAAAAGAATTCCGCATGCAACGCTATCATATGGCAATGGCCATTGACGAGTTTGGTGGTGTTTCAGGCTTAGTCACTATCGAGGATATTTTAGAACTTATAGTTGGTGATATCGAAGATGAATACGATGAAGTTGAAGATCGCGATATTCGCCGTTTATCACAATCAGTTTATTCTGTCCGTGCCCTTACTCCTGTAGAAGATTTTAATGAAATTTTTGCCACCACGTTTAGTGATGATGAAATGGATACTATTGGCGGATTAGTCATGCAACATTTTGGACGTTTACCAATCCGAGGCGAAACGATTACTATTGATGGTTATCAATTTAAAGTAACCATTGTTGACCGAAGACGTATTATTCAATTGCATGTCACGATCCCTGAAGATGCAAACATACCTAATTTAGAGCAATCAGAAAATGCTTAAACAAATTTTATTAAGCTTTAT
Source organism: Gilliamella apis (assembly GCF_002142155.1). Taxonomy (GTDB): domain Bacteria; phylum Pseudomonadota; class Gammaproteobacteria; order Enterobacterales; family Orbaceae; genus Gilliamella; species Gilliamella apis. Next base: position 8,538 of record NZ_NASD01000034.1, on the reverse strand, counting down.
CTTTGGTGCAATTGCGGTATTTAGTTACGCACCCTTTCATATCTGGCCACTTGCATTTGTAGCATTTGCCGGCCTTTTGTGGTTAATCGCTGATAAACCGAAAAAGAGAGCAATGCTTATTGGTTTTAGCTGGGGTATTGGCTATTTTTTAGCGGGTACTCATTGGGTTTATATAAGCATTAAACAATATGGTGAAGTACCAACATCGGTAGCAGTAATTATTTTAGGACTACTAATCGCATACTTAGCATTTTATCCTATGTTATTTGCATTATTGCTAAGAGTATGTGATCGTTTCGCACCAAAATTCTCGATAAAACAATTGGTTTTGCTCACCCCTATTTTGTGGCAGCTTACTGAATTTTTACGAGGCTATATTTTAACCGGTTTTGCATGGTTAGAACTAGGATATAGTCAACTAGATAGTCCATTGAGAGGCTACTTCCCGATAGTTGGAATAAATGGTGTCACATTAATATTGACTATCTGCTGTGGTTTAATCATCTATTGTTTAAATATGGCATTAAGCCACTCGACTAAAAAGCACCCAATTGGTGCAATATTCGCACTATTAACGCTCTTTATTGCACCAATATCATTCAATTTAATTAATTGGACAACAATTGACCACAGCCGTTCTGCTGATTTTAGCTTAATTCAAGGTAATATTTCACAATCTCTCCGCTGGACTAAAGAGCAACTAAATAAAACTCTGCAAACTTATGGCTCATTGACAGAACAAAATCTTGCTAAAGATAAAATTATTATTTGGTCTGAGGCAAGCATTACCGATTACGAAATCAATCAGCAACCTTTCCTCCAATTTTTAGATAACGAAGCAAGAGCAAATAATAGTGAAATAGCTGTTGGTATTATTGATTACCGTTTAGGAAATTACGGTTATCAAGAGAACCCTAATATTTATAACACATTGCTAGTGTTAGGTGGAAAAACACCATATCAATACCCTAACACCAACCGTTATCAAAAACATCATCTGGTACCGTTTGGTGAATTTACTCCTTTAGAATCATTACTTGATCCTATTGGGCAAATGCTTGATATCCCAATGTCATCCATGCAGGCTGGAGCTGAAAAACAACCACCACTTGAGATAAAAGGCTTCAAATTTACTACTGCTATTTGCTATGAAGTTATTTTATCCGACTTAATATTGAAAAACTTTACTACAGACACAGATTTTTTACTAACTGTATCTAACGATGCCTGGTTTGGTAACAGTATTGGCCCCAAACAACATTTACAAATGGCGCAAGCAAGAGCCTTAGAATTTGGCAGACCAATGATTCGTAGTACCAATACAGGCATTACAGCAATTATTGATCATCATGGTCAAATTGTTGAACAATTACCACAATTTCAAACTCAGGTTTTAAATTACAAATTATCCCCTACTGTTGGTTTAACCCCTTATGCAAGGTTTGGAAACCTTTTCTATTATCTGATTATTTCAATATTATTTATTTTGATTTTTGTAAGAAATCGTCGCTAAGCAATATTTTGGCATAAATATTGCTTATATAATATTGAAATTCAAAAAATTGGCTATGTTAAGAATTGGTAAAAATCATCGAATTTCTTGACGGTAGCTTGTCCTTTTAAACGATAAATAAACAGTAAAAAGTACTTTTATGCTAAAAAATAAGTTATAATATACGCCCTTTGTAAAAATATTAAATTTATTTAATATGATACAAATTAAACAGTAGGAGATGAGTATGTACAAAAAGACAAAACTAACCAAATTAGTGTTATCATTAGCAATGCTAGGCCTAATGAGTGGTGCCGCTGTTGCAGAGGAACTAAGTGGTACATTGGCTAAAATCAAAGAAAGCGGTGTGATTGTTGTTGGTCATCGAGAGTCTTCTATCCCATTTTCCTACTATGGTGAAAAACAAGAAGTTATCGGTTATTCTCAAGATTACTCTAACCTAATTATAGATGCAGTAAAAAAAGAACTAAATTTGCCGGATCTTAAAGTTAAATATTTACCAATTACTTCTAAGACTCGAATTCAATTACTAAATAACTATACCTATGATTTTGAATGTGGTTCCACAACAAACAATCTTGAACGTCAAAAGACTGTAGATTTTTCTGACAGTATTTTTATTGTAGGTACCCGATTCCTTGTTAAAGCAGATAGTAATATCAATAGTATTGAAGATTTAAAAGGAAAAAATGTAGTGACTACCGCTGGTACTACATCTGAAGTCCGTTTAAATCAAATTAACAATAAAGAAAAATTAGGTATTCGTATTATTACGCCAAAAGATCATGGTGATGCATTTAATGCTCTTGAAACTGGTCGTGCTGAGGCATTTTTAATGGATGATGCACTTTTAGCCGGTGAGCGTTCACGTGCAATTAACCCAGCTGAATGGAAAATTGTCGGTGAGCCATTATCTTATGAATCTTATGGTTGTATGTTAAGAAAAGGCGATAGCCAATTTAAACAATTAATGGATAAAACCATTGCTGATGCCCAAAAATCAGGAAAAGCATTAGAATCTTATAACAAATGGTTCACTCAACCTGTTCCACCAAAAGGAGCGAATATGGCTCTAACAATTTCACCAAAAATGGTTGAGCTTTTTGCAAATCCAAATGATAAAGCATTAGATTAATACTTTTCTCATCTTTCTAATCCTATGTACTAAATGTATGTTGCATTTAGTACATAATCTAATTTAGTGAAATAAATATATTATGAGTTTCAATTGGACACTATTTTTTGAATCCACCCCGTATGGTGATGGAATTTATTTAAACTGGCTTTGGGATGGTATTGTTGTTACCGTTTCATTAGCAGTTACTGCTTGGATTATTGCATTCATACTAGGATCACTAGTGGGAATCTGCCGAACATTAGAAAATAAATTTCTAAATCGTTTTGCAGCCGGTTATATCCAACTATTCCGTAATATCCCATTACTAGTACAAATGTTTTTATGGTACATGTTATTTCCTGAAATTCTATCTGGAAGTTTAAAAACATGGTTTATATCTGGTTTATCACCTGATGTCAGTGCATTTATCACGGCGGCAATTGCTTTAGGTCTGTTTACTTCTGCTCGTATTGCAGAACAAGTTAGAACCGGTATTCAAACTTTACCCATAGGTCAGCGTTATGCCGCTATTGCACTTGGTTTAACAAATCGACAAGCATATATGTATGTTCTACTACCTAATGCTTATCGTCGTATTATTCCACCACTAACGTCTGAAATGACCAATATCATTAAAAATTCATCAGTTGCATCTACTATTGGATTGATAGATTTGATTGGTCAAATAGATCGCATTAACGATGCAACTAACAGCATTGTTGAAATTTTATGTGGAGTAACGATTGCATTTATGTTGATAAACTATGCCGTACTAACCATTATGCGTTTTGTTGAAAAACAAACCCGCTTACCTAATATGAATCATGGAGGATAACATGCAACTACTAAATTGGATTGCAGATATACCTTCATTAGTATCAGACAATTATCATCTACTATTAAGTGGGTTATGGTTAACCGCTAAAATTACATTTACCGCCGTTGTATTTGGTATTGTTTGGGGGACAGTATTAGCTTTAATGCGTTTATCAAATAATAAAATACTAAATATTTTTGCTAAATTTTATGTCAATTTATTCCGTTCCATTCCATTACTGTTAGTTTTGTTATGGTTCTATTTAGCATTACCACAAGTTATTAAACATATATTTAATTTACCGCCTTATGCTGATGTTAGGATTGTTTCAGCGATGATCGCGTTTGCTTTATTTGAAGCAGCTTACTATTCTGAAATCATTCGTGCAGGGATTAATGCGGTTGCTAAAGGTCAATATCATGCAGCTTACGCATTAGGTATGACCAAAAGTCAGGCAATGCGCTTGATAATATTACCACAAGCATTTAGATCAATGGTGCCATTGTTGTTAACACAAGGTATTATCTTGTTCCAGGATACCTCTTTGGTTTATGTGATGAGCTTAATTGATTTATTTGGCGCCAGTGTTACCCAAATCGGTACGGTTCAGGGTGGCACTGTTAAATATTCAATGATTATTTTTGCAGCAATAAGTTACTTTATAATTTGTTATACTGCTTCTCGTTTAGTTAATTATTTCAAGAAAGGGATAAGTCGATGATCTCCTTAGAAAATGTATCAAAATGGTACGGAAAATTTCAAGTATTAAAAAACTGTACTACAAGAGTAGGTAAAGGTGAAGTTGTTGTTGTTTGTGGGCCTTCTGGTTCAGGTAAATCAACACTAATCAAAACCGTAAATGCTCTAGAACCTATTCAACAAGGTAAAATTATTATTGATGGTACTGAGATTACAAATCCATCGACTAATTTAGCAAAACTGCGTTCAAAAGTGGGAATGGTATTTCAGCACTTTGAGCTTTTCCCTCATTTAACAATTTTGAAAAATTTGACACTTGCTCAAATTAAGGTATTAGGCCGATCAAACGAAGAAGCGCGTGAAAAAGCGCTATCGCTATTAGATCGTGTTGGTTTATTGGCTCATGCAGATAAATTCCCAGCTCAACTATCTGGTGGTCAACAACAACGTGTTGCAATCGCTCGAGCACTATGTATGGATCCTGTCGTTATGCTATTTGATGAACCAACCTCGGCTCTTGATCCAGAAATGGTTAATGAAGTACTAGATGTTATGGTTGAATTAGCTTATGAAGGCATGACCATGATGGTTGTTACCCATGAGATGGGCTTTGCACGTAAAGTTGCACATCGCGTGATCTTTATGGATGCTGGTGAAATCATTGAAGATACCTCAAAAGAGCAATTCTTTACCAATCCGCAATCAGATCGTGCTAAAGACTTTTTAGCTAAGATCATTCACTAATAGATAAAAAAGCACCAGCTATAATACAATAAGTTGGTGCTTTATCTATATCAGCAATAATTTAAGTGTCGCTACTATTGTAGAACATTTTTTATTTGTTCAACTAGGCCACTTTCTCGATGAATTTGACTTTTCACTACACGATCTAAAATTTTAGCATCAGAATAAATTGAGACTGTTTTTTTAGCCCTTGTTATTGCCGTATAGAGTAATGATCGATTAAGTAGTGGCGAAAATTCTGTTGGTAGAATAATATTGACATGATCAAATTCAGAACCTTGGGATTTGTGGATAGTCATTGCATAGGCAGTTTCATGCTCCGGTAATCGATAGGGAGAAAAACCTTTAATAGAACCATCAGAAAAAGGGAAATAAACCCGTAATTTTGAGTGATCATGTTCAGCTGTAAGAGTGATACCAATATCACCATTATATAAACCTAATGAGGTACTATTACGTAAGATCATAATTGGTCGACCAATATACCATTGATCACGATTATTTAATTTAATCAATTTGTGTTTGGCTAATAATAATTCAATTTGCTTATTTAACCCTCCTACCCCAAACTTACCTTCTCGTACAGCACACAGTAAACGACACTCAGCAAATTTACTTAAAACATTGGCAATATCATTATTTTGATGATGTTTAATAGCATTTAGATAATTTTTATAATGTGCTACACAATCATCTAAAACAGCTTGGTAAGTTTGACTTGAAGATAATTCATAATAACAAGCATCTGGTAAAGCTTTATTGGCTAGCAGTTTTTTAACCGCTTGCAATTGACCTTCTTTAACGGCATTAGCCAACAAGCCTATTCCTGAAGACTCGTTAAAACGATAACTTTTTTTCAATAAACAGATACTATCGGTAATCATGCTTGCTGGTTGGTCTGCGTTTGGAATAGTATAACCAGTTAATTGACTTAGTTCATCAGCCCTAGATTGACTATATCCATTTAAAATAAAGTCACATAAGTCACCAAATACCGCACCTGCTTCAACAGAAGATAGCTGATCTTTATCGCCCAATAAGATTAAGCGAGCGCAATCAGGCAGAGCCTCAATAATTCTTGCCATCATATTCAGATCAACCATTGAAGCTTCATCAACTACAAGAACATCAATATGTAATTGATTGTGTTTATTATAATTAAATGAGCGATTATCAGTTTTTGCACCTAATAAACGGTGCAGAGTCACGGCTTCAGTTTGAATATTTAATGATTCAAAAGATAACTGTTCAATTGCTCGACTGAGAGATTCGGTTAACCTTGATGCTGCTTTGCCAGTTGGTGCTGCTGCCACGATTCGCGTGGTAGGATCATTTAACACTATTCCTGCTAAGATTTTAGCTACTGTAGTTGTTTTACCTGTACCTGGGCCACCTGAAATAATGGCAATTTTACGAGTTAGCGCCACCGCAACCGCAATTTTTTGCCAATCAATAGTTGTATTATCATCAACAAATAGTTGGTCAAGAATATTTTTTAAGTCAATCGGTTTACTTGATGTAATATTCAACTGTGGTTGATTAAAAAACTGTGCAACATGACGTTCATCTAGCCACATACGTTGAAAATAAAGCTTATTCTCAATAAAAATAAGTGGCGCAAGTTGTTTGCCATCACTTACTACCTGTTTATTTGAAGCTACACAGAGTACATTAATCCAATCTTCAACTGTTGGAGCATTGAGTTCCTGCCAAAGTTGTGGATCGATAATATGTTGATTCAGACGAGTAATATCAAGACAAACATGACCTGACCTGACTTCCTGACTTAACGATATAATTAAAAAGGCAAAACGTTTACTAATAATTTCATCGTTGCTATCAACTTTATTGACCAAAAATTGTGCCAAATGAAGATCGAGTAAACTTATCTGACTATTCTGTTTAAATTGCTCAAACCAATTAGTTAACATTGTTTGTACTTTATTTTATGAGGTTTATAAACCATATATATCTTTTTCTTTATCATTTGGATAAGTGAGTTTAAAGCTTAAATTAAGATCTTTAGTTTCACTTGGATTTAAAGTAAATCGCCAAGTTAATAATCCGGTTTGTTTATCATATTGAGCACCATCATATTTAGCATCATCAAGTATTACGGTTTTATTTAAAATCACCGGTAGCTGATCATTAACTACGATATCAATTGGCAATGTTTTATTATTTTTGACATCAATAGTATAAGCATACTTTTGTGAAATATCATCACCAAATAGTGATGGAGTTGAGGTTTCTTTAACATTACGATTGCGGGCGATTAAAATGTTTTTATCACGTCCTAATGAAAAATCCAATGTCTCTTTAGCACTTTGGGTTGAGATAGTCGTCTCACCAACAAAATCTCCATTAAAGAAGATATTGGCTTTTCCTGAGAATAGATTCAGTTTATCCCAGTCTCTTATCTGTGCTAGTAAATAAACACTACTATCTAATTTAGGCGTTGAAATATAATGATAATTAGCTTCAACTTCATTTGTTTGCAATGTAAGAATATTATTTTCACTATTGGTTTTGATAGTATAAGGTAATTTAACATCAAATTGGGTATTGATACCTAAAGTATTAACTTTGGTATTTTGGCCAGGCTCTACCAATCTTGATTTTGATTCTCGTTCGTAATATTCTTCTTTCTCGGACTTGGAAAAAAATAGACCACTTTTTTCACTATAAACATCAATATACCATGGATTAATTTCTGGGGCAGATATACCTTTACTCGGATTAGAGGTTGATAAACTAAAATCGACATTTTGCCAATCTAAACCACTGTTTTGATAAATTGCTGCTTTATAGGTCAATTGTAAAGGCGAATTAATATCGGCAACTCGGACATCATAAATCGGTTCCCAACCAGCTTCAGAGGTAACATATGAAAGTGTAATAGGTAATGTAATATCTTTATTGGAAATGACTTTGACAACAACCGCATTATGTAATTTGTCAGCTTCTTGCATTTCATCTATTTGGGTTTGGCATTGTTTAATTTGTTCGTCTAACAAATCAATTTCTTTTTGTAATCGACTTTGCTCATTTAATGTCACAGTTAGATTAGCTTTTACAAAATCTAGTACATTTTTCATGGCAATTAAATCAGCAGATTCACTTTTAACTAAGCTATCTAAGCGATTACCTTGCAAAAGTGAAACTTGTTCATTCACCACTTTTAGTTGAATTTCTACAATATCATGCTTTTCTTGTAGCTGTTGCCTATTATCAATAAACTTTTGAATATCTTGACTATTATTTACATTTCTAGCATATTTATTATTTAATGATGTCGACAATACTTTGACATCATTATTGCCAAAACCAACATTGATTGAATCAGGCTTAACATTATTTGCGATACCTGTTAATATGATTTCACTTTCACCTTTAGTTAATGAAACAGTTGATTGTCCTTGCAATTCGGCACCTTGTAAAAACAAAGTTACTTTATTTAATGTAACATTATTATTTGCCCAAGCACTTCCTGAAATTAATGCGATAGCCAATGCAATTTTGTGAATTTTCATATTAGCAGTTTCCTATATCTTGATGATTTTATTTATTAATCTATTAAATATCATGTTAATAAAAATATAATTATCTACAGTTTTTTATGATCAAAAAATATTCATTATTTTATAT
>NZ_NASD01000033.1 GCF_002142155.1 Gilliamella apis | reverse complement strand
TATCATCTCTTCTTAATAATAAAGTTATTTTTACTATATCATTAATAGCTAATTTTTAGCTAAACTAAAATAATTATTAAAAATAGCGTAGATTACGCAACATTAATCGTAAATTTATTATCAATCGTTTAGAAATTTTTTATGATTTCATTTAAAAAATTATTATCAATATGTAATACACTACAAAATAAGTGCAATTACAAAAAAATCGATAGACTATTGAATTAAAAAATGTAATAAATGATTAAGAAATTCGATCGTTTATTTTAAGCTTTGAAATCAGTAAATCGGCTTCATATAGACTTAAGTAATTTAAACTTAAACCGATAAGCGAAATAACGTATATTTCGCTTATTTTAAACTAAAAAAAAGGGGGATAAATTGTCTTCTTTATCACTGTTAGACCATGAATGGATTCCTGTTGTTTATTTTGATGGTCATATTAGTAAAATTAAACCTAGTCAGTTAGTTAACGAAACCATTGCCGACTTAGCCTATTTTAGACCGGATTTTCAAGGTGCTGCTTATCAATTCCTTATAGGTTTACTGCAAACTACATTTTCCCCTGAAGATAATGATGAATGGTTAGATTATTGGCATGAAGGTATAACTCAAGCGCAACTCGACGAGGCATTTGAACAAGTTAAACCAGCAATGCAATTTGGTGCAGCTAAACCGGCGTTTATGCAAGACTTTACACCATTGAATGGTAATAAAGTACCGATTTCAGGTTTATTGGTTGAAGCACCAGGTGAAAATGCACTAAAGAAAAATACTGACCATTTTATTAAGCGGGATTTTGTTAACGCTATTTGTCCACATTGTGCTGTTATGGCATTATTTACTTTACAAACTAATGCCCCATCAGGTGGGCAAGGACATCGAGTGAGTTTGCGAGGTGGCGGACCAATTACCACTTTAATGATGCCAGAGTTAAACACCTCAACACCATTATGGAAAAAATTATGGTTAAATGTAGTGCCACTGGATGATGACGAAAAACCACAATGCTATGATGAAACTGTCTTCCCATGGTTAAACAAAACCATAACCAGTGAACCACCTAAAAATTTAAGTGTATTTCCTGAACAAGCTAATTGTTGTCAAGCATTTTGGGGTATGCCTCGTCGCATTGAGCTAGATTTTGAAAATACAACACAAGGCCATTGTGATCTTTGTGGCGAAGAGTCGTCTGAGCTTATTAGCCATTATCAAACTAAAAATTATGGTGTTCAATACCAAAACTGGCGCCATCCTTTATCACCATATCGAATTGATAGCAAAACAAATGCACCCATTGCGATTAAAGGACAACCTGGCGGGTTAATTTATCGCGATTGGCTAGGCATGGTTAGCACTAATGATGAAACCCAATCAGCTCAGGTGGTAAGAGTTCATTATAATCGAGGATTGAAATCTGCTGAAAAATATCACTTGTGGTGCTTTGGATACGATTTTGACAATATGAAGGCACGCTGTTGGTATGAACACACTTTTCCCGTATATCCTGCATTAGCTGATCCTGACAGCGATCTTAAAGAGCTGATTGAACAAGCATTAGAATTTAGCAAAGACGTTTTATCATTACAGCGTAAAGCCTTGACAGCTATCAATAAACAGTCCAGTTCAGTTGATATTGCTTATTGGAAAGAAACAGAAATGCCTTTTTACCAATTTGTGAAACAACTTATCAAAGAAAAAGAGAATCCGAATGGGCGTTTTCATCTGTTATTAGATTGGACAAATACCTTATTAAAATATATTACTCAAATCTATGATAAAGCAGCTTTTTCTGACCCAGATCAACAGATGATAAGTTCCGAAAAAATTACAACCAGAGAAAAATTACTTAAAGATTTTAACAAACTTAGAAATATCAAAAAGATTAAACTTAATAAAACGTCTTGATTGCATGTAGGGAGAACAACATGTCAGACACTATCCAAAAAAAGCTGATGATCTTAAATGATAGCCACAAAAAGATTATCGATGAATGGTTTTCTATGTTGCAGCAACGGCAATGTAAATTTAATGGTATTAATTACAATGGACGAAAATTACGTGCTGAATTACGCCGGGTTTCATTGTCTGAATTAATAATTCTACAGGATGGCTATACGATCTTAGCTAATAAACTTCTTAATAACGACAGTAAATTAGCGCAAACGGATATTCATTATCATGCATTACAGATATTGGTTAATGTGGCTGTTTTTGCAGAGTTAAATAATGATAAGGCACCATTTGCTGCGCAACTGAGTGAAAAAGTAAAAGGTGGAGAACGTAATTATTTATCTAAATTGCGATTTGAACGTCTTCTTGCCAGTGAAACTCCAGAAGAATTTTGTCAGCGTTTAATTCGTGCCGTTAAGTTACGCGGTGAAAAAGGCGTTAATCTAACTTCTCTTGCTGACGGCATCTTTCTATGGATGCAAGAGTGGTATGCTCGTGAACATAACTGGCCAGCTAATACTAATCCGTTTAAACGCTTTTCTACTCGTTGGGCTATGGACTATTTTTCAACTAAAAATAATACTAAGGAATAATCATCATGACTACATTTATTCAATTACATCTATTAACCGCTTATGCTCCTTCAAACTTAAACCGTGATGATTTAGGTCGACCAAAAACCGCTAAAATGGGAAATACTGACCGTTTGCGTATTTCGTCACAAAGCTTAAAAAGAGCGTGGCGTACTTCTGACTGTTTTTATCAATCATTAAGTGATCATATTGGTGTTCGTTCACGTCGTTTTGCTCGAGATTGGGTATACAAACCACTGATTGATAATGGTATATCTGAAAAAATAGCTAAAGAAAGTGCAATTAAAATAGCTAGTCAGTTTGGTAAAGTCAAAAATGAGAAATCACCAAAAGATCCATTGAGTAATTTAGAAATTGAACAATTAGTACATATTAGTAGCAATGAACAGCAAGCAATTAAACAATTAGTTGATGTACTAATTAGTGAAAAACGCGAACCTAGCGATGATGAAGTTAAATTATTACGTAAAGAAAATAGTAGTATTGATATCGCCTTATTTGGCAGAATGTTAGCAGATAGCCCGGCATTTAATATTGAAGCTGCCTGCCAAGTTTCTCATGCATTAGGTGTAAGTACGGTAACCATTGAGGATGATTTTTTTACTGCTGTTGATGATTTAAATAATAATGATGTTGATGCTGGTTCAGCGCATTTGGGCGAACGTGGATTTGCTTCGGCGCTGTTTTATACTTATGTATGTATTAGCCGAGATTTACTTCTCGAAAATTTAAATGGTGATGAAGCATTGGTTGAAAAAACCTTAAAAGCTTTAACTGAATCAGCCGCCAAAGTTGCACCAACAGGAATGCAAAATAGTTTCGCTTCACGAGCATATACTTCCTATCTTTTAATAGAAAAAGGAAGTCAACAACCGCGCTCTTTAGCGGTAGCTTATTTTAATCCAATTCGTAGTCAAGATTTGGTAAATGATGCTATTAGTCGTTTGGAAGAGCAACGAGATAAATTTGATAAAGTTTATGGTCAATGTGCTGATAGTCGCTATGTTCTCAATAGTGAAACTGGAGAAGGAACCCTTAGTGCTGCATTAGATTTTGTTGCGCAAAAATAGGGGGGCGGACAAGATGATCAACCATCTTATTTTTCAGATTTATGCCCCATTTACCTCTTGGGGCGAACCTGCTGTTGGCGAAGTTCGCCACAGCAATATTATTCCCTCTCGCTCTGCTTTATTGGGATTAGTTTCGGCTGCACTCGGCATTCGTCGTGATGATAATCAGATTGATCATTTTAATCAGCATTATCATTTTGCGATTCGTCCTTTTATTGCTAACAATAGTTGGTTTCGAGATTTTCATACCGTCCAAGCTCCTCGGGCTAATAAAAAGCAAGTCTGGTATACACGCTTTGATGAAATACGACAAAACCCTCTTGAACTAGAGACGTTATTATCACAGCGTGAATATTATAATGACGTTTATTATCAAATAGTCATGACTGAGACTGAGAATGCACCTTATAGTTTAGAACAAATTCAGCAAGCATTACTTAAACCTGTTTTTCCCTTATACGCAGGAAGAAAAAACTCACCTTTATCGTTACCGTTATCGCCTATTTTGTATCAAGGAACATTGCGTGAGGCTTTTAGTTTTGCCGATAAACACTATCAAGAGTGTCATCGTCAAGATCCAGTTATTGATAAACTATTAAAAGGTATTGCTGATGAATATTATTGGCAACAGACCAATCAAGAAGATCACTTTGAGGTAATTAAAATTCAGCGTCGTCAAGATCAACCAATAAGCCGTCACCGTTGGCAATTTAGTGATCGTCAGCAGTTTTCCGGCCATTTGAAAGGGAGTGAATAGATGTATTTTTCTCGAGTTACTTTAAAATTAAATCGACTTCCTTATGTTATGCAACAGAAAATGCAAAATTCAGGACCTTATGCTATTCATCAATGGTTATGGCAACTCTTTCCTAATCAAGAAAAACGTTGCTTTTTATTTCGTGAAGAGAGAATTGGCAAAGGCTATCAATACTATCTATTATCGGAAATAGCACCGCTAACCAATCATGAGCTATTTTTAGTAGAAACTAAACCATACCAACCAAAATTAACCGTTGGTATGAAATTGATTTTTTCCCTGCGAGCAAATCCAGTGGTGTTTAAAAATGGTAAACGTAGTGATGTGATGATGAATGCTAAATATCTGGCTAAACAACAAGGTTTAGATAATGAGATAAAAATTCGTCAGAATGAAGCTGCCATAAATTGGTTAATTAAACAGAGTGAATCCAGAGGATTTTCATTATCAACAACTGATGGACAACAATTGGATTGCACAGTAATTAATTATACCCAAGAGCAATTTATTAAAAAAAGCAATTTTAAACCCATTACTTATAGCAGTGTTGATTATCAAGGGGTGTTAACCGTAACGGATGTTGACTTATTTTTAAATACCATCTATCAAGGAGTTGGTAAAAGTAAAGGATTTGGTTGTGGTTTATTTTTGCTAAAACATTATCAATAGGATAAGTGATAATGGTTTATGTTCCCCTTAATCCGATTCCTTTAAAAAATAGAACGTCAATGATTTTTTTGCAATATGGACAAATTGACGTTCTAGATGGAGCGTTTGTATTAATTGATAAAACCGGCATCCGAACGCATATTCCAGTGGGCTCGATAGCTTGCATAATGTTAGAACCTGGGACTCGAGTTTCTCATGCTGCTATTAAATTAGCTGCAACGGTTGGCACTTTGCTCGTTTGGGTCGGTGAAGCTGGCGTCAGAATGTATTCATCGGGTCAACCAGGTGGGGCAAGATCAGATAAACTACTCTATCAAGCTAAATTGGCTTTAGATGATGATTTACGTTTAAAAGTGGTCAAAAAAATGTTTGAGTTACGATTTGGTGAACCGGCACCGAGTCGTCGCTCTATTGAACAGTTACGAGGCATTGAAGGATCACGAGTACGTGAAACTTATTCATTACTGGCTAAACGTTATCACGTTAAATGGCATGGAAGAAAATACGATCCCAAAGATTGGCAAAAAGGAGATACGGTTAATCAATGTATAAGTGCTGCCACGTCTTGCTTATATGGTATCACCGAAGCAGCTGTTTTGGCGGCCGGTTACGCACCGGCTATCGGGTTTGTACATAGTGGAAAACCACTCTCATTTGTTTATGATATTGCTGATATTATTAAATTTGATACCGTTGTACCTAAAGCTTTTGAAATAGCGGCAAAAAACAATGCTGATCCCGATCGAGAAGTTCGTGTGGCCTGCCGTGAAATTTTTAGAAGCCAAAAAACATTAGCAATATTAATTCCGCTTATCGAAGAAGTTTTATCTGCTGGTGGAATTGAACCGCCCCCAGCTCCAGATGATGCCCAACCACCAGCTATCCCAGAACCTCAATCTCTTGCTGACAGTGGCTTTAGGAGTCGCTAAAAATGAGTATGTGTGTTGTAGTAACTGAAAATGTCCCTCCAAGGTTACGAGGTCGTTTAGCAATTTGGTTACTTGAAATTAGAGCCGGGGTTTACATCGGTGATATATCAAGACCAATAAGAGAAATGCTATGGCAACAAATCACTAAACTTGCTGAGGAAGGCAATGTTGTCCTTGCTTGGGCGACTAATACTGAGTCAGGATTTGACTTTCAAACTTATGGTGCAAATAGAAGGGTTCCGGTAGATTTAGATGGACTAAGGTTGGTCTCTTTTTTACCTATTGAAAATCAATAGGTTAATGTTCTTTAAAAATTAGAAAAATTTGGTAGATTTTAACTAACTAAAAAATATTATATAAAACAAATATCTATATTTAGAGAGTTCCCTGTAGGTACAGGGATATACCGGTAATGTCACATTTAGTACATTCGATGGTTCTGAGTTCCCTGTAGGTACAGGGATATACCGTTGCTAGGTTGGACTCCACAACATGCAAACGAGAGTTCCCTGTAGGTACAGGGATATACCGCATAAATTTGCACGTGTTGATATGGACTATACGAGTTCCCTGTAGGTACAGGGATATACCGGATGCAACAATGCAACAGCAAGATTTTTATATGAGTTCCCTGTAGGTACAGGGATATACCGTATAAAATGCACATTATACAAACAACATCAGAGAGTTCCCTGTAGGTACAGGGATATACCGCAATTAGTTTATAAAAATTCTCTAAAAAACATGAGTTCCCTGTAGGTACAGGGATATACCGTGCCATAAAAATGCTCCAATAAATTGATATAGGAGTTCCCTGTAGGTACAGGGATATACCGATCGGTTTCGTTACCACCGTTTTTATACCGTTGAGTTCCCTGTAGGTACAGGGATATACCGCTAGGCAACACGCAACCTAAGGACAGGTTACCGAGTTCCCTGTAGGTACAGGGATATACCGGCAATTCAGAGAACTATACAAAGAAAAACGCAGAGTTCCCTGTAGGTACAGGGATATACCGCGCATTAATGGTAAAGATAAACTTGTTTTAGTCGAGTTCCCTGTAGGTACAGGGATATACCGGGTTTAGTATGAGTAACGATATGGAAAATAATGAGTTCCCTGTAGGTACAGGGATATACCGTGGTTGGGTGGAGTTACAAAAGCAAGAAAAGAGAGTTCCCTGTAGGTACAGGGATATACCGATGTGATTGATCTCGACATGTCAGAAGATGGCGAGTTCCCTGTAGGTACAGGGATATACCGCGAATTAATAACTACCTCAGTCGTGTAGTGGTGAGTTCCCTGTAGGTACAGGGATATACCGCCGTCTTTGATTTGAAATGTTTTAGCCCAGCCGAGTTCCCTGTAGGTACAGGGATATACCGGCTTATACAGTTTATATAAAAGGCCCTACTAAGAGTTCCCTGTAGGTACAGGGATATACCGATGTGCCATAGCGCCGCGAATATCAAAGGCTAGAGTTCCCTGTAGGTACAGGGATATACCGTCTTCTTTATAATTTGCCGATAGACTGTCTAACGAGTTCCCTGTAGGTACAGGGATATAACTTTATTAGCTAATAAAATTACATCCAAATGGTTTTAAATTATCTACCTTTATGTGAGTAGATGGTATACACTCCTCAATATTTTTTACAAGGCTCTAATGATAGCTATTTATAAAAATAAAAGTTAATAATCATATGCATAGATAATATGAAATAGAGGTTTTTTAGTTAAACTAAAATAATTATTAAAAATAGCGTACAATACTCAATATTAATCGTAAATTCATTATCAATCATTTAGGAATTTTGTATGACAGGTAAATTTATTGTCATCGAAGGTTTAGAAGGTGCAGGCAAAACAACAGCCATCAATACTGTTGCACGTATTTTAAAACAACATCATATTTCTGATTTACAATTTACTCGCGAACCTGGCGGTACTCCAATTGCAGAAGCATTACGAAATATTATTAAAAATGGTTTAGATAATGAGCCGCTAACTGATAAAGCGGAATTGCTAATGCTTTATGCTGCTCGTATTCAATTGGTTGATAATGTAATTAAACCGGCATTAAAAATGGGGAAATGGGTTATTGGCGATCGACATGATTTATCAACTCAAGCTTATCAAGGTGGTGGGCGACAGATCGACAAGGTTTTTATTGAAACATTACAAGCTCAGGTTTTGGGTGATTTTAAACCTGATTTAACATTGTACTTAGATATTGCGCCAGAACTCGGTTTAATGCGGGCCAGATCGCGCGGGCAGCTTGATCGCATTGAACAACAATCATTACCTTTCTTTGAGCGTATTCGTCAGCGTTATTTACAATTAGCTGAACGTGATAATACTATTGTAACCATTGATGCCAATAAATCTATAGAAGAAGTGACAACTCAAATTGAAACTATTTTGAATTCATGGCTAATAAATTAGGTTTTAGTTTTATGATTTTTAATAAATATCCTTGGCTTGTATTACCTTTTCAGCAACTTGCTGATACGATTGTTAATAATCGGGCGCATCATGCCTTGTTAATTAATTATATTCAGGGAAGTGGTGAAGAAGAATTGATAAATCTACTGATTAATCGATTAATTTGTCAATCTTCACAACAATTAGAGCCTTGTGGTAATTGTCATAATTGCCAGTTGTTTTTATCTCAGCATCATCCTGATTATTACGTTATTACACATGAGCAAGGTAAACAATCAATTGGTATTGATCAAATACGTAGTATTTCGACTAAAGTTTATGAAAAATCACAACAAGGTGGTAATAAAATAATTTGGATCAAACATGCGGCTTCAATGACCGAGGCGGCAGCTAATGCACTGCTAAAAACTTTAGAAGAGCCACCCGAAAATACCTATTTTATTTTGAGCGATGAGCATAATAGCCAATTTTTACCCACGATTCACAGCCGTTGTTTTTGTTATTTTTTGCCTATTCCAAAATTAGAACAATCTGTTGATTGGTTAAAAAAGCAACACAATCATCTATACAGTGATAATGAACTTGCCACTGCATTATTATTGAGCGAAAATGCGCCAATAAATGCAGCAACATTACTACAACCTGAAAAATGGCAGCAGAGAAAATCATTTTGTGAAAATTTAACAGAAGTCTTACCACGAAATAATTTTTGGCAATTAGCGAAAACTTTTAATCATGAAGGTTTTATTGAGAAAATCACTTGGTTTTGTGCATTGTTAAGCGATGCATTAAAAGCCAAACAAAAAGTAGGTCGATACATAATTAATCGTGATCAAGTGCCTTTAGTCAGGCTACTTGCAACAAAAAATAATGATGAAATAGCTTCGTTGTATCAAATTTGGTTAAAAGCGAGGAATTTATTGTTATCGGTGACTGGATTAAATAAAGAATTGATTATCTATAATGTTTTAGCTCAATCGCAACTAATAAGCTATCAGCAGCAGAATTAATATAGTGATAATGTAGTAATAAAGTTTTTGGTCAACGATATATTTACAGATGAAAGGATTGCAGTGAGTTATTTATCGATTGAATTTGGTCTAATTTTTGTGATTTTCTTTGCGATATATTGGGCTTTTAGATTATTACCAAAATTTCAGAATAAATTACTTTTGATTTCAAGTTATCTTATTGTTGGTAGCTATAGTTTACAGTTTGCTGTTATTCTTTTTATTTATACCTGTGCGATATATTTCTTTTCCTTGATGATTGCTGCCTCCAAACATCATGCCAATCGATGGTTGATTTTAGGGTTGGTTGCTTCAATCATCAATTTAGCATTATTTAAATATTTTGATTTTTTTCGATATGAGTTACAGTCATTATGTAATTATTTAAACTTATCAATTTTAATACCTGTTGTTACTGTTCTTATTCCAATAGGCATTTCATTTTATACCTTCCATTCAGTAAGTTATTTGGTATCAATTAAAAAGAGAGAATTACCCGTAGCGAAATTTTGGGATTTTGCCTTATTTTTAGCTTTTTTTCCTAGTTTAATTGCTGGGCCAATCAATCGAGCAAAAACGTTTCTGCCGCAAATTGCGGTAAGTCAACCTAGAGATATTTTAGAACCTTTCCGAGCTTTTACATTAATTATTCTAGCAGTCATAAAAGTTTATTGTCTGGGCGGATTAATTAGTGAAAATTGGGTAACACCAATTTTTTCAAACCCTTTAGAATATAGCTTTATTGATTTATTAGTTGGCCTATATGCTTATGCTATGCAAATTTATCTTAACTTCTCTGGTTATACTGACTTAGTGACTGGGATTGCGCTTTTATTAGGTTTCCGGCTGCCGATTAACTTCAATTTTCCTTATTTAGCTTCTAATTTACGTGAGTTTTGGGATCGCTGGCATATTAGTTTATCTCATTGGATTAGAGATTATATTTATATTCCATTAGGTGGAAGTCGTCGTGGATTTGTTCGCACTCAAATTAATGTGATGTTAGCTATGTTACTGTCTGGATTATGGCATGGAGCAGGGATTAATTTTATTATTTGGGGCGCTTGTCACGGTATAGGCATTGCCTTTCTTAATATTTTAGACCGTTATATAGGTCGAGGATGGATAACAGAACGTTCGCCAATTGTTGCTCGATTATTAACTTGGCACTATATCTGTTTTACTTGGCTATTTTTCTGTTGTGAGAGTTTAGCGGATGCGTTAGATTATCTAAATGCACTATGCCACAATTTTACAGTCGAACCACATTATATGGCGGCATTTATAAGTATATGTGTCATATTTTTTATATATCCATTATGTAAAAATATTCCTACTTGGTGTACGGTACAGCTTAGTAGAATAAATAGTATTTACCTGCCAGTTTTATTTATCTTTATACTATGGCTAACAATCTATTTAGCACCTTCTGGTGTACCAAACTTTATTTATGCTAATTTTTGATTATGATGAAAAATTAAAATGACATACAAAAAAACATTTTCGAAAAATAGAAGAAATAGGTCCAGAAAAAATGGACAGCAAAATAGAGTATTAAAAAATAATACTTCTAATAATAACAAAAGAACTAAAAACAATTTTAAAAAATCAGATTGTTTACTAAATAATCATGATACGCTTTCTGCAAAAAAAATTTTTTTCCTATTATTTATTACTGGTATTGCATTAATTGCAATTTATCACAGATCAATTTTAATCTATTGGCAACAAACTTATCATTCCGATCTTTTTAATTCAGGAGGTGTTACTCAAGACTTCATAAAAGAAGATTCTGACGAAGCTATAGATGAAATTTTGTTAGGATCACAAGCAACAATTATCGATCATGATGACAATGTAGAAGATACCAATATTCATTTAATTAAAGATATTCTAATTATTCCACAGCCAGATATTGTTAAAAAAAATCAAACGAATAAACCAGAAAACAATCAAGCATCTTTATTAACTGACCTTGGAACACCTAAGATACCAAAGCATGATATTCCATTAATTCATGAACCATTACCAATAGTATTAACCGAAAATGATAAGGTTTTTTTTGCCGGTGATTCATTAATGCAAGGCGTTGCACCATATGTTAAAAAAATGTTATTCAAACAATATAAAATAGAAAGTATTGATCTTAGTAAACAAAGTACGGGACTTGCTTATCCAAAAGCCTTTAATTGGCCAAAAACAATTAGTGATAACTTAATTACCGATCCTTCTATTAAATTACTTGTGGTATTTCTAGGGCCTAATGATCCGTGGGATTTTCCCGTAAAAGGATACCCTAAATACGTTAAATTCAAATCACCTATATGGGAAGAAGAATACCGTTTGCGTATAGCTGCTATTTTAAATAGTGCTTATGAGCATGATGTACAAGTCCTTTGGCTAGCTGCACCTTGTATGCGTAAACCAAAACTCAATGATGGCATGGTATATTTAAATATGTTGTATCAATCTGAAATAGAAAAAGTACAACAACATTTTTTAACTACTAATCAGTTATTAGGTTGTACTTATGAGAACTTTACAAGTTTTGTTGAATCCGATAAAGGAAAAATAAAAGTAAGGGTTGATGATGGCGTCCATTTTACCTCCACCGGCCAGAAAATTTTAGCCACGGCTATTATGGAAAAAATTATCTTTAAACAATTAGAGGACAATGATAGTGATTAAACTTTTAAAGTATATTTTTACTGTAATGATTGTCACTGTTTCTGTTGGTTGCAGTGTTGCTGAAAGTAGAACAAGTACACTATCAAGTATTGTTGACTTTGGCGATCCCAATAGCAAACAATTTATCCAACATTTAAATTCATTGTCTAAAAATAGTAATCAAGTTGTGAATATTACTCAGCTTGGCGATTCTCACTCAGCGGCCGATTTTTTTACTGGTGAATTTCGAACATTGATGCAACAAAAATATGGTAATGCAGGGATTGGCTGGGTCACTCCGGTTGCGATAAAAGGTCAAAGCCATGCCGGGGTAAGTTGGAAAACAAAAAACTGGAATGTATTAAGTAGTCGTACATTAAGTAATTTAGATTTTCCGATGGGAGGATTTATTGCTAAGCCAACCAAAGAGGTAGCGACTATACAGCTGATGCCTAAAAATGCTGGCAATAAAAATTGGCAAGTACAATTAACCGTTAAAGCTTTAAAAAATAGTCCTAATTTGCTGAATATTTATGATGCTAATGATAAAAAAATAGATATTAACTATTCATCCAAAAGTAATGTCTGGCAGACGATATCTTTTATCACTAAAGCTCCTTTTTCTATCAAAGCAACTAGCGATATTGAAATCGGTGGTATATGGTTAAATCGTTACCAACAATCTGGTGTTATTGTTTCTTCGATTGCAACTAATGGCGCCAAACAGACAATATGGCAGAAATGGGGCCCTAACTGGTTAAATGAATTATCGGCCTCAAAAAGCGATTTGATTATTCTTGAATATGGTACAAATGAAAGTTTTGATGAAACCTTAGATGCGAACGCTTATCGTAAAAACTTGGTGAAAAATATTCGTCAAATTCGCAAATCATCACCAAATTCGGTAATATTATTAATGACGCCACCAGATACGATGTTAAATGAAAAGAGTTTTCCAAAATCTTTTGCTAAAGTAATGAGTATCCAAAAACAAGTCGCTAAATCAGAGAAAACGCTATTTTGGGATTGGCAACTGGCTATGGGCGGCCCTCATTCTATTAAAGATTGGCGTAAACGAGGCCTTGCTCGCCCAGATTTAGTACATCAAACTTTACAAGGTTATAAAGAAAGTGCTCGTATATTCTATGCTGATTTAAATGAATTTATTAAAAAGAATAGTTAAAAATTTATAATTAAAAGGAATAACTAAGTTATGTCATCTCCAATTATTGTTGCTGTTGATTTTTCTGATACAAAGTCCGCGTGGAATTTTATTGATAAAGTTGAACCTAAAGATTGCCGTCTTAAAATTGGTAAAGAATTATTTACTCATGCTGGCCCTGATTTTATTAAACAGATAAAACAAAAAGGTTTCGATATTTTTTTAGATCTCAAATTTCATGATATACCTAATACGGTAGCCAAAGCAGTAGCTGCTGCCGCTGAACTAGGTGTCTGGATGACAAATGTTCACGCCAGTGGTGGAATTCGTATGATGGAGGCGGCAAAAGATGCGCTTTACCCATTTGGAAAAGATGCACCTTTATTAATTGCGGTCACTGTACTAACGAGTATGGAATCTTCAGATCTTAAAGAAATTGGTATTGAGGTATCGCCATTAGAACAAGCAACTCGTTTAGCATTATTGGCCAAAAATTGTGGGCTTGATGGTGTAGTTTGTTCTGCCAAAGAAGTACAGAGTTTTAGAACACGGCTTGGTAGTGATTTCAAATTGGTTACACCTGGTATTCGTCCAGCAGGTTCTACTCCTGATGATCAGCGACGAATTATGACTCCACAGCGAGCACAAGCAGCGGGTGCCGATTATTTAGTCATCGGCCGTCCTATAACGCAAGCGGAGGATCCAAGCAAAGCATTACAGACTATTTTATCAACTCTTGATTCATCTAAGAGCAATTAGTATGACAGATAATCCAATTGTTTATTCAACTGAACATGGTCGAATAACGCCTGAAAAAGCCATTAAGCCTCGGCCTAAAGGTGATGGTATTATTCGAATTTCACGTCAGACATCGGGCCGAAAAGGGAAGGGTGTTTGCGTGATTGATGGTTTTGACTTAGATGATAGCCAATTACAGCAATTAGCCGCCGATCTTAAAAAACGTTGTGGTTGTGGTGGTTCGGTTAAGGATGGAAAAATTGAGATTCAAGGTGATAAACGCGATCTATTAAAATCACTAATAGAAGATAAAGGATTTAAAGTTAAACTTGCTGGAGGTTAGTTAACCAAAAAATAATACCCTTTTGAAAAGGGTATTATTTGAAAAAAATTAATTAGAACGGTAACCACGCATTTTTTTACTGATGTCGCGACGTTCCTTAGAAATTTCAGCATTTTTGATGATGTAATCATCAACACGATCATCGTAATCGCTTTTCATGTTGGCAATAATAGCTTGAAGCTCTTCGTAAGTCATATCAGGTTTAATATAATCACTTAAATTTTCAAGTAATAATACGCGCTTTTGGTTGTCACGAATTTTCTTCTCGTTATCTGAGATTTCGCGTTTTAATTTGTTTAAACGACGTGACAAACGAATGTATTCAAGAACATCTTGAAATGATGGTGCGGCTGATTTTTCCTTGTCCATCTATAACCCCTTATTTCTGAAAAGATGAAAAACAATTATTCTTTAATTATATACTAATAATTTTTTGTGGTCATATTAAATATAGTTTCATTTGTTAAATGATAAATTTAACAATTAACATAGATGGTTATTTTTGTTTTATCTGAACTTTTTTAAAGTTTGGTTGTATATTATTTTTGTGTAGTATCAAAAACGTTATCTAATTACGGATAAATTGGAATAAAAGCAAAAACAAGTATTAAGAATTATTGCAAAGTATTATACAATACGTTGTTAATTGTAAAGAGTACCGAATGAGAGAATCATAATGAGCTGGATTGAAAAAATTCTGAGTAAAAATAATATATCGTCAGATCATAAAAAGGCGAATATTCCCGGTGGTGTTTGGACTAAATGTAGCAATTGTGAGCAGGTCATTTATCAAGCTGAACTTGACCGAAATTTAGAGGTTTGTCCGAAATGTGATCACCACATGCATATTCCTGCCCGAGTTCGCTTATATCGTTTTTTAGATGAAGGTTCTGATGTTGAAGTTGGTGCAGAACTTGCGCCAAAAGATATTTTAAGATTTAAAGATACTAAAAAATATAAAGATCGTTTAACTGCTGCGCAAAAAGAAACTCACGAAAAAGAAGCTATGGTTGTTATGAAAGGAACGTTACTAGGCATACCGGTTGTCGTAGCTTGTTTTGAGTTTGCTTTTATTGGAGGATCAATGTCATCAGTGGTCGGTGCTTTATTTACTCGTGCTGCTGAACAAGCTATTGCAGATAAATGTCCATTAATTTGCTTTTCAACCAGTGGTGGTGCTCGTATGCAAGAAGCACTATTCTCATTAATGCAAATGGCAAAAACAAGTGCTATTTTAGCCAAAATGCAAGATGAAGGGTTACCATATATTTCAGTAATGACCGATCCAACAATGGGTGGTGTATCTGCAAGTTTAGCTATGTTGGGCGATATTAATATCGCCGAACCTAAAGCATTAATTGGTTTTGCTGGTCCTAGAGTAATACAACAAACTGTGCGTGAAACCTTACCAGAAGGATTCCAACGTAGTGAGTTTTTACTTGAAAAAGGTGCAATTGATATGATTATTCATCGTCGAGATATGCGACCAAAAATTGCTGGTTTATTGGCTAAATTAATGAAACTTCCTAACCCTTTTGATAATATCGCTAATGATGAGACAATTTAACTGATCATGCAAAATAAAATCCCAGATGCCATGTCAGATCTTAAGACATGGCTTTGTTATTTGGAACAGTTACACCCTTCAAGTATTGAATTAGGGCTGGAAAGGGTAAAGTCAGTTGCTGAGCGATTAGACCTATTACAACCAGCTCCTTATATTTTCACTGTAGCAGGAACTAATGGCAAAGGGACAACTTGTCGTACCTTAGAAATGATTTTACTTGCTGCTGATAAGCGTGTTGGTGTTTATAGTTCTCCACATTTATTGCATTTTACTGAACGGGTTAGAATCAATAATCAAGAGTCAACACCCTCTGATACCGTTAAGGCATTTGTAGCGATTGAAAAGGCCAGAGGAGATGTTTCATTAACCTATTTCGAATATGCAACACTTGCAGCTTTATATCAATTCAAGCAAGCCCAACTAGATGTTGTTATTTTGGAAGTCGGGCTAGGTGGTAGACTTGATGCCACCAATATTGTTGATGCTGATATAGCAATTATAACGACAATCGGTATTGATCATGTTGAATATTTGGGAAATACAAGAGAAAGTATTGGTCGAGAAAAAGCCGGTATTTTTAAACCGAAAAGTATTGCTGTTGTTGGTGAACCTGAAATACCATCGTCCATTTTAGACGTTGCTCATGCCGTAAATTGCTCGCTCTTTGCTGTAAACAAAGATTGGTCTTATCAGCAAATTGATAAATTAACATGGCAATTTAATTCTTCAATAAAGCAATATCAAAATCTGCCGATTCCGCAAGTCCCTCTAGCTAATGCCGCAACAGCAATTGCTGCCCTTAGTTATTCACCATTTTCTATCACTCAAAAACAAATAGACAGTGCTCTTGAAAAAACTAGCTTAATAGGACGTTTTCAAATTATCCAAGCATCACCAACTGTAATCGTTGATGTTGCGCATAACCCTCATGCGGCCAGTTATTTAGTCAAACAGATTGAGTTATTAAAACAGCAACAATCAACAGTTGGAAAAGTGAGATTTGTGATAGGGATGCTTAAGGATAAAGATATTAAAAGTACTTTATCTATATTTAATGCTGATCAGTGGTATTGTGCTTCACTTTATGGTGAGCGCGGATGTAATGCTGATATATTAAAGCAGTTTTTACAAGAGGAAAATGTAGAGAATATCGCAACATTTGATTCGGTTAATGAAGCATATCAAAAGGCTATGAAAGAAGCAAAAGAAGATGATATTATTGTCGTTTGTGGCTCATTTCATACCGTTTCTGCCGTTTTGGATATAGTAGGCAACTAGGTAAATGTGAACATGGATAATAATCAAGAGAAAATTAAATGTAGATCAAATAAAGTTAGAAATCAACTTGTTGGTTTTGCTACATTTTTGTTAATAATTGCTATTATTGCTCCTAATATAATCACTGATAAATCTAATTTGCAAACATCAACTATTCCTATATTGCAATCAGGTGTGATAGATGAACAAAATCAAGAGGCTGTTGTAAAAAATGAATCCTCTTATACTCCTGTTTCAGATCAATATCCTAGTCCTTTAGCTTCACCCGAAATTATTGATGATAATTTTGATACTCCAATGACAACATCTTCTGAACAAGCTGATAAACCCTATATGATTCAACTTGGAGCATTAAAAAATAAGAAAAAAATAGAGGAACTAGTTGCCTTATTACGACTGAATAACTATAACGTTAGAGTGGTACCAAATAATCCTGGACCAAATCAACTAATAAAATTACAAGTGGGTCCTTATGCGAAAAGAGAGCAAGCCGAACAGTTGATTAGTAATTTAGATAATTTAACCAAGTTAAAAGGTGTGATTATTGTCAATTAATAATCATTTTATGATTTATAAAAATTAAAAAATATTAATATAAAAATTGTGAGTTATTATGATGAATTGGGTTGATTTTACGATTATCGGTGTGATTATTTTATCAGCATTGATTAGTATTATTAGAGGTTTTGTCAAAGAAGCCCTATCTTTAATTAGTTGGGTGTTAGCGTTTTTTATTGCTAGCCGTTTTTATATGTACATCACTAGTTATTTGACTTATTTTGATAGTGATGTCATTCGGATTGCAGTTGCTATTGCGATACTTTTTATTTCGACATTAATTGTTTGTGCAATCGTCTCTTATATTATAGGTCAATTAGTCCAAAAAACAGGGCTATCAAGCACCGATCGAGTATTGGGAATTTGTTTTGGGGTATTAAGAGGTATTTTAGTTGTTGCAGCAGTGCTCTTTTTTGTTGATACCTTTACTCCTTTATCCCAATCTCCATCGTGGGTGCAATCACAACTTATTCCGCATTTCCATTTTATCATTCGCTGGTTTTTTGATTTTATACAGCAGTCGTCTTCATTTTTAGTTCAATAAGTTTGAGGTAATCATTGTATGTGTGGTGTTGTTGGTATTGTAGGATGTAGTACAGTTAATCAATCTATTTATGATGCTTTAACTGTTTTGCAACATCGTGGACAAGATGCAGCAGGAATTGTAACCATTGATGAACAAAATCGCTTTCGTTTACGTAAAGCAAATGGTTTGGTAAAAGATGTATTTCAAGAACATCATATGCAACGATTACAAGGTAACCTAGGTATAGGTCATATTCGTTATCCAACCGCGGGTAGTTCAAGCCCTTCAGAAGCTCAACCTTTCTATGTAAATTCGCCATATGGTATTGCACTGGCTCATAATGGTAATTTAACTAACACTGATCAGTTACGAGATAAGGTTTTTGAATTAGCAAGACGTCACATAAATACTAGCTCAGATTCAGAAGTATTACTTAATATTTTTGCCAGTGAACTTGATAAATTCCCGACTTATCCTTTAACTGCAGATAATATCTTTAGTGCAGTTCATCAAGTTCATCAAATTATTAAAGGTGCTTATGCTTGTGTAGCAATGATAATTGGTCATGGGCTGGTTGCTTTTCGAGATCCATTTGGCATCCGACCATTGGTTATTGGTAAAAAAGTAATTGATGATCAAAAAACAGAATATATGGTTGCATCAGAAAGTGTTGCTTTAGATATTCTCGATTTTGAATTTATGCGAGATGTGGAGCCTGGTGAAGCTATTTATATTACTCAAGATGGCCAATTTTATTCTAAACAGTGCTCTGATAATCCTCAATATTATCCATGTATTTTTGAGTATGTCTATTTTGCTCGACCTGATTCGTTAATGAATGGTGTATCTGTTTATCAGTCACGGATATTAATGGGGCAAAAACTGGGACAAAAAATAGCCAGAGAGTGGAACGATATTGATATTGATGTCGTCATTCCTATTCCAGAAACATCCTGTGATGCTGCTCTTGAGATTGCTCGTATTTTAGGAAAACCTTATAGACAAGGATTTGTTAAAAATCGTTATGTAGGGCGTACCTTTATTATGCCAGGACAAAATGCCAGAAAACTCTCAGTAAGAAGAAAACTTAATGCGAATCGTATTGAGTTTGAGGGTAAAAATGTGCTTCTTGTTGATGATTCTATTGTACGAGGAACGACATCTGAAAAAATTCTTGAAATGGTACGTTCTGTCGGTGCTAAAAAAGTTTATTTAGCTTCGGCTGCGCCAGAAATTAGACATCCTAATGTTTATGGTATCGATATGCCTGTTGCGAGTGAATTAATTGCTTATAATCGATCAGTTGATGAGATTGCAAAAGAAATTGGAGCAGATAAATTAATATTTCAAGATCTTTCTGATTTAATTGATTCTATTCGAGAACAAAATCCCGATATTCATCATTTAGAATGTTCCGTATTTAATGGCAATTATATTACAGAAGATGTTGATGATAATTATTTTAATCAATTAGAGAATAATAGAGC
>NZ_NASD01000032.1 GCF_002142155.1 Gilliamella apis | reverse complement strand
GTCTATAATAAATATAAAAAACTATATTTATTACTTTATATATAAAAAATAAACAATTAGTTATTTATTTATCGAAAAAACAACTGATTATGATAATCATTCTTTTTATTTTATGTTATTATTCTCGCCCTATTAATATTTTTAACAATATAAGTATTTAGGTATGTCAAAAACATTTAGTCCAACAAAGCGCTTTTTAATTAAAGGCATTATTGCGACTTGTTTATTGTCTGTCACGCGAGTTGGCTTTGCTGCGGCAATGGCTCAGGTTATTGCTGTGCGTGTTTGGCCATCATCAACTTATACACGAATAACGTTAGAATCAAACGCCAAACTTAATTATAAACATGCAAATTTGTACAACCCCGACCGTATTGTTATTGATATTGATAATCTCAATTTAAATCCAATTCTAAAAACGATTTCAACAAAAGTACTAAGCCGAGATCCTTTTATTAAATCTATTCGGGTGTTGCAGTTAGATCCCAAAACTGTCCGTTTGATGATTGAATTAAAACAAGGTATTGATCCAAATACATTTACATTACCACCAATTGCTGAATTCAAACATCGATTAGTTGTTGATCTTTATCCATCTAAACCAACTATAACTGATGATGATCCACTGTTAGCACTCTTAGAAGAGTATCAAAAAGGCGATCTCAATAAAAAACAATCTCAAATAAAATCACCATCCAATAAGAAGAAAAATTCACCCATTATCGTTATGCTTGATCCGGGTCATGGTGGTGAAGATCCTGGCGCTATTGGTTATAAAAAGACTAGAGAAAAAGATATTGTGTTGCAAATTGCTCGACGCACTTACAATTTGCTAAAAAAAGAACCCAATATCAAAGTATATATGACTCGTAATGAAGATGTATTTATACCTTTAAAAGTTCGCGTAGCAAAAGCACGATCTTTACATGCAGATCTATTTATTTCGATTCATGCTGATGCTTTTGCTAATCGCTCTGTTAAAGGTTCATCTGTATTTGCTTTATCAACCCGTGGTGCCAGTAGTTCAGCAGCCAGTTATTTAGCACAAACCCAAAATGATGCCGACCAAATAGGTGGAGTGAGTAGAAGTGGTGATAAATATTTAGATAATACGATTTTAGATTTAGTACAAAAAACAACGTTGTCTAATGGGGTATTATTAGGTTCAGCTATTTTAAATCGAATGAAAAACGTGAATAAACTACACAAACCATCGATTGAAAAAGCGGGTTTTGCAGTATTAAAAGCACCAGATATCCCATCAGTTTTAGTTGAAACAGCCTTTATTAGTAATATAAATGAAGAGCAAAAACTTAAGACTGCTTCCTTCCAAAATCAAGTATCTAAAGCAATAGTTGATGGTATTAAAGATTATTTAAAACGTCGTAAAAATTGATCTAATAATTTTTTTAGATCAATTTTACCTTTACTGAATGATCATTAATCGTCGTTCAGCATTTAATTCCGGAATAGTCAGTTTAATATTTTGTTTAAGAGTAAACCCATCAGGGATCTCATCAAGATCGCTACCTTTTAATGCGTAAAATGATCCTTGCGGGTTAGGAAGATGTTTACACCAAGTTAGCATATCTTGCAAAGAAGCAAATGCTCGGCTGATGATTCCATCAAATTTTTTCTCATTATATTCTTCTATACGGCTTTGAATTGGTTGAATATTAGTTAATTTTAATTCAAATTGAACTTGCTTTAAAAAGCGGATCCTTTTACCTAAACTATCCACCAGATCAAATTGCTTATCAGGATTAATGATGGCTAAAGGGATCCCAGGTAATCCAGGACCCGTTCCCACATCAATAAAAGTATTACCAACCAAATAAGGTGAAACAACTAAACTATCCATAATATGTTTAATTAACATTTCACTAGGATCGCGCACTGCGGTTAAATTGTAAGCTTTATTCCATTTATTAAGCATTTCAACATAATCGATCAACAGATCAATTTGCTGTGAAGTGATCGAAAGATCCGTTTGATCAATAAGATTAATGAGTTTCTTTTTTAACATAGTTTTTCTTTTTTAAATAAACTAATAACATTGAAATTGCCGCTGGCGTAATGCCAGAAATACGTGAAGCTTGGCCAATTGAAACAGGTTTATGCTGTTTTAATTTAGCAACGACTTCATTAGATAACCCTGATATTTCAGCATAATCAATGTGCTCAGGTATAAGGGTTTCTTCATTTCGTTTTTGTCTTTCAATTTCTTCAATCTGTAATTTTATATAACCATCATATTTTACTTGTATCTCAACTTGTTCAGCGGCTTGAGTATCAGTTAAACCTGGTGCAAAAAGCGATAATGATTGTAGTGTTTTGTAGCTCATTTCAGGACGTTTAAGTAACTCTTCACCATTAGCTTCTTTGGTTAAATTAGCACTTAGTACCGCGTTAACTTCATCGATTGTTTCAATGTGAGGGTGAACCCAAATATCACGAAGGCGAGCTCTTTCTTGTTCTATAGCTTCAAATTTTTCATTAAATCGTTGCCAACGATAATCATCAACCATGCCAAGTTGTCGGCCTATTTCGGTTAAACGAATATCGGCATTATCTTCACGTAACATTAAGCGATATTCAGCACGAGAAGTAAACATACGGTAAGGTTCATTAGTGCCTAAAGTACAAAGATCATCAACTAGCACCCCTAAATAAGCTTGATCACGAGTAGGGAACCATTGATCTTGATCATATACAAATCTTGCCGCATTTAAACCTGCCAACATACCTTGAGCAGCAGCCTCTTCATAACCGGTAGTACCATTTATTTGACCCGCTAAAAATAAACCTTTGATCACTTTACTTTCTAAAGTTGGTTTAAGATCACGCGGATCAAAATAATCATACTCAATAGCATAACCAGGTCTTACTATATTCGCATTTTCTAGTCCTTTCATACTACGAACAAAAGCTAATTGGGTATCAAACGGTAAACTGGTAGAGATCCCATTTGGATAAATCTCATTACTATCTAACCCTTCTGGTTCTAAATAGATCTGATGAGAATTACGATCAGCAAAACGCATTATTTTATCTTCAATAGATGGACAATATCGAGGGCCAACACCTTCAATCACACCTGTGTACATAGGACTACGATCTAAGCTATTACGAATGATCTCATGGGTTGTTTCATTAGTACTGGTTATATAACAAGGGATCTGTCTAGGATGCTGTTTAGCATCGCCTAAAAATGAAAATACAGGTACTGGATCATCACCATATTGAGTGCCTAATTTCGAAAAGTCTATTGTTCTGGCATCAATACGTGGTGGTGTTCCTGTCTTTAATCGTCCCATTCTAAATGGATATTGATGTAAAGATTTGGACAAACCGATCGAAGCGGGATCGCCAGTTCTACCACCACTATAATTATCTAAACCTATATGGATCTTACCATCTAAAAAGGTACCTGTTGTAAGTACTACAGCTTTTGCTTTAAAAGAGACGCCCATTTGGGTAACTACACCAGTGATCTGATCGTTTTCGATGATCACATCTTCAACGGATTGTTGAAATAACATTAGATTTTCTTGGTTTTCCAGTGTAGTTCTTATTACTTTACGATATAAAGATCGATCCGCTTGAGCACGTGTTGCTCTTACCGCTGGTCCCTTACTGCTATTTAAGATCCGAAACTGGATCCCTGCACGATCTATAGCTTGAGCCATTAATCCGCCCATAGCATCAATTTCTTTTACTAAGTGCCCTTTACCAATACCACCGATTGCTGGATTGCAGGACATTTGTCCTAATGTATTGATATTATGCGTTAAAAGTAATGTTTTTCGGCCCATTCTTGCTGATGCCATTGCAGCTTCAGTTCCGGCATGGCCTCCACCAACGACGATGACATCAAAAAGATCTGGATAAAACATATAAAGCCTCGTTTTTTATATTACTGATAGATGATCACTATTTTTGATCAGGTGATTTGGTTTTATTTAGCGTTACGAATTTTACTCATCTTTTTTATTACGTCAAATGATCTATTTTGATCGCGATCTAAATTAAATAAGATCTTTTATATGATCTTTTTATTTTTACTATTATTAAGTTAGATCGTTTTTGTTGATAACTAATTTTTGTGCTTATTTTATATGATCTTATTGATCAGTTAATTCTGTTAATTGATCGGATCTTTTTTTAATTAAACTTGTTTATAACTATCTTATTTATCCACAATCTTTTTTTTAATTAAGGTTATTAATGCGATTATAACAGCTTATGATCGTTGTTTATCACAGAGTTATCCACAAAAAATAAGTTTGATTGCTTAAATTTTTATCTTTTATTGTTTATAAATTAGCCTTTCCAATTTAAGTTAATTAGAGGATTCTAGTTAAAAACAATTTATAATAGCAGAAGTTGTATAGATAAATATGTTGTTATGAGTATTAAACAGTTCTACAAAATTCAAAATAAGATAGTCAGTCGTACTTGGCGCCATAAACCAACTTATCCTGTTCTACCGAGTTGGGAGACTGAATTTGTTTACATTAAAGGAATAATTGAGCGTATAGATTTAGAAGAAGAGTATAATTATTTTGAATTCGTACCTAAAAGCGAACTTAAAAATAGGATAATTAATACTTATATTGATGATTTATCTCCTGAGTATAATTTTGAGGAATTAAAAAAAGACTTCTTAGCAAAAGAAGTTAATCCTTCTATTGATACAGCATCTCTTGAGTTTGATTTTAAGGAATTTAAAAAAAGTTTATTAGCAAAAGATCCTTCTATTAATGCTGCATCTCTTGAATTTGATTTTGAGAAATTTAAAAAAAGCTTCTTAGCAGAAAAAGTTAATCCTTTTTTAATTAAGGCTAATTTTGTTAATGTTCAAATTGATGGTGTTATTTATCGAGGTTGGATAGGTGATTGCCCTTTTCAAGCGGGTGAAGAAGTTGCTGTTATAGCGCAGTGGCAAGAAGATCATTATGAACTTTATGCTTTAGCTAAACCTGACGAAAGGATTATTAGTATATGTCCTAATTGCAGTAAAGGACGAATAGCTTATTTAATACATCAAGCTAAAGCGACATTATTTCTGATCCTTTCTTTTATGATTCTTTTTAATGTTTTTTATATTTTAGTTTGGGGTAGTCTCTATCAATTACTTCATTTAACAGCTGAATATATCTCTTTTATGAAACCTATATTCTTTGGTAGTAGTATTTTTTGTAGTATTGGTATGATTATTGAATCTATACCTAATGTTAATAAAAAAGCAAAAATAGCCGAGAAAATTTTTAAAACTTTAAATCTGCCGAAAATAGCTAGAATGGATTTAAGACGTTTTACTAATAAAAAAGTAGCTAAATTAAAACAAAAAAAGCAGCATAATAGTGTGAAACCTTCTAAAAGGTTCTTTCCTAGAAAAGATGAAAATAATTTATTTTATTATTAATTAATAATAATAAGTTAAAGTTTATAGCTATATAGCATTTTAGCTATGTTATTATTTGGTTTTTTGTAAATTAACTAGTTTTTATATATCGACTTTTAATAGCTGCTTTTGCTAACTTGTTTTGTTCTCTATAAAAGTGATTGATTTTTGTGAAAGCAAATTTATACTTAGTACGATTGTATTTTTATTGTGAGGTTATTTTATTACTCTTTCACAGTTGCCTTTACCTTTTATATTACCTAATAACGAAACATTTGATAGTTTCTACGTAGGTGATAATCAGCTATTGTTTGATTCTTTGCAAACCTTACTTGATAGGGAAGGTTTTAATGTCTTTTATATATGGTCAGCAAGCGCAGCTGGTCGTACGCATCTATTACATGCTTCAAGCCAAAATAAATTAGCTAGTTATATTCCATTAAAACAACATGTGTTATTGGTTCCAGAAATTTTACAAGGTTTAGATAATTATGATTTGGTTTGTTTAGATGATATTGATGCTATAGCAGGTCATCGAGATTGGGAAGAGGCAATATTTGATTTATTTAACCGTCTAACTGAAAAAAATGTTAGTAAACTTTTGATTACTGCTTGCGCACCGCCTAAACAAATTCCTTTTATCTTACCTGATTTAGCTTCAAGATTAACTTGGGGACAAGTCTATCAGCTAAAAGAGTTAAATGATGAAGATAAACTAAAAGCTTTGCAACTTAGAGCACAATTGAGTGGTTTTGAGTTATCAACTGAAGTTGGCTTGTTTTTATTAAAACGTGTTAATCGCGATATGCGAACATTGTTTTCCTTAATGGAAAAATTTGAAGTTGCAACATTAGCTCAACAACGCAAATTAACCATTCCTTTTATTAAAAATATTTTGGATTTATAAAAATGACTAAAAAACCTGAAGCTATCGTTTTTTTTGATTTAGATGGTACTTTATTTGATAGTAATATAGAAGTGTTGCCAAGTTCTTATACAGCAATTGAAAAATTAAAACAAAATAATATTATACCAATGATAGCAACAGGCCGAACACCTATGGAAGCTGCTAAATTGATGAAAGATACAGGTATAAATTCGATTATAGCAATGAATGGCCAAGTTGTTATTTATGAAAAAGAAGTCATATTTACTAATAATATTGATAAAAATGTTATTACTAGAATGTATGAATTTTCACGAGAAAAGATGAATATTCCTTTGTCTTTTTATAATTATAATAAAATGCGCGTCAGTGAAATTAATCAAGCTACCGAAAACTTTTATCATTCTTTAAAACTACAAATTCCTCCTGTTGATGATCAAATTTATTTAAAAGAGCCTCTTCAGATGTTGTTATTACTTTGTGAACAAGGTGAATCAGCTTATCGAGAAGTCTTTCCTGAATTAACTTTTATTCGTAATACTCATTATTGTGTTGATGTCTTTAACCATGGCGGATCGAAAGGTAATGGCATTAATGAATTAATAAAAACTAAAGGTTTTGATAATGTGCCAACCTATGCATTTGGTGATGGCATGAATGATTTAGAAATGTTCTTAACCGTTGATCATCCAATCGCTATGGCTAATGCAGTTGATGATTTGAAAGATAAAGCTGAGTATATAACCGATAATAATGATAACGATGGTATTGCTAAAGCACTGCAAAAAATTGGTTTAATTTAGATTTATATATAAAAATAAGTAGATAAAAAAAGGTCATTGATAAATAACCCCTAAACATACAGATTGGCTTGCTCCAGTGACCTCTGGAATATTGGAAGGAAGATTATTTATTCTACAATAAGCAAGCCAAGCAAAAGCGATTGCTTCCATATCATCACTGTTCACCCCTTTAACATCAGTCGTTAAAACTTGCCATTTGGGTAATAATATTGATAATTGTTGCATAATGAGTGGGTTTTTGGCGCCACCACCACAGACTAATAACTGGCAGGGTAAGTTATTTTTTATCGGTAATTTATCAATTTCATTGGCAATTGTAATGGCGGTAAATTCAACCAATGTCGCTTGAATATCTTGGCCATTTAAAGAAAAGTCAGTTAATTTTTGCATCAACCAAGCTAAATTAAATAATTCTCTGCCAGTACTTTTTGGCGCGGGTAATTGGAAATAATCTTCATTACATAATTCACTTAATAAGTTTTGATTTACTTTACCTGATTTTGCCCATAAACCATCTTTGTCATAGCTTGTTCCGAGGCTTTTATTTATCCAACCATCAAGCAATACATTACCTGGGCCGGTATCGTAGCCAATTACTGGTTGGTCTGGTATTAACACAGAAATATTACTGATACCGCCAATATTTAAGACTACACAGTTAATTGCCGAGTTTAAAAATATTGCTTTATGAAAAGCAGGAACTAATGGCGCACCTTGACCACCATAAGCCATATCTTTACGACGAAAATCGGCAATAGTCGTAATACCTGTTTGGGCGGCGATGATATTGGCATCACCAATTTGCATAGTAAATGGATTATCACCATTCGGCGAATGATAAATAGTCTGTCCATGACAGCCAATCGCTTTAACTTGTTTGTTATCAATATTATTTTGTTTTATAAATTGATTAATACTTTTAGCGTAAAGTATGCCAAGTTGATGATCGAGTTCGCCTAAATCTTGTAATGATGTTTGTTTACTATTACAAAGCGTTAATAATCGAGTTTTAATTTCGTTTGGCATTGGATAGCAATCACTAGCAATAGCGGTAATTTTTCCATTGCTGATATCAACTAATGCGATATCTACTCCATCCATACTGGTACCCGACATTACACCAATATATAAATTTTGCATAATATTACCCCTGCCGAATGATAGTGCCAGTTAGCACATCGCGAATGATTGACGGTTGTGAACGATTGCCTGTTTGACCAGCTAAAATGGGAAAATTATTACCGAATTGGTTCGCCACTTCTAACGCTGTTTTACAAGCTGGATGGCCAGAAAGATTGGCACTGGTTGAAACTAATGGCTTAGCAAATAAATCACACAATTTACAAACTAAAGGATGATCGGTAACTCGAACAGCAATGGACTGATATTTTCCACTTAAAAAATTAGGGGTATTAGTATTCTTGGGAAAAATCCAGGTATTTGGTCCCGGCCAACTGTTAAACGCCATTTGTATTTGGTCTTTCGTTACTGCCGATTGATCAATATAAGGGATCAGTTGTTGATAATGACTGGCAATTAAAATCAATCCTTTATCAACCGAACGTTGTTTTAGATTTAACAGTTTATATACAGCTGATTCACTGTCAGGATCACAACCTAAACCAAAAACGGCTTCAGTTGGATAAGCAACAACTTCACCTTTTTGTAATAGTCGATTAATTTCTAGTAGAGTTAATAAGTTTGCCATCAAATTTGTATGTTTACCCAATATCATTAAAATTTATATTAAACTCAGGTAAGACTATTTGCAAATTGGCAACAATAGAATTAATAATGTTATTACAATGAATATCGCTTATTTGCTGTGATAGATAAATTAGCTTTTATCGAAAATAGCAAAATTATTCCCAATTCATTTGCGGAAAATAGTTAACTGTTAAATCAATAACCTGTTGCAGGTTGATAATTTTAACTCTTGAATCAATTAGGTCGCCTAAGCCTCGAGCATTAATGTCGTTATCAAGTACATAACAATGATGGGTGTTTTGCAAAATAGCATTCAAGGTAGGGTTATCTTGATAACACATAATTACACCATTTTGCCAAAATAGTACGGCATCTTGCGCTGAAATTAACGTTGGATCGATTGTTGATTGGTTCGCTGTTGCAATGGTATGTAACATTTTTCCTCTTTTAGCGTCAAATTTACCCTTAAAAAACCCCGTTCCTCAAAATTTTTTCGGTAAAAATTCAACTTAATCTTAGTTGGTACATCTTTAATGGTTATTAGTATATAATAAGGGCTATTTATTGAGCAAAGAATTCGTTATGAAACCCATTATTTTAGCCAATGAACAATTAGCTAACGAACAAGAGACAATATTGTTTGGTAAACAGTTGGCAGAAAAGTGTTTAAATTATTTATCTAATCATGATAGTGCAATTGTCATTTATCTGATTGGTGATCTTGGCGCTGGTAAAACAACTTTTAGTCGTGGTTTTTTGCAACAATTAGGTCATCAAGGTAATGTTAAAAGTCCAACTTATACATTAGTTGAACCTTATCAATTTGATACATTTTCCGTTTATCATTTTGATTTATATCGCCTTGGTGATCCAGAAGAGTTAGAATTTATGGGCATTCGTGAATATTTTTCCTCAAGATCTATTTGTTTGATTGAATGGCCTATGCAGGCAAGAGGTATGTTACCTGCTGCTGATATTGAAATTCATTTGGCCTATTCAGCACTTGAACGTACGGTTAGTGTGCAAGCTAATAGTGAAAAAGGTCAAGCTATTATCAACTCATTACAATAAAAATTAGCGAAAAAACAATGAAGAAAATATTAACTTTTTTTATATTATTATTACTATGTAGTTCAGCTTATGCTGCAAAAGTTGTTATTGCCGTCGATGCTGGACATGGTGGTAAGGATTCTGGTGCTGTTGGTAAAAATAATTTATATGAAAAAAATGTAACGTTATCGATAGCTAAAAAATTAATTAATTTATTAAATAAAGATCCTAATTTTAAAGGGGTTTTAACCCGTAATACGGATAATTTTATTTCAGTTCCTCAGCGTTCTGATATTGCGCGTAAAAATAAAGCGAACTTGTTAATTTCTATCCATGCTGATGCTGCACCAAATCGTAATGCTTCTGGTGCATCAATTTGGGTATTATCTACCAAACGCGCTGATACTGAATTAGGCCGTTGGCTGGAACAAGATGAAAAACAGTCACAGTTATTAGGTGGCGCTGGTGATGCATTAAGTGATGATCACGACCAAAATTTAAGCCAAGCAGTACTCGATTTACAATTCTCTTATTCGCAGCGTGTTGGTTATGAACTTGCTAGTCAGGTTTTAAAAGAGATGAAAGGGGTTATTAAATTGCATAAAGGTGTACCTGAACATGCTAGTTTAGGCGTATTACGTTCACCTGATATCCCTTCAATATTGATTGAGGTTGGATTTATTACTAATCAAGCTGAAGAAAGTTTGTTGGCTAGTAATGCTCATCAAGACAAGATCGCTAAACTGATTTATCAAGGCATAAAAAATTATGTCAAAAAAAATCCTAATTTTGGAGAACAGCATTAATGGCAATTCAAATTCTATCACCGCAACTAGCTAATCAAATTGCTGCTGGTGAAGTGGTAGAACGACCAGTATCAGTAATTAAAGAGTTAGTTGAAAACAGCCTTGATGCAGGTAGTACGCAAATTGATATCGATATTGAACAAGGCGGTAGTAAATTAATTCGCATCCGTGATAATGGTGGTGGTATTGCTAAAAGCGAATTAGCATTAGCTTTAGCACGCCATGCGACTAGTAAAATTAGTTCATTGGATGATTTAGATACTATAATGAGCCTAGGCTTTCGTGGTGAAGCGTTAGCCAGTATTAGTTCTGTAGCTAGGTTAACTTTAACGTCACGTACTGCCGATCAATCTGAGGCATGGCAAGTTTATGCTGAAGGTCGAGATATGAAACCAACCATTAAACCTGCGGCACATCCTGTTGGTACCTCGGTTGAAGTTCTCGACTTATTTTATAACACGCCTGCTCGACGTCGTTTTCTAAAAACTGAAAAAACCGAATTTATGCATATTGAAGAATTTGTTAGGCGTATAGCTCTGGCTCGACCTGATATCTCTTTCAATCTGCAACATAATGGAAAACTAATTAAACAGTATCGAGCATCTGCACTTGAAAAACGTGTTGAATTGGTTTGTGGACGTACATTTGTGCAAAAAGCAGTAAAATTAGATTGGCAACATGATGATTTGTTAATTCAAGGATGGGTAGCAAGTAATGAAATCAGCGATCTGCAATATTTTTATGTTAATGGTCGAGTAATAAAAGATAAATTAATCAATCATGCGCTACGCCAAGCTTATATTAGCCGAACCAATGAGCAACAAAGTTATGTGGTTTTTCTACAAATCGATCCTAAACAGGTTGATGTTAATGTTCATCCAGCTAAACACGAAGTACGTTTTCATGAAGCAAGATTAGTGCATGATTTTGTTTATCAAGCTATTGTTATGGCTCTTGAATCAAGCCAACAGCTTACCGATGATGAAAAATTGATAATAACACCAAATCGACAAGCTGCTGGTGAAAATATTTTTAATCAAAAAATAGCTGCGGAGCCTAAAAGCTATTCTACGACTAACGTATTACCCAAAAAACCGATTAATCATGTTAAAGAAAATGCAATTTATGGTCAGTTAATTGATACTAAACCAAGCTTTGAAATTGAGAAAACGCAATCTAATCAGTTGCCGTTAGCCGATGATAATGATTCAATAACTGCACCACAACAAGCGGTTATTGAGGGGTTATTTCCTAAACGAAATGTACCATTACAATCACTGCAACAGCAACTTGATAGCTCTTCATTAGTACAGTTTGGTCGAGTATTAACCGTTATTCAACCTGATATCGCTTTGCTTGAAAAATTGCAAGATAGTCAGCAAACATTTATGCTTATGAAGTTAAATATTGCTGAGCAAAAAGTAAAAGCAATTAAATTATTATCTCAAGAGTCAGAAAAATTACTGATTCCACTAACAATTTTAGTCAATCAAAAAGAACAACAAGTATTAAGTGATTATCGACCGCAATTAAATTTTTTAGGATTTGATTTTTATATTGATAAAGCCAAATTTCATTTGCATAATGTGCCGAAAATGTTGCGAACTACTAATTGGCAACAATTATTACCAAGTTTAATTGATTTTCTTTTATCTGATCAATCGTCTGTTATCGATCCTACGCAAATTGCAATGTGGTTGGCAGAAAATAGTAGTAATAATTATGTGGAGAGTTGGAGTGTAACAAAAGCTATCCAGCTATTAGCACAACTAGAACAGATAGATATTAATTTATTAAAAAAAGATACGTTTTTGTATCCGATTGATCTTCAATCTTTATCACAATCAATTTTATCATGAATAAAGCAAAAATTATTTCATTAATGGGGCCGACTGCATCCGGTAAGACGGCTTTTGCCATGGAACTTTATGACAAATACCCGATTGATATTATTAGTGTTGATTCGGCGCTTATTTATCGTGGTATGGATATTGGTAGTGCCAAACCAACTAAACAAGAACAGCAAAAATATCCTCACAAATTGATTGATATCTGCGATCCAGCTGAAAGTTACTCGGCAGCTAATTTTCGGCATGATGCGATTGAAGAAATTGAAAAATCGTTAAGTAATGGTCGAACGCCATTACTGGTTGGTGGAACAATGCTGTATTTTAAAGCTTTAATTGAAGGACTTTCACCTCTTCCTGCTGCGGATAGTGATATACGGCAGCAAATTGAAGAAAAAGCCAATAAATTAGGTTGGCAAGCGATTCATGAGGAGTTAAAAAAGGTTGATCCAGTGTCAGCTCAGCGAATTCATCCAAATGATCCGCAACGGCTTAATCGTGCATTAGAGGTTTATCTCATTTCTGGTAAAAGTTTAACTGAGCTTACCCAAGAAAGTGGTGAAGCATTACCTTATGACATTATGCAGCTAGCTATTATGCCGGAAGATCGAGCTGAGTTACATCAACGTATTGAGCAACGTTTTTTACAGATGTTAGATCAAGGTTTTGAAGAAGAAGTAAAAACACTTATGCAGCGTTCTGATCTGCATACCAATTTACCTTCTATCCGTTGTGTAGGTTATCGTCAAATGTGGGAATATCTCAATGGTGATATCAGTTATGATGAGATGGTTTTCAAGGGTATTTGTGCTACTCGTCAATTAGCGAAACGGCAAATTACTTGGCTTAGAGGCTGGAAACAACCGATAACATGGTTAAATCAAGATAATAAAGATACTGTTTTTAAGCATATTTTTTAAATTATAAATTACAGCAATAGGTATTAGCGTTTTTTCTATTTGATTATAATAATAAACAGAAATTTTTCATTTAGGAAACCTTTCTAAATTTA
This sequence comes from Gilliamella apis, assembly GCF_002142155.1. Taxonomy (GTDB): domain Bacteria; phylum Pseudomonadota; class Gammaproteobacteria; order Enterobacterales; family Orbaceae; genus Gilliamella; species Gilliamella apis. The sequence goes on along the minus strand of NZ_NASD01000032.1, from coordinate 6,984 downwards.
GAATATCTATCATGTATGTTTTTTTGTATGAATTTCGTTAATTTTTTAAATTTTTAGTTATTTGTGCATAAATTGTAGTTGATTAGTTTAAGAGCTGGGTTTTTTATGTTATTTTGATAAATACTACATAAGTATGTTATGTTGCAATCGTATAGATCATCATTTCGATTGTATATTTATTTTATCTTTATATTTTTATTTCATCTTAAAGGATAAACTCATGTCAAAAGGGCAGTCATTACAAGATCCTTATTTGAATTTGCTTCGTCGCGAGCATATTCCAGTATCAATTTATCTAGTTAACGGTATTAAATTACAAGGACAAATTGAATCATTTGATCAGTTTGTTATTTTATTAAAAAATACTGTTAGTCAAATGGTATATAAACACGCAATCTCTACTGTTGTTCCTTCAAGACCAATTTCTGGTTTAGTATCTCAGCCTGAAGAGGAAAGCGAAAGCTAATTATTTGAGTGGAGAATGTGATTGTTTGAGCGATATAAAGGCGGCGAGTCTGCTTTATTAGTCCATGTATTCTTCCCTCAAGAAAGCGATATCGAGGATTTAAAAGAGTTTGAAGTGTTAGTTTCTTCTGCTCAAATTGAAATTCTCGATATTGTGACAACCTCAAGAAAGTCCCCGCAAGCTAAATATTTTATTGGTGAAGGAAAAGCGTTAGAAATTGCCGATAAAGTAAAAGAATTGAATGCTTCAGTTATTCTGGTCAATCATACCTTAACTCCAACCCAAGAACGGAACTTAGAACAACTATGTGAATGTCGTGTAGTCGATAGAACAGGATTAATTCTGGATATTTTTGCTCAACGTGCTCGAACCCATGAAGGTAAGTTGCAAGTTGAATTAGCGCAATTACAATATCTGTCAACACGTTTAGTTCGAGGTTGGACTCACTTAGAACGTCAAAAAGGTGGTATAGGCTTACGAGGTCCTGGAGAAACTCAGCTAGAAACCGATAGACGATTAATTCGTCATCGTATTCAGTTAATCTTATCAAGACTTGCCAAAGTTGAAAAACAACGCAATCAAAATCGTCAATCTAGACAAAAAGCAGATTTATCAACGGTATCACTAGTTGGTTATACCAATGCTGGCAAATCGACACTATTTAATGCACTAACTAATGCTGATGTTTATGCTGCCGATCAATTATTTGCTACGCTAGATCCAACCTTAAGACGCATTATGGTTGATGATGTTGGCGAAGTTGTTTTAGCTGATACGGTTGGATTTATTCGTCATTTACCTCATGATCTGGTTGCTGCTTTTAAAGCGACTTTACTTGAAACACAAGAAGCATCACTGCTATTACATGTCGTAGATGCTGCTGATCCTAATTTATTAGATAACATTCAAGCCGTTGACGAAGTTTTACTTGAAATTGATGCCCATGATATTCCTACTTTGTTGGTAATGAATAAAATTGATTTAATGGAAGGTAAGCAACCAAGTATTGATCGTGATGAAAATGGTGTGCCAATTCGAGTTTGGATTTCAGCACAAAATAGTTTAGGATTAGATCTCTTATTTACTGCATTAAAAGAACGGCTTGCCGGTAAGATTCAAGTTTGTCAATTAAACTTGCCTATCCATCTAGCAAAACTTAGAAGCCGTTTATATAAATTAAATGCGGTGGAACATGAAGTCATTAAAGATGACGGCAGTTTTCAGCTAAATATAAGAATGCCTTTAATTGAATGGAATCGCCTCTGTAAACAAGAGCCAGATCTGTTATACTTAATCAATACGCAAAATAACAACTAATTGTTAAATGGAGCATATAAAATATGGCGTGGAATCAGCCCGGTAATAACGGACAAGATAACGACCCATGGGGAAATAATAAGAAACCTTCCAATTCGACGGGAGGAATATTCGACCAAATTAAAGATCTCTTCAAAAAAGGGAGTTCAGGTAATAATCGAGGACCTTCTGATATTAAGCTATCAATGAATAGTTCAAAAATTATTTTGGCAGTGATAGTTGTTCTTATCCTAATTTGGGCGGTAAGTGGTTTTTATACTATCAAACAAAATCAACGAGGTGTGATAACTCGTTTTGGGCAAGTTCAACCTGAAATTATTCAACCTGGTTTGAATTGGAATCCATCATTCATTGATAAAGTTTATAAAGTCGATACGCAAGGTACTTATAACTTCAATGTGCATGGCGATATCATTACAACAAGTGAAAAAGGTGAAAACTTAGTCTTTGTTGAAATGAACGTACAATATCGTATTAGTGATCCAGTTAAATACTTATTTAATGTGACTAATGTTGAAGATAGTTTACGTCAAGCTGCGGATAGTGCACTTAGGACTTCAGTAGGTAGTTCTAACATTGATGCTATCATTTCAGATGGTCGTTCAGATTTAGAAGATAGTACTAAAGATGAATTAATTAATGTTATTTCTCATTATGATATGGGAATTACTATTGTCGATCTTAACTTCCAAGTTGCTCGTCCTCCTGTAGAGGTACAAGATGCTTATGCTGATGCAATTAGAGCTCAAAATGATAGTGAACGTGAAATAAAACAAGCTAAAGCAGATAAAGTCCAATTAGTTCAGCAAGCTGAAGGTCGTTCGGCGACCATTCTAGCGGATGCAAATGCTTATAAAGTAAAAGTAGAATTAGAAGCAATTGGTGATGTTGCTCGGTTTGAAAAATTGTTACCGCAATATAAAGCTGCGCCCGAAATTACTAAAGATCGTTTATATATCGAAACGATGGAAAAAATATTAGCTAAAACGCAAAAAGTTATTGTTAATGATAAGAGTGGTAATTTATTAGTACTACCGTTAGAACAATTATTAAAAAATAAAAATGAGCAATCATCTGAATCAACTACAGCAAATTCTGATAGTGATTATAATATTAATCTGCCAAATCCTTTAGATGCAGAAAGTGCTCAACAAAATGGTGTTGAAGCAGAAAATCATAGCTCAACTACTACTAATAATAATTCTAATAATCGCACTAGACGAACTATGGGTCGATAAGGAGAAAAAAGAATATGCGAAAATTATTGATTCCTATAGTTTTAATTTTAATTGGCGTACTTTTTTCAAGTATCTATGTGATAGAAGAGGGTACTCGTGGTGTCGTTTTACGTTTTAATAAAATTATTGGTTTATCTGAACCTGGGTTACATTTTAAAATGCCATTAATCGATAGCGTTAAAACTATTGATGCCAAAATCCAAACTACCAATAGTTCCAATAATAATAATGAACAACGTTTTTTTAATGTACAAAAGAAAGAACTGATTGTGGACTATTTTGTGCAATGGAAAATTGTTGATTTTAACCGTTATTACGAAACTATTGCTGGTGGTAATGATGTTAATGATTTAATTTTAGCTCGCTTAAATGGTCGTTTACGTTCTGAGATTGGTAAACTAAATAATCGAGATATCATTAATGATTCTAATGCCGATACCAAATCAAGAAATTCATTAATGGCGCGAGTTAAAGATTCGTTAAATGGTTCATCACAAGAGGGTGAAGAAAATTTACCGATTGATAAATTAGTTACTGATGCGAAAAAAGATCCTGAAAACAGTAAAACTAGCTTGAGGGCTTTCGGTGTTGATGTAATTGACGTTCGAATTAAACAAATTAATTTCCCTGCTGAAGTCTCTGAATCGATTTATGCTAACATGAGAGCCGAACGTGAAGTTATTGCTCGTGACAAACGTTATGATGGTATCAAACAAGCTGAGGAAATAAGAGCTGAAGCTACATTTGAAAAAACCAAAATTATATCAGAAGCTGAACGTCAATCTCGTTCAATTCGTGGTGAAGGTGATGCAAATGCAGCTAAACTTTATGCTGACGCTTTTGGTAAAGATATTGAGTTTTTTAGCTTTATTCGTAGTTTAAAAGCTTATGAACAAAGCTTTACAGGTAATGATGTTATGGTCATTAGCCCTGATAGTGAATTTTTCCAATACATGAAATTAAAGTCTAACAAATAATACAATGAGTAAATAAACTATGAGTAATAATGTTGTTGTGCTAGGTACACAATGGGGTGATGAAGGCAAAGGTAAAGTTGTTGATTTACTCACAGAAAAAGCCAAATATGTAGTACGTTATCAAGGCGGACATAATGCTGGTCATACTTTAGTTATTAATGGTGAAAAAACAGTATTGCATTTAATACCATCTGGTATTTTGCATAATGATGTCATAAGTATTATTGCTAATGGTGTTGTACTTTGTCCTGAAGCACTTATGAAAGAGATGAAAGAGCTTGAAGATAACGGTATTCCAGTGAAAGAAAGGCTACTTATTTCAGAATCATGTCCTTTAATTTTGCCTTACCATATAGCATTAGACCAAGCCCGAGAAAAAGCTCGTGGTAATAAAGCAATTGGTACCACCGGTCGTGGTATTGGTCCTGCATATGAAGACAAAGTAGCCCGTCGTGGACTACGTGTTGGTGATTTGCGTGATCGTCAGGCATTTGCTGAAAAATTAAAAGAAGTTATGGAATATCATAATTTCCATTTAGTGAATTACTATAAATCAGAAGCTGTTGATTATCAGAAAGTACTTGATGAAACATTAGCGATTGCTGATATTTTGGTGGCAATGATTGCTGATATTCCTACATTACTTGAAAATGCGCGTAAAAATGGCGAAAGAATCATGTTTGAAGGTGCACAAGGTACTTTACTTGATATTGATCATGGTACCTATCCTTATGTGACGTCTTCAAATACTACTGCCGGTGGCGTAGCAACAGGATCAGGATTTGGTCCTCGTTATGTTGGTTATGTATTAGGAATCGTTAAAGCTTATTCTACCCGTGTAGGAGCTGGCCCTTTTCCTACAGAATTGTTTGATGAGGTTGGTGAATATCTCTGTAAGCAAGGTAACGAATTTGGTGCAACTACCGGCCGTCGTCGTCGTACCGGTTGGCTTGATGCTGTTGCTGTACGTAAAGCGGTGCAACTTAATTCAGTTTCTGGCTTTTGTTTAACTAAGCTTGATGTTTTAGATGGTCTTAAAGAGGTAAAAATTTGTGTCGGTTATCAATTACCTAATGGTGATGTGATTAAAAATGCACCGGCTGCCGCTGAAGATTGGAGTTTAGTTAAACCAGTATATGAGTCTATGCCAGGTTGGAGCGAATCAACTTTTGGTATAAAAAGTTATGACGCTTTACCACAAGCGGCTAAAGCTTATATTAAGCGAATTGAAGAATTAACTGAAACACCAATTGACATTATATCAACTGGACCGGATCGAAGTGAAACTATGATTTTACGTGATCCATATTTGGTGTAATTTAGCATACAGAAAATCGGGGTAACTATCCCGATTTTTTATTTTAAGCTTATTAATAAAGTATAATGGTCTAAACCTATAAGAGGATATTATGGCGAAAATAGGGACACCACTCTCATCAAGTGCTACCAAAGTATTACTTTGTGGTGCCGGTGAATTAGCCAAAGAAGTTGTTATTGAATTGCAGCGTTTTGGCTGTGAAGTTATTGCTGTTGATCGTTATGCTAATGCACCTGCGATGCAAGTTGCTCATCGTTACCATATTATCAATATGCTAGATGGTAATGAACTTAGAAAAGTTATCGAGGCTGAAAAACCTGACTATATTGTTCCTGAAATAGAAGCAATTGCTACTGACACCTTGGTCGAATTAGAAGAAGCCGGATTTACTGTTATTCCCACCGCGAAAGCGACGCAATTAACCATGAATCGTGAAGGTATTCGTCGTCTGGCCGCAGAAGAACTTAAGTTACCAACCTCTCCATATCGGTTTGCTGCAACTGAAAGCGAGTATAAACTTGCGGTTAAGGAAATCGGTTTTCCTTGCTTAGTTAAACCGGTTATGAGTTCTTCTGGTAAAGGGCAATCTTTATTAAGAAGTGAAGCTGATATTGAATCTTCATGGAAATATGCTCAAGAAGGTGGTCGTGCCGGAAGTGGTAAAGTTATTATTGAAGGCTTTGTTGACTTCGATTATGAAATAACGTTATTAACCGTTAGACATATTAATGGTGTTTCATATTGCCAGCCTATTGGTCATCGGCAAGAAAATGGTGATTATCGAGAATCATGGCAACCTCAGCCGATGTCGGCTAATGCATTGTCTTTAGCGAAAGATATTGCTACCAAAATAACCGAAGCTTTAGGTGGTTACGGATTATTTGGCGTTGAATTGTTTGTGAAAGGTGATCAAGTCTGGTTTAGTGAAGTATCTCCACGACCACATGATACCGGCATGGTAACATTAATATCGCAAAATCTTTCTGAGTTTGCATTACATGCTAGAGCGATTTTAGGATTACCAATACCTTTAATAGAACAATATGGTGCTAGTGCATCAGCAGTATTAATCGCAAATGGTGATTCTGACAAAGTTGCATTCTCTAATTTAGATAAAGTACTAAGTGAAGCAGACACTGATCTACGTTTATTTGGTAAACCTGAAGTAAAAGGTATAAGAAGAATGGGAGTTGCATTAGCTAAAGCGCCAACTGTAGAAAAAGCGGTTGAAAAGGCTGTTAATGCTATTAAACAGCTAAAAATAACCTTTTAAATGGCTTTATTGAGTAAAAAGCAATCACTTGAAGAAAAAAAAGCAAATTTTGTAAAATAGGGGTTGACGTAGACAGGTGAAATGAGTAACATACGCAACCCTTGAGACAGCAAACTGAAACAAGAAATTGTGAAGTAAATTAAAACGCTGTCAGCTCTTTAAAAAGAAGAAACAGACAATCTGTGTGGGCACTTGCGAGACGAAAGATTAAAAGTCTACGGACTAAAAAAATTAAGTCTTGATAAGTGACACTGAAGATTCATTTGAATATGTCAGAGACAGTTATTGAGCATCAAACTTTAAATTGAAGAGTTTGATCATGGCTCAGATTGAACGCTGGCGGCAGGCTTAACACATGCAAGTCGAACGGTAACATGAGTGCTTGCACTTGATGA
>NZ_NASD01000031.1 GCF_002142155.1 Gilliamella apis | reverse complement strand
CGAAGAAACTAAACTCGATGAAGGATTATGGCTGGCTGGCTGGCTGGCTGGCTGGCTGGCTGGCTGGCTGGCTGGCTGGCTGGCTGGCTGGCTGGCTGGCTGGCCTCTAAACAACTGTATTTTAACATATTTTCAGTCCTTTGTCATAATGTTAATTTTACGACTTGATCAAATTTTCATAAACTATTCGATTCATGAATTATAATTAAATTTGCAAAATCCAGCAAACTCGATTTGTTAAATTTTGTTAAGATTCTTAAAGTTGCTATTTTTCCCCACTCATCACTTTCATTCCACTTTTTTGACCAGTCTGCATTAACGACAATATTTGTTTTATTTTACCTTCACTAATTAAATTACTCACTGCAGGTGTATTAATAAGCACTTCGAATATCGCTTTGCGAGTATCATTATATGGGATTAGTTTTTGACAGATAATTGCTTGTAAACTACTAGATAATTGAGTTCGTATTAACTCACGTGACCCGTATTCAAATACATCAATTATACGATTAATAGTTTCAATTGCTGAATTAGTATGTAGAGTAGCAAAAACTAAATGCCCAGTTTCAGCAGCAATTAATGCGGCTTGAATCGTAGTTTTATTACGTAATTCACCGAACATAATAATATCAGGATCTTGTCTTAATAAGCTATCAATTGCTTCACTAAAATGTGAGATTTCTCTTTGCTGAATTAGAGACTTTTCATTTTGATAAATAAACTCAATGGGATCTTCTAATGTAATAATATGTTTAGCGGCAATCTGATTAATATATTGAATCAAAGCCGCTAATGTTGTTGATTTTCCACTACCAGTTGCACCAGTAACTAAAATAATTCCTGATTCTACATTTACCAGTTTTTTCAATATTTCCGGTGCCTCAATTTCACATAAAGTTGGGATTTGTTGGTTAATAATTCTAAATACAGCTGAAATTCCACGTTGTTGATAGAAAATATTTACCCTAAATCTTCCCACATTCTCAAGATAATAAGCAAAATCAATCTGTTGATGTTGTTGTAAAGTTACTTTTTGATCATCATCGAGTAAATGTAATAACTCAATTTTTAGCTTAACTGGTGATAATTTATCACTTGAGATAAATTTCAATTTTCCATTAATGCGAATGCACGGTACTTCACCACTAGAAAGATGCAAATCAGAGGCTTTTTGCGTTACACTAAAGGCCAACATTGAATTTAACATTATTTTTAACTAACCACTCTTTAATTGGGAATTCACATGAACACAGTACATGACAATTTAATAACAATTAAAAACAAAATTAACAAAATTGCTCTAGATTGCGGCCGAGATCCCAAATCAATCGAACTTATTGCAGTTAGTAAAACCAAACCTGTAGAATTAATCTCACAAGCGATAAATGCAGGTCAATTATCATTTGGGGAAAATTATGTTCAAGAAGGTGTTGAGAAGATTGCACACTTTAAACAAAGTATGCCTGATTCCCCTATTGTTTGGCATTTTATCGGTCCATTACAATCGAACAAGACTAAATTAGTAGCTGAAAATTTTGATTGGATGCATACCATTGATCGTTTCAAAATTGCCCAACGTCTTGATTCACAGCGCCCGACAGAAATGGATAAATTAAATGTTCTTATTCAGGTAAATATCAGCAATGAACAGACCAAATCTGGCGTTGCAATAGATGAAGTAGCTGATTTGATAAAACAGATTATTACATTACCGAATTTAAGACTACGCGGTTTAATGGCTATCCCTGAGATTGAAAATGATTTTGCTAAACAATTTGCTGTTTTTAAACAGATGAATCAGCTTTTGGAATCTTTAAAAACTGATTATCCATTTTTAGATACATTATCTATGGGGATGTCTGGTGATATGCAAGCTGCTATTGAGGCTGGAAGTACAATGGTTCGTATTGGCAGCGCAATTTTTGGTGCCAGACAATATGTATGATATATTGCCGAGTAAGTTATATTTTAGGAGTAATCAATGATATCGTTAATCTTCTTAGGAAGAGCTATTTTAACTATTTGCTTATACGTCGTTATTCTACGGTTGTGGATGCAACAAGCAAGAGTCAATTTTTATAATCCGTTTACCCAGTTCATTGTGCGTATTACCCAACCGGTAATTGGTCCGTTACGAAGATTAATTCCATCTATCGGGCGTATTGATACAGCAACTTGGCTCGTTTTTTATCTGATTGCATTACTTAAAGTTATGTTTATCTACCGGTTTGAAGGCATTGATGCACCTATTTGGAGCCCTTATTATCTTTTATTTGCTTTAGCTGCCATGGTACATGCTTTTGGACATTTATTATTTTGGTTATTATTCTTTAGGGCTATCTTAAGTTGGGTTAGTCGAGGCCAATCAGTCGCAGATGAATTGCTTGCTCAGCTAACCGAACCTTTAATTGCACCAATTCGCCGAATTATCCCACCAATTGGGATGATTGATCTTTCATTTATGGTAGTTGTTTTTATATTGATGTTTTTGAATTTATTGGCAATCGATCTTCTCGGTAATTTGTGGCTGGCATTCTAAAAATTAAAAGAGAGCCTATGCTCTCTTTTAAATAATATGATCTTCCCAGAAAATAACATCCTTTTCATAAACAATTCTATTTTTAACCGATATTTTTAACTTATGCATTAATTTTTTATTACCGACAATCAGCGGATGCCATTCTGGTAATACTCCTGTTTCGGAAAAATAACGATAAGCACAAGTTTTTGGTAACCATTCGATAGTCAGTAAATTTTCCCGTGTTAATTTTATGCAATCAGGTTCATAATCAAAACGGGTATGATAATGCTTACATTGACAAGTATTTGAATCAAGCAAATTACAGGCAACATTCGTATATAGGATTTCGTCAGTTTCTTCGTCCATTAATTTATTTAGACAGCACTGACCACAACCATCACAAAGTTGTTCCCATTCATCATCACTCATCTGATCTAAGGTTTTATGTTCCCAAAAAGGCTCAATCATACTTTAAAATCATCTTCGTTTAACATTTGTAAAAAAAATCCATCCTCTTTGATCTTTTCTTCAATTTCATTTGCTGTTCCAACAACAAAGCGCCTTTTACCATCAAGCAATACTTTCATAACAAAGACTGGCGCACCAAAAATTGACATTATCTTTTCCGGTATATGTGAAAAATCATTTTCACATTCCATATATAAATAACAGTTTTCTTTTTTGCTACTTCTATAGATATAACACCACATCATAAAATTACATCTTACCTCTCAATTATTTCAGGCTATTTTGTAAATAAACTCCAGCACCAAATAATCCTGGATCGTTATGCGTTATGACATAAACAGGTATTTTTTTAACTAAAAAAGACATACGACCTTTGTGCTCAAATGCTTCTCTAAATGGTGATGACTTAAAAAATTCGATGAATCGAGGAACAATACCGCCCGCAATATACACACCGCCTTGGGTATTAAGTGTTAAAGCCAAATTACCCCCAAATCGTCCCATAAAAGTACAGAAATAATTTAAAGTAGCTAAGCAAAGTGGACAACTATTAGACAATGCTTTATTAACGATTATATCTGGCGTGATATCTTCAATCGGTTGATTATTGATTTGTAATAATGCTTGATAGATATTAACAATACCATTACCAGATAGAAATCTTTCTGAAGATACCCGACCAAATTTGTTACGTAACTGTTGTAAAATTCGATCTTCTTCTTCATTAACCATTGGTAATTCAGTATGTCCACCTTCACCGGATAAACTAAGCCAATGTTCGTTTAATTTAATTAAATGAGAGACGCCTAAACCTGTTCCTGCACCATAAATTGCTATTGGATAATTAAGATTAGCTTCACCACCACCAACTTTTATCACATCATCTGATGATAATCGAGGGATGGAATACGACACTGCAGTGAAATCATTGATAACTTCAAGCTTAGTTAAATTCAATTCTCTAATCAATTCAGAGCGAGAAAATGACAAATTATTATTCGTCATTTCAATTAAATCACCTTCATTAATTGGACATGCTATAGCAATACAAGCCATCTCAATAGTTACAGATTGTGATGTTAAATAAGTCTTAATCAAATTAAGCAATACATCATCTTTTGAAATGAGGATTTTAGTTATCGCTGATAATTCATTACTATCTAAATTATAAAGTGCAAATCGGGCATTGGTTCCACCAATATCAGTAACTAGTGCATATTTACTCATGTTATTCCCTTTTAAAAAATAAAATCTTTCTAGATAAACACTAATTTAATCAATTCAATTAATGCTATAACATAATGAGTAATATTATGGACTATTTAGATTGATTTAACTAGATTGCTTTAACTGAATTCACTAATGGAATTATTGCCGCTAACAAAATGTTAGCGGATGATATTTAGAATTTGAAGGAAATAACCTACTATAACCACTTTTTAACTTTAAAGTAAATGTAAGGGGCAATACCTGCTAGTAACATCAATAATAAGGATAAAGGATAGCCATATTCCCACTTCAGTTCAGGCATGTTTTCAAAGTTCATTCCATAAGCCGATGCAACCACTGTTGGTGGTAAGAATACGACCGAAACAACTGAGAAAATTTTAATTATTCGGCTTTGTTCAATATTGATAAAACTGGTAGCCGCTTGCATCAAAAAGTTTACTTTTTGGAACAAAGATTCATTATGTGGTACTAATGATTCAATATCTCGTATTACTTCTCGTGCTTGTTCTAACTGATCTGTAGGCATTTTTGCTCGGCGCACTAAATAATTAACCGCACGTTGACTATCCATCAAACAAAGTCGTACTTTCCAAGCAGTATCTTCTAATTCAGCTAAAGATGTAATTGCCTCATCATAGTGTTCCTGAGATGAACGATCCATAATAATTAAGCTTAACTCTTCAAGCTCGCTATAAATATTTTCGATCTGATCAGCTAATTGCTCAACTTTAACTTCAAATAAATCCAATAATACTTCGTATGGATTACCATCATTCATGCCTTGATAACGTGAACGCATTCGGTATAGACGGAAAGCAGGTAAATCACGTTCACGCAATGTAAATAAGCGACCATTGTGTATCGTAAATGCTACTGTTGAGTTACCGGCTCGGTCTTCCGCATCTTCATAAAAGAAGAATGAGTGAACATGTAGTCCTTCATTATCTTCGAAAAAACGGGCTGATGCCTCAATATCATCAAGTTCAATACTTGTTGCTAGATTTTGACCTAAATTGGTCAAAATGACTTCACGATCTGCTTCTTCTGGTTCAATTAAGTCAATCCAGATCGCATTTTTAATATCGCCTTCATTAATTTTTACTAATTGTTTGTTTTTTAATCCAAACGCATTAATCATAAGGCCTCCAGGAGAAAAAATGTTTAAGATATAATATCTACAAATGGCAGGCATTATACTCGTTATAGTAAAAAATTCCTATGATAAAGCGAATCTTTCTGTATTTTAAAATTTTGGATACTTAATTCCAAATTTAAATTAAATTCGGTGATGTTAATTAAGTCTCATGATACAATAATACATATCAAATATTTATGTAATTGTTAGGAGTGTATAATGGCAAATAGAGGTATTAATAAAGTCATTTTAGTAGGGAATTTAGGTCAAGATCCAGAAGTTCGGTACATGCCAAACGGTAACGCTGTCGCAAATTTTAGTGTTGCTACATCAGAAACTTGGAAAGATAAACAAACTGGTGAAAACCGAGATCGTACCGAATGGCATCGCGTTGTTGTATTTGGTAAATTAGCTGAAATTGCTGGCGAATATGTTAAAAAAGGTACTCAAGTTTATTTAGAAGGACAATTACAAACTCGTAAATGGCAAGACCAAGCGGGTAATGATCGTTATTCTACTGAAGTAGTGATCAATGCTGTAGGTGGAACATTACAAATTTTAGGCTCTCGTTCAGGAGATAGTTTTAATGATGGCTCACAAAACTGGGGACAAAGTGCTAATAATACTTCGTCTGCTCCTAGTACATCACGTCCTTCAACAACAAATGAACCAGCAGCAAGTCAACCAACTATGCCTGAACCACCAATGGATTTCGATGACGATATTCCATTTTAATGGTTATTTATTCAATTCTATATTATATAGGCGTATAAATTACGCCTTTTTTCAATCCATATTCATTCATACTTTTCGCAAATAACGACAACTTATTATGTTTAACTTTTCTTAAAACCTGTGTTAGAACGGTAAAGATCAGGTGTAACTCCTGCGATATTTTTAAACATAGTAATAAAAGCGGATACTAAACTATAACCAACAGAAAATGCGATATCTTGAATCGATTTATCTTGTTCTAAAAGCGAGATACTATACAAAAATCGTAACCGTTGCCGCCACATTCTAAATGACATACCTAATTTTTGTTGGCAACGTCTTGTAAGGGTTAGTTCGGTGGTAAATACTGTTTGAGCCCACTGTTCAAGGGTCTTATTATTAGCCGGATCTAATTCTAACTCTTTTAAAATAGGAGCTAAATATTTATCGTTCGAACTTGGCAAATAGAATGTGAGGTTAGATTCCATTAAGAGCAGATCGATTAACACTTGTCCTAAACGAAGAGGTGGCGGTATGTCATTTATCGGCGTAATATTAGCACAAAACTTAAAAGCGCCATTGTTTAAAATAAAGGCTTCAGATAAAGATTCATAACTAACCAGTACTGCGCTAATATTTATTTAGTTTTCACCTAACTTAATGTATCTTTTTTATATATTTCATCTATACTTAATTAGAACTTTTATTACAATTTGGATTGAAGTTATGTTGGAACTTATACAAACAGTCGGTTTTGGTTTAATTCTGTTTATTCCATTAACTAATCCGTTAACTACCGTTGTACTGCTATTAGGTCTATCTGGCGATATGACCAATGAGGAACGTAATTACCAGTCAAAAATGACTTGTATTTATGTTTTCATCATCATGATTGTTTCATTTTATTGTGGACAATTGGTCATGAGCACATTCGGTATATCTATCCCTGGTTTACGTATCGCAGGTGGCATGATTGTTGGCATTATCGGTTTTAGAATGCTTTTTCCTCAACAACCCTCGCATAAAACATTAGAAGCAGATGCAAAAAAGAAAGAAGTTTCCAATAATATTGCTTTTGTACCACTTGCAATGCCAAGTACTGCTGGACCGGGAACCATTGCTATGATAATCAGTATGGCTTCCACTGTAAAAAGTGGTGGATATAATGTATCGACTTGGGTTGTTTATACTTCATCAATACTTGTTCCTTTATTATTATGTATTATTTTATGGTTCTGTATGCGTAGTGCTGGTAGCATAATGCGCTTTATGGGTAAAAGTGGTATAGAAGCCACATCAAGAATAATGGGCTTTTTACTGGTCTGTGTTGGTACACAATTTATTATAAATGGTGTTAAAGAATTAATATTAAACTTCCCAAATATTTGAGGAAGGCTATTTTTTTATTACGAATTTTTACCATATTGGTTAACTACCGTATTGGTTAACTAAAGATTTGGGATATTTTTTATCATTTCTACTCGCATCAAATAATCATATAGAGGTAAAAGCTGTTTAAAACCTTTAGCAAGTTTATTCGGTAAATCACCATTTAGGACATCTTCAATATGATTATTGGTTACCATTACAGCAATATTCTTTCGATTGTACCATGTCGATAATTTTTCATCTTGATCTTTGATTAATGGTCTTTTATACATTTCCCCTACTAATTCAAATGGTTTTTTAACACAATTAACTACTGCCAAAAATTTAGAAGGGTCATTTAATATTTCTTCTCTAAAGATATCCATAGTAGTTTTTGAAGCACAATAATAACCTAAACCATATCTATAGCTATCTGGACCAATTTCAAAAAAATAGGCTGGAGCTTCTTTCCAATCACGATTAGGGCGTTTAAACGTCAACCATAAACGACTACGGTATAATGACTTATCTTTAGAAAATCGCGTATCACGATGAATTCGTGAAATTGTTTTACCTATAGCTGGACGCGTTTCAAACCATTCATCAATTTTAAGCATGGTTGGTGTTAGTTGCTCAACCAATAATCGAAAAGGTTTGATCAAATCATTGTCATAAATTGATCTATGCTCTTCAAACCAAACTCTACTATTGTTAATCCAAGCATCTTGTAAAAAATTTAACCCTTCTTGAGTAAAGCCAGTAAAATTTGCCATATATTACTCCTGATATAATGCTCTAACTTTATCTAAGTCCTCTTGGGTATCAACCCCAATAGCTGGAGCTTGTTTGGCCACCGCTACATGTATTTTCTCACCATACCAAAGAACTCTTAATTGTTCTAACATTTCTATCTGTTCTAAAGCAGAAGGTGTCCATTGAATATATTGACGAATAAAACCCACACGATATGCATAAATACCAATGTGACGTAGGTAAAAATCACCAATCGAATCTAGTTTATTTTGTTCACTCAATTTAGCAAAACGATCACGCTCCCACGGAATAGTCGCCCGTGAAAAATAGAGTGCATAACCATCTTTATCCATAACCACTTTTACTGCACCTGGATTAAATGCTTCTTCAACAGAATCAATCGGTACAGCTAAAGTTGCCATGCCGGTTTTATAATTCACTAAATTATCAGCAACTTGATCAATAATAATCGGTGGAATTAATGGTTCATCACCTTGAACGTTTACAATAACTTCATCGTCAGCCAGTTGAAATGTATTAATGACTTCAGCTAAACGTTCAGTTCCTGAGTTATGCTTATCACTCGTTAAAACGACTTCACCACCATAGCTTTGCACTACATCAAAAACTTGTTGGTTATCAGTCGCAATGATGACTCGACTAGCCGATGATTTTTGTGCTTGTTCCATCACTCGAATTATCATCGGTTTGCCATGGATATCAGCAAGGGGTTTTCCCGGTAAACGGCTGGAAGCATATCTAGCAGGAATAATTACTGTAAAACTCATAAAATTACCTCAAAACTTTAATTATTCTTTATCACAATTAGATTGATTTAATGAATTTGCTTCGCTTGCTAATAATACCGGTATCCCTTCTTTTATTGAGTAAACTAACCTATCATTTTGGCAAACTAATTGTTGGTGTTGCTTATCGTATTCTAATTGTCCATGGCATTTAGGACAAGCAATAGCACTTAATAACAGTTGTTTCATTTTTTTTCTCTTTGTAATTTTCTTTCTACAAATAGTGAATAAATCTTTTCTATAGCCTGATCGGGTATCGTAGCATCAATTGGTAAATACCACCAATTAGGTAATGCAAATTGTCGACATTTCACTGCATCTTTTTCGGTCATTAAAAGTGTTTGATTACTTGCAGCAACTTTCTCTAATAATGGCAAGCTAAAATTTTGATGATCGGCAAAAGATTCAGTATGTAACAAATCTACATTCATTTTAATTAACATATCGAAGAATCGCTTTGGATTACTAATACCAGCAATAGCACAAATATGATGTAATGCCGATAACTGGCTTTTTTCATTAGTCAGTAGATTTACCGCGTAACTAGGGGTTAGTTGCATAGTATAAGTTTTATCTGGATACTGATTTGATATATCGCCTAAACTGTCACCATTTATCATAATTAAGTCTACTGATTTCAACCGATTTGTTCGCTCTCTCATCGGGCCAGCTGGGATCCACCAACCGTTTCCGAATAGTCTCTTACCATCAACGACTACGATCTCAATATCACGAGCTAATGCATAATGCTGTAAACCATCATCAGTTAAAACAACATCCAATTGATATGATTTTAATAATTCTTTAACTGCCTCGACTCGCTTAGGTGCGACCGCAATTGGTACTTGAGTTCTTTGATAAATTAAAATTGGTTCGTCACCAGCCTGCGCAGTGGTAGTATTTTCATCTAAAATTAATGGATAATGGTCGGATTTTCCACCATAACCACGAGAGACTAATCCAACCTTCAGACCTTTAGCCTTTAAAGCTTCAATTAAACTAATTGCCAGAGGCGTTTTACCATTACCTCCTGCTGATAAATTACCAATGACAATTATGGGAATTGGCGATTGCCATGCTTTGAATATACCAAACTTGTATAATTGACGACGAATAAAGCTAATACATCCATACAATAATGAAAATGGTAACAACAACCAAAATGATTTATTTTTACCATACCATAATTTCTCAATCATAACTTTATTATGCTCGCTAGTTCCAATAATTTTATTTTATATAGTGAATAAATATATAATTTGTACACCATATTAACAATAATTCTATTTTACTCATAAAATGATAAACTACCAAACCAATCATGATACCATCTTGGATTGATATCTTGTCGCATAGTTTTTTGTTGCCATGATGTTGGATAAAAAAATAGACTAATCTGCCCTTCCTTGCCTGTAATATAATAATTAATATTTAGCGCTTTATAACGATTAGTTATCTTATTGGAAGGCAATCGCCATGGGTTATAACGTGATGCTGAAGTTAGCGCATTAGAGGGATTAACATAATTTAAGAATGGATAACTTGATGAAGTAGTACTACCATGATGAGGAGTTTGTAGAATGGTTGAGTGTAGATTGCGTTTATATTTAACCACTAAATCATATTCTTGTTTACGTTCTAAATCGCCAGTCAATAACACTGAAAATTGACCATCAGTAATTTGTATTACACATGAATCGCCGTTATTAGGATCACTCACTAATTTGGTCGGCCATAACACATTAAAGCGTAAATGTTTCCAATTAAAATTATGATCAGCTAAACAGTTATAATCATTACTCAAACTAGTAGATGAACTCATTAACCATGCATTAGGATAACGTTGTTGTAAATAGCTTAAGCCACCGATATGATCATTATGACTATGGCTAATAATAATTCCTTCAACGTTCAGATTATGCCATTGTAAAAAAGGGATAATTACTTGCTCTGCAGCTGAACTATCTTCCCATTTTGCGCCAGTATCATACAAAATAGCTGATTTACCATTGTGAATTACAATCGCCAATCCATGCCCAACATCCAACATATCAACTCTCCATAGATAATCGGGTTGTTTATAAATTGGTGAAAATAACATTGTTATAATAATCACAATAGTAAAGCTAAAACGACGCCAAAATTCTATCCGAATAATGATTATAGTTATCCAACCAATACCACTAAACAAATAAAAATCCGCCGGTATATTTAGCCATAAAATATTTAAATATTCTAAGCAATAAAAAAGCCATTCTAGTGAAGTTTGCGCAACAAACCATAACCATAAAGCAAGATAAAAACAGTCCATTAAACTAAATAATAATGCCAATAAAATCGCAGGAAAGGTGATTAACGAAACAATGGGAATTGCAATTAAGTTAGTTAACAACGCAACAACACTTATACCATGAAAAATAAATAATTGGATAGGAAGCAATAATAATGTTAAACCAAATTGTAAATGTAATAATCTAATAAAATACCATCGTTTTTTATTTTTTAACGTGCTAGCTAGTGGCAACCATTCAAATAAAAAAATCAAGCTAACCACAGCATAACAGGACATCCAAAAACTTTCAGATAGTATCATTAGTGGGTCAAAAATTAATAATAACGCTATAATACGGTTAATTTTCTGCCATGCGCTAATGTGATTATTTTTATAGCGCAAATATATCCAAATTGATAAAGCTAAAATAGCACGTAATGCTGGAGGATTAAGACCAGTCAACCATGTATAACATAACGTTGTTAACCAACCAATTAATATGGGTAACAATAAATGGTTATAGCGTTGTGGTAAAAAAAAGACTAATCCTTTTAGCAAAAAACTACTAATATAGAATACTAACAGAATATGCATTCCTGAAATTGCCATTAAATGAGCAACACCGGTTTGCATCATAGTTAAACGATTATGATCAGAAATCTGTGAACGGTCACCAAATCCTAATGCTAATAAAATTCCTCGATAACTAAACAAATTAATATAAGCTAAACATTTATCAGCAATACTTTGTCGAATATTAAACTTTTTTTCGAGTAAAACTGATTTAATAACTTTCGCTTTTAACAAAGTATGATTAGCAATCGCAAAACGTTGTTTATCAAATGATCCTTCATTTAAATTACTATGCGTCACTTTGGTTTTTATTGTTAATTGCCAAATTTGCCCTGCTTTAATTAAATCAGATTGTTGCCAATAAATAATAACAGGTACTGGTGATGATAAAATCTGATCTGAAATTTTTAAAATGGAAAATTTTGCATAATATGGATTTGTTTGTTTTTGGGAGTAAATTTGAGTATTAATAGTTTCAACTTTTGCAGTAACGACTAATGTCTGGTCAATATATGGTTCAATTAGACTTAAGTATTGTTTTGCATTTGCTGTAGACCAGAGAAAGCTTAATATAAACACAGCAATCAAACAAAGATAGTAATGACGTCGTATTGGCCATACTAAAATAATAACAATGAATACTCCAGCCAAAACAAACCAAATCGTTTCAGATGGCAATGATGGCAAAAACATTAATGGCACACATCCTAAGATAAATACAATTGCCATTAAATCTATTGAACCGTAGTGCCGCATCAATTTCTACATATTATTATTGTTTAAATAATCAATCTAATATGTTCGAACTTTCTACGAATTATTTTATCTTTAATTTTAGAGCTACATCCCAGTTTAAAGATTACTATTTCTGTTTCTATTGAGAATCATTCATCTAATTAACAAATAAAAAAGCCTTTGATTCTACTCAAAGGCTATTTTATTAATTATATTGGAATTATGCTTTAGCTGCATTATTTACACGTTCACGTAACTCTTTCCCTGGTTTAAAGTGAGGAATATATTTGTGTTTAACCTCAACATTTCCTCCTGTTCTAGGGTTTCTAGCTTTACGTGGTGCACGGTAGTTAAGACTAAAACTACCAAAACCGCGTATTTCAACGCGATCATTACTTTCCATCGCTAAAGCAATTTGTTCAATAATGTCTCTAACAGCATCATCAACAAGTTGCACAGGAAGGTGTGCCCGCCAGTTGACTATTCTTTCTGCTAAATCGGATCTGTTCATGGTCACTCCTAATTTATTTTATGTGGTATATATTTTATTCATTTTATACCACAAAAGAAAAAGAGGGCAAGCCCTCTTTACTCTTTGAATAAATATTTTTTACTCAGTTTTTGATGCTGCTTTAAATGCTTCAGCCATTGCGTTAGTAAATGATGCATCTTCTTGAGTTGCAGTATTATTTACAGCTGCTAATGCTTCTTTTTCATCAGCTTCATCTTTAGCACGTACAGATAGTGAAATTGCACGAGTTTTACGATCGATATTTACGATTTTCGCTTCTACTTCATCACCAACATTTAATGCAGTAGTTGCATCTTCAACACGTTCACGAGCAATATCTTGTGCTTTTAAGTAACCTTCGATACCGTCGGCGATTTCAACTGTTGCACCCTTAGCATCAACTGCAGTAACTTTACCTTTAACAATTGCGCCTTTTTTGAAGTTAGATGCAAAGCTGCTGAATGGATCGTCTTCAAGTTGTTTGATACCTAATGAGATACGTTCACGGTCAGCATCAACTTGTAGAACAACAGCTTCAATATCGTCACCTTTCTTATAAGCTTTAACAGCTTCTTCACCTGGCATATTCCAAGAAATATCAGAAAGATGTACTAGACCATCAATACCACCATCTAAGCCGATGAAGATACCGAAATCAGTAATTGATTTGATCTTACCGCTAACTTTATCACCTTTATTGTGTGATTCAGCAAATTGTAACCATGGATTTGGTTTACATTGTTTAAGACCAAGAGAAATACGACGACGTTCTTCATCAATTTCAAGAACTACAACTTCAACTTCATCACCTAAGCTAACTACTTTAGATGGATGAATGTTTTTGTTAGTCCAATCCATTTCAGAAACGTGTACTAAACCTTCAACACCAGTTTCGATTTCAACGAAACAACCGTAATCAGTTAAGTTAGTTACTTTACCAGTTACTTTAGTACCTTCTGGGTAACGTTTAGCAATTGAAACCCAAGGATCTTCGCCTAATTGTTTTAAGCCAAGAGAAACACGTGAACGGTCTTTATCGAATTTAAGAACTTTAACAAGTAATTCTTGACCAACTTCAACCACTTCACTTGGGTGTTTAACACGTTTCCAAGCCATATCAGTGATATGTAGTAAACCATCAACCCCACCAAGATCAACGAATGCACCGTAATCAGTAAGATTTTTGATAATACCTTTAACTTCAGAACCTTCTTGTAGATTTTCAAGAAGTTGTTCTCTTTCTGCGCTATTTTCAGATTCAATTACTGCACGACGTGAAACAACTACGTTGTTGCGTTTTTGATCTAATTTAATAACTTTTAATTCGATCTCTCTATTTTCAATATGAGAAGTATCGCGTAATGGACGAACATCAACAAGCGAACCTGGTAGGAACGCACGAACGCCATTAAGATCAACCGTAAAGCCACCTTTAACTTTACCATTGATAACACCTAAAACTGTTGCAGCATCTTCAACTGCTTTTTCTAATGTTAGCCACGCCTCATGACGTTTAGCTTTTTCACGAGATAAGATTGTTTCGCCAAAGCCATCTTCAATAGAATCAAGAACAACGTCAACAACGTCGCCAACTTGAACTTCTAATTCACCTTGGGCATTTTTAAACTGCTCTACTGGAATTGCTGATTCAGATTTTAAACCAGCATCAACTAAAACAACATCTTTGTCGATTGCAACGACAGTACCACGGATCATATTACCAGAACGAGTGTCTAGTTGATTTAAAGACTCTTCAAAGAGTTGAGCAAAAGATTCAGTCATATTTTATATACTTAAATTAATATTAACGTCCACATTACATCCTGTCTTGTGGGGTTGTTTATGTTACTCCACTTATATCCTTATAATGGAGCTTCGTTCACACAATAAGTTTACTTACAATATAAACTTATAGCGCAAGTTTTTCTTTTATATACATAATAGCTTGATTAAAAACATCTTCGATAGAGAGAGATGTGGTATCAATTATTAATGCGTCAACCGCAGGCTTTAAGGGCGCAACTGCTCGATTTCGATCTCGCTCATCACGCGCAGTTATCTCCTGCAAAATTTCGGGGAATTTAGCATGAATTTGTTTATCTTGCAACTGTTTCATTCTTCTTTCTGCTCTTGATTGAGCGCTGGCATCAAGAAATATTTTAACGGGAGCATCGCTAAATACGACTGTCCCCATATCACGGCCATCGGCAATTAATCCAGGTAATTGTCGAAAATCACGTTGACGCTGTAATAAAGCTGTTCTTACTTCATTTATTGCAGCTACTTTTGAAGCAGCTCCACCAGTTTGTTCGGTACGAATCTCTTTTGAAACATCAACCCCAGCCAACAATACTTTGACATCATCATGACTGCTATCAAATGTTAACGGCAAATTCAATGCGAGCTCAGTTAGCTGATTAATATCATCTAAAGCAATATTTTTCTTTAACGCCGCTAGCGCTAATACACGATAGATAGCACCTGAATCCAAAAGATGCCAGTTGAAGTGATTTGCTAACGCTTGACATAATGTACCCTTACCTACGCCACTCGGCCCATCAACAGCAATAACAGGAATATTTTTTGTCATGTTATATTTCGCTTAATCGTTTAAATTGTTCAAAATAATCAGGGAATGTTTTCATTGTACACTTCGGATCTAAAATAGTTACCGGCGTATCAGAAAGTGCAACTAATGAGAAACACATAGCCATACGATGATCATTATAAGTTTTGATTTCTGCATGGTTGAGTTTTGCGGGAGGAGTTATAGAAATATAATCCTCTCCTTCTTCAACAGTAGCACCAACTTTACGCAATTCGTTAGCCATAGCCGATAAGCGGTCGGTCTCTTTTACTCGCCAATTGTAAATATTTCGAATTGTCGTTGTTCCATCAGCAAAGAGTGCTGTTGTTGCAATTGTCATCGCAGCATCAGGAATATGATTCATATCCATATCGACACCATTTAATTCACCGCGAGAACACTCAATATAATCATCAGCCCAAGTTATTTTGGCACCCATTTTTTCCAGCACATGAGCAAATTGAGTATCTCCTTGTAAACTTTTTTTACCAACTCCAGTAACACGAACAGTGCCACCTTTAATTGCTGCTGCCGCTAAGAAATAAGATGCTGAAGAGGCATCACCTTCTACCAAATAGCTACCAGGAGATTGATAAGTTTGATTAGCTTTAATGACAAATGTCTGATATTGATTATTGATAACCGATACACCAAATATTGCCATCATTTTTATTGTAATATCAATATATGGTTTAGAAACTAGATCGCCAATAATAGTAATTTCCGTATCATTGCTAGCTAAAGGGGCTGCCATCAATAGTGCAGTTAAGAATTGACTTGATACCGAGCCATTTACAGCAATCTTACCTCCAGTAAAACCACCATGGATATGAAGTGGCGGATAACCTTCATTTTCAAGATAATCAATTTTAGCGCCACCTTGACGTAATGCATCGACCAAATGACCAATTGGACGCTCTTTCATACGAGGTTCACCTGTTAATACAATATTATTATCGGCTAAACAAAGTGCTGCTGCTAAAGGACGCATAGCTGTCCCTGCATTTCCTAAAAATAATTCTAATGGATGAGCAGAATGTAATTTACCGCCAACCCCTTCTATATCACAAATTGTTCGGTCATCTGACAGATGATATTTGATATTCAACGCTTTTAAAGCGTCAAGCATATAGCGAACATCATCACTATCAAGTAAATTAGTTAATCTTGTTTTGCCTTGACTAAGTGCAGATAATAATAGTGCACGATTTGATACACTTTTAGAACCTGGTAAATTAATAGTACCACTAAATTTTTTTATCGGTTGTAATGTCAAAGATAACATAATGACTCTCTTTAGTAATTTTAATATTCTTTAAAAATTTTCTAAGGTGGTTTTTAATAGATCAATTGCTTTATGATCTTTTGCGCTATTTTGCCACAGCTTATCAAATAAGTGGCGATAACGCTTAATTGCATCTTCTGAAGATGTTATTGAGGCAATCCCTGTGGTTATATTAGGTAGTTCACCCAATCGAAAAGGACTCATTGCCAATGCTAAGGCCTCTTCATTTTGATAAAATATTTGAAAAGCGATGGATGGGATAGCTTGTTCTGTAATCGCAATTGTTGGTGCATAAGCTTGGTCTTCTATCAATTTGATCAAATGATAAATTTCTTTACGAGCCAATAACATTCTTTCAGACTTTTTACCTGGGGAAATGGTTAAATTACCAACCAAACCAATATGCAAAAATCGCTCAACATTACGTAAACTGATTAGATTAATCACTTTAGGTATAGATTGATAAAATTGTGTCTTACGCTCATTTAAAATCGATAATGATGTTGCATATCGTTGCGCGGCAATGGATTCACTCGACTCATTTAACATCATACCTAAATGGGAAAGGTAATCGGGTGAAGTTAATAGAAAAGAAAAAGGATCAAAATGAGAATAGATGTGCGTAGATTGTTCTTCTAATTGACGCATACGTTCAAAAAAACCATCACCGCTAGAATAGTATTCGGTATCAATACCTAGCAAACTAGCAAATGACGTATCTAATAATGAGGCTAACCGTTCAAGTGTTTCTATTTTAACAATTTCGCCTTTTTCTAAACGGTAAACCGCAGCTCTAGAAATTTTAAGACTTTCTGCAACATCTTCAGCTCTGAGAGAAGCAGCGATACGGTAAGCCCGCAACCGCTGTCCGATAGCACAATAATCAATCGATCCAGTAATCATAATACACTCAAACTATTGGGATTTTGGCAGTGTACCATATGGTAGGTACAATGCCAATTTAATGTAATGATATTTCAGATTAAATGCGTGTTTGAGTCTTTTATTTTAATAATTCATTTTGTAATGATGATGCATTTTTAAATTCAGTATAGTCAGTGATAGCTTCAGGTTCTTTTTCTCCTTTTTCCGTTTTTCCTATCACTTGTGATGCTATTACTAAACCTTTTTGGTCAATAACAGTACTTTTATAAAAATCAATTAAATCTTGTTTAGTGATTTTCTTAAGAAGTTCTATTTTTTTATCACGCGAATCAAATTGGAAACGTGATAAACGATAATCTGAAATTAAACGTTCAAACTCTTCATCTAATGATTGCGGCGGCATTGTCTGTTCATCAATGATGCTTCTTTTATACTCTTCAATATCCTTATCAGTTAACGCATCTAATTTATTTAACATTGTTGGGTAAAAAGCTTGATAACGTTGTAATAGATAAGCAGGATCCCACTGATTAGTTTGCACAGCAAAACCCAGCCCGACTGATTCACCGATGAAAAATGGAAAAATACCTACAAGATAACCCAATTGTTCATGACTCCGCAATTGATCAAAAAACCATGGTGACATAATACTAGTTAATGTATAACCAACAACTTGACTTTTAGTCGGATCATAATTTGTTGGGAAATAAGTCATTAACAACGCGCTATCGGTACTTTTCGCTTGTTGGGTGATTCTCGCTGTAAACGAAGTTTTAATTGCTATATCATCCAAAGGAGTAAATTCAACATCGCGTTTTAATGTCTTTTGCACTGCATGATAAAGATCCAAAGAATCTTCATTTGAAATATTACCTAAACTAATCATATAAGGTATAGATTGGGTCATCAAGTTATCACGATAAGCTTCAACATCACTAATAGTGATAGTATTTGTAATTTGTCGTCTTTCATCTCGTTCAAAATAGTGTGGCAACTTAGATAATGCAAGAACTGGCTCTGACGCTAATCGAATACTTTCAAAATGATCTGCCCCATCAAGTCGTTGCAGATACCATGATTTAGCTAATGCTAAACTTTGTTCATCAATAGCCACTTGACGATAGCTATTAAGAATAGCCAATACCATTTCTGGTAAATGTTGATTAAAACCAGCAGCAGTTATCATTAAACCATTATCAGGACCAGTGGATAATGACATTCCGGCATTACCTGCTTGAAATTGTAATTGCGTTAAATCACGACTAACGATGTAATCAAGTAACTCAAAAGCAATCGACGTTTTTGCGTCTTTAAAAGCCTGATTATTACGTAAAGAAACTGCAATCACAGCCTTAGGATCATTATTAAAATGACGACTAACAAAATGAATATGATTACCACGTTTGCTAAATGTAGCTGGTTGAATTTGATCGCTATTTTGACGTATTATATTAAAATTATCTGGGATATAAGGATTTAATTCCGGCAAAGTAAACGAAAAATCTTTAGCTAAATTAGTCCACGTTGCTTTTAATTCATCTGTAATATTATCTACTTTATAAGGCGCATTTAGAAAATATGCAGTTTTATCGGTAGTTTGATTTGGGGCAATCAACCACACTCTAGCATTGTCAGGAGTAAAACTTTTGATTCGATTGATGATAGCTTCTTTATTCAAATGTTCCGCAACATAATCCGCATCTAATACATTTTTAACCGGATAAAGTAGCATCTGATCTGATAACCATTCGACATAAGACATATCACGGTTAACATCTTTATACTTAAAAGATAAAGCAAAAACTTTTTTTATCTCATCATAATAAGCTTCTGAAACGCCCTGTTTTTCAATTAATTGTAAATAATTGAATATAGCTGCAATCACCTTGTCTTTTTGCGCCAAGCCTTCATCAGTTAAAATGACATTAATATTAAATGTTCCACTATTACCATAATATTTACTATCACAAGTTGCTTGAATAGCTTCAATCAAACCTTGTTTTTGTAGCTGATCAGCTAAGGTATTTTTACTATTATTACTAATTAAATAGATAAGGTACTCATTGGTTTTATCAGTAAATTTATCGATATCATTTTCAATCGGAAATTTTAAAGACAACATTTTTCTAGGTTGAGCCGGTAACATGGTAATTTCTTTACCAGTAAACTCCTGAGTAATCGCTGGTTTGGTAATTGGCGGAACGATTATATTTTTATTAGGAATTTGACCGTAAGTAGATTCAGCTAAAGTTTCCAATTTTTCAATGGATTGATTACTGTAAATAACCCCCACCATAATATTAGCTGAATAGTATTTATCATGAAAGTTGACTAGTTCATCTTGTAATTTACTATTGTCTTTATCACTTAAAGTTTCTAAATTTCCTCCCGAAAATTGTGATGCCGGGTGATTGGGATTAATTGTTTCAGAATCAACTTGCTGAATACGAAAACCATCACTTGAGCGATACATCGTCATTTCTGCATTGACGGCATTTCGTTCTTTATCAGCAAATTTAGGATCAAAAATTGGTTCAGCAATCGCATCAGCTAAATAATCTAATGCAGTATTAATTACACCATTTTCAACTTCAAAGAAAAATGCGGTACGATTACCGCTAGTAGACGCGTTATAGTTACCAGCATGTCGAGCTAGAAATTCGGTAAAACTAGATGGTTGAGGATACTTTTTCGATCCCATTAGCACCATATGCTCTGTGTAATGGGCTAAACCTTGTTGAAGCACTGGATCATATAACGAACCAACAGGCAAAGCTATAGAACCAAGAGATTTAGTCGCTTTTGGATCTGAAACTAATAAAACTCGCATTTTATTATCAAGTTCAATGACTTCATATTGACGATCATCTCGTTCGCTTTGCTGAACTTTATTTGATAACACAGAATGTTCATGCTTATTCTCAATTGCAAATGAACTATTAAATGTAAAAACGGTTAATGCAGTAACAAATAGTGTTTTAGTTTTCATGTTATTCATAGAATTCTCGCCTAATTTAAAAGACAGTATAATCGAAATATAAATATAAATGAAAAAGAATAATTTATTATTTGGAATACAAAATTACAGTCAAAATTCAAGAATATAAAGGTATATAGAAGGTATGATTAATTACAGCTTTATTAATAGAAGAGAGCAATATAGCGATAACCG
>NZ_NASD01000030.1 GCF_002142155.1 Gilliamella apis | reverse complement strand
GTCTTTTTGGGGTTACTTATTTGGCATTTATAATTACTTATAATATTTTTTCATTAAAAAGCATATTCTATATTAGTCATGTAGCTGCATATGTCCTTCAGATAATATTTTGTATAACAATAGTTTTTGAAATTGTTTTTTTCCTAATACAATTAATAAAATTATTTATTACACCTCGGACACATTTATTAACTTCTTTTATAGGATTATTTTGTGGATTAGTTTTCTCTTTTGGCTGGTTTGGTTTTTTAAATTTTTATTTTGATTATTTTGATTATGGTTATAACAATGATTTGGGATTCATCCTTGCGGCGTTTATTCCTGCGCTAGGTTGCTTTTTAGGTTACATTATTTTAGTTTTGATTAAAATTTTAAGATGTTTATGTTGTTTTGCTTGTTAAACAATCCAATGATTCTTATCCATAAAGTAAAATATATTAAGAAAGCCTTTTAAAAATTAGCTGCATTTTATTAAGTATTCGTCAGTTATTTTAAAATGATTGAGTACCTTTTCTCATTTGTTAATTGCTTTTAATACGCCATTATTATCAATTTGAGATAAGACAGAATTACGTTGCTCATTTTATCGAGTATTTAAATTTAAAAATCTAAATTTTTTATATTTTAAAGCTGTTTTAGCGAAGATATTGAGAGTTTATTCAATCTTGACTTGATTTTTGTTTCAATCAGCGTTTATATATAACTGTAATAAGTAAATCGGCTTATTATTTATAACATTTTACTGGAGGAGCTTATAATGGTACAAAAATTTGCTGCATACGGTAGTGATGTTTCAGCTGGCACTTATAAATGTGCTGATTGTGGCTATGTATATTCAAACCAAAGTAAAAAATCGTTACCCCCTTGTCCTGATCATAATAAAAAGCCACATAGTAAGAATGGTTGGTATGTGGTTAGTGGTCAAGGTGATTCAGTTAAAGATCCTCATCATACTAAAAAATAACAGTAATAATTTTATGTTGTAACTTTAAAAGGTAACACTCAGTGTTACCTTTTTGGTTATTAAGTATCGTTATTAAATTTTATTCTCGAATTTTTGGCTTTTGCCAATAAGTTTATTTTGAAATTGTGATCTTTATCACGTCGAAAAATAAAAGCAATATTTCATTCATTGCTAACCCTACCTTTCATTATTACCTATGGCTAATTTAGAAATGACTTGATTTATGGTAATAAAAAACTATTTGTAATTATTTCCCGCCAAATATATGTCTTTCAGTAAAAAGGAAATTCAGTCATTTTTTGGCAATTTAGCGATTCTAATAAACTGCAAAGAAGATCACAATTTCATCAATATTTGATGTTTATACTAAGTCTAATATGTTCTTATGGAAATAAAATTGTTTATCCTTTAGGAGGTAATAATGAAAAAAAACATGAAAAAATTGGTTGTGTTAGGCATATTATCAGCATTGTGTTTACCAACAGGCGCAGCTTGGGCCAAAGATTATCAATTATCAGGAAAAAATGCTCAAGTTAAATTAGCTAAGGATGACAGTCAAAATAGTATTACAGCACTAAATATTATCAATCCAGTGACTAATGATTCGGTAAAAATTGAAACGTTGTTTGAAATTGTTTTGGCATCCGGAGATAAGTTAACCGATAAAGATTTTTCACTGGATAAAGTGCAACAACAAGATACAGGCATGACATTAAATTACACTGGTCATGATATGTCGATTGAAACTGTCGTTAATCTAAATGATGATAAACATTTTGCGAGTTATGAATTAAGAATCACGCCTAAAAATAAAGCACTTTCAATGTCATCAGTTTCATTAATGCCATTCCATTCACAGGCACCATTTGTGTATGGTTCAGTAGTAAGTTCACCGATTATTAGTGATACTTTTTTTATCATTCCAGAAAATCCACTAACCAATACCGTTGCTTATGAAGGCGGTGTATCACAAAAAATTCCACAAGCTATTCCATTACAAGCTGAACATACTTTAAGTTATAAAACTTACATTGGTACTTATGAAAAAGGTCAGTTAAGACGTAACATTAACCAGTTCATTGATAGTGTTCGTCAACGTCCATATAGTCCTTATTTACACTATAACTCATGGCTAGATATAGGATTCTTTAATCCTTATACAGAAAAAGAAGCTTTATTGAGAATTGATCAATATGGTGAAGAGTTGGTAAAAAAACGTCAGGTAAAATTGGATGGATATTTATTTGACGATGGTTGGGATAATCTAAAAGGTAATTGGGGATTTAGTGCCAATTTCCCTAATGAATTTAATAATTTGAAAACAGCTTCTGATAAATATCAAACGGCACTCGGTATTTGGTTATCACCATGGGGCGGTTATAATAAACCACGTGATAAACGTGTTGCTAATGCGCCTGAATTTGGTTATGAAACTATGGACGGTAAATTAGCCTTGTCAGGGCCAAATTATTATACTAACTTCCATAAACGAATCCTCGAATTGATTAATAATCAAAACATAACCATGTTTAAACTTGATGGAACGGGTAATGCTGATAAGGTTATTGCTGGTAGTCAATTTACTAGTGATTTTGATGCTGCTATTCATTTAATTGAAGATATGCGCAGTGCTAACCCAAATCTCTACATTAATTTAACCACTGGTACTCAAGCAACGCCATCATGGTTATTCTATGCCGATTCAATATGGCGAGGAGGGGATGATGTTAACTACTATGGACCTGGTAGCAAAGTGCAACAGTGGTTAACTTATCGTGATGCCGAAACTTATCGTTCTATTGTTTTAAAAGGCCCGTTATTCCCGCTTAACTCCTTAATGTTGCATGGTATTGTCTATGCAAAACAAGCGAAAAATCTTGATCAAGAAAGTGAAACAGATTTTGCCGATCAGGTATGGAGCTACTTTGCAACAGGTACCCAATTGCAAGAAATGTATATTACTCCTGAATTATTAACGACCCAAAATTGGGATACGCTAGCTACAGCCGCAAAATGGGCAAGAACTAATAAAGATGTTTTATTCGATAGCCATTGGATAGGTAAAGATCCGACAAAATTAGGTGTATATGGTTGGGCCGGTTGGAGTAAAAATAAAGCAATTATCACTTTACGTAATCCATCTGATAAACAGCAAGTTTACTATCTAGATTTGCAAAATGATTTAGAATTACCAACTAATGCAACTGACCGTTTTCAAATTAAAATTGATTATGCTAGTAAGTTACATGCAAAGAAACCAACAACTATTTCGAAAACAGCAATGTTAACGCTTGAACCTTTTGAAACAGTTATCATGTCATTAACTCCACAATAACCTATAAAGTGCCTTACCATGACAAGGTAAGGCGCTTAATTTTCGAGATTTTATTTGCAATTATGTTTACTATCAATAGATAAATTTAGTAAATAAATTTTGTCAAAAAAAATTCAACTTATCCTCTATAACCTATATATTTGGGTATCTCAAAATTAAAGCTTAAAAATCCTCATATCTAGTTAAAATTTTGATTTAAAGATTACTAAATTCAGGAAAAATTTTTGCTGAGTAATTGGCATTAGTGATAAAAATAGTCAAAGTTGAAATGATCAATATTTGTTTAATTTCATTTAAATTTTTACAATAAATTGTTAAGTTGGCTTTTTTTATCAGAAATATTGTGTAAGATAGCAGATATTTTTATTAATCATTATTATTTAGACCATTAAATAAATTAAAATATTTAAGATAACAATAAAAATATAATTATTTATCAATAGTTTTGATTAGAAATAGAGTTATAAGGTATAGAGTAAGGAAAAATGATGAAAAAAGTTATCAAATTGACAGTGTTGCTTTCAAGCCTTTTTATGTTTACGACCGTAAATGCAGCTACAGCCGATAAAAATACGGGAGTAAAGGTTACTAAAGCATTAGCAGATAGTGCAAAACGCTCATTGTTAGGAGAAAAAGGTAAATTTCCTATTCAAGTAGAGGCCGGTTATGAAGTTACCAATATTACCGCGAATATTAATAATGTGGTTTTTGAATACAAAATGCCTTCAGATAGCCAAAATACCCCTTTGAATGATTTTATGGAGAATGTTAGATTAGGGCTTAATAGTCAATTTTGTGATAAACCTGATGTCGTAAATGTCTTAAAAACTTATGACATTCGTTTTATTTTCCGTTTTCAATTTTCTGATGATCGTAATATTCCTACCACTTTATCAATCAAAGAAATCTGTGAGTTAGAATAGGGAAATATTAGTTTATTCGCTATTAGGTGAATTTTAGTAATGAATCGAAACATTGAGGTATTAATTTTGATTCATTACTAAGTTAACGACTTAATTAAAATTTTCTTCTTATTTTTTTCCATCCAAAACTGCTAGATTGATTAGGTTATAATTTATTAAGAATTACTTGCCGTTAGTTGAGCAGCGTTATCTAGTTGAAGTTTGTTTCTTAATAATATTTTTTCCAAAATAGACGTATATAATGGCATTCCACCCAACGCTTGCGCTATGAGTGTCGCACCTAAACAAGTAATAATCATCGGTAAAATAAGCTGATAGTTATCTGACATTTCCATTACCAAGACAATTCCTGTGAGTGGTGCTCGTACGGTTGCCGCAAATAACCCCCCCATTCCAATGATAGCGCAAGCACCAAGTTCAATATGATAATTTGGGTAAATTTGTTGCGCAATCACCCCAAAAGCGATCCCAACCGTTGTCCCTAGGGCTAAAGTTGGGGCAAAAATGCCCCCTGGAGCGCCGGAACTAAAGCATAAAACGGTAGTGATAAAGCGTAAACATAAAATAATCATCAATGTATTGATAGCGTAATTGCCAGAAACGGCATCGGGAATAAAATCAAAACCGCTACCGGTTATTTCAGGGAAGATAAAGCTTATAACTCCAAATAACCCAGCCAAACAAAATCCAGTGATAACAAAGTAGTATTGATTAAATTGATAAAATTGTTTGAATCGCTCTTGTAAGGTCAATATGCACTTATTTGATAAAACACCAATAACGCCAAAAAAAGTCCCTAATAAGAGATAGAGCCATAAAGATTCAATAGGAACAGCATTAAAGTGGCCGATCTGAAAGACTGATTCCTGATTATATAAAAATTGGTACATCACACTGGCCATAATCACGCCAACAAAAATGGCTTTTATTGAGGTCAAATTGTAGCGAAACTGTGGTCGCATCTCTTCAATAATAAACAGTATGCCTGCTAAAGGCGCATTGAATGCTGCAGTAATGCCTGCGGCGGCTCCGGTTGCTAAAAAAGTATGTCGATAAGCTTTATTTTTAATTTTGAGCAGATCGGAGACCATGGCACCAATATTACCACCAAGTTGAACAGTAGGGCCTTCACGACCTAACACCATACCAGAGCCCAAAGCACCGATACCACCAATAAATTTAACCGGTAGGACAGATCGCCAACGAACTGGACGTAAATCAAGTAATGCACCTTCAATTTCTGGTATACCTGAACCGCCAGATTCAGGAGCAAAACGTTTGACTAAATAGTAAGCTAACCCGCCCATTGTTCCTGTGATAGCAAAGATTAATAGATAATTAATTACTAGATTGTCGACCAGATTAAATAATAATGTTTTACGCAGTGAGATAACCCAATTCACCGCATACTGAAATAATACGCCAACAATACCAGTGATAGTGCCGATAACACCGGCAACTATTAGTACGATTAGTGGAGCTTTATCCTGAAAACTGCGTATTTTATGATAAAGTTGAATTCTTTTTTTGATAGCAGAATAACTAGGCACAATATTGACTGTAATTAGAACAATGAAGGCAAATTTTACGCCTGTTTAATCGAAAAAGATAGTTTCAAATTTGTACTAAAATACTTGCTACTAGGACGATTATCTGATTAAAAACCTGCGATAATGCGCCATTAAGCAGTAATATAGCTGCGCGATTTTTTAATCCAAATAACTAAAAATATTGTTCGGCCAAAACTAAATAAACTGTAAGCCAGCCATAATCCATGATTTCCCCAAACTGGTACTGCAAAATATTGTGTTATCAACCAAAGCAATAACGCTAATAACATTGAATCACGGATTGATGAAGTGTAACTAATACCGGAAAAAACACCATAATAGATCAATCCACCGGCGGCAACGATAGGGAATATAATTAACCATGATTGATATTGCAGAGTAAGATTTATAATTTCCGTTTGATTAGTAAGTAGCTTGATAATTGAGGTGTCAAACGCCAACCAAATAGCAATTATTATAATTGGGCAAATAAAACAGGCTTGCAATGACCAGCGTAAAGTTTGGTTATAGAGCTTCATACTTTTATTGCCCTTCGCGCGACCACTAAATACACTTGATGCATTAGCAAAACCATCAAACAGATATGCCATCATATAATGGATCTGAAATAAGACGGCATTAGCGGCTAATACTTCGGTATCGAATGTTGAGCCAATCGAAATAAAATGATTGGTGACGATTAATAAACAGATAGTCCTTATCATTAGATTGGTATTGACTAAAATGACCCCTTTTAATGATTGCCATGACAAAATAGCTTTTAAGTCAGTTTTTTGATGCGTTTTTGGTAGATATCGATAGATGAACAAAATCCCGATTAAAGAACAACTTATTTGGGCGATTAACGTTGCGAATGCGACTCCTTTGATGTCCCAACGAAACCACCAGACAAAAAGCATCGCCATTATAATATTAAGTACATTGATGAAAACTTGTAAAAATAATACTGCTTTCACTTTAGAGATACCCATTAACCAACCAACTAACACATAATTGATAAGCACAAAAGGAGCACCCCAAATTAATACGGAAAAATAGCTATCAGCATAGTGTTGAACTTCTTGATTAGGATTAATGATCTGCATTGAAGCAGAAAAAATGAACTTTTGAAAAATAATAAATACCAAACCTAAAAAAATCGCAATAAATAGGGGGCGAATAAGCGAAGATTTTAGTAATAATGCGTTATCCAAGGCTTGAGCTGCGAAACCTGTGGTACTGACTCTTAAAAAGCCAAATAACCAGTAAATGGTATTGAATATTACTGTTCCTATGGCAATGCCAGCAATAAAAGCAGGATTAGGTAAATGACCAACTAAAGCAGTATCAACTACGCCAAGCAGGGGAGTGGTGATAGTTGACAGTACAAAGGGAATCACTAATTTAAGATAATCAATAAACTGATACTGTTGATTTGATATTGATGCGTTTACCATTTTTTAAAAACCTAAAACTGATTCGAGAAGTTGGATAGAGTAAGGGTTTTTGACTTGATTAAGTTTGTCTATACTATCAATATATTCAATGATCTCACCTTTATAAAAAAATGCCACTTTGTTACAAAGATAAGTAATGGTCGTTAAGTCGTGGGTGATAAAAATACTGGTAAGATTTAATTGCTTTTGTAAATCGGCAAGTAGTGACAATATTTGGGTTTGTACTGAGATATCTAATGAACTCACAGCTTCATCAAATAAGATAAATTGCGGAGAGCAGGCAATTGCTCTGGCAATGCAAACACGCTGTAATTGACCACCACTCATTTGGTGTGCAAAACGATTATAAAAAGAGCTGTCTAAACCGACTTGTTCTAATAAAGCGTTAATACGCAGCTTACGGTCATTTTTGGCTAGTTTTTCATAGATGTCAATCGGTTCAGCAATAATCTGGGCTGCCGTAAAATACGGATTGACTGAAGCATTATAATCTTGAAATACCGCACTGATATCTTTACGCATTGCTGACCTTTTCCACGCCCGTTTAGCTATATCTTGGCCATTAAAATAGATATTACCACTATCAGGTTTTTCTAAACCTAAAATCAGTTTACCTAATGTGCTTTTACCACTACCACTTTCGCCAATAATGCCAAGACATTCACCTTGTTTTAGTTCGAATGAAACGCCATTGATGACGGTATTCTTTTTTCGGCTAAACAGATTTTGATTCGGTTGTAAAAAAGATTTTTTTACATTTTCAACTTGTAATAACGGTGGCATTAAGTTGTCTCCGTGATCAAATTTGGATTATTGAAACCAATAATAGCATTGAACTTATTTAATAACTGTTTACGTGTGTCTATCAAGTAACGAGTATAGTCATGTTGAGGATGGTAAAAAATTTGTTCACGACTACCTGATTCCACAATCTTCCCTTTATTCATCACAATAATATCATCAGCAATATGATGAATCACACCTAAATCATGAGAGATAAAAATCACGGTTGTTTTCGAGTTCTGTTTTATCTCGGTAAACATTTTTAAAATATGAAATTGGCTAATTGAATCAAGTGCTGTAGTGGGTTCATCAGCAATGATGAGTTCTGGTTCAAGCATTAATGCCAAACCAATCATTATTCTCTGTAACATGCCACCACTTAATTGATGAGGATATTTTTTATAGATCTCTTGTGGATTATTAAGGCCAATATTTTCAATCATTTCTAACGCTTTTGTCATGGCTTGCTTTTTGTTAATATCTTGATGTGCTTGCAGTGTTTCAACTACTTGCTTGCCAATACAATATAGCGGATCGAAGGCACTCATAGGATGTTGTAATATTATCGAAATTACCTTACCACGTATCTGCTTTAAGGTTTGTTTATTCTGTTGTAATAGATCACCATTATTAGCTAAGGTTAGTTTAGCTTGTTGTGGCTTAAATAATATTTGACCTGACACATTAAAATAGGGCTCTAACAATCCGATAATGGCTTTACATGTTAAACTTTTGCCACTGCCACTTTCACCAACAATACCTAAACATGAATGACGATTAATTTTAAATGAGACATCATCTAATAGCTTGTTACCATTGTCGAGAGTAACCGTAAGTTTATTCACTTCTAATAGCGAGCTACTCATGCTTTTTGTCCTTTGGATCTAAAATATCTCTTAAACAATCACCTAACATATTAAATGCTGCAACGACAATTAAAATTGCAATACCAGGAAAGACCATCTGCATCGGATGTTGGGTCATGACATTTTTCGCTTCACTTAACATTAACCCCCACTCGGCAGTAGGTGCTTGAACACCTAATCCAATAAAGGATAGTGCTGAGATATTTAAGATCACCCAACCGGTATCTAAGGTTGCTAATATTACCAGCTCTGACATAACATTAGGTAATAAATGACGGCAAATAATAAAAGAATGTGGTGCGCCAATTGCACGTGAAAAAAGGATATAATTTTTTCGGCTATATTTTATGACTGAACTACGAATCATACGGCTATACCATGCCCATTTAACCACAATATTGGCGATAATGACGTTTTCAATACCTACGCCTAACACACCAACAATCGCTAAAATCATGACTTGGCTAGGGAATGACAGCATAATGTCACAAAGGCGCATAATGCATTCATCAAGTTTGCCTCGTTGATAACCTGAGATAAGGCCGATCAGACTACCAACCACGATAGTAATGATCATGGTAAGTAAGGATAAAAACAGGGTAGATCGGATACCATAAAGCAAACGCGATAAAATATCGCGACCAAGATGATCACAACCAAGCCAATGTTGACTAGACATGGCAGCATATTTACGCACAATACGAACTTTATTGGGATCATACGGTGCAATATAAGGTGCTAAAATACCTAATATAACGATTGTGGTGATGATGATTAAACAGATTAAAGCTGTTTTATTGTTAATCAATTGTTTAGCTATATTCATACGGCACCACCATTATCTCGTAATCGTGGATCTAACCATTGATGAATGATATCAACAATAAAATTACAAACTACAAATAGAATTGCCATGATAAGAATATAAGCTTGAATGACCGGATAATCACGGTTCATGATAGCTGCTATACATAAACGCCCAAGTCCTGGCCACGAAAAGATATATTCGACGACAAAAGATCCTGCTATTAATTGCGGAATAGTCATGCCTAAGGCGGTGATAGTAGTATGTAGAGAATTAACTAACACATGTTTAACAATTATCGTTGTTTCTTTTAAACCACGGCTACGAGCATAAAACACCGAATAATTATGCATATTTTCCAACATATTATTACGGATAAAACGAATATAAGTTGAGATATAGACAAATGATAAGGTTAAGGTAGGTAAAATGAGATTTTGCCATGTTCCGTAACCGTTGGTTGGCAGTAAATCTAAATAATTGGCAAATAGCCAAATAAATAGTAAACCTAACCAATAACTCGGCATTGCAGTACCCAAAAAGATAATAATTCGAACAATATGATCAAACGCTGAGTTGGCAAAGATGGCACATAAAACACCTAAAATTAAACTGATGATAAGTGTAAATGCAAATGCCGACATCGCTAAAATTAATGTCGGAATTAAACTGCGGATCATCTCATCCCAAACTAGTCTATCTCGATGAATAAATGAACGACCAAAATCAAGATGTAAAACATCATATAGCCAAATAAAATAGCGTTCTAAAAAAGGTTTATTCAATCCCAATTCTTGACGCATACTTTCAATAGCATCTGGTGTTGGCATGATTTCGTTTAAGCGTAATGCAACTTCTGCAGGATCGGATGGAGCTAAATTAATAAGAAAAAAAGCGATAAAAGAGATACCGAATAATATCGGTATCATCATCATTAAACGTTTAATAATATAATTTAACATTATTGGTCAATAATATTAGTTTATTAAAAATGCATTTTCTCAAATGGAATATCAAATTGAGAAGGGGCGAACTCAATTCCTTTTAGAGATTTAACCGCAATCGCACGATTACGCTCATAAGTCAGCGGAATATAAACCGCTTCATTATGCAAGGTTTCTAGCACATAACGGAATAGATCTTGTCGCTCTTTTTCATCAGTTGAAATTAATGCTTTACTAATACTCGCATCAATTTGTGGTTTTTCTTTCAAGCCTTGTTGCGCCATATAATCACCATAAACCGGTAATTTCATTCCTGATAAAAATGATTGCGGATCATATGGTGTTCCCCATGAAATATCGAATACCATATCAAAATCACCCGCTTTTTGGCGATCACGATAACCTTGCTCTTCTTCACCATGAATATTAAGCTTTAATCCCACTTGCTCAAATTCGTCTTGCATATATTGGGCAATAGTTTTTTGAGAGGCAGTATTACTATCATAATAAAGAGTGATCTCAAACGGTTTACCATCTTTTTGGCGATAATCTTCACCTTTAACTTTTAGCCAGCCAGCTTTATCTAGTAGTGTTTCAGCTAATTTTGTATCGTAGACATAAGGCTTTAAACCAATGTTGGCATAAGGAATATTGGTTGCCATTAACGTATCAGCTGGTGCTTCGCTATTATTAAAAATACCTTCTGAGATATCTTTCTTACTGATAATATGTTCAATAGCTTGGCGGACATTAACATCACTCAATTGGTTTCTCGTCGTATTCATTAAAACAATTCGACTGGAAACCGGTTTCGACATTAAGGTTTGAAACTTATCCATGCTAGAAAAACGTTCAAATGAATCCGCATCAACCATATTTTTACCATAAATCAGATCGATTTCACCTTTTTCAAGGGCCATTAGTCGACTTTGATTATCAGCGATTACTTTCATAGTTACTTTTTTCAGTAATGGCTTAGTTCCCCAATAAGTTGGATTAGCATTAAATACTGCATACTGATCTTTCTTATGATCACCTAAAACATATGGGCCGGTACCAATATAAGATTTCACACCATTTTTAGTTTCACCATCAATCATAGAATTTGGGGAAATAAATCGCATAGGGCGAGTGACGGCAATTTCAATCATGAACGGGTAGTAAGGCTCAGAAAGATTAACCTCAAGAGTATAATCATCTACCGCTTTGACTTCAGTTATTAAACGCACCATTTCTAACCAAGTATGACGAACTTTGTTAGATAACACGGCATCCCAATTCAGTTTGGCACTGTGTGCATCAAATTTTGCTCCATCACTGAATGTGACATCTTTTCTTAATTTGAAGGTGTAAGTTTTACCTTCGTTAGTGATAGTCCAGCTTTCTGCCAGCCATGGAGAAAAAGTTCCATCTTCATTATAGTGAACTAATGATTCATACAACATATTTTGTGCCCACATTTCACCTGAATATAAATGTGGATTTAAATCACGAATATCACGAAAATTTGCGAAAGTAATATCATCTTTGGCTAAACAATTAAGGCTAAAGCAACTTAATATCAAGACGATAAGTAATTTTTTTAAATGAGGAAAGTTAAAAGACATACCTATTCCATAAAATAATTATATTTTGGGGTAGCAACAATACAATAAATGATAATGATAATCAATATCACCTGTACAATTTGCTTAAAATATAAGCAAAATACTATGAATAAATTTTAAGCGACAAATAACTCTAAACTTTATAGGGTTATTTTCTAAAATGGTAGCATATATTAAATAACTAGCAATGAAAAGATAAAATAATCAGACAATTATTATCAAATTGCTTTATAATGTTTACGATTATTCATTTTTTCGATTATTTAGGAATCATTACATGTCATTTGACTCTCTTGGCTTAGATGCCAAGATTTTAAAAGCTATTGAAGAACAACACTATACCGATCCCACTCCTATCCAACAACAAGCTATTCCCGTAATACTGTCAGGTAAAGATTTAATGGCTAGTGCCCAAACCGGTACCGGTAAAACCGCAGGTTTTGGTTTACCCATTTTGCAAAAATTGCATCAAATGCAATTAAGAAATTCAGCTAAATCAGAACCGAAAAAAGGTAAACGCCCTTTATATGCCTTAATTTTAGCACCAACACGTGAGCTAGCAGCGCAAATCGGTGAAAATATTCGTGATTATAGCCGTTATTTAACTATTCGTTCATTAGTGGTATTTGGTGGTGTTAGTATCAATCCACAAATGATGAAACTTCGCGGTGGAGTGGATATTTTAATTGCTACCCCAGGACGATTATTAGATTTAGTACACCAAAATGCAGTCGATCTTTCGCCGGTAAAAATTTTAGTTCTCGATGAGGCCGATCGTATGTTAGATATGGGCTTTATCCATGATATCCGTCGTGTGATCGCTAAATTACCGAAAAAACGCCAAAATTTACTTTTTTCTGCCACCTTTTCTGACGAGATAAAAGGATTAGCGAATACCATCTTAAATTCGCCTGAATCGATTGCTGTGGCGAAAACCAATAGTGCATCTGAGCAAATTACGCAATATGTGCATCGGGTGGATAAGCGCCGTAAGCGTGAATTGCTCTCTTATTTAATTGGCAAAAATCAATGGCAACAGGTGTTAATTTTTACTCGAACCAAGTATGGCGCTAATCACTTAGCAGAACAATTAACCAAAGATGGCATTAAAGCGTCGGCAATTCATGGTAATAAGAGTCAGGGCGCCAGAACGAAAGCGTTAGCTGATTTTAAGTCGGGACAAATACGAGCATTAGTTGCTACAGATATTGCCGCCAGAGGATTGGATATTGAGTTATTACCTTATGTTATTAATTATGAGCTACCACAAGTAGCAGAAGATTATGTTCATCGAATTGGTCGAACAGGGCGAGCGCAAAATCAAGGTCAAGCTATATCGCTGGTTTGTATTGATGAACTTGCTCAATTAAAATCAATTGAGAAATTACTTAGAAAGCCGATTCCAGAAATTTTTACTCAAGGATTTGAAGTCGATCCTCGAATTAAAGCGGAGCCAGTCAAAAAAGCGCCAGCCAGACGAGCTCCAACAAAAAGAAGAAGTGCTGATAAATCTCGAACTTCTAAAAATCATCAGAATAGTATGAAGCAATCAAGCCATCATACACATTCTAAAACTCACTAAATTATTAAAAAGCAGAAGGATATTATTATGGCTAAGGTTAATCGCAGTCGTCGTTTAAGAAAAAAATTACATATTGAAGAATTTAAAGAGTTAGGTTTTACTGTAAGCTGGTCATTTGACGAAGGAACTAATGAAGAAACCATCGATAACGTTGTCGATCAATTTATCGTTGAAGCAATACAAGCTAATGGTTTGGCCTACGAAGGAAGTGGTTATTTGGCTTGGAAGGGGATTATTTGTACCCAAAAATTAGGTAATTGTACTGAAGAGGACCGTGACAATGTCACTAAATGGCTTGAGAGTTATGGTTTAAAAAATGTTAAAACCAGCGCTTTAATCGATATTTGGTGGGATGAATTAGATTTTTAATTCTTTATAACCAGCCAATAAAAAAATGGCCACTTATGTGGCTATTTTTATTGCTTTGCATGCTGCTTTATTCTATGCCTTGACTTCGTAAGTAATCTTCATAGTTTCCGGTATAATCAATTACTTTTTCTGGCGTGATTTCAATAATACGGCTAGCCAGTGAGCTGACAAATTCACGGTCATGCGATACAAAAAATAACGTTCCTTGATAAAGCTCTAATGCCATATTTAATGATTCGATCGATTCCATATCAAGGTGATTGGTAGGTTCATCCATGACAATGATATTTGGTCGTTGCATCATCAATTTGCCAAACAGCATACGGCCTTTTTCACCACCAGATAGAACTTTAACTTGCTTTTTAATATCATCTTGTGAGAACAATAATCGACCTAAAATACTACGTACCGCTTGTTCATCATCATTAGGTTGTTTCCATTGACTCATCCATTCAAATACAGTTAAGTCCTGTTCAAACTCATATTCATGATCTTGCGCATAATAACCAATATTGGCATTTTCTGACCATTTTATATCACCTTGTTCTGGCGTTAATTCATTCATCAATGTTTTGAGTAGGGTAGTTTTACCGATACCGTTAGTCCCTAAAATTGCTACTTTTTCGCCAACTTCGACCATGAGATTAAGATTTTTAAATAAAGGACCATTGTCGAAACCTTTAGTGAGGTTTTCTACCACTAGTGCATTACGAAATAGTTTTTTATCTTGCTCAAAGCGAATAAATGGGTTTTGTCGGCTGGATGCCTTGACTTCTTCCAATTTTATTTTTTCAATTTGTCTTGCTCGTGATGTTGCTTGTTTTGATTTAGCGGCATTAGCGCTAAAGCGACTGACGAAGGATTGTAATTCACTTATTTGTGCTTTCTTTTTCGCATTATCTGCTAATAAACGTTCTCTTGCTTGAGTAGCAGCAGTCATATAATCATCGTAATTGCCAGGGTAAATACGAAGTTCACCATAATCCATATCGGCCATATGAGTACAGACCATATTAAGGAAATGGCGATCGTGCGATATAATAATCATCGTGCTTTCACGTTCATTTAAGGTATCTTCCAACCAACGGATAGTATCAATATCTAAGTTATTGGTTGGTTCGTCGAGTAATAAAATATCCGGATTTGAAAATAGCGCTTGGGCTAATAATACCCGTAGTTTCCAACCTGGAGCAATTTCACTCATTAGGCCATAATGTTGTTCGATAGGAATACCAACTCCAAGCAATAATTCACCAGCTCTCGCCTCCGCACTATAACCATCCATTTCGGCATATTGGGTCTCTAAATCAGCGACTTTAAAACCGTCTTCCTCACTCATTTCTGCTAACGAGTAAATGCGATCACGTTCTTGCTTGATTTGCCATAATTCTGTATGTCCCATAATTACGGTATCGAGAACAGTAAACTCCTCGAAAGCAAATTGGTCTTGGCGTAATTTACCCAATCTTTCATGTGGATCAAGCGATACATTGCCTGAAGTTGGCACTAAATCGCCACCAATAATTTTCATAAAAGTTGATTTACCACTCCCATTGGCACCAATTAATCCATAACGATTACCATTACCAAATTTGACGGAAATATTTTCAAATAGTGGCTTACTACCGAATTGCATTGTGATATTGCT
Organism: Gilliamella apis; assembly: GCF_002142155.1. GTDB lineage: Bacteria > Pseudomonadota > Gammaproteobacteria > Enterobacterales > Orbaceae > Gilliamella > Gilliamella apis. Next base: position 7,352 of record NZ_NASD01000030.1, on the reverse strand, counting down.
TGTTGTTAACACTGATAATTACTCTCGAATTGATTTGCAACTAAACCATAAAACTCTTTGTGAGATTTAAAGTAACTGGCAAAAATGTGATTTAGCTCACATTATGCCATAATAATGACCTTTTTAGCAGTTTAGTTGTTAATTTTGTACTTAAAAAGGTTTGTTCGGCAAAATTTTTTACCATTGGTAAACATTTGGTTTTAATTATTGTTTACATTATTAAAACGAATTGTTACCATGCCTGACTTTTTATTTTCGGTACAAGTTTGCTATGTATTACCTTATTTTTGTCACCATTGTTTGGTCGTTTTCATTTAGTTTTATTGCGGTTTATTTAAGTGGTCAAGTTGATACTTGGTTTGCGGTAGTCATGCGCGTTTTGCTGGCTTTTATTACCTTTATTCCTTTTTTACGTTTTAAAAATGTCTCTGTAAAGCAGATGTTGCTTTTGATGGGAGTAGGTGCATGCCAATTAGGAATTATGTACTTCTTTTATTACAACTCATTCCAATATATTTCGGTACCAGAGGTTCTATTATTTACCATTTCAACACCAATTTATGTCACTATTATTTATGATTTACTGCAAGGGCATCGACTAAGACTTAATTATTTATTAACGGCCATTATAGCGGTCATTGGTGCGGCAATTATCCGTTATGACCACATCAGTCGTGATTTTATCATTGGCTTTTTATTAATTCAGGGTGCCAATATCGTCTTTGCTTTAGGACAAGTCGGTTATAAACGTATTATGGAACTCTATCCATTACCGCAACATCAAGCTTTTGCTTGGGTCTATTTTGGCGCAATAGTTGTAGCATCTATTGGTTGGTTATTATTTGGTAATGCTGACAAACTGCCTACCACTCAATTACAGTGGGGGATTATTATTTGGTTAGGTGTTGTGGCTTCGGGATTATGTTATTTCTTATGGAATTTAGGTGCGACTAAAGTCGATTCTGGTACACTGGCGATTATGAATAATTTGGTTATTCCGGCTGGTATTTTAGTCAATGTTGTTATTTGGCACCAATCAATAGATTGGGGCCGATTCACTGTTGGTAGTGCAGTTATTGTTTTTGCTCTGATTTTACACCACAAATTCAAAAATTTTGCGGTGAAATAAGTTAATCTTAAGCAAAAGGTAACTGTAACATTATTGATAGAATTAACGGTGTTGTTATCGATGACAACGCCGTTGATATCAATAAGCTAGATGCGATAGGTCCTTGTAAAACCTCAAACTGTCTTGCCATCATATAGCAATTTATGGCTATTGATACGGAACTTAATAATACAATAACTTGTAGCTCTAAAACAGGTAATCCTAACAATTTACCTAAAATATAAGTCGCAATTGGTAAAACAAATAGTTTGATAATACAGATTGCTATAGTGATATGGAGATCATTACGAATTTTATATTCAGCCAGCCCCATACCTAATACGATTAATGATAGCGGTGCGGTCATATCACTGACCATTTTGGTCGATTTCTCGATAAATATAGGTAAAGGTATACCAGAGTAATTAACGGCTATACCGACAAATATGCCGATGATGATTGGATTTTTGGATACATTTTTAAAGGCTTTAATAAATCCTTTGCTTGAAAGTTTACCCATTTGCACAAATTCAATGGATACTGTTGCTAAAGTCCATAAAATTAAAGCATTAAATATTACGATAATGGCGACTATAGGAATCGCTTTTTCACCCAATAACATATTGATAATTGGAATACCAACAAATACCGTATTTGTGTAAATTCCACCCATAGCAAACATGGTACTTTCAGAACCATTAAGTTTAAAAAATTTAACCGCAATAAAGCAACTCAAGGCAAAAACAATAAATGAGCCACCAAAAAACACTAATAAAAGATTAATATCAATTTCTGAATGTTCAGAAAAGTGGCTCATAATTTGAAAGAGCATAATTGGGAAAGCAATATAAAAAGTGAATTTAGTTACACTATCGGTTACCGTTTTTTGCCAACGGCCCATTTTTACAGCAATATAACCTAACAAAATTAAGATAAATAAAGGTAAGGTCGTTAAAAACTGCTGCCATAATGTGATTAAAAATTCCATCTTAATATATCTTTCTATGCATGTTTTCTGGTGAAGTACCATTCTAATTCAGTTGAGCGATTAGAATCAAATTGATAGCCATCTAAATTAAAACTTTTAATATCATTACAATTATTAATGCTATTTTTTATAATAAATCGGCTCATTAATCCGCGCGCTTTTTTGGCGTAAAAGCTGATCACTTTATAATCATCTTTGCTTTTATCTAAAAAAATCGGTTGAATAATTTTGCCATTTAGGTGTTTAACTTGTATCGCTTTAAAGTATTCATTAGAGGCTAAATTAATTAAGGTTGGTTGAGATGATTTTGCTAACTCTTCATTGAGTTTATCGGTTAAGCTTTCTCCCCAAAATTGGTAAAGATTAGTATTGTCACCATTTTTTAACCGGATACCCATTTCTAAACGGTAAGGTTGAATTAAATCAAGTGGCCTTAATAAGCCATATAACCCAGACAGAATACGTAAATGCGATTGCGCAAATTGCAAGTCACAAGCAGTAAAATCTTCAACATGTAGACCTTCGTATACATCGCCTTTAAACGCTAGGATCGCTTGTCTGGCATTTTGTAAATTAAAATCAGGATGCCAATTTTGAAATCTTTCATAATTGACTGCCGCAAGTTTGGGGCTGATAGACATTAATTTAGCTAAATCATTGCTAGTTAGCTTTTTACAAACAGTAATAAGTTGTTTTGTTGCCTCTAAACAGTCAGGTAGGGTATGGGTTGTAGAGATTAATGGACTTTGATAGTCAAGGGTTTTGGCTGGAGAGATGATAGTTAGCATAAAGAGTGTTACCTATTGTGTTTTGTGCGAATAGGGTTTATTTTACCTGTAATCTTAGCAAATAAGGAGAATAAATATGAATAGTACCAAAAAAGAAATCCATGATATTCGATCTTGGGCAAATATTCGTGAAACCTCTATTGAAATTGCCGAGGCTATTTTTGAACTCGCTAATGATGATGAAAAATTAGCAGAACAAATTTGGGAAGAAGGTAGCGATGAAGTATTACAACGCGCTTTCGCTAAAACTAAAGCTAATAAGCTCTTTTGGGGCGAACAGACCATTGAACGTAAAAACGTTTAATCTGTATTATAAATCAATAAGTTAACTAAATTTAGTGTTATCAATAGGATTGTAGAGTTTTATGAAAATAATAAAATTAATGACTATATTTATTATTTTTATGCCACTACAGGTTTTTGCTAATTTAAAATATGCTGATTTAAATCAGTATGAATTGCGCATCTACTGTAGTGGCGAGCCTTCAGAAAGAGCCATGACTGAATGTTTAGAAAAAATTTTTTATATTAGTCAAGCGGAATTAGATAAATCGCAAAAGAAATTTTTCAATGAACTTGATAATTGGTTTGAAGATAAAGAATACATCGTAATTGCCAAAACTAGATTGAAAAAATCTAACCAAGAATTTATTAAATATCGCAATCTGCAGTGTGATTTTGCACGTTCGTTAGGTGGTGGAGCAATTGATAATGCGCTAGATATGATGAAATTTTCTTGCCTTGCTGAGCTGAATTTTCAACGAGCAAAACAACTAGATCTTTATCTTAAATAAATTAAAGTACAAGATGAAATCCTTATTTAAATTATTGTATTGATTTTTGAGATATAAACATTTTGGTTTTAACGTTCTGTTATAAATGAATTAATTATTATAGTTACTATTATAATAATTTTTCTATTTCTTATAGCAAAATAAAATTATCAATAGTTATTCTCAGTATATAATAAAATTTTAAATGACAATTTGATCTTGATATGAAATTAACTTTTTTAGGGACAAGTGCCGGTTCACCAACTGCTGAACGTAATGTAAGTAGTATTATGCTTGATCTCCGACAAGAACGAGGGCGATTATGGCTGTTTGATAGTGGTGAAGCAACGCAAATGCAAATGCAAAAGGCCAATTTTAGTTTAGCTAAATTGGAGATGATATTTTTGACTCATTTGCATGGTGATCATCTATTTGGTTTACCGGGTGTGTTGACCACTCGTTCATTAATGCAAAATCAATCGGCATTAACGTTAGTTGGACCTAAAGGTATTAAACAATTTATTCAAACAGTGATTGAAATTAGTTCTTCATGGCTTACTTACCCTTTAAATATTATTGAACTTGAACAAGATAGCTTAGTGTTTGAAGATAATAAATTTCGCGTCGACGCCAAATTATTACAACATCGAGTCCCTTGTTTTGGTTATCGTATTGTTGAAAAGGATCTTCCTGCAACGCTGGATATTGATAAATTAAAAAAAGATAACATCCAAATAGGTTCACATTATGCTCATTTAAAAGAAGGTTTAACCGTTACTTTAGAAGATGGAAGAACGATTAATGGTAAGGATTATAAGGGCGATATTAAACGAGGCAAAAAAGTAGCTATTTTGGGTGATACCATCCCTTGTCAAGCATCCATTGATTTAGCTGAAAACGTCAATTTATTAGTGCATGAAGCCACTCAAGAACAAGCTTTAGAGGCAAAAGCCATTGAACGTGGGCACTCAACGACAATACACGCCGCCAATATAGCTAAGCAAGCTAATGCTAAAAGGTTAATCATAACGCATATTAGCCCTAGATATAGTATTCAAGATAATCAAAAACTGGTTAATGAAGCTAGGAGCATCTTTGCTAATACTGAAATTGCTACTGATTTTGCCACTTTTCAAGTTTAATCAATCACGCCGACTTTGTCGGCTATTACTAATAAAACTAATCAAAGCCAAAACTATAACTATAACAATAATTAAAACATGACTTTTCTTGTATATTTTTACTAAATCAAGATGACCATATTTGTAAAAAATATTGAGGAGTCTATACCGTCTTAAGATGAAAATGATTCATTAATATCATTTAGTATCACTATTTACAGAAAATTTTTATTTATGATTGTAGTGGTTAGATAACTTTATAAATAAATTTTATTAAGTGATAAATGTAGGATGAAAAAGTAAGTTTTTGTAAAAAATATTGAGAAGTCTATACCGTCTTAATATAAAAATAATGAATTATTGTGCTTTAATAGCATTAAGCTGATTCGCCGACATTGCCGGCGAATGTACTTTTTATAAACAAAAATCTTTAATTAAATTTTCAATGGTTAATTTGGTTGGTTTTAAGAAATCCATTGAAATAAATTCATCTGGTTGATGAGCTTGCTCAATCGAGCCCGGTCCTAAAACGATGGTTGGGGCGATTTGATTTAAATATGGTGCTTCAGTACTGTAGTTAACGGTTTGCGCGGTGTGACCAACCAGTTTTTCGATATGATTTAATGCAGGATGATCTTTTTTACATTCATAGCCCGGTATTGGTGATACTTCATATTCGATGGAAACTCGATTAGGATATTGGTCCATAACGGGTTGTAATGCTTCACAAAGGGCATTATAAAGTGAGTCAATATCGTTATCTGGTAATACCCGAATATCAATAATCAATTCACAACAGCCACAGATACGATTAGCTGCATCACCACCATGAATAACACCAAGATTCATGGTTGGATAAGGTACGCTAAAACCATCATTATGATATTGTTGTTTGAATTTTTGTTTCAAAATAAGTAATCTTTCAATCACTAAATGCATGATTTCGATAGCATTAATACCTTTGTCTGGATCACTTGAATGGCCTGACTTACCAATAACTCTAATTGAATTAGATATAAATCCTTTATGAGCACGAATAGGAATCAATGAGGTAGGTTCGCCGATAATCGTGCAGTCTGGTTGTAGTTGTGTTTGTTGGGCAAAAAATGAAGCGCCAGCCATTGATGTCTCTTCGTCTGCGGTGGCCAATACATAAATTGGTTTGGTTAATGTTTTAAGATCGATATCACGCAACGCATCTAATATAAATGCAAAAAATCCTTTCATATCTGCAGTGCCTAGCCCATAGAGCTTATTATTTTCTTCGGTTAACTTAAATGGATCTTTGCTCCATTGTCCATCATCAAACGGCACTGTATCACTATGACCACTTAATAATAGGCCGCCTTGAGTTTTATTGTCACTATTGGAATAGGTGGCTAACATGTTAAATTTATTACGAGTATTTGGTACAGGTTGAATGTCAATTGTAAAGCCTAAATCAGCAAACCATTGCGCTAATTTATCAATTAGTGGTTTATTAGAATAATCTAATTTTTCATTGGTTACATTACTGATAGTTGGAGTGGATATTAATTCATTATAAATTGTCAAAAAAGAAGGAAGAGCCATAAAATCACCTTTATTAAATAAGTCCGCTGGGAAAAATATATTTAATTACTATATTTCCTTACAGCACAGCTAGCAATAGTTTGTTGCTATTTTGTTAGACGGTTATTGATTAGCAACTAATTGTTTTATCTTTGAATATTTCGCTACTATTATAGTTAAAGATAGGCTAAATATTATTTGTCATTATTGATATAATAACTTATTTTAAAGCTACTCAAAGTAAAAATTTATTATCAATCACTAATAAGGAAATAGACAGTGAAGATTAAATCATTATGTTTTATTGGTTTACTCATGCCATTTTTCGCAAATGCCCAAAATCCATCATTTGATGATGATTTTAGTCATTTATTAAAAAGCTTTACCCAATGTGATAAGACTTTTTTTTCGGATTTAAATAAAAAAATATATCGTAATTATTTTCCAATCGTAAATTTACCAAATGGTTATAGTAAATTTGTCACTAAATCAAATAATAATCCTAAAAAAAGTAGACTTACATTTGATCCACCCATTATCTTTAATGGTTTAAAAATCGAAAGTTTTGATCAGTCCCAATATATTTACAATGAACATCTGAAGTACTATTTTTGGGGATTTAACACCGATAATACCTTTGAAGAGATTAAAAGTGCGTTACCATGGGTTGATTGGCAAATATCGGCTGATGGTACGCTTGATGTTGCCAATGCGTTATTTTATAAAGATGGTGTTTGGTCTGACAATAAACATGTATTAACCAATGACTCTCCAGTAAGAGGCACTGCTGAAAATTTATTGTTTCTTGAATATGATAGGTTTAGTGGCAAAGTCATGATTCAATGTTCAGTTCAAGGTGATATTCCATTAAAAGAATTAAAACGGTTTAGACCGGATTTATGATCTTTTTCAAGATAATCGTTTAACATTTATAAGATAACTCCAAATTAATTTTATATTGATTTGGAGTTTAGTTTTTTTATTAACCTTATTCCATTGACTAAATCGATAAGATATTAAAAT
>NZ_NASD01000003.1 GCF_002142155.1 Gilliamella apis | reverse complement strand
TGTTAGTACCAACGGATACTAATTCTATTGCATTAAGTTCACTTATTGGCACACCGTATAATTATTGGGGTGATGATGATGGCGATGGTCAGGGGATTGATGGTATCACCGCTACCGGTAGTTTAAATTTATCTATTGTTGATAGATGGAATTATCCTGTTACCCGTAATAAAGTACTGACTATTTGTAATTCGCCATATAAATTAACCTTATCTAGTTATGGAGGTAGATTAACAACACGTTATGGGGTACCTAATGAAAGTCGTTTTACGGCAGGTAATGCCACTTATTATATTAATCCTAAGGCATCATCGCCAGTGATTTGTTTTGCAAGACCTTACTTAGAAAGGGGTGGAGGTATTTCTGCTGCCGTTTGGGAATATGGTAAGGGTTTTCTACCACAGTCAGTTACGCCGTCGTCTTATGGTTTAAACTTCCCGACTACTGGTGCTCATAATTTGTATTTTGATTTAGATATTAGTGGTAATAATCAGGCCTTATCTTGGGCGCCGGTTTCTCATGGTGGTATTACTGCTACTATGACCGATTCAACAAGTACCAGCGTTAAAGTCACCCTAACTGGTCCTGCCGTTACAGACCCTAATCAATGGGAATCAGAAAATCCAGATAGAATCGACAGACCATCTTTACCGCAGGTATTTGAGTTAGTCGGTCGTGATAGCAGTGGTAATGCGGTGGTCAAATATGGATTTGTGTTAAAGCAGTGGTTTGTTAATCGTGGTAATGCTTGGGTTAACTATTCTAGTGTGGAATCTTGGTGTAATAAGATTGGAGGATATCGTCTCCCAAATGTCAGGGATTTAACTAATGCGTCTTGTCGGGCAGGTAGATATAGTCCAGAAGTCATTTGTAACGGTGTAGTAGATGCAACACCTTCATCTGGTGGTATTTATAACAGTCGTCACATTGGTGCAGGATTTTTCACGGAATGGGGGTATATGTGCAAATACAGGGGTGCCAACTTTCCCTGCGAAACCAGACTCGTTGGGGGATATGAGTTTGGTTATTGGACGCAAGATAGGAGGGGGGATATTCCTCGAAGGTTTTGGTATGTTACCTCGAGGGATGGTTATATGGCTAGCAAGATCAGGGATATCGACAAAAGTGGTGGGCTCTGTGTCTATCCCTAACTATTATTTCTTAGTCCTTAGGTATTGAAGCTGAGGATAAGAAAAATAACGTTAGGACATTAAAGAATCATTGCCCAGCCAAGGCAATGGCGTTGACGTTAACGAAGTGGCGATAAAAAGCGATTTTGTGGCGCGACATTGGCAACGTGCTGACAACTGAGAGAGGTTAGCATGACAAACAGGGATGTTTGGCAAGGCTGTGTTTTGTCAGGAACAAATCACAGTCGGTGCGTTAAGAGCGAACGAAGGCGAAAGGCAGTCACATCGTGACCACTTGCGTGGTCGCCGCGGGAGATTGTAAAGAGGGTTGGCGCCAACCCTCTTAACTCGGACGTAATCACCGTATAGAAACAACCACCAAACAACAAACGTCCGAAACTAAAACAACTAAAAAATTTTGAGGAGAGGGGTTTTTAAAGCCAAAATCCATCCAATAAATCGCTAACGTTAGTTATAACATCAGCTATTACTGATAATAAACGTTTATTTTTATAAATTAGTTTAGTGCTTCTTATTTAGCGACATTGGCAATGTGCTGACAACTGAGTGAGGTTAGCATGGCAAACAGGGATGTTTGGCAAGGAGCGTTAAAAGCGAACGAAGGCGGAAGGTAGTCACATCGTGACCACTTGCGTGGTCGCCGCGGGAGATTGTAAAGAGGGTTGGCGCCAACCCTCTTAACTCGGACGTAATCACCGTATAGAAACAACCACAAAACAACAAAACGTCCGAAACTAAAACAACCAAAAAATTTTGAGGAAAGGGGTTTTTAAAGCCTAAATCCCGCCAATAAATCGTTAACGTTAGTTATAAAATCAACTAGTAACCAAAAAATTTGAGGAGAGGGGTTTTTGAAACTTAAATTCCTACTTATTGCTAACCCTTTTTTTTAACTTAAAATAAAATGATTGAAAATCAATATATTAAAAAATTACTTAAAAAAAGGGTTTTTAATAGTAAAATTGCGCTTTGTCTTTTTAACAACTGCATTTATAGTATATTGGATTCTAGTTCACTGCCGTATAGGTAGTTTAGAAAATTCTCCTAGGCCTAAAAAGAAAAAGGCTAACGTTCACTGCCGTATAGGTAGTTTAGAAAGTTTAGAAAGCATTATGATTGAATATTTCATAGTTCACTGCCGTATAGGTAGTTTAGAAAAAACGAAATAACGGCTAGACATTGCTCATTAAGTTCACTGCCGTATAGGTATTTAGAAATAATATTGTATAAATTAAAAATCCAGTAGCTCAGGGTTAATACCTAGTGCGCTAGCTATTTTAATACGTGTTGCTTTCCTTAATTTTTGACTTTTTTCATATTGAGAATATGCAGATTGACTGATACCGATTTTATTGGCAACTTCAACTTGAGATAATTTTAGATATTCTCGCCATGCTTGAACTGGTGAATAATTATTATCAAAAACCAGATTAACAACTTCGTTGGGCACACCAGTATCAGTATTAATTTGTTTAGTATTCGCTAATTCTAAATATTGTGTATAAGGCATAACCACAAACTGTGGTTGCCCTTGTTCATTATTAATAAACTGTATGTTATTAGTAAGTGCGTTCATCTCGTTTTTTCACCTCTTCGATAGAAACAATATGAATAATGCCATCAAAATTAAAAAACACTCGATAATTTCCAACTCTTAATCTGTACTGATATTTGTAGTTAGTCAGAGATTTTACATTAATGCAATTAGGCATGTTTGATAACTCATCAATTTTATTACGAATCAAAGCGTTGTTTTTAATTTTTCTTAATTGCTTCAATGCTTTTATTTGGTAAATAACTTTATTCATATATTCGCGGTAATTGATTTTTATATAAGTATTGTATAAGTAATATAAGATTTGTAAAGTAAAATATAAGTAATTTCATCACAAACCACTATAGGGCGGTTTTATATTACTGCGAATCCATAAATAACATACTATTAACTAAAATATTAAGTTCACTGCCGTGTAGGTAGATTTAAATTTTAAGCCATTACATTATGTTGACGAAAGAGATTAAAGATCATGTCAAATATGCCTTTTTGACAAGGCTATTTAAGTTCTAAAACAAATAATAGATAATGTATAAATACTTAACGTCAAAAAACTAGTCACGTAATGACCAGCTAGTTTCGCTGTCGATGGCGAAAACTAGTGGGGGGTATAACCCCCTTATTCGAAAATATCCTTTGTACTAAAATCCCCTCAGAAATTATTTAAACCTCTAAACGTTAGTAAGCTAAAACAGTTCAGTGTGATAAAAAGTTGAGAAAAAGAGAGCATGAAATCTTTGATATTGCTAATCATCAGCCCATCGCATATATTACATAAAATATTTACGTCTCTAAAAAGAATAGTCATGACACAAAATATCGATTTAAACGAAATAGATAAGTTTGCAAAACTTGCTTCGCAATGGTGGGATCCCAATGGTCAATGCAAACCATTGCATATTATTAATCCATTACGAGTAGATTATATAAAACAACAATCCGGTGATCTAAACGGAAAACATGTATTAGATGTTGGCTGTGGCGGGGGTATTTTGGCAGAGAGTCTTGCTAAACTTGCGGCTAATGTAACTGCAATTGATCTTGCTGAAGAATCATTAGCAGTGGCAAAATTACATGCCGAGCAAAATGGTTTAGACATAAACTACCAGAATCAAACCGTAGAGCAACATGCTGAACAATTCCCCGCACACTATGATGTTATTACTTGTATGGAAATGTTAGAACATGTTCCAGACCCGTTTTCAATCATTCAGGCTTGTGCGAAATTGCTTAAGCCTAATGGACAACTCTATTTATCGACCATTAATCGTAATCATAAAGCAAAATTAATGTTGATTTATGGTGCGGAATATATTGCACGCTTAGTGCCGAAAGGTACTCATGATTTTAATCGTTTTATTCGTCCTTCTGAATTAATGACTTGGGTTGAACAGGCTAATTTAACTGTCAAAGGGATAATTGGTATGGAGTATCATTTGCTCAGTAATCAATTTCGCTTAGGTAAAAACGTTGATGTCAATTACATCTTAATGGCACAAAAAAGCGATGGCGAGTAACAGAGATTAGTTTGCGCTATATTTATCTGCTGAAATATAAATATAAAATTTTACTGGTCTTTTATATTAAAAGTGAGTAGAATACATCGGCAATATTTTATCAACAATTCAACTCAATGGTGAATATTGTCATGTCTCGTATAGTTAAAGAAGCCCTCACGTTCGATGATGTTTTATTAGTTCCAGCCCATTCAACTGTTTTACCTAACACTGCTGATATTACAACTCAACTGACGCAAACCATAAAATTAAATATTCCAATGTTATCTGCGGCAATGGATACCGTTACTGAAGCCGAACTTGCTATAGCTCTTGCTCAAGAAGGTGGCATTGGTTTTATCCATAAAAATATGTCAATTGAAGCTCAAGCTGAACATGTCAAACGGGTTAAAAAACATGAAAGCGGCATAGTACAAGACCCAGTATCGGTACTACCAACGGCGAGTATTAAACAAGTGATTGACCTAGCTAAAGAGTATGGTTTCGCTGGTTTCCCAGTTATAACAGAATCGCAAGAATTGGTTGGAATTATTACTGCTCGTGATGTTCGATTTGCTACTGATTTATCACTATCTGTTACAGCGGTGATGACGCCTAAAGAACGCTTAGTTACTGTTAAAGAAGGTGAATCTCGGGAAAGTGTTTTGAAAAAAATGCATGAACATCGTGTTGAAAAAGTATTAGTTGTTGATGATCGTTTCCACTTAAAAGGCATGATAACAGTCAAAGACTACAACAAAGCCGAGCAAAAACCAAATGCTTGTAAAGATGAAAAAGGTCGTTTACGAGTGGGCGCTGCTGTTGGTGCCGGAGCAGGTAATGAAGAACGGATTGCTGCATTGGTAGAAGCTGGTGTTGATGTATTACTTATCGATTCATCACATGGCCATTCAGAAGGTGTACTTGAACGTATTCGCCAAGCAAGACAAGCTTATCCGAATTTACAAATTATTGGCGGTAACGTTGCTACAGGAGAAGGTGCTAAAGCACTAATTGACGCAGGCGTTAGTGCAGTAAAAGTGGGTATTGGTCCAGGTTCAATTTGTACTACACGTATTGTTACTGGGGTAGGGGTACCACAAATTAGTGCGATTATGGATGCTGTTGAGGTAGCCAAACAACATAATATTCCTGTTATTGCTGATGGCGGTATTCGTTTTTCAGGTGATATCGCTAAAGCAATTGCCGCTGGAGCATCTTGTGTTATGGTTGGTTCAATGTTTGCTGGTACGGAAGAAGCACCAGGCGAAATTGAATTATTCCAAGGTCGTGCTTATAAATCTTATCGTGGTATGGGGTCGTTAGGGGCAATGGCAAAAGGATCATCTGATCGTTATTTCCAATCTGACAATGCTGCTGACAAGTTAGTACCAGAAGGTATAGAAGGTCGAATTGCATATAAAGGCTTATTAAAAGAAATTATCCATCAACAAATGGGTGGCTTACGTTCATGTATGGGATTAACTGGCTGTGGAACTATCGATGAACTTCGCACTAAATCGAAGTTTTATCGCATAACTGGTGCGGGTATGAAAGAGAGTCATGTTCATGATGTTCTTATCACCAAAGAGCCACCTAACTATCGAGCCGGCTAATAAGTATGATTTAGAAGGGATTGAATACAATCCCTTTTTTTATTTGTATCATTTGCATTCTGAAAATCTTAGGCGTGTTTTTTTAAGAATTAAAACTATGCTTTAATTACCTAACTTAATAATAATATTTACAAAATTTAACAAATAAACAATTAAATACTATTGCTTAGATTTTTTTTATGACTATACTTCAAGTGTTTATAATAAACAATATTCGACGGATATTTAGCCGATAAAAATAAAATAAAACCAAAAAAAATCATAGAATTACTTGACAGGAACGTCAAAATGCATTATAATTTACAACACCAAACACCAAACACCAAACCTGCCCAACCTCTCTTTTAAATTCGGTTAATTTAAATAATAATCCTATTTTTTTTCTTTTATTCATATTATGTTTTTTATTCATTAGTCAAAAAAGTCAAGCCATCACAACACATACTATAAATACTATTATCGGTAATAAACCAAGCGTTATTAATATAGAAGCTGCTGCCAAAAAACATGGCTTTACCTTAAATGGTGTTTTTTATAGTTCAAGTTCACATAATTTAAGTGATACGGATATCAATATATTTGAGGGTTTTACACATTTAAGTGATTTTATTATTAAAGACTACACTGTGGATGATTTAGATATTTCATCTAATTACGATGATTCTGACGGTGATAGCATCCGTAATAATATGCCATTTACCGTCGAACAGACGATTTATCATTGGTTTGATAATTATGGAGTGAAAATTCCTGATATTGATAAACATAATATAATAGGTTGTGCCAATTATGCCTTGCCTTTAACATTATCAATAGAAACTTTAGTAAAAACTTATTCTGAATATGGTAACCCGAATGAAAGTGAGGCAGTAACGATAACTAAACTATATAAAATCGCACCTATAGGTGATATATGTTATCTGAAGCCAAATTCAACTAAAGTTTATCCTTTAAAACAATGGCGTGGTGGTGATGCTCAAGGGACTCTGTATCCATGGCATACAGGTCCAATAAAACCAGATCCCGAAAATGGTGGTGGTTATAATGAAGATTTTATTGTTGATAAGGGTTTCAGAGCTAAGCCAATTGTTTCAGATAAACACTTTCCAACTACAGGTTTCCCAGGTGCACAATTTCAATTAATAATGGATTATCCTCCCGATAATTATATCTATAGTGTACGAGTTAATCCTGGCAATGTAGCAACCGTAGATGAAACAGGTAATGTTCTTTTAAAAGCTAAACCACCGGAAGGTAATGGTGATATTGTTATCCGAGCAACATTGAAGTTATCTCCTAATCAACATTTTGATTATAAATTTAATCCGACATCCATTTGGATAGAACCTCAGGATGTAGGTAATCATTATTGGCAGGATGCCTTTAACCAATTTTGTGGAGGAATTAATGGATTTCCATCCCGTAAAGATTATTCAAACTCACCTATAGTGAACGCTGGCCCAAATTGGCAACGCAATGGTAAATGGAATTTTTCTACTCGGGCAATTAATCAAGGACTTTATCCTGAATGGGGATATATAACTCGTCGTAGTTATCCAAATTCAAAATGGGAGTGGGATGACACTGCTTATTTTACTAAAGAGCCTAATAATGAAACGCAATACTTTGTTGCTTATTTACATGATGGTGGAATATTACCTGTACCTCATCCACCTGATGATTCACACGGAAATGATGTTGCAAATATAGCTTGTTTAAAATAACATTTTGTTAAACTGAGTTATGATTTATCTACATCAACGCTTGACTGAATCCGTTTGACTTAAGTTGAGGCCTTTGACTTTTATTGGAATCGTTGGGAAATGGTAGCGCTAGGAAATTGTGAAATGTAACAGCACTTGTTAAACAATGAACTAACGCTACGCAGTAAAACAAAAGAATTCAATTATCGATGACTTTTCGGAAAGTATTTTTAATCTATAATTTGTTATTTTTTGTGATGACATAGATAGCTTATAGTTTAAAAGAACAGATTGAATCTTATCAAAATATATCCAATAACCCATATCTCAATAGAACTAGCCACCAAACTAACTACAAAACAACAAAACGTCCGAAACACAAACAACCAAAAAAATTTGAGGAACGGGGTTTTTGAAACTTAAATTTCTACTTATTGTTAACCCTTTTTTTTAACTTAAAATAAAATAATTGAAAATCAATATATTAAAAAATTACTTAAAAAAGGGTTTTTAATAGTAAAATAGCGCTTTGTCTTTTTGCCAACTGCATTTATAGTATATTGGCTTCTGTTCACTGCCGTGTAGGTAGTTTAGAAACGGACAAGGTAACTATCAATGCGAATTAGTGGGTTCACTACCGTGTAGGTAGTATAGAAATATATAAATGGATGTATAATCAAGAAATATACTGCTTATTGAGTAGGTTAAAAAATAGAATTTTAAAAGCGATTGATGCAATCTCTTTAATATTTATATCGTATGTTATACCCAAAAGTTGAAAAATACATTTTTAAGAATTAAAACGATATTTTAATGATATAACTTCATAATAATATTTACAAAATTTAACAATTAAACTATTAAATGCAGTTGCGTCGATTTTTTTCAGACACTATACTTTACAGATAATTTTAATCGCAATATTTGGTGGTGATTTAGTCGGTTAAGATGAAATAAAGTAAAATAAAACATGAGATTACTTGACAAAGGATGTTAAAATGCATTATAATTTACAACACCCAACACCCAACACCCAACCTGCCCAACTTATAATTTAAATTCATCAAAGTTAAGCTCTCAATATTCATTTTTTGCTATAAGCGAGATCCCACGAAATTTTGCGCGATCCTTGCTTCAATCATTTTTGTCTCGGCAGATCTTTTTATGGTTATCGTTTAGCTTGTTGCTAATAACTTCCTATACCAGCCACGCATTAACGGCTAAAACATCAAATCCTATACATGGTAATGCGCCTTATTTAACCTTTGATGGCGGTCAAACCCGGGTGACTAATACCGAAGCGCTACTCGGGATATCCCTTTCTGATGGTAGACAATTCACCCCCACCCTCACAACCAGTAATTCAAGAGACAATCCTATCGTTTTACCTGTTGCTGGTCAAAGTTTTGCAGATATTGGTATGTTTATACCAACGGATACTGATTCTATTGAATTAAGTTCACTTATTGGTCCGCCCAATAATTATTGGGGGGATGATGATGGCGATGGTCAGGGTAGGGATGGTATTAGAGCTAGTGGCACTCTAAGTTTATCCATAGTTGATAAAAATGATAATGCTGTTGCACGTAGTGATGTACCAACAATTTGTAATGCGCCTTATAAAGTGACATTAACAAGTACAAATGGAACGTTAAACACTCTATACGGTATTCCTAATAATAGTGATTTCAGCGGTAGTAGTGTGAGTTATTATATTAACCCTAAGGATTCGCCAAGGGTGTGTTTTGCTAAACCCATTTTAGTGTATGGTAATTACTCTGAAGGACATGACTTTGGTGGTTCTCCTGATATTTGGAATGAATATAAGGGATTTATTGTTCAGTCTACTGATCCATCATCTTATAATTTAAATTTTCCGACTATTGGAGCCAATAATTTATATTTTGATTTAGATATAGGTGGTGCTCGATCTTTAACATGGGAGGGAATAGAGCAAGGTAAAATTACTACTATAATAACCCCTACGCCAGGTGATTCTACAGGCACAAGCTTTCGTGTTACCCTAAAAGGACCTTCCGCTACTAAAGAACAATGGGGATCCAATGAACCGAATAATATAAAAGTAATACCTAAAGCTGAATTACCTAAATCATTTGAGTTAGTCGGTAGGAATATTAATGGTGATGTAGTTGTCAAGTATGGTTTTCAGTTAAAACAATGGGTGGTTAATCGCGGTACCAATGAATATAATTATAGTAGTATTTCTTCATGGTGTGGCAATATTGGCTATCGCTTACCTAAGGTAAAAGATTTAACTAACGCGTCTTGCAGGGGGCGCAGCAAATATCCTTTATCTAACTGTCAAGATGCGGAGGGTGCTATGCCTGCATCTCCTGATAACTATTATCAACGTCGAATTGGTGCGGGTTTTTTTTCGGAGTGGGGATACGTGTACTTATATCCAGAAGCTAACTTCCATGATCGTTACTATTATTGGACTAGTGATACCAATAGAACAGATTCACGGTTTATTATCGACTCTCATAGAGGGGATATACATATCCAACAGAATCATTCCACTTTCGGGCTCTGTGTATGGCCGTAGTTTTAACAACTGATTTTTTAGTTTAAGATCATGAGAAAAAATAAAGTAAAACCACCAAAGAAAAGTTGCGAACATGCACAAAATGGAACAACAATTAATTGTTGGTACTTTTATTATTAATGTCTTGATTTTGAAGTATAATTTTTCATCAAATTTTACAAAAATTAACAATTAAACCGCCAAAAATAGTTGCATGGTTTTTTCCAATCACTATACTTTCAAACTTTATTTTTATAAAAGGATAACTTTTATAATTTTTGGTATAAAAGTATAAATTAATCATTAGTTTAATTGACAAGGACGTCAATATGCATTATAATCTTGCAACACATAACACCTGCTCAACCTATAATTTAATCTTTTTAAAGTTAAGTTCGTATCGTTTATTACTTAACTGTAGTTTGTTTTTTAAGCAATTTGGGCGAAATTTTTCAAAATTTCTTAATTTAGCCTTTTTATCTCGGCCGATGGTTTTGGTATTAACCGTAGTTGTTTTACTTTCTATTTCTTTCGCTAATCATGCATTAACCGCTCAAACGACCAATATTATTTATGGTAATGCGCCATATTTAACCTTTGATGGTGGTCGTACCCGGGTAAAAAATACCGAAGCGCTACTCGGGATATCCCTTTCTGATGGTAGAACATTTACTCCCACAACCAATAATTCAAGTTCAACTAATCCTATCGTTTTACCTGTTGCGGGTCAGAGTTTTAATGATATTGGTATGTTAATACCAACGAATACTGATTCTGTTGAATTAACTTCAGTTATTGGTCCGCCCAATAATTATTGGGGTGATGATGATGGTGATGGTGATGGTCAAGACCCTGATGGTATAACTGCCACAGGTAGTTTAAATTTATCTATTATTGATAGATTCAATAATCCTGTCACACGTAATACAGTGCTAACCATTTGTAATGGGCCCTATAAGGTGAAATTGGCTAGTACCAACGGCACTTTATCAACCCGTTATGGCGTTCCTAAAGGTAGCGATTTTAATGCTAGTAATGCGACATATTATATTAATCCTAAGGCACCACCAGAAGTCTGTTTTGCAAAACCGAACTTGCAATATGGTACTCTTCTTGGAAGATCGGATTTCCGAGGTCCTGCTACAATGTGGAATGAAAAGATGGGGTTCATTACACAGTCGAAAAATCCGTCGTCTTATGATTTGAATTTCCCTACTACAGGGGCTCATAATTTGTACTTTGATCTAGATATAGGAGGTAATTATCGAGAATTATCTTGGCAGCCAGTTTCTCATGGTGGTATTACAGCTACTATGACGGAAGCAACAAATAAAAGTGTGCGGGTTAGCCTAACGGGTCCATTTGCTAAAGATGAGCAATTGGGTTCAAGTAATCCAAGTAGTTTGGGAACTATACTCAATCCGACATTACCACAGACATTTGAGTTAGTTGGTCGAGACAGTCAAAGTGGGGAAGAAGTCGTCAAATACGGATTCAAGTTAAAGCAGTGGTTTGTTAACCGTGGACTTAAATCTTATACTAATGAAAGTGTATCGTCTTGGTGTAGTGATATTGGATACCGTATGCCTAAGGTCAAGGATTTAACTAACGCGATTTGTGCGGGGGCTAATTCAGGTAGCAACGGCAACATATGCAAGGGTGTAGTTGGTGCGACACCTTCATCAACTGGTAATCATTATCAGCGTAGAATTGGTGCCGGTTTCTTTTCGGAGTGGGGCGACTTAAGGGGCAATACTGATGCTGGTTTCAATTATGGTTATTGGACTAGCGACCCTGGCCGAGATAGTAATTATAATAATTTTGTCGTGTTCGCCTATGCTGGCTATGCATCTAGTGTCTTTATAGCCAATGGAAGTAAGACTGA
This sequence comes from Gilliamella apis, assembly GCF_002142155.1. Lineage (GTDB taxonomy): Bacteria > Pseudomonadota > Gammaproteobacteria > Enterobacterales > Orbaceae > Gilliamella > Gilliamella apis. Next base: position 147,576 of record NZ_NASD01000003.1, on the reverse strand, counting down.
TACTCATATAGGAGTTTGTGCCGCAGCTCCTTTAAAGGATGATTAATTCAATAACCAAGCGAATTATGACGTGGGTGGCTAAAGCAATGTTGTGGCGACAACCATCCGTCCCAACTGGGACGGGGTTATTTTTGAGGATTGGGATTTTTAAGATAAAAAATTTGAGGAACGGGGTTTTTAAAGCCTAAAAATCCCCCTAAAGTTTCTTCGAAATTGGTTTTAAGGGCGTAATTAAGACATAATATTACATTCACCTTTACAAAAGTTAACAATTAAACCATCAAAAAAAGTTGCATGGTTTTTTCCAATCACTATAATTTTTGAACTATATTTATATAAATGGATAAATTTTATGCTGTCAGGCATAAAATTGCAAATAAATCATCAATTTAATTGACAGGATTGTCGATATGCATTATAATTTAAAACACCAAACACCAAACACCAAACCTGCCCAACCTATAATTTAACGTTAGTAAAGTTAAGCACGCACGGCCTATTATCTCATTACAATTTATTTTTCCAGCAAATTCGGCAAGCGTTTTCAAAATTTCTTAATTTAGCCTGTTTACCTCGGCCGATGGTTTTGGTATTAACCATGGTTGTTTTACAGTCTATCTCTTTTGCTAATTATGCATTAACCACAAAAACGACCAATATTATTCAAGGTTCAGCGCCTTATTTAACCTTCGATGGTGGTCGTACTCGGGTGACGGAGACATTCTTTCCCAATAAGCTGCATTGGATATCCCTTTCTGATGGTAGAAAATTCGACGGCGGAAGTATTCGTTCAGATGTCGACCCTATCATTTTACCCGTTGCAGGTCAGAGTTTTGAGGATATTGATATGGTAGTGCCAAAGAATGCTGATTCAATTGAATTAAGTTCACTTATTGGTGAGCCTTATAATTATTGGGGTGATGATGATGGCGATGGTCAGGGTATTGATGGTATCACCGCTACCGGTAGTATAAATTTATCTATTGTTGATAGAAAAGGTCAACCGGTTGCGCGTAATGAGGTGCTGGATATTTGTAAAGCGCCGTATATATTAACATTAAGTAACACTGACATTACATTAAAAACACGTTATGGCATACCTAATGAAAGATTTATTCATGATTCTTACATTATATACTACATTAATCCTAAGGTAGAGTCACAACAACAAATTTGTGTTGCTAAACCTAACATGAGATTTGGGGGAGCTTTACTACCTGATAGCAGTTGGATTTATAAACGTCATCTTGGCCCAGCTTCCATGTGGAACCCTAATATGGGTTTTCTTACTCAGTCATTTACGCCATCGTCTTATGATTTAAATTTTCCGACTACTGGTGCTAATAATTTGTCTTTTGATTTAGAAATTGGTGGTGTTAGACATATGTATATAGATTGGGAGGTGATTACATCTGGTGATATTAAGGCGACGATAACCAGATCGTCAAAAAATAGCAGTACGAGTATCACTGTCACTCTAACAGGTCCTGCCATTACAGATAATTCGCAAAAGGATACAAATAATCCGAGTCCTATCGGTATACCATCTTTGCCGCAGGCATTTGAGATAGTTGGTAAAATGAAAGATGGTGGTAGGGAGACTGGGGTCGTGGTGAAGTATGGTTTTGTGTTAAAGCAGTGGTTCGTCAACCGACAAAAGCGTTTCTACACTTATCGTGATACATCAACATGGTGTACTAAGGTTGGATATCGTATGCCTACGGTTAAGGATTTAACTAACGCGTCCTGCAAGGGCGAAGGTGTAGGAAATCCTTATTACTGTGAAGGTTCTGTTGGTGCTACACCATCAGCACCCAATAATTATTACACGCGTCACATTGGTGCGGGATTCTTCTCGGAGTGGGGGAAGATGCAAGATTATTCCGGAGGCGATTTCCACGGCGGTCGCAATTATGATGATGCATACTATTGGACGAGTGATAGAAGCCCTCATAATGCCTTTTTTGTGGTTAACTCGAACACTGGTGCTATAAGTGTGAATATGTATTCTGAGCGTTACGGGGTTTGCGTCTATCCTTAGTGTTTTTTCTTAATTCTTAGCTCTTGAACTAAAGAGCTAGGTATAAGAAAAATACCGTTAGGGCGATAAAAAGCGATTTTGTGGCGCGACATTGGCAATGTGCTGACAACTGAGTGAGGTTAGCATGGCAAACAGGGATGTTTGCCAAGGAGCGTTAACAGCGAACGAAGGCGGAAGGCAGTCACATCGTGACCACTTGCGTGGTCGCCGCGGGAGATTGTAAAGAGGGTTGGCGCCAACCCTCTTAACTCGGACGTAATCACCGTATAGAAACAACCGCAAAACAACAAAACGTCCGAAACTAAAACAACCAAAAATTTTGAGGAGAGGGGTTTTTAAAGCCAAAAAATCCCCCTAAAGTTTCTCCGAAATTGGTTTTAAAACTAAAATTAGCTTGCTATAAACATAAACGTTTATTTTGGCAAATAAGTTTGGTGTATTTAATTTAGCGACATTCGCAATGTGCTGACAACTGAGTGAGGTTAGCATGGCAAACAGGGATGTTTGCCAAGGCTGTGCTTTGTCAGGAACAAATCACAGCCGGTGCGTTAAGAGCGAACGAAGGCGGAAGGCAGTCACGCAGTGACCACTTGCGTGGTCGCCGCGGGAGATTGTAAAGAGGGTTGGCGCCAACCCTCTTAACTCGGACGTAATCGCCGTATAGAAACAACCACAAAACAGCAAACGTCCGAAACTCAAACAACTAAAAAATTTTGAGGAAAGGGGGTTTTAAAGCCTAAAATCCATCCAATAAATCTCTAACGCTAGTTATAACATCAGCTATTACTGATAATAAACGTTTATTTTTATAAATTAGTTTAGTGCTTCTTATTTAGCGACATTGGCAATGTGCTGACAACTGAGTGAGGTTAGCATGGCAAACAGGGATGTTTGCCAAGGCGGTGCTTTGTCAGGAACAAATCACAGCCGGTGCGTTAAGACCGAACGAAGGCGGAAGGCAGTCACATCGTGACCACTTGCGTGGTCGCCGCGGGAGATGGTAAAGAGGGTTGGCGCCAACCCTCTTAACTCGGACGTAATCACCGTATAGAAACAACCGCAAAACAACAAACGTCCGAAACTCAGCGAACCAAAAAATTGAGGAACGGGGTTTTTAAAGCCTAAAAATCCCCCTAAAGTTTCTCCAAAATAGGTTTTAAGGGCGTAATTAAAACGTAATATTACATTCGCCTTTACAAAAGTTAACAATTAAACCGTCAAAAAAAGTTGCATGGTTTTTTGCAATCACTATACTTTTATAGCATATTTATACAAATGGATAAATTTCATGCCATTAGGCTTGAAATTTTAAATAAATAATTAAATTAGATTGACAAGGATATCTGATATGGATTATAATTTTCAACACACAACACACAACACACAACCTGCCCAACCTATAAATTCACCTCTCTAAAGTTAAGCTCATACCGTTTATTATTTCACTACAATTTATTATTTCAGCAATTTCCAAAATTTCCGAAATTCCGGCAAAATTTTTCAAAATTTCTTGGTTTAGTCTTTTTATCTCGGCCGATGGTTTTGGTATTAACCATGGTTGTTTTACAGTCTATCTCTTTTTCTAACTATGCATTAACCACTAAAACGACCAATATTATTTATGGCTCAGCACCTTATTTAACCTTTGATGGTGGTCGAACTCGGGTAACAAATACCGAAGCGCTACTCGGGATATCCCTTTCTGATGGTAGAACATTTACTCCGACAACCAATAATTCGAGTTATAGAAATCCTATCATTTTACCTGTTGCTGGTCAGAGTTTTAATGATATTGGTATGTTAGTACCAAGGAATACTAATTCTATTGCATTAAGTTCACTTATTGGCACACCGTATAATTATTGGGGAGATGATGATGGCGATGGTCAGGGCGTTAATGGTGTCACCGCTACCGGTAGTTTAAATTTATCTATTGTTGATAAATGGGGTCTAGCTGTGGCCCGTAATGAAGTGCTTAATATTTGTAAAGCGCCATATAAATTAACCTTATCTAATGATAGCGGTACATTAAAAACACGTTATGGTGTGCCTAATGAAAGTCGTTTTAGTGCAAGTAATGCCGTTTATTATATTAATCCTAATCCTAATATATCATCGCCATTGATTTGTTTTGCAAGACCTACCCCACAACCTGCTAATGGATTTATTGTTCCTGCTTCCATTTGGGACAGGGATAAGGGGGGGGTTCTAACACAGTCAGTCACGCCGTCGTCTTATGGTTCAAACTTCCCGACTACGGGGGCTAATAATTTGTATTTTGATTTAGATATTGTTGGTAATAATCAGGTCTTATCTTGGGCGCCGGTTTCTCATGGTGGTATTACTGCTACTATGACCAATTCAACAAGTACCCGCGTTCGAGTCACCCTAACAGGTCCTGTTGCTACACCATCGCAATGGAGTTCAGATAATCCAGGTCAAATCAACAGACTATCTTTACCTCAAGTATTTGAGTTAGTCGGTCGTGATAGCAGTGGTAATGCCGTCCTCAAATATGGATTTGTGTTAAAGCAGTGGTTTGTTAATCGGGGTAATTATGGAAGTACCTATACCTATTCTAGTATGGAATCTTGGTGTAATAAGATTGGAGGATACCGTCTTCCAAAGGTCAAGGATTTAACTAATGCGGGTTGTCAGGGATCTGTTCTACAACATAGATGTGGAGATAATGTAAATGAAGTAGTAGAGGCAACGCCTCCGTATCCTGATGGTAATTATGCCCGGCCTTACATTGGTGTAGGATTTTTCGCGGAATGGGGGGAGCTGGATCATTACCCTAATGCCAACTTCATCAGAGATTTATATTACGAAAAATCCTATTTAACGAGTGAGCAGACGAGTGATAGCCGAGTTTACTTTAGGGTTTTCTTGAGCGGTAAAATTTGGGTTAGGGGGGGAAGCTCTGGCTACGGAATATGTACCTATCCTTAGCTATTATTTCTTAGTTCTTAGGTATTGAAGCTGAGGATAAGAAAAATAATGCTAAGACGTTAAACAATCATTGCCCTGCCAAGGCAATGGCGTTGACGTTAACGAAGTGGGCGATAAAAAGCGATTTTGTGGTGCGGCATTCGCAACGTGCTGACAACTGAGTGAGGTTAGCATGGCAAACAGGGATGTTTGCCAAGGCGGTGCTTTGTCAGGAACAAATCACAGCCGGTGCGTTAAGAGCGAACGAAGGCGGAAGGCAGTCACGCAGTGACCACTTGCGTGGTCGCCGCGGGAGATTGTAAAGAGGGTTCGCGGCAACCCTCTTAACTCGGACGTAATCACCGTATAGAAATAACCACAAAACAACAAACGTCCGAAACTCAGCGAACCAAAAAAATTGAGGAACGGGGTTTTTAAAGCCTAAAATCCCGCCAATAAATCGCTAACGCTAGTTATAACATCAGCTAGTAACCAAAAAAAGTTGAGGAACGGGGTTTTTGGGAAAGAAAAACCAGATGATTGTGCTATGATTTAGAGCATTATTCATCTGGTTTTATATTGAATAGATTAATTGTTTAATCTACTTTTTTATTTTATCGCTTTAGCCACTATTTGCTGAGCTTCTTGTTGTAAGGTTGCTAAATGCTCATTACTTATAAAGCTTTCCGCATAAATTTTATAGGCATCTTCAGTACCAGACGGACGAGCGGCAAACCAACCGTTTTGCGTGATAACTTTTAAACCACCGATTGGTGCGTTATTCGCTGGTGCAGTAGTTAGGCATTGGGTAATTTCTTCACCGGCTAGTTTATTTGTAGTTAATTGGCTGGCATCGAGTTTGGCTAATTTTTGTTTTTCAGTAAATGATGCAGGCGCTTGAATTCGACCATAATAAGAAACACCAAATTTAGCTTCAAGCGCTTGGTATTGCTCTTGTGGGTTTTTGCCAGTTTTTGCTGTCATTTCAGCCGCTAATAGGCATAAGATGATACCATCTTTATCCGTTGCCCAAACTTTGCCATTAGTTCTTAAGAATGATCCGCCAGCGCTTTCTTCACCAGCAAAACCTAGTTTACCGTGATAAAGGCCATCTGCATACCATTTAAAACCGACAGGATATTCAAGATATTTTTTGTTTAAGCTATTAGCTACACGGTCGATCATTGAGCTAGTGACTAGCGTTTTACCAATAGCGATATTTTGATGCCACTGTGGACGATTTTGAAATAAATAGTTTACGCAAGTTGAAAGGTAAGCATTTGGGTTCATTAATCCTTTCGGTGTAACAATGCCGTGACGGTCAGCATCAGTATCGTTACCAAAAGCTAAATCAAATTTATCTTTAAGGTTTAATAAACCAGCCATCGCCCAGCGACTTGAACAGTCCATACGGATCACTTGATCATGATCAAGATGCATAAAGCTAAATGTTGGATCAATTTTATTATTGACGATTTCAAGGTTTATGCCGTACTTTTCAGCAATACGAGGCCAATAGGTAATACATGCACCGCCAAGGGGATCAACACCAATTTTTAGCGATGATGACTTGATTAATGATAGATCTAAAATATTTTCAAGATCGTTGACATAATCAGTTTCATATTCTTTAGTATGTACAAAGTCTGATTTTAGCGCTTTTTCTAAGCTGACACGTTTAACACCATTAAGGTTGTTTCTTAGCAGTTCATTAGCACGGTTTTCGATTTGTTTGGTAATATCAGTATCGGCAGGACCACCATTAGTTGGATTGTATTTTATACCGCCATCTTCAGGTGGATTATGTGAAGGGGTAATTACAATACCATCAGCTAATTGAGATTGTTTATCCTGATTATAAGTCAATATCGCATGCGATATTACTGGTGTCGGCGTGTACCCCCAATTTTGTGCTATAACCACGGTTTGTTCATTAGCTACAAAGACTTCAAGCACTGATTTTAATGCAAGTTCAGATAAAGCATGAGTATCTTGACCAATAAAACATGGTCCAGTGATATTGTTTGTTTTGCGATACTCGGCTACCGCTTGGGCAATTGCTAATATGTGTGCTTCGTTGAAGGTGGCTTTATTTGAGCTGCCACGATGACCTGATGTACCAAAAATAACTAATTGGCTAGCATTATCAACATCTGGTTGAATTTGATAATAGTTATTTTGTAATGTTTGGATATTAATTAGGTCAGATGGTTGAGCTAATAATCCCGCACGGCTTGACTTAGCCATTTTTTACTCCTCTTTCATAACTTTATTTTAATATTCACTTTTATAATCATTATGTTAGTGAATTGTTATATAGTCTACGGTAAAAAGGCATGGATAACTTGATTAATCATGCTTTCTGAAATACCCATGTCACTCATAATCGATTCAATAATATATAGTTTTCGCGCTGTATTCGTATTACTAATTACCCAATATGGGGTACCAACAATTTCTCTTGGTTTAGTGTTTTTTCCTGAAGTTTCTAAGGATTGTTTGTCTTTAGCTAGGTATTGCCGTTTACTGCCATGTAGTGACGTTGCTGCAATTGAAAATAGTGCTGGGTTGTAGTTATATAGCGCGCCAAGTAGTAATAAAAAACGGCTTATGATCGATTTTTCATTCGTGAATGTATCGCTAGTAAGGAGATCATTAAAAATTGGGTAATGATTTTCTTTGGCTAATATAGGATCAGCTTTAGTCATTTCAGGTTGGTTAAAGTTTAATAAACGTCGCAAAATACTTGATGCATCTTCACCAATATGTTTAGTTTGACCTGCAATAAATTGATAAAGTTCTTCGTCGATTTCGATAGTTTTCATTCTGTTACTTTGCCTATTAAATTATTGTACTGGACAACCATTAACTGGAATGGTGTCAAAATTTAAACTTTTAGTTGGTCTGTCTTGTAAACAATCTGGTTTAGATTGATGTGTGACGGTTTCATTTTTTATCGTCGTTTGCTGATTTTCATCATGACAGGCCGTTATCATAACTGATAATAGTAAAGGAAAAAATAACCGTTTCATGTACTTATTGTATGGTAGATTAACAATTGAGCTGAGTATAACTCAAGTTAGCCAAAAATTGTATTATCTAATGATAAAATAATGAAAATGATATTGTTGTTTTTCAAAAAGAATATTATTCTAAACAAGGTATAAAAATATACTCAAATTATATGAGGAATAAATTATGAAAAAAATCGTCACATTAACTATTCTAGCAGCAATTTTATCTGGATGTAGTAATAGTGATATCTATTCTGGCGATGTTTATACAGCAGACCAAGCAAAACAAGTTCAGCAAGTAAGTTATGGTACAGTTGTATCGGTAAGGGCAGTTAAGATTCAAGCAAATTCAAATGGTAAAGACGGTGGAAATGTTGCTGGTCCTTTAGGTGGCGCGGTAATTGGTGGCGTTTTAGGTAATACAATAGGTAATGGTACTGGTCAAATCTTAGCCGCAGCAACAGGTGCTATTGGTGGTGCGATTTTAGGCGATGCGATTGAAAACAAATCTAGTCAAGCTGATGCAGTTGAGTTAGAAATTAAACCAGAAAATGGTTCTAACTTTGTTATCGTACAAAAAGGTGATGTTAAACAGTTTTATGCTGGTCAAAATGTTAAATTAATTACTAATGGTCAACGTATCAATGCCGCACCAAGATATAGTGGTAAATAATATCTGATCTATTTCAAATCTATCATTCAAATCTTGTTAGTTTTATCTGAATTTGCTTTCACTTATACTTGTTATCAGTGAAAGCTTTTTTCTATTTTAATTATCTTATTTGCTATTTTATCCTTATCAGCTAATTGATTATTTTGTCGACATAAAAATTTGCCTGTCTAATCACAAATCGCTAAACTCAAACTAAATGTTTTAATAGAAATAAGGAACTATATAGTAATGCGTATATTACATACAATGATCCGAGTCGGGGATTTAAAACGATCAATTGATTTCTATACTCGAGTTATGGGAATGACATTGCTTAGAACTAGTGAAAACCCGGAATATCAATATTCACTGGCTTTTGTCGGTTATGGTGATGAATCAACCAATTCAGTAATTGAATTAACTTATAATTGGGGAACTGAAAAATATGATCATGGTACTGCTTTTGGTCATATTGCTATTGGTGTTGATGATGTTGCTAAAATGTGTGAGGATGTTCGTCAAGCTGGTGGTCGAGTTACCCGTGAAGCAGGTCCAGTTAAAGGTGGTAAAACGATTATTGCTTTTGTTGAAGATCCCGATGGTTATAAAATAGAGTTAATTCAAAATAGCCAAGCGACTAAAGCATTAGGCAATTAATTCAGTTATTTAAATTTTACTATCGCCGAGTGATCGGCGATATTGGTTATTAAAATTTAGTTAATATTTCGCCGTCAATAGATCGGTTAATAGTTGGTGATGGGCTATGGCTTGTTTGCTTTGTTCAAGACTAGCACTAGTCATAATGGCATTTAATGCAGTTAATGATTCATCAAAATCATCGTTGATAATTACATAATCATATTCGTTGAAATGTGAAATTTCAGATTGAGCTTTATGCATTCTTTTGCTGATCACCTGAGCATCATCTTGACCACGTTTGATGAGTCGATTTTCAAGTTCTTTGAGTGATGGCGGTAAGATAAAAATACTTTTTGATTCAGGCATTTGTTGTCTAACTTGTTCGGCACCTTGCCAGTCAATATCTAAAAAAACATTAATACCTTGCAATAGAGATTGCTCAATTTCGGCTTTAGATGTTCCATAATAGTGATCGAATACATGGGCATATTCCACGAAAGCGTTCTGCTTAATTAATGATTCAAATTCTTGATTATCAACAAAATAGTAATGTTCACCTTGTTGTTCACCAGGTCTTGGTTTTCTTGTCGTATGAGAAATTGAAACTTTTGCTGGATGGTGGTTTTTTTGTGCTAAATAGGCACGAATAAGACTTGATTTACCAGCACCACTTGGTGCTGAGATAATGAATAAAGTACCCGTATACATAAATAATATTACCGTTTTTTAATAAGATAATGAGTGATTTTTATTGTCACAAAGAGTCGATAGGCGCTATTATAGCAAAATTTGCTTACTGTATGTGGCTTATTGTTACATATAGATTTTATTATTAGCGATCAATCATATAACGAATAATACGGCAGTGAAATTGAATCAACATTATTACAATTATTAAATATATTAGATAGCAGTTTATGTCATTAAGGAAAGGAAAATGTCTTTAACATTTAAAGATGGTGTACAAGCGTGTATTCCAACTTTATTGGGTTATATTGGAATAGGTATTGCCGCTGGTGTTGTGGGTAAAGCGTCTAACTTATCGGTATTAGAAGTGACTCTCATGGCAATTATTATTTATGCGGGCGCATCACAATTTATCATCACCGGTTTAATGATGGTAGCAACGCCAATATCTGCGGTTATTTTCACGGTGTTTTTAGTTAATTCGCGGCATTTTTTGATGAGTATGGCGACTGCACCGGCATTTCGTCGTTTCTCATTATTGAATAATATTGGTATTGGTAGTTTATTAACTGATGAAAGTTTTGCGGTAGCCATGAATGCTATTGCTAATAAACAACCCGTAAATCCAGCCTGGATGCATGGCCTAAATATAACCGCTTATGCTGCTTGGATTCTATCATGTTTAGTTGGGGCATTGATTGGTGAATGGTTGCCCAATCCAGCACAATTTGGATTAGATTATGCTTTAGTGGCGATGTTTATTGGTTTACTTTATTTACAGCTAACAGCTGATAAATCTAAAACACTTTTAAATCGTGTTATTGTAATTTTGACAGTCAGTGTAATATTGATTTTTTTATTACGTTTTGTCTCATCCGAAATGGCGATATTACTTAGTACTTTTGCCGGTTGCTTTATGGGGATTATTGTGGAGCGTAAAGCATGAGTATTTATAGTATATTAATCATTTTGGGTAGTGGTTTGGTGACTTGGTTACCTCGGGTTATCCCTTTCTTATTAGTCAGAAAATTGCAATTGCCTGAAGTGGTAATTCGTTTTTTATCCTATGTACCTATTTGTATCTTAACCGCACTGTTTGTCGAGAATCTTTTTATAGTTAAACAAGGCGAATTTCCTAGTCTTAATTTTGAATATTGCTTAGCTGCGCTGCCAACTATTGGTGTTGCTGTTTTGACTCGCAACTTAATGTGGGTGGTTATTGCTGGAATGAGTAGTATGGCATTAATTCGCTATTTTATTATCTAAACAGATTATCTATTCAAACAAAAACAGGGCAATTGCCCTGTTTACTATTTAATATTTTTTAGGTTCTTTCTTTTTGTTGTAATTTTAGAATACTTTTATTCAACTTTTCCGCTTCGGCTGTTTGGCCTAATTGATTTAAATAGTTGGCCATTGCTTTTTGGTTGGCTAGGTTATTAACAATAACTTTTGGTTGTTGTTTCCACCATTTTATCAAAGCAAGTGGATCACTGTTGGTTGATAATTGTTTGATACGGCCAATATAGGCTGCTTGTCTAAACTGATCAAGTTGAGAGTCTGGATAAGCTTTAGTTTTATACATGATTGGTAATAAATCAATAACTGATTGATAATCTTCCGTTTCATAATAGAGTTGATCGGCTAATCTCAATATTTCAACATTACGCGGTTTTTCGTTTAATAATTTTTCAATTGTGATTTTAGCTGCACTATATTCATGATTTTTGAGTTGTAGACGAATTTGTACCAGTTGAAAAGCAAATAACTCTTTTGGTTGGCAACATTTTGCCGCTTCGGCTAAAGATTGATTGGCGGCGATTAATTGGTCTGCATCAATTTGTGCTTGAGCTGCAAGTAAATAAGATAAAGTAGAGCTTTTTGCACCTTTGGCACTTTTCATAAATAGTTTTGCAGCTTGTTGATAATCACCTTGTAAAAGGTAAAATTGCGCTTGTTCAACCCGTTTAATTGATTTCTTCGGTGATTTTAATCTTAACCATTCACCAAAAGCAGTTTTTGAGTTAAAGACTTTTTTACCTATTTCATAAACTAAATACAGGACAAGCAATCCCAACAATTGTAGTATGACAAATGAGTTAAAAGACATACTTATTCTATATTTAGCAACTTCAAATATCGCTGAACCTTGATTGCCTTCAAGAATAGGGCCAAGAAAAAATCCACCGACTAATACTAAGAAAATAATGAGTATTTTTAACATTATTATTCTCCTATTTGCCTAATGCTGATTTGACTCGAGTTTGCATTAATTTTTCAAGTTCAATAATGCTGTCGAGTTTATCGGGGATGTTTTGATTACTAATCGATTGTTTTTGTAAACTATCAAGATCATTTAAGAACAATTTAACCGCTGATGCATTACCATCGAAATAAGCATTAATCCAAGTCGAAGCATCATGTAAAGCACGTTGATATATGAGTTCTTGATGTCTTGGTACTGCCTGCGCCGCAATTAATAACCGGAAACGAATATTTTCACGAAGATACAGAGTCTGTTCTAAACTTAAAGGTGTTTTTAAAATTTGGCATCTGACAATTTGCTTTTCATCATTACCTGCCTTATCGAGACAAGTGGCAAAATGGTTATCTTTTGCGTCTAGTTTTTCAATTTTGATAAATTTGTCCATAAATTTTTCCGCATTAGCGAGTAAATTGTCTGACCAATCATCTATTGATGAGCTAACTTGATCTTCAGCTAAGTTTGATGACGGTTTATTATTTGTTGAAACCTCATTTGCGGTTTTAATTTCATTTTGGTTAACTGCCTGTGCAGCTTCTTTATAATTACCGACTAAAGGTAAGTCGGTTAATGATTCAGATAAACCTAATAGTTTAATAATAATCCCATCTTCATCAATAAAACTGATTTGTGATAAGGCATTAATATCTTTGCTAATGGCTTGTCTTGCGGTTAATAGACTTGGATCATTGGTTTTGGCCAAACTTTCATCAGCACTTTTCAATAATAAACGGGCACTGGTATAATCTTGGTCATTCCAAATTTTTCTACCCGCAAGGTGGACTAAATAGTTAGCCTGTGAGATTAACCAAACATTATTATCAAGGGTGGATAGGGCAGATAAACGTTCATTAATCGTATTCAAATTTTGTTCGTTTAACTTTGTTGCATCATTAATTTGTATGGTTAATTGTTGTTGAATTTTTTGGTTTTCATTTAATTGGCGATCAACACGCTGTGATAGAGATGTAAACTGTTGGTTTTGTTGATTGACGGCATCATTAATATTAGTTTGCAAATCATTAATTATGCTAGCTTTAGTATTTTGCTTTAAGTTTGCAACTTCTGTTTGTAAGGTGGAAATTTTTCGCTTTTGATTTTCAATTTGTTTATATCCTTGGAAATAAACAAATCCACTTAAGCAAACTGTTAATGCTATGGCAAGTATTGACAGTTTTGATACAGGTGCGTGGGATTTACTACTATTAACCGATGAATTGGTAACCGATGAATTGGTTGGTTGTTCGATTTTTGGACTAGAAGTTTTTTTGATTGGTTCTTTTTTATCTACGTTCATCGTCGTTTTCGCTTCTTTGTTTGCATTAGGTATTGGCGGTTGACTAAATGAAGTGGTGCTGATGTTGGATAGTGTTGCATTGGCACCATAATATTTTGTTGACATAAATTAACCCCATTTAGATTTTTTAAATATTTTTGGCATTATGACATAGAGTTATCATTGTTTTAAATAAAAATTGATTATTTGCACTAACAATTTTTAAAACTTTTTGCCAATTTAACTGTTTAGCTTTTGCAAAAATTCTCTCACTGGTTACGATTAGTTGTGCATCACTTTTATGTTTATTTTGGCAGTAAATATCCAGTTGTAATAGGTGATCAACACTCGTAATTAATATGATTTGTTGGGTAATATTTTCGGCTAATATGTTTGGTTTATAAGTAATAGTTTGACGAGTATAACATGCAATTGTTTTCACATTAACTGTTTGTAACTTTAGCTGCTGAGATAATTGTTGACCGCCTTTATCCCCACAAAGAATTAACGCATTATGACCACTTATTGCTTGTTGATTTAATAATGATAATAATCCGGCACTATTTTCTTCATTAGGGTAATCAACATGAACGCTATTTTGTTGACTAAATAGTTCGGCAGATTTTTTGCCAATGGCAAAATAGCGAAGGTGATTAGGTAACCTGAGATTAGGTAGATGTTGTTCAATCATATAAGTGACTTGTGGTGAAACAATAATAACCATATCACCTCGATTGAGGTTATCCAATTGTTGCTGTAAATACCCCAGATCTTGACCAGCTAAGATATTAAAAAAAGGTAGATGTTTTGCTGGTATATTGGCTTGATTTAATAATAGGGTTAAATTATCCCCTTCGGGGGAAGGGCGAGTAATATAAATCATTAGTTATTTAGTTCCGCTAATATTTTATCAGCGCCTTTAGCTAATAATTTTGCTGCCAATTTTTCGCCTAAGCTCTCGGCTTCTGTAGCTGCTCCTGTTACGCTAACTTTAATAATTGTTGAACCATCTAGACTGCCAACTAAACCAGTTAAGGTTAATAAATTGTTAGTTAAAAGACTTTGACAGGCAATAGGCACTTGGCAACCGCCTTGTAATGCCTGATTCATTGCTCTTTCAGCTTGTATACATATTCGGCTATGTTTATCATCAAGTGGCGCAAGTAATTGCAAAATTGTTTCATCATTAATTCGAGTTTCGATACCAATGGCACCTTGGCCTACCGCAGGTAAAATTAAGTCAGTATCAATGTATTGTTTGATTCGCTCTTGTAACCCTAGTCGTTTTAAACCGACAGCAGCTAGAATAATGCCATCATATTCTTGGTTATCCAATTTGGCTAAACGGGTACCAACATTACCACGTAAATCTTTGATGATTAAATGTGGATATTTAGCCCGTAATTGACATTGACGTCTTAAACTTGAGGTGCCAATGATAGCTCCATCAGGTAAATCATCTAAACATTGATATTGATTTGATATGAATGCATCACGAACATCATCACGTTGACAGATTGTGGCAAGCGTTAATCCTGTAGGAAATTGAGCTGGAATGTCCTTAATAGAATGAACGGCAATATCAGCTTCATTATCTATTATGGCTTGTTCTAATTGTTTGACAAATAATCCTTTACCGCCGATTTTCGATAGCGGACTATCCAATAGTACATCACCCTTAGTTACCATTGGGATTAGTTCAACGGTTAAATTTTGGTGGATTGTCATTAATTGTTGTTTAACAAAGTTAGCTTGCCAAAGGGCTAAGGGACTTTTTCTTGTTGCGATGCGGATTTTCAATGATGCTCCCTATCTTCCGAACTTTAAATATTTTTGTTGTTATATTTCATTCAACATAAATTGGTTCGCCTAAAACTCATTATATTTGAGCTTTAGGCTGCAACACTTATTATGTCATTTATAGTTCATCAACAAAATTAATGGCAAAACCAATGTAATTTGCTGGGGTTAGCTGTTTTAAACGAGCTTTTTCATGTTCAGGTAACGCTAACGAATCGATAAATTGTTGCATTCCTTGTGCATCGACACGTTTACCTCGCGTTAATTCTTTTAATTTTTCGTATGGTTTTTCGATACCATAACGACGCATCACGGTTTGAATGGGTTCTGCTAATACTTCCCAATTGCGGTTAAGTTCATCAAGTAGATACTCTCGATTGACTTCAAGTTTATTTAGACCTTTAAGTGTAGATTGATAAGCAATAATCGCATAACCAATACCTACACCAAGATTACGTAATACGGTTGAGTCGGTTAAATCTCGTTGCCAACGAGAAATAGGTAATTTACTACCAAGATGACTCATGATTGCATTAGCAAGCCCTAAATTGCCTTCTGAATTTTCGAAATCAATTGGGTTTACTTTATGTGGCATAGTTGAAGAGCCAATTTCACCAGCAACGGTTTTCTGTTTAAAATGATTTAGAGCGATATACCCCCAAACATCACGATCAAAGTCGATCATAATGGTATTAAAACGGGCAATGCAATCAAAATATTCTGCAATATAATCATGTGGTTCAATCTGGGTGGTATATGGGTTCCATTGTAATCCTAATGAAGTTACAAATTCCTCACTAAATTTATGCCAATTGATTTGTGGGTAAGCAACCATATGCGCATTATAATTACCTGTAGCGCCATTAATTTTACCAAGAATTTCAATTGACTCTAATTGTTTGAGTTGTCTCTTTAGTCGATAAACAACATTGGCAAACTCTTTACCGATGGTGGAAGGTGTAGCTGGTTGTCCATGTGTTCTTGATAATAATGGTAAGTCACGATAAGTCTTAGCTTGCGTAGTGATGGTTGCAATTAATTTGTTCCAGTAAGGGATAAGAACTGTGTCTCTGGCTGTTTTTAACATTAATGCATAAGATAAATTGTTGATATCTTCTGATGTGCAGGCAAAGTGGATAAATTCATTAATAGCTTGCAGTTCTTCGTTAGTGTTAACTTTTTCTTTTAAGAAATACTCAACAGCTTTAACATCGTGATTTGTTGTTTTTTCGATTGTTTTGATACGTATTGCATCTTGTTCATTAAAGTTGTCAACAATTTCATTCAGGTGCTTGTTAGCTTGCTCACTTAGTGTTGGTACCTCAAGAATATCTGCTTGATTAGCGAGTTTTTGTAGCCATCGAACTTCAACTTGCACACGATATTTTAATAAACCATATTCACTAAAAATGGTGCGTAATTCTGTTGTTTTGTCACCATAACGACCATCAATTGGTGATAGGGCGGTAAGAGCAGATAATTCCATCGGTTTTACTCCGTTGCTATTTTTTAAATTTAATAACTTTGTTGATTAATATCTTTTAATAATTCTTGTGCTGCATTACATATTCGTTTACGACCCAGCAAAATTTGCCAACGACTTCCACCAACTTGATACCATAAAATGGCAGAACGAACACAACCTAGTAGTGAAGCTCTAACTTTGGCTTGCACCAATGAATTTTGTAAATACTCCGCTTTACCTACTACTTTGATTTTGGTTGATAAGGGACTGATGATATCCGAATAGATTCCCGCTAATGAATAAGAGAGATCATCAACATGATTACTGATTGTCTCTTGATTCATATCTGAATAAAGTCCAGATATCCGTTGCAAACGTTGATCTATTTTACCTAATGCATCGTTATTTTTTAAAAGTTTGCTGGTGACACTTAATGCACCAAACAAATAACGGATGTTTTCAACTTGTTGCTTTTGATTTGATGATAGTAGTGAGATAAGAGTTTCTAGGCCTGTTTTAATATTGATAATACCATCATAAACATCATCAGTGGTTTTTGGCGATGTATTGAATATACTTTTAATTGCTATTTGATAAAGCGTATTGTTACAAACCCCTGTATTAGCAAGTTGGGGAATAAGTGACGCACTTTGTGTTACGCCGGCAAGGGCTATTGCAATATGATGATATTTACTATTCACTTTAATGCTCCTTACTGCTTACAATTCGTTCCTCAATAATACCGCCACCAAGGCAGACTTCATCTTGATAGAATACCGCTGATTGTCCAGGTGTTACTGCTGCAACAGGTTGTTCAAATATTACTTGAATTTTATCTTGTTCTAATGGTGTGACACTACAAACAATATCTTGTTGACGGTAACGCGTTTTTACTGTGCATTGAAAAGGTTTGGTCACAACTTTACGATCAACCCAGTGTAGTTGTTGAGCAATTAATCCATCTGAAAACAAAGCTGGATGATCATGACCTTGGGCAACAATTAATTCATTATTTTTTATGTCTTTGTCAACAACATACCATGGCGTATCATCGGCTTGTTTTAGACCACCTATGCCAAGTCCTTTACGTTGTCCTAATGTGTGATACATTAGCCCTTGATGTTGGCCGATAACTTCACCATCTACAGTCCGAATCACGCCTGATTGTGCCGGTAAGTAACGAGCTAAAAAGTCACTAAATTTTCGTTCACCAATAAAACAGATCCCGGTTGAGTCTTTTTTAGCTGCGGTTGCTAGGCCTAGTTTTTCGGCGATTTTTCGTACTTGTGGTTTTTCTAGTTCACCAACAGGAAATAAGCTTTGTCTGATTTGATCTTCACTCAGCGTATATAAAAAATAACTTTGGTCTTTATTGTTATCTATACCGCGCAGTAATTCGACTTTGCTTCCATTTTCTCGCTTGCGAACATAATGGCCAGTAGCGATATAATCAGCACCAAGATCTTCGGCTGCATATTCAAGAAAAGCTTTAAATTTGATCTCTTTATTGCATAAAATATCAGGATTAGGTGTTCGACCTGCCTTATATTCGGATAAAAAATGTTCGAATACGTTATCCCAGTATTCGGCAGCAAAATTGATTGTGTGTAATTTGATGTTTAATTTGTCACATACTGCTTGCGCATCAGCTAAATCGATCGCTGCTGAACAATATTCTTCTGTGTCATCTTCTTCCCAATTTTTCATAAATAAACCAACAACATCGTAACCTTGTTGTTGTAATAAATAAGCAGAAACAGAAGAATCTACGCCGCCAGACATGCCGACAACGACTTTTTTTCGAGTGTTTATATTTGGCATAATAACTAAATCAATGGGCAAAAATTTTATAACGATTTTAGCATAATTATGATGAAAAGTGTAAGGCTATGCGAAAGAGGGATAAGGGTTTGACTAACAAATTTTTATTAGTAGTTGTCTGCTGATATCTATTCGCAGAAAAAAATTAATTATAGTTCCAAACTCCATTGATAATATCAATGGAGTTAAATTTAAAGATAGCATTATTATGGTGATCTTAATTAAGATCTTTCAGTAAATAGACCACATGGCCGATTATTTTAAAATCGTGTTGTTCTTTTTTGTCAACCACAATAGCTGGATATTTAGGGTTATCTGAAATTAAAACTAAGTTAGCACCTTGATTTTGAATACGCTTGATACTTATATGATCATCATACTGTACCGCATAAAGAAAACCATCAATAGGTTTAGCGTTAGCTTTATTGATAATAAGAATATCATGATTTGATATGGTTGGTTCCATACTGTCACCCTTAGCCCAAACAGCGATTAGATTATCAACTTCACAACTGTGATGTTTGATTAAGGTGATATCAAATGGGATTGTTTCTAAAACTGAAAATGCACTATTTGTTTCATTGAGATGATGAAATGGAATATCAATAGAACCTTTACCTTGGCTTTCTGGAAGTAAACGACATTCGCCTTTTCCTGTTGCAAGCCACTCGATTGGTATATCACATTTCTGCGCTATGGTTGCCAATCTATTTAGCGATGGATAGGTTTTACCACATAAATAATCTCGTATTACTGCTTCTGACATTCCTACTTTTTTCGCAAAAGCGTTACCAGAAAGACCTTCTAAAACAATAGTTAATCGATTTTTAAAATTTATAACTCCTGTACTGGTCAATGTTCGTGTTTTTTCCTGTTCTGACTGTTTTTTTACTTTGTTTTCCATTGTTTTTCATTCCATTTCTAGATATTTTTTTGTTTTTATTATTTTAATTCGTTTTTTTATATGCTATTCTTTGCAGGTAACTTGTTATCGCTTTAGTCGCGTAATACCGATAATCTTTACAATAGCAAAAAATTTAACCAATAGAGGATCTCATAATGAGAGAACAAGATCAAGACTGGACACCATCAAGAGTTGTAGGTGAGATTAAAATCCGAGGCGGAAATTTAAGAGCGCTTTCTCGTTCAAGTGGTTTACAGGCTGATACTTTACGTAATGCACTATATCGACATTGTCCTAAATATGAACGTATTATCTCTGAATATTTACAAGTGCCTGTTGAGCAAATTTGGCCATCTAGATATGAAAAGAAGGGTAAAAAATAAGTTACAATTGTACTACTGAGTAGAAAAAGACGCCTAAAATAGGCGTCTTACGTTTTATTTCTTAGCTTGTTCTGCCGCTTTAACGATTGCTGCAAAAGCATCGACTTTTAATGAAGCTCCACCAACTAAAGCACCATCAATATCTGGTTGGGTAAATAGTTCAGCTGCATTTTTATCATTAACTGAACCACCATATTGAATAATTACTTGTTTAGCTACAGCTGCATCTTGTTTTGCGATATGATCACGGATAAATTTGTGAACAGCTTGTGCTTGAGCTGGAGTTGCAGATTTACCTGTACCGATTGCCCAAACAGGTTCATAAGCAATTACTGCGCCATTAAATGCTTGTACACCTAATGCATTAATAACAGCATCAATTTGACGAGCACATACTGCTTGAGTTTGGCCAGCTTCGTTTTCAGCTTCAGTTTCACCAATACAAAGTACTGGTACTAGACCTGCTTCTTTTAATACACCAAATTTTTGGGCAATAAATTCATCAGATTCTTTGTGATAAGTACGACGTTCAGAATGTCCAATAATGACGTGAGTTACGCCGATTTCTTTTAACATAGTTGCTGATACTTCACCAGTATAAGCACCAGAAAGATGAATACCGACATCTTGAGCACCTAAAAGAATGTTTGAGCCACCTAATTGATGTGCTACAAAATCTAAATAAACGCTAGGCGGTGCAATTGCAATGCCACAGTTAGCGTCTGTTGATAGCTCATTTCTTAATCCTGCGACCAAGTCTTTTGCCATACTGATACTACCATTGAGTTTCCAGTTACCCATAACGAGAGGTTTTCGCATATTTTTCTCCAACTTAAAATTTAAAAAGGTGTTGATTTCAGAATGAATTAGTTATAATACTACTTATTATACACCAAATAAATTGAGCTTGAGGAAAAATATGTCATTAGAAATATTGAATCAATTAGAAACTAGAATTCAACATACTGTTAACACCATTAATACATTGCAACAAGAGATTGCTAGATTAAAGCAAGGTAATCAAGAACTTGAGCAATTAATTAATGATAGTTCTGATGAAATGAAAGCATTACGCGATGAAAATGAAAAACTAAAACAAGATCAACAAATTTGGCAGCAACGGATTCAAACTCTTTTAAGTAAAATTGGTGAAATCACCCAGTAAACGACTCAATCTATCTTAAACGCGACTTATGTCGCGTTTCTTTTATGACTAACCTAAATGTGAAAATTAAATAAAAATGCGTGAACAGCTAAAATCTTTATGGCTTACTGAAACTATTCATTTAATTGAGTCACAATCTGGACGCTTTGCTGATCAAGATATTAATCGGCAAGTTAAAGCTATGCCAACCTCTTTGGTTAATCGTATTGTTACGCGAGCCACCTTATTATCTAAACAAAATGGTTTATATTTGGCACAAAAAGTAATGTTGCGCTCAATTAAGCTGTCATTTTTGTTATTATTGTTTTTATCACTTTTTATCGGTAGCTCGTTGACATTTGGCGCGTTAAGTCAAAATCCAATCAATTTATATTTGGCATTATTTAGTTTATTGGGTGTTCATTTTATTACGCTAATTATCTGGCTTTGCTCATTTTTATTTTTTTCTCGCTTTGGTGGTAGTTTATTAATTCACGGTTGGTTATGGATAGCGGAAAAACTCTACCAAAAAAAGACTGTGCAACAACTTGTTCCTGCTTTTGTTTCATTATTTGGCTACCGAATTCGTTGGTTGCTAGGTTTTGTACTTAATTTGTTTTGGACAGTTATTTTAACTAGCGCTTTAATTGTTTTGTTAGTGCTTTTTTCTACCCAACATTATAGTTTTGAATGGAAAACAACTTTATTAAGTGCCGATTCAATTATTGAATTAACTCATTGTCTAGGTTATTTGCCATCTTGGTTTGGATTTTCTATTCCAAAAGATGATGTGATTAAACTGAGTGAACATGCATTAAGTTCTGGTGATATTCGTTCTTCATGGGCGATATGGTTACTTGGCGTTTTTATTTTTTATGGCTTAACTGTTCGTTTACTTCTGATGATTTTTTGTGGTGTCACCTGGATGGTAACCAGTCGAAAAATTAAGTTAAATTTAGATGATCCTGATTATCAAATACTTGCGCAACAATTACAGCCATTAGTTACTAATGTAGAAGATGAAGATAAATTAGGTGAAAGCAGATGGCAATTGCCGATTTCGCAAATTGAAGAAGGGCATGGTATCTATTTAGTGGCAGTGGATATCGTTGAAAGTTGGAAACCTACAACTACAGTTCCGTTCTATGGCTTTCTCAATACCCGTGAACAACGGGTTGCTATATTGGACTATTTACAATTAAAACCAGCGAAAAAATTATTAATCGCCATCGATACGGATCGCGCCCCTGATCGTGGATTATTAAACTTTATTCAACAGCTAATTAATAAATCCCAGCAAACTCGGATATGGTTTATTAATCACGGTAAGCAATTTCATAATTGGCAATCGTTATCTTTACCATTAGCCGAACCTAATTGGTTAGAGCAGGATAATTAATATGATTACTTCATTGAAATTAGCAATAGTTGGCCATGCCAATTTTGGCAAAACTTCGCTTTTGCGAGCATTGTCGCACAATAGTCATTTTGGTGATGTTTCAGATAAACCGGGCACCACAAGACACGTTGAATCAATTAAATTGTCTTTGGCTAATAATACCGACATTACTTTTTATGATACTCCGGGTTTTGAAGATAGTTTGGCGCTTTATGATTATATAACACAAATTCTACCAGCTAATACTAAGCTAGATGGTATCGATAAATTAACGACTTTTTTACAAAGTCCGGAGGCTGAAAACCTTTTTAATCAAGAAGCAAAAGTCATCAGACAAGTGTTAAATTGTGATGCAGCTATCTATGTCATTGATGTCCGAGAGCCTGTGCTACCTAAATATCATGATGAATTGGCCATTTTAGCAAATAGTGATAAACCTATTCTTGCTGTCCTTAATTTTACTTCAAGCAAAGAACAAAATGAAAAGGAATGGAAAAGATTGCTTTCAATAATAGGTATCCATGCTATCATTGGGTTCGACGCTGTGTTTCCACCCATAGATGGTGAAGAAAAATTATACAAAAGTTTAGCTTTACTAATTGAATCAGCTAAAAAAATATTGGATAATTGGTTAGATAATATTACGAGGATTCGTGAATCACGTAATCATACAGCAAATAAGCTTATTGCCGAAGCATTGGTTGATGTGACTGCTTTTTATAAAATGGCAAAATCAGATGATAAGCAAGCTGTAACTGATATGCAAAATAAAGTTAGGTTACGTGAACAAAAAGTAATAAATGATTTATTGCAACTCTATCAATTTGATTCAACTCAAGAGAGTGAAGAAAATCTACCTTTAATTAAAGGTAGATATAACGCGGATTTGTTTAATTTAGATGCGTTGAAATTGATGGGTATACATTTGACTAAAGGATTTGTATCTGGTGCAACTATCGGAGCAAGTATTGATTTAGCTACTGGTGGATTATCCTTTGGTTCAGCTGCGTTAATTGGTGCAGCCGTGGGTAGTTTGATGCAAACTGCAAAGCATTACGGTTCTAGAATGCGTTATCAGCTTTCTGGATATAGTAAATTAAGCGTTGATGATGTGATTATTTGTTTTCTTTCTTTACGATTAGTTCAACTTAAAGAGAGTTTAAATTATCGCAGCCATGCGAACACCAGCCCGATTAGATTATCTAAGCTAGATAAAAATGAGTGGCAAAAAGGTGTGTTACCTAAAAGTCTAAAGGTAGCAAGACGTTATTCGCATTGGTCGACTTTAAATAAAGGAACAAAAAGAAATGATAAAAAAAGGCAGTCGGTTATTAACCAAGTTGCGCAACAATTGCGGTAGTGTTAAAAAACGATGTTTAGTAATCTCGATTATTTTTTCTCTGTTTGTATTGTTTGGTTGTAGTAGTAGTCAAGGTCAAGTAGCGGTAAATAAATCAGATCCAGTTATTTTGGCAAAAATCGATCAACATTATAAAAAATGGAAAAAAACGCCATATCGTTATGGTGGTACAACCTTAGCTGGTAGTGATTGTTCTGGTTTAGTTATGAATTTCTACAAAAATAGATTATCAAAAACTTTGCCAAGAAGTACTGTAGAACAAGCTAAACTAGGCTATAAAGTTACTACTCCTAAAGCGGGTGATTTAGTATTCTTTAAAACCGGTCGTAGTCGTAGCGGTTTGCATGTTGGTATCTACTATGCAGATGGTAAATTCCTACACGCTTCAACATCAAAAGGTGTTATTTTCTCTAATTTAAAAGAAGATTATTGGAAAAAACATTATTGGATGACTCGTCGGGTTATCGATACCAAAGTTAAGTAAAATTTTAGACTCACTGATATGATCTATACAGTGAGTCTTTAGCGTTCCTTCCTCGGTTGTTTCAATTTTATATCAGTGAATTTTCCCTTAAACCATACAACACATTGGCAACATATAACATTTTTCCAGGTGTTCCTAGCGATATTCGACACCAATTGGTAGCTAGATTGAAATTTAGTTCGGGTTTGCCCCCATTATGTCAATATTTAAGATCATTGCTAATATTAATGAATATACTAACAATGATCTTAATACCGCATAACTAAGGCTATTTTTGCCTGATAGTTATTTTGTGATTAACTATCTGCTGGCGTTTCAATATCAGAATAGGTTGCCAGCATTTGCAAGAATTTATATTTAGAATTTACCATTTTAGTTGATTGCGCATGTAAAGTATTGGCAATAACTGGTTCGAGTGTTTCTAAACGACGGAAACGTTGTTCTTTAAGTAAAACTTCCGTTAATGATTCACTGTTTGGTGCTTTAGAGTCTAACACTAAACCTGGTTTTCCTTCTTGCATACGACGCGGATCATAACGATATAATGGCCAGAAACCTGATTTAACTAAATCTTTCATCTGTTCATGAGATTTAGATAAATCGTAACCATGTTCTTCACAAGGGCTATAAGCAATAACCAGAGAAGGGCCATTATAAGCTTCAGCTTCTTGCAATGCTTTAAGTGTTTGGTTCAATTGCGATCCTAAAGCAACTTGGGCGACATAAACGTGACCATACATCATTACACTGACCCCAAGATCTTTACGAGCTTTATGTTTACCTAAATCAGCAAATTTGGAAACTGCACCCATTGGTGTTGCTTTCGATTGCTGTCCGCCAGTATTAGAGTAGCATTGGGTATCAAGCACTAAGATGTTAACGTTTTCGGTTAAACTCATTACATGATCGAGTCCACCAAAGCCAATATCATAAGCCCAACCATCACCACCAATAGCCCATACTGATTTATCAATCAAATAATTAGCATCTTGCATTAACTCTTTAGCTGCAGCTGAAGTTAAATGCGCTAATTGTTGACGTAATAAGTTAACTTGAGTTCGTTTTTCATCAATAGATAAATCTGGTGATTGTAAATTAATCACTATCTCTGGTGAAACTTCACCGGCAACATGTTCAAGCAAACGTAATGCTCGTTTTTTATGCTGATCATAAGTAATACGATAACCAAGTGCAAATTCGGCATTATCTTCAAATAATGAATTTGCCCAAGCCGGTCCACGGCCATTGCGATCGGTTGTATATGGGGATGATGGTAAATTACCACCATAAATTGACGAGCAACCAGTTGCATTAGCAATAGCGAGATGATCACCATATAATTGGGTTAGTAGTTTAATGTATGGTGTTTCACCACAACCAGCACAAGCACCAGAATATTCAAATAACGGTGTTAATAGTTGTGATGTACGTACATCAATTCGTTCTAGCGTTTTGATTTCCCGATCAGGAAGGTCGGTGAAATACTCATAGTTAGCACGTTGAGTTTCGAGATTGTCAATTCGTGAACGCATGTTAATGGCTTTGATATCAAAGTTATTACGGTCACGTGAAGGACAAACTTCAACACATAAATTACATCCGGTACAATCTTCAGGCGCAACTTGTAAAACATAACGTTGACCTTTCATATCTCGAGCTTTTACTTCAAGTGAGCTTAATGACTCAGGTGCATTGAGCATATCATCTGGTTCAACAACTTTTGCTCGAATGGCTGCATGCGGACAAGCAACCACACAATGGTTACATTGAGTACAAAGTTCAGGTTGCCAGATTGGTATTTCTTCAGCAATATTACGTTTTTCCCATTTGGTGGTGCCAACAGGCCATGTTCCATCGGGTGGAAAAGCTGAAACAGGTAAACTATCACCTAAGCCAGCTAACATAGTTGCAGTGACCATTTTAACAAAATCAGGGGCATTGCTTGGCACAACTGGCGGACGTAATGGACTACTTTCATCCACGCAACTTAATGGAATTTGCTCAAGAGATGCAATGGCTAAATCAAGTGCTTTCCAGTTATTTTCAACAATATCTTGTCCTTTACTGCTGTAACTTTTGGCAATAACTTCTTTTAGTTGTGAAATGCTAAAATCATTTTTAAATATTTCTGATAAATGAAAGAATGCGGCTTGCATTACGGTATTAATTCTTGCCCCTAAATTACATTCTCGAGCAATTTTAGCTGCATTAATAATATAAAAATGTGCTCTTTTCTTAATTAGTTGAATTTGCACTTCTTTAGGTAATCTATGCCAAACTTCATCCTTACTATAAGGTGTATTCAGCAAGAAAATACCATCATCTTTTAATCTTTCAACTATTTGATATTTGTCGATAAACTGATCTTGATGACAACCGATAAAATGGGCACTGGTTATCAAATATGGTGAATCTATTGGTTCAAGGTTAACTCGAAGGTGAGAAGTGGTTAAACCACCTGCTTTTTTCGAATCGTAAACGAAATAACCTTGTACATAAAATGGTGAACTATCACCAATGATTTTGATATTATTTTTGGTCGCTGAAACTGTACCATCACTGCCTAAACCATAAAATAGAGCTTCAAGTGCTGATTTTTGTGGAATGGATTTTTCTGGTAATGGTAGTGACAAGCCGGTTATATCGTCATAAATACCTACTGTAAAGCGAGGTTTAGGTTTCTCTGTTGTTAGTTCATTAAAAATGGCTAACACACAGCGAGGATCGAACTCTTTGGATGATAAACCATAACGACCACCAATAATTTGTGGTAAATGGTCACGTTCGCCACGTGAAAAACTTTCAGCAAAGGCTGTCATTACATCTAGGTAAAGAGGTTCAGCTTGTGCGCCGGGCTCTTTGGTACGATCTAGCACTGCGATTTTTTTCACAGTTTGCGGAATAACGTCAAGGAGATGAGTCGCTGAAAATGGTCGGAATAATCTTACGATAACGACACCAACTTTTTCGTCATTTTTAAGCAGATGATCGACAACTTCCTTCGTGGTGCTGACGCCTGATCCCATAATGACAATGATACGCTCAGCATCTTTTGCGCCATAATATTCGAAAGGTTGATACTTTCTACCGGTCTCTTTTGCAAAGGCTTGCATAGCATCAACAACATGATTAAAAGTATTCTCATAATATGGATTAACTGCTTCACGGCATTGGAAGTAGGTATCAGGATTAGCTGATGTACCACGAATAACTGGATTATCTGGTGTTAAGGCACGGCGACGAAAAGCATCAATAGCTTGATTGGGAAGCAAATTACGAATCTGTTCATCACTGATTGGATAAATTTTATTTACTTCGTGTGAAGTTCTAAAACCATCAAAAAAGTGAATAAATGGTACTCTACTATTGAGTGTCGCTATTTGTGCGATTAAGGCTAAATCTTGGGCTTCTTGTACCGAGCTAGAACACAGCATGGCAAAACCAGTTTGCCTAACTGACATAACATCAGAATGATCGCCAAAAATAGATAAGGCATGAGTTGCAACAGTACGGGCGGCAACATGTAATACAAATGGTGTTAATTCCCCAGCTATTTTATATAGCGAAGGAATCATTAATAACAGACCTTGCGATGAAGTAAATGATGTTGCTAATGCTCCAGTCATTAATGCACCGTGCACCGTTGATATTGCTCCCGCTTCCGATTGCATTTCAACAACTTTAGGTGTATCACCAAAAACATTGGGTTTGTTAAACTCCGCCCACGAGCTAGCTTGTTCAGCCATAGATGAACTTGGAGTTATTGGATAAATAGCAATGACTTCGTTTGCACGATATGCGACAGATGACACCGCACTGTTAGCATCTGATATGATCATTAAAAAACCTTGTATCTTAGAGTATTATGACATTACTTAGTTATAATAATTTTGCATATTGTACCAGAAACTAAGATAGCTTTTAGTTATTTTTGAGTTAAATTTTTGCCTAACTATACGTTTTTAGTAAAAATAAAAAAGGCAGGGGATTAGTATATTAAAACATAAGGCAGATATTGCAGATTGATACTAAAAGGAATTATTTTGATGATTTTTATATCGATAATTTTTGTCCAGTAATATTGACTGATTAGTTACTATTACTAGACAAAAATTGATATCGTATATATTACTGGATAACAACTCGTTCAGTTGATGAAGAGTGTTTTATTTCGCCAAGTAACCAAGCTTTTTCACCATGCTGGTTAAGTAAATTAATGGCTTGCTCGGCTAACTGTTTTGGTAAAGCGATGATTAAACCTACGCCACAATTGAAAGTACGGTACATTTCATGACGGCTTACATTACCTGCTTGTTGTAACCAATTAAAGATGGCCGGCCATTGCCAACTAGATTCATCAATAACAGCTTGAGTATTATCAGGTAAAACTCGTGGAATGTTTTCCCAAAAACCACCGCCAGTAATGTGTGCAATAGCATGAACATCGATTTTCGAAATCAAATCAAGCACTGATTTTACATAAATCTTAGTTGGCGCAAGTAAGTGATCTGCTAATGGTTTTCCGTCTAATTGTTCTGTTGCTGGATTAACACCACTAACTTCAATAATTTTACGTACTAGTGAATAACCATTTGAATGTGCACCGCTTGATGCAAGGGCAATTAAAGCATCACCATCTTGTACTTTACTACCATCAATCATTTCTGATTTTTCAACTACACCAACACAAAAACCTGCTAAGTCATAATCATCACCATGATACATACCTGGCATTTCTGCGGTTTCACCACCAACTAATGCACATCCGGATTGTTTACAGCCTTCCGCAATACCCGTAACAACTGTCGCTGCAACATCAACATTTAATTTGCCAGTAGCATAATAGTCGAGGAAAAATAAAGGCTCAGCTCCTTGAACAATCAAATCATTAACGCACATAGCAACCAAATCAATACCAATTGATTCATGACGATTTAAATCCATTGCAAGGCGCAATTTTGTGCCAACACCATCAGTACCTGAAACTAAAATAGGTTGTTTATATTTTTGTGGAATTGCACATAATGCACCAAAACCACCAAGTCCACCCATAACTTCAGGACGTTTGGTCTCTTTAACGACAGATTTAATACGATCAACCAATTCATTGCCAGCATCGATATCAACACCAGCATCTTTATAGCTAAGAGATTTATTATTTGACACGGGGAGCAGTCCTTTCAATAGAAAAAATTGCTTGTTATTTTAGCAAGGATGAAATTTATTGGCGACTAATTATTGTTAAAATAATCTTTTGATTATCTAGATTCACAATTTTCGAACCAACTTTCTAAAATAATAATTGCCGAAGTTGCATCGACATGACCTTTTTCAAGGGCTCGGTAACCACGTGAAGCAAAAATATGTGATTTTGCCTCAACGGTTGATAAACGTTCATCTTGTAAATGAACTTGATAGCCAAACATGCCATGCAAACGGTTAGCAAATTTGCGTGCTCTTGCGGTTAATGGTTGTTCTGTACCATCCATATTTAGTGGTAATCCTACCACTAAATAATCAGGTTGCCATTCATTGAGTACTTTCTCTATTGACTGCCAATTAGGAATGCCATCTCGAGCTTTGAATGAACAAAGTGAATTTGCGGTCTTAGTTATATCTTGACCGATAGCTGCGCCGATGCTCGCTGTACCAAAATCAAATGCAATGATGGTAGCCATAACTTAAGCGGTGCCCATTTGATGTGAAATTGTTTTAATATTAATGCCCAATGATTCAGCCGCTTTCTGCCAACGATCTTCAATAGCTACCTCGAAGATAATTGCAGGATCAACATCGGTAACTAACCAATCATTTTTTGCTACTTCACTTTCAAGTTGTAATGATTGCCAACTTGAATAACCTAATGCTAAGAAAAGATCTCTTGGTTGTTCTGGTGTACCAATAGACTTTAATGCATCGAGAGATGTGGTAACCATGATATCATCAGAGATTTGTATACTTGAAGCAAACCCTTGATGAGGTGTATGGAGAATAAATCCTTGCTCTTCAGCAAGCGGGCCGCCACAAAACACAAGGTGTTCAAGTTCAGCACAGCTTTTTGATGCGGTTATCTCTAAACGGGATAATACTGTTTCTATGTTAAGATCTACAATGGGTTTATTAATAATAATCCCCATTGCGCCATCACGATTATGTTCACAAATATATACTACTGAACGACTAAAAATTGAGTCATTAACAGTTGGCATGGCTATAATAAAATGATTTTTTAGATTCATATGCTCACATTGTCGTTAAATTTATAATGCACATTTACCAATTTTGACTTTATGTTCAACATTACAGCGCATTAATATTTCAGGATGATTGGTTTCTTCATTAATTGATTCACCAACAATTGCAAAATTTTGTGATAAATAAAAGTTAATTGCATCACTATTTTGTTTGTAAACATGTACCATTAATTCGTTATGACGTTGTTTGGCTTTTTCAACTAATGCTGATCCGGTACCTTGATGACGAAAATTCTTTTCAACATATAAACCTGAGATATAGTTTTCAGTTAGGCCAATAAAACCAACAACAACGCCGTTGATATCTTGAACATATATTGTTGACATTGGGATCAACATCTTCACTAATTCAAAGTTTTGTTTAAAAAACTCAGGATCGATAAAATTATGTGCTTGTTCATTACCTTGCAGCCAAATTGTCATTATGGCATCTAAATCTTTTGCTTGATATTCTCTAATCATTTTTAACTCTTTATATTTAATCTTGATTCAATCGCATCCATTAATAAACCTGTGATTGATAAATCTGGGTTAGCTGCTTCAATTTCTCGAACGCAAGTCGGGCTGGTAACGTTAATTTCGGTTAGTTTGTCACCAATAATATCAAGTCCTACAAATAGTAGTCCTTTTTGTTGCAAAACAGGGCCGATACTGTTAGCGATTTGCCAATCACTATCACTTAATGGCCTAACTTCACCATGTCCACCAGCAGCTAAATTTCCTCGAGTTTCCCCTTGTTGTGGAATTCGTGCTAAGCAGTAAGGCACGGGTACACCGTCGACAACTAAAACCCGTTTATCGCCATCTTTGATTGCGGGAATAAATGTTTGCGCCATGCAATAACGGGTATTATGTTCAGTAAGTGTCTCAATAATCACCGAAACATTAGGATCATCTTGTTTCACGCGAAAAATTGACGAACCACCCATGCCATCTAGTGGTTTTAAAATGATGTCATGATATTGTTGATGAAAAGCTTTGATTTGTGTTGTCTGACGAGTAACTAAGGTTTCAGGTGTAAAGTCAGCAAACCAAGCAGTAAATAATTTTTCGTTACAGTCGCGTAGACTTTGAGGTTTATTTACTACCAATACGCCTTTCTCTTCCGCACGCTCTAATATATAGGTTGCATAGATAAATTCAGTATCAAAAGGTGGATCTTTGCGCATTAATATTACATCAAGTTCACTTAATGCTATAGTCTGTTCGTCTCCAAAATCAAACCAATGCTCACTATTGTTATGAACTGTTACTGTACGAGTCGTGGCACTAGCTTCTCCATTGCGTAAAAACAGATCATTCATCTCCATATAATAAAGTTGATAGCCGCGTTTTTGTGCTTCAAGTAGCATCGCAAAACTGGTATCTTTTTTTAATTTGATATGGCTAATGGGGTCCATAACAATACCAAGTTTGATCATGGTAACTCCTTACTGATTATATTTGATTTTACTGAATTCGGTGTTGATGATTTGCTGCTGCTCTACCTATTTAATAATTTAGATAAAACCAAGGTAGAAAGAGGTATTAGCAATAATAATCGAATTTTCAACTATCATACCCGTTACCGATTAATAAGCAAAGCAATCATTTATTAACTTATTTATTTCTTGTGACTAACCTAAATCACCAAAACGAACTTGAAGCGCTGTTATTGCAGTTAACGCCGCTGTTTCAGTACGTAATACTCTCGGCCCGAGCAAAATATCAGTAAACTGATATTGATGAGTCATGCTAATTTCTTCATTAGATAGACCACCTTCCGGCCCAATTAATAAACTAATATTGTTATTATCACACGGTAATTGGTTTATTCCTTGTTCGGCTTTAGGGTGTAAGTTAAGTTTTAAACTATCGGTTAAATTTGCACACCAAGTTTCTAATTTCATTACTGGATTGATGCTTGGGATGATATTTCGTCCACATTGTTCACAAGCCGAAATAACAATTTTTTGCCATTGTTGAACTTTCTTTTCAAGCCTTTCTTGATCGAGTTTGACGCCACAACGTTCTGAAAGTAGGGGGGTAATGGTATTAACACCTAATTCGACCGATTTTTGAATAGTAAATTCCATTTTATCGCCACGAGAAATCACTTGCCCTAAATGAATGTTTAATGGTGATTCTCGATTATCTAATACACTGTTTGCTGTTTTTACAATAACCGTTTTTTTATTAACTTCATGTATAACGGCAGGCGTAATTTGGTTGGAACCATCAAAAAGCGTAATTGATTCCCCGGTTTTCATTCTTAATACTCGAATAAGGTGATTGAAAGCATTATCATCTAAAGTGATCAAACTATTTTGATTAATTGTGTAAGGCTGAAAAATTCGCGTCATATAAACTATTATTTACTATTATTTGCAATAAATTATAGCGTAATTTATTAAGATTCGGTAATCTCTATTTTAAACAATATCTATATCTGGAATAGAATATGACCTTATCAATTAAAGATAGAGTATTCATTGAATCACTAACGGTTTATACCACAATCGGTGTTTATGATTGGGAAAAAACGATTAAACAAAAGTTAGTTCTTGATCTCGAAATGGCATGGGATAATCAACCTGCTGGACAAAGTGATGATGTGAAATTTTGTTTAGACTATTTTGTTGTGTCGCAATCAATAACGTCATTTATTGAACAAAATAAATTTGAATTGATTGAAACCGTAGCAGAACGTGTTGCAATGTTAGTCATTGAGAAATTCTCGGTACAATGGTTAAAAATAAAAGTGTCAAAACCTGATGCTATTGCTAATGCTGGTAACGTTGCGGTATTAATAGAACGCAGAGCCAAATAACTACAATTAGATATCCCTTAATGAGTAAAGCGAACAAAATAATATGTGATCAGTCACATCATAAAAAGAAAGGTTTTGATAATACTGAACCTTTTTCAATTAAATTAACTGATGCTTTGCGTTGGCGACTGCAACGTAAAGTGTTACCGCCGAAAGGCGGATATCAAGCATTCATCCAAAATTGGCTTAGCTCAATTGATATTAGCTTAAGCGGTGATAGAGTTTGGTGGATCGGACATTCTACTACCCTGATAAAGCTTGATGAACAATGGATATTAACCGATCCAGTGTTTTCTAACCGGGTTTCGCCGGTGCAATTTATTGGGCCAAAACGACGAACAAAACCAGCAATTACCATTGATAAATTACCTCCAATTAATGTAGTGGT
Organism: Gilliamella apis; assembly: GCF_002142155.1. Taxonomy (GTDB): domain Bacteria; phylum Pseudomonadota; class Gammaproteobacteria; order Enterobacterales; family Orbaceae; genus Gilliamella; species Gilliamella apis. The sequence goes on along the minus strand of NZ_NASD01000003.1, from coordinate 113,862 downwards.
AATCTCTCATAGCCATTATGATCATCTTGATTTTAATAGTATTCGCCAACTTATCATGCGGTATCCGCAACTTACTATTCTGGTTCCCTTAGGACTTAAAAGTAAATTATTAAAATGGGGGGCCAAGCAAGTTATTGAGTTAGATTGGTGGCAGTCAACTAATGTTAATGGAATTACCTTTACCTCTACACCGGCAAAGCATTGGAGTAATCGGGGAGCGTTTGATGTGAATAAAGCATTATGGTGTGGATGGGTTATGCAGACAGATATTGATAAACCATTATCAACTAAAACGGTCTACTTTATGGGGGATACCGGTTATTGCGCAAGTTTAAAGAAAATTGCTGATAAATTTAAGCAGATAGATCTTGCTTTGATACCAATTGGTGCTTATGCACCACGTTGGTTTATGCAATCGCAGCATATAGATCCACAACAAGCTGTAAAACTTTATGATGAATTAAATTGTCAGTCAGCCATTGCGATCCATTGGGGAGCTTTTGAATTGGCAGATGAACCATTAGATGAGCCACCAACATTATTAAACTCATTAAAGGGAGATAGATCTTTTCATATATTAAAAATAGGTGATAGCTTAGCTATCAATCAGCTTAATAATGAACTAAAATAATTAACAATAATAATTTAAACCACATTTTGATATTTGCGAGGGAAATATGATGAAATCAGTAATTATTGCATTAACTTGTCTAACGTTTAGTTTAGCTTTAACTGCTTGTGGCGGTAAAAATGATGAAGGTAAACAATATCATTGGTCAAAAGCTCATGGCGTTCTTGAAGATTGCCGTGGAGTAATGAATAAATCAGAGCAATGTCAAAAAAATTCTAATAATCAACAATATTTATTTCAAATTGATAGGTATTAACTTATATGAGTGCTTGGCTTATTTATGCATTATTATCGGCGATTACTGCAGCTTGTGTGGCAATCCTCGGTAAAATTGGTTTACAACATCTTGATGCTAATACTGCGACAGCAATTAGAGCTATAGTTATGGCTATTTTTCTAGTTGGTGTAGTTGTTGTTCAAGGAAAACTGAATTTAATTAATACTTTTTTTAATGATAAAAAAGCATTACTTATTATTGCATTGAGTGGCGTAGCTGGCGCATTATCGTGGCTATTTTACTTTATGGCAATAAAAGAAGGTAAAGTATCACAAGTCGCCCCAATTGATAAACTTAGTGTCGTTTTTGCGGTAATTTTTGCAACTATTATATTTGGCGAAAAAATTTCATTTCTTTCGGCTATAGGCGTTGCCATGATAGCTGCTGGGGCGGTATTGGTTGCACTATTTTAATAGTGTATTAAACGGTTCAACAGTTACCCATTCACCTTTAGTTACATTGCCTCTATCTTTTTCAAGCAAGATAAAGCAGTTAGCATGATTAAACGATTGTGTGAGATGGGAGCCTTGTTGCCCAGTTGAAACAACCTCCAACTCACCATTAGTTGAAATTTGCAATACACCACGTTGAAAATCTAATCTACCGATACTTTTTTTCAGATTTGCTGCTGTTTTTACTTTAAATGATAACTCAGCTTCGGTTAAATTTTGTCCAGAAAGGGCTAAAATTAATGGTTGAACTAATTGATAAAAAGTGACAAGAGATGAAACTGGATTACCCGGTAATCCGCAAAATAACGCATTACCTATATTGCCAAAGGCAAACGGTTTTCCAGGTTTTATGGCAATTTTCCAGAAGTTAACTTTACCCAGTTCTTCTAGTGCCATTTTAGTATAATCAGCATCCCCGACTGAAACACCACCACTACTAATCACTAAATCAGCCTGTTTAGATGCGATTTCGAGTGTTTGCTTAATTTTGCTCGGATCATCGACAATTATCCCTAAATCAATTATTTCACAGTTTAATTTGCTCAATAATAATTTGAGGGTGAATCGGTTACTATCATAAATAGCACTATTATTTGCTAATCGGCTACCAATTTCAGTTAATTCATTACCGGTGGAAAATATTGCAACTTTTAACTTTTGATAGACAGTTAACTCTGCAATCCCAAGTGTTGCTAAACTTGATAAAGTCGGAATAGTTAACCGAGTGCCTTTTTCGACAATAACTGCACCTTGTCTAGCATCTTCACCTATATAACGAATATTACTAGCTGGTTTTATTTGCTGTAAAAATTTAATTCCTGATTCAGTTTGTTCTGTCTCTTCTTGCATCACAACAGCACTAGCTTCGTTAGGAACCGGTGCACCAGTCATAATTCGTAAGCAACTACCTTTAGGCCAATTTAGTGATGAAATATCGTCACCTGCATAAATTACTCCTGCTAACGGTAATAACTTCGATTGATTGATATCAGATAATCTTAGCGCATAACCATCCATCGCCGAATTATTAAAGCTAGGTACATTAATTGGAGAAATAACCGGTTCAGCAGTGATTCGATCTAAGGCATCAAATAATGCTACTTTTTCTCCAGTCGGTTTATGATTATTTGTTGCTTCAAGTATATTTTTTTGGGCTTGTTCAAAGGTTAATAACATAAATGAAGCTCCTTGTAATCGATTTTCCGTGGTGTTAGACAAGTAGTTAATTGAGAGCAGATAATCTATTGAGTTATATAAATATATGATAATGATGCCGCAATATACGGCATCAACAAAGATTAAACATTAAATAAGAAATTCATAATATCGCCATCTTGCACGATATAATCTTTCCCTTCAGAGCGCATTTTACCTGCTTCTTTAGCACCTTGTTCACCACCATATTTAATGAAGTCATCAAAAGCAATGGTTTGTGCTCGAATAAAGCCTTTTTCAAAATCGGTATGAATTTTACCGGCAGCTTGCGGCGCAGTATCTCCAACAGAAATTGTCCATGCCCGAACTTCTTTAACACCAGCAGTAAAATAAGTTTGCAGATTAAGTAAACTATAACCGGCACGAATTACTCTATTTAGGCCAGGTTCAGTTAAACCAAGGTCTTGCATAAATTCATCGCGATCAGCGTCATCGAGTTCCGCAAGTTCAGCTTCAATTGCGGCACAGACAGGTACAACGACAGCTTTTTCTTGCTCAGCAATGGCTTTGACTTTTTCTAAATATGGATTGTTTTCAAAACCATCTTCATTAACATTAGCAATATACATTGTTGGTTTTAGGGTTAAAAAGCTTAGATATTTAATTGCATCTAACTCTTCTTTACTAAAATCGAGTAGTAATAGTTTTTTACCTTGTTCAAGATGAGGTAAACACTTATCTAAGATTTCCAGTTCGTACTTGGCGTCTTTATCGCCACCTTTAGCACGTTTTTGTAAACGGGTAATGGCTCTTTCACAAGCCTCAAGATCAGCTAACGCAAGTTCAGTATTAATGATTTCAATATCTTCCGCCGGATCGATTTTACCTGCAACGTGCACAATATTTTCATTTTCAAAACAACGAACAACGTGACCAATCGCTTCTGTTTCACGAATATTGGCTAAAAATTGATTACCTAGTCCTTCACCTTTAGATGCACCTTTAACTAGCCCCGCAATATCAACAAATTCCATTGTGGTTGGTAAGGTGCGTTGTGGTTTAACTATTTCCGCCAATTGATCTAAACGCGGATCAGGCATTGGCACTACACCTGTGTTTGGTTCAATCGTACAAAACGGAAAGTTAGCAGCCTCTATTCCAGCTTTGGTTAGTGCATTAAAAAGCGTTGATTTGCCTACATTTGGTAGTCCGACAATACCACATTTAAATCCCATACTGTTTATTACCTTGTGTTATAAAAATCTTAAAAATAGGGGGCAATTATATACTAAATTAGGCTAATTATGCTAATGTTGATACTGTTCTAAAATATTCAACAAAACTAGCGTGTTAAGTTTTGGAACTGAAAATTTGCTATTCTTATCTTTATAATTAACTATTAATTAACTGTTTGTCTAATTTTCCAATGATAAGCCGATTTGATACAATTGGTTTTTCTTCAGTCCATACATCTCTGCAGTAATTGCTGCTGCTTTTTTTAATGGTAACTCTTTAACTAATAATTTTAAGGTAGTCATGACTTTGACATCAATAGCATTATCAGTTTTGCTATGTCCTTCAACGATTAGAACAAATTCGCCTTTTTGACGAGTACTATCTTCTTGTAACCAGCGAATTAACTCATTTACCGGATAGCTGACAATGGTTTCCCATGTTTTAGTGAGTTCTTTGGCCAGAACAATATGTTTATCGCTACCCCAAACCGTCTGCATATCTTTTAAGGTATCTAAAAGTCGATGGGTAGATTCATAAAAAATCATTGTTCGACTCTCTTCGCATAAAGTAGACAAATAATCTTGGCGTGCTTTGGTTTTTGCCGGTAAAAAGCCCTCATAACAGAATTTGTCTGAAGGTAATCCAGCTACTGATAATGCGGCTATAGCCGCACATGCACCAGGGATGGGAACGACATTAATATTATTTTCTCGACAGGCTTTGACTAAGTGATAACCAGGATCATTTATCAGCGGTGTTCCTGCATCTGATATTAATGCAATTGATAACCCGGATTTTAATTTTTCGATCAAAACGTGTGCTTTTTCTTGTTCATTGTGATCGTGTAAAGCAAAAAGTTTAGCTTTAATACCTAAATGTTGTAATAGTAGTCCACTGTGTCTAGTATCTTCAGCCGCAATAAGATCAACACTTTTGAGTGTATTAATGGCTCTTAGGGTAATATCATCTAAATTGCCAATGGGTGTTGCAACAATATATAAAGTCATTCTATTTTGATCACTGTAAATTTTGTAGTAAGGCATTAAATATACTATACCAAACCTTGTTTTATTGTATATACTCATTATCATGAAATTAGTATTAATCATTATCGGCCAAAAATATGGCTGAAATGCTTTTTTGTGCTAATGATATTTATTCGGTCGTATAATCGGTTAGTTAGAATACGATAGTTATTTGGAAATACTGCGAATAATTAGCCATCAAATGAGATGAATTTATAGCTTTTACTCAAGAATTGTACATTTTTGCCAGTGATTTTATTGATTTACTTTACAAGTAATTAATATAATAGCTTTTTGTTGTAAAAACGATAAAATGTGCATAACAAAATAATATAAATTAATGAAAGGTGTTATTGTGAAAAAAATTCTCACATTAAGTTGTTTAAGTTTGATGATCTCCGCATGTACACAAACTAATCCAGCTGAAATTGAAGATATTTCTAACTCTTCCAGTCGTTCTAGCTCGTCGGTATATTCAAAACCACCGACAAATATTTCTACTGGTTCACGTTCTTCGTCACAAATTTATTCATCATCAACACCAGCATCTCACTCGACAGTAACATCCAATAGCAATAGAGATAGTCAAAGTGTGGTTACCTCTAATGAGCGCATTGTTTATAATCGTAACTACAATGATATTCCTAAAGGTGGTTATCAAGGCGATACCTATACTGTTAAACGAGGTGATACACTTTTTTATATTGCGTGGGTAACGGGTAATGATTATCGTGCCTTGGCTGCTAAAAATAACATTAAAGAACCATTCGCGGTAAATGTTGGTCAAGTGTTAGATGTCAGTGGTGGTACAACGGTGGTTGAAACTAAAAAAACCACTTCTACAGCGCAAGTTGTTGCAGCTGGTAATTATGGTTCAGCGACTAATACCACTACCAAAACTAAACCAGTTGTAACCACAGTTACAACAACTACAACCACAACCTCGGGTAAAGATAAACCAACCAATACGATTCAAACTACCGAAACGGTAACTGAACCTGTTGATACCACAGCCACAGAGCCAACCAAGTTACCAACCACATCTAACGTAGCTAATATTGTATGGCAATGGCCTGCACAAGGTAAAATCATTGAAAAATTTTCTAATGCTAGCAAAGGGATTGATATTTCAGGTACTTTAGGTACCAAAGTCGTTGCCGCTGCTAACGGTCGAGTGGTTTATTCAGGGAATGCCTTACCGGGCTATGGTAATTTAATTATTATAAAACATAACGATGACTATTTAACCGCGTATGCACATAACCAAACTATTTTAGTTAAAGAACAACAAAATGTTCGTGCTGGTGAACAAATTGCAACGATGGGAGCAACAGGAACTTCATCAGTAAGATTACATTTTGAAATTCGTTATAAAGCACAATCAGTCGATCCATTAAAATACTTATCAACAAATTAATCAGTATTTTAAAGTGATATAGAGGCTTATAACCAATTAATAAGTAATAACACACTAATTAATCATGTGTTTTAGTGCAAACCAAATTGATTTAACCATTTTATTTTACGTAACTAAGGAGTTATATTCATGGCAGTAAAAAAATTAGTTCTTATTCGTCACGGAGAAAGCGTGTGGAATCAAGAAAACCGTTTTTGTGGTTGGACTGATGTTGATTTATCTGACAAAGGTAATAAAGAAGCTGCAGAAGCAGGTCAATTGCTAAAACAAGAAGGTTTCGAATTTGATTATGCATATACTTCTGTTTTAAAACGTGCAATTCACACATTATGGCACGTTTTAGATGCAGTTGATCAAGCATGGTTACCGGTTGAAAAAAGCTGGAAATTAAATGAACGTCATTATGGTGCGCTACAAGGTCTAAATAAAGCTGAAACTGCTGCTAAATATGGTGATGAGCAAGTTAAATTATGGCGTCGTGGTTTTGCAATTACTCCTCCAGCACTTGAAAAATCAGATGAGCGTTTCCCTGGTCATGATTCACGTTATAGCAAATTACCTGAATCAGAATTACCTTTAACTGAAAGCTTAGCTTTAACGATTAAACGTGTACTTCCTTATTGGGAATCAACTATTGCTCCACGTGTTGCTAAAGGTGAACGTGTAATTATCGCAGCTCACGGTAACTCACTTCGTGCGCTAGTTAAACATTTAGATAACATCAGTGATGATGATATTATCGATCTAAACATCCCAACTGGTGTACCATTAGTTTATGAATTCGATGACAACATGAAAGTTGTTAAACACTATTACTTAGGTAATGCTGATGAAATCGCCGCTAAACAAGCAGCGGTAGCTAACCAAGGTAAAGCAAAATAGTATTAATCAATCAAAAAGGTAAGTAGAATAACTTACCTTTTATTTCCTAATATAGGAAATAAATATTTAACTTTTTGAGACGCTGATTTTGTCAAAAATTTATTATATTTATGGCGTAATGAACGCTGGAAAATCTACCGAATTACTGCAAATCGACCATAATTACTTAAGTAATAATATGCAAACACTATTGCTTAAATCTTCGGTCGATACTCGAGATTCTGCTGTTGAGATCGTATCTCGACTTGGCTTACGTAAAAAAGCATTACAACTTGACGATAACACAGTGGATGGCATAATTGAGCATATCAAACAAAATAATTACGCATGTATTTTAATTGATGAAAGTCAGTTTTTATCATCTAATACCATCTGGAAATTATCTGATGTTTGTGATGAATATGGTGTTCCTATGATGTTTTTTGGATTAAAAACAGACTATATGGGGCATTTATTTGAAGGTTCGAAAACCTTATTAGAAATTGCTGACAATTATAGGGAACTTAAAACTGTTTGTTGGTGTGGCAAAAAAGCTACCATGATCCTTTTAGAAGGTGAAAATGGGCAAATAGTCAAATTTGGAAATTCTATACATCTTGGTGACAGTGAGTATCATTCTGTTTGTCGAAAACACTGGAAAGCAGGACAAGTAAGACCAAATCATTAAATTTACTTGTGCATTTTTATAGATATTATACTATCGGAAAATAATACTCATATTATGATGTGCAAAAATATAAATTATTATAAGGAATTAATCTCATGAAAATTAAACATACATCATTAGCTATTTTACTCGGCTTAGTTTCATATTCCGCCAGTGCAAAAGATTTTTTAGTCACTGATGATGAAAAAAGCCTTCAAAAAGGCAATTGGTATATTACAAACAAAGATGTTAGTCCTGATGCACCTCCTTTTACTGTTCAAAATCTAATTCTCAAAGGTGGTAAACAAGAAGGTTCTGAACTATTAACTGTTAAAAGTGAAGGCTTAACGATTAGCTTAAGTCCAACACGTGGTTTAGGTATCGTAAAAGTTGAAGGAGATGGGATTCGTTTAGGTTGGGATTCACCAGTTAAAGAGGTTGTTAATCCTAAATATATGAATTTAGAAAGCCGTGGTGGTCTTGGTTGGCTAGATGGCTTTAACGAAATGATGGTTCGCTGTGGCTTTGAATGGACCGGTCACGCTGTACAAGCTGATGGTATGATGTATACACTTCATGGTCGTGCACAAAATACTCCTGTATCGAAATTATATGTTGAAGTTGAAGATCAAGCTCCTTATACGATTACTATCAAAGGGCTAATTAAAGAAAATACTTTCAAAAAGAGCAATTTTGAAACTTGGGTTGCTATCCAACATGTTCCTGGTAGCAAAGAATTTACCGTACATGACATCCTAACTAATTTGAGCGATTATGATCGTGATTATCAAATTATTTATCACAGTAATTTTGGTACGCCAATTTTAGAAGAAGGAGCTAAATTTGTTGCTCCAGTTAAAGAAATCTCACCTTTCAATGAATACGCTGCAACTGGTCTTAAAAATTGGCAAACTTATCTAGGACCAACTAAAGACTTTGATGAAATGGTGTATAACATTTTCCCTTATTCAGATGCAAATAATCAAACTCAAGTTATGTTGACCAACAATGCAAGTGATAAAGGGGTTGGGATTGCTTTTAATACTCAACAATTACCTGTGCTAACACTATGGAAAAATACTGATACAGTTAAACAAGGTTATGTGACTGGTATTGAACCAGGAACAAGTTTTGCTTATCCAGTTACAATTGAACGTGAACAAAAACGCGTACGTAAATTAGAAGCCGGAAAAAGCACAGAATTTGTTTTAACTTATAGCCTATTGTCAAACAAAGAAGACGTAGCAAACTATGATGCTAAAATAAAAGCCATCCAAGGAAGTCAAAAAACCAAAGTTGTTGAAGAACCTATGGCAAAAGAGTAAGTCATTCATAAATACCGCTAACATTTTGGTTAGCGGTATTCACTTCTCTCTATCTGAAAAGATATTTTAACCATCCCATCGATTTATAATATTGTTATCTAGACTATGTTATTTTAAGCTACACTAATCAACAAGCGTTTAGATTCAATTAAATAACAGGAATAAATATGGCTGCGAAAAGGATAGTAATTGGCATAAGTGGTGCTACAGGCTTTGCTTATGGAATTAAAGCTTTAGAACTATTAAAACCAATGGATATTCAAACTCATTTAGTGGTATCAAAAGCGGCAAAAATCACCGGTCATTATGAACATTCGCAATCACAATTAACTCAATTGCAATCGTTAGCAGATGTTGTATATGCGATCGATAATATTGGCGCTGCAATTGCGAGTGGCTCATTTAAAACCATGGGAATGTTAGTTGCACCATGTTCAATGCGAACACTTTCAGCTATAGCAAATAGTTTATCAGATAATTTACTTACTCGAGCGGCAGATGTGGTATTGAAAGAGCGGCGTCGATTAGTTTTAATGACGCGAGAAGCGCCATTACATTTAGGTCATATTAAAAATATGGAAGCGGTGACTTTAATGGGAGGAATTATTTTTCCGCCAGTTCCTGCGTTATATCAACACATTGAAAGTGTGGATGATATTATTACCCATAGTGTTGCTAGAGCGCTTGATCTGTTTGATATTAATGTACCTTGTTTACCTCGCTGGGGTGAAGATATGCATCTTAATCAAAAACCTGAATAAACAGTAATATCATGAAAAAAAGCGAGTCTAAAATCGCGCAATTTATCCAGCAACAACATGTAGTAAATTTATGTGCGATATTAGCTAATAACCAGCCATGGGCATGTAATGCATTCTATGTATTTGATAAAGAGAACTGGTGTATATATTTCTTATCAGAATTAAAAACCAAACATGCACAAGCAATGCTACACAATCCAAATGTTGCCGGTACTATAAGTGTTAATCCAAAATCGATAACCAAAATTCAAGGTATTCAATTTAGCGCTATAGCTGAACAACTCATTGATAATAAAGCTAGCAATGCTTATAAGCTTTATTATTCCGCCTTTCCTTTTGCAAGAGTCATGAAAGCGCCGATTTGGTCACTACAATTACAAGAAATTAAGATGACCAATAATCTACTTGGTTTTGCACATAAAAGCTATTGGCAACGAGACGCAAAACTGAAAGATCACTAATTTGATAAATGGAATGTTAGGTTTTAGTCTAATCATTATCTAATCACAAACTAAAACCCGATAATAACTTAAATTGAAACTGAATGATCACAGTTTAGGTGGTATATTTTCCTCATATTCAGTATCTCCACCGCAAATTGTATCCCAATTGGCTTTTGAACCAGTATAAATGTGTATACGCTTTTCAGCATTAATTGGCTCATTAATCAATCCAATACGTAATCGGTAAGTACTATTATCATTATCGCGACTAGAAAATAGATGTGAACCACAATTACTACAAAAATGACGGTTGACGCCTAAGCTAGAAAAAACCTTTATATTTTCTTCCCCTTTGATAAAAGTTAAATCTTCCTTGTTAATGAGTGCGGCAGAATTAAACGCTGAACTAGTTTGTTTACGACAACGTGAACAGTGACAAAAAACAATCGCTTTGATATCACTATTTAGTTGATAGACAATTTCGCCACATAAGCAGTTACCTGTCATCATGATTAATTTCCTTATATTATTTATATCTGTATTATTACCACATTTTACATGCAAATTTAAAATAAGCTATAGATAGCTAAATGATCAGCATAATTCAACAAAAGCACAAAAAATTTGAGGAAAGGGGTTTTTAAAGCCCAAAAATCCCCCTAAAGTTTCTTCGAAATAGGTTTTAAAACTAAAATTAGCTTGCTATAAACATAAGAGTTTATTTTGGCAAATAAGTTTGGTGTATTTAATTTAGCGACATTCGCAACGTGCTGACAACTGAGAGAGGTTAGCATGGCAAACAGGGATGTTTGCCAAGGCGGTGCTTTGTCAGGAACAAATCACAGCCGGTGCGTTAACAGCGAACGAAGGCGGAAGGTAGTCACATCGTGACCACTTGCGTGGTCGCCGCGGGAGATTGTAAAGAGGGTTCGCGGCAACCCTCTTAACTCGGACGTAATCACCGTATAGAAATAACCACAAAACAACAAACGTCCGAAACTCAAACAACCAAAAAAATTGAGGAACGGGGTTTTTAAAGCCAAAATCCATCCAATAAATTGCTAACGTTAGTTATAACATCAGCTATTACTGATAATAAACGTTTATTTTTATAAATTAGTTTAGTGCTTCTTATTTAGCGACATTCGCAATGTGCTGACAACTGAGTGAGGTTAGCATGGCAAACAGGGATGTTTGGCAAGGCGGTGCTTTGTCAGGAACAAATCACAGCCGGTGCGTTAAGAGCGAACGAAGGCGGAAGGCAGTCACATAGTGACCACTTGCGTGGTCGCCGCGGGAGATTGTAAAGAGGGTTGGCGCCAACCCTCTTAACTCGGACGTAATCACCGTATAGAAACAACCGCAAAACAACAAACGTCCGAAACTAAAACAACCAAAAAAAATTTGAGGAAAGGGGTTTTTGAAGCCAAAATCCCGCCAATAAATCGCTAACGTTAGTTATAACATCAGCTAGTTCCAATAATAAAAGTTTATTTTGGCAAATAAGTTTAGTGCTTCCTATTTAGCGACATTGGCAATGTGCTGACAACTGAGAGAGGTTAGCATGGCAAACATGGATGTTTGCCAAGGAGCGTTAAGACCGAACGCAGGCGGAAGGCAGTCACATCGTGACCACTTGCGTGGTCGCCGCGGGAGATTGTAAAGAGGGTTGGCGCCAACCCTCTTAACTCGGACGTATTCACCGTATAGAAATAACCACAAAACAACAAAACGTCCGAAACTCAGCGAACCCAAAAAATTGACGAACGGGGTTTTTAAAGCCAAAATCCCCCTAAAGTTTCCCCGAAATCGGTTTTAAGCAAGTAATTAAGACATAATATTACATTCACCTTTACAAAAGTTAACAATAAAACCGCCAAAAAAAGTTGCATGGTTTTTTGCAATCACTATACTTTTATAGCATATTTATACGAATGGATAAATTTTGTGCCATTAGGCTTAAAATTTTAAATAAATCATAAAATTGGATTGACAAGGACATCTGATATGGATTATAATTTTCAACACACAACACACAACACACAACCTGCCCAACCTATAATTTCACCTCTCTAAAGTTAAGCTCATATCGTTTATTATTTCACAGTAGTTTATTATTTCGACAATTTCCAAAATTTCTTAGTTTAGCCTGTTTATCTCGGCCGATGGTTTTGGTATTAACCGTAGTTGTTTTACAGTCTATCTCTTTTGCTAATTATGCATTAACCACAAAAACGACCAATATTATTTATGGCTCAGCCCCATATTTAACCTTTGATGGTGGTCGTACCCGGATAACCAATACCGAAGCGCTACTCGGGATATCCCTTTCTGATGGTAGAAGATTTACTCCCACAACCAATAATTCCAGTTCAACTAATCCTATCGCTTTACCTGTTACTGGTCAGAGTTTTGCAGATATTGGCATGTTAGTACCGACGGATACTAATTCTATTGCATTAAGTTCACTTATTGGCACACCGTATAATTATTGGGGTGATGATGATGGCGATGGTCAGGGTACTAATGATATAACCGCTACCGGTAGTTTAAGTTTATCTATTGTCAATAGATGGAATCTACCTGTTGCCCGTAATGAAGTGCTTGATATTTGTGGAGGAGCGCCATATAAATTAACCTTATCTAATAGTGGAGGTACATTAAAAACACGTTATGGGGTGCCTAATGAAAGTCGTTTTACGGCAGGTTATGCCACTTATTATATTAATCCTAAGGAAACGACGCCAAAGATTTGTGGTGCAAGACCTGGTTCCGTGTGGACTGATAGAGGTCTTTCTGCTGCCGTTTGGGACTGGACGTATGGTTTTCTACCACAGTCAGTTACACCATCGTCTTATGGTTTAAACTTCCCGACTACTGGTGCTCATAATTTGTTTTTTTGGTTACATATTGGTGGTGTTGGTCGGTCCTTATCTTGGGCGCCGGTTAAGCATAGTGGTATTACGGCGACGATGACCGATGAACTTATCTTATCTGATGGACGCCAATACGTTCGAGTCATCCTAACGGGTCCTGTTGCTACAGAATCGCAATGGCAATCAGAAAATCCACGTAGAATTGACAAACCATCTTTACCGCAGACATTTGAGTTAGTCGGTCGTGATAGCAGTGGTAATGCGGTGGTCAAATATGGATTTGTGTTAAAGCAGTGGTTTGTTAATCGTGGTAGTTATGTAAGTACCTCTTCTAGTGTGGAATCTTGGTGTAATAAGATTGGATACCGTCTTCCAAAGGTCAGGGATTTAACTAATGCGACTTGTCAACCAAGAAGGGGGGAGAGTCAAGATGTGTGTCAAGGTGTAGAAAGTGCAACGCCTTCGTCACCTGATAATAAGGTCCGTCGTCACATTGGTACAGGATTGTTATCGGAATGGGGGTCGATGTTCGATTACACGTACACTGGTGCTAACTTCTTCAAAGGTTACTTTTGGGCGACAGCTGATTACAATTTTGTAATTACCCAGGGTTCTGATCTAAGTGGTGACAATGCCACTGGTATTATTTGGTTCTTGCCGACGTTGAATAAAAGCTTCCGCGGACTTTGTGTCTATCCTTAGCTATTATTTCTTAGTTCTTAGGTATTGAAGCTGAGGATAAGAAAAATAATGTTAGGACATTAAACAATCATTGCCCTGCCAAGGCAATGGCATTGACGTTAACGAAGTGGGTGTTAAAAAACGATTTTGTAGTGCGACATTCGCAATGTGCTGACAACTGAGAGAGGTTAGCATGGCAAACAGGGATGTTTGGCAAGGCGGTGCTTTGTCAGGAACAAATCACAGCCGGTGCGTTAAAAGCGAACGAAGGCGGAAGGCAGTCACATCGTGACCACTTGCGTAGTCGCCGCGGGAGATTGTAAAGAGGGTTCGCGGCAACCCTCTTAACTCGGACGTAATCACCGTATAGAAATAACCACAAAACAACAAACGTCCGAAACTCAAACAACCAAAAAAATTTGAGGAACAGGGTTTTTAAAGCCTAAAAATCCCCCTAAAGTTTCTCCGAAATAGGTTTTAAGCAAGTAATTAAAACATAATATTACATTCACCTTTACAAAAGTTAACAATTAAACCATCAAAAAAAGTTGCATGGTTTTTTCCAATCACTATAATTTTCGTACTATATTTATATAAATGGATAAATTTTGCGCCAATAGGTGCAAAATCGTAAATTAATCATTAATTTAATTGACAGGAATGTCGAATATGTATTATAATTTTAAACACCAAACACCAAACACCAAACCTGCCCAACCTATAATTTAACGTTAGTAAAGTTAAGCTCGCATCGTTTATTATTTAACCGCAGTTTATTTTTCCAACAAATTCAGCAAAATTTTTCAAAATTTCTTGGTTTAGTCTGTTTATCTCGGCCGATGGTTTTGGTATTAACCATGGTTGTTTTACAGTCTATCTCTTTTGCTAATTATGCATTAACCACTACAACGACCAATATTATTTATGGCTCAGCACCTTATTTAACCTTTGATGGTGGTCGTACCCGGGTAACCAATACCGAAGCGCTACTCAGGATATCCCTTTCTGATGGTAGAACATTTACTCCCACAACCAATGATTCAAGTGACAATCCTATCGAGTTACCTGTTGAGGGTCAGAGTTTTGCGGATATTGGTATGTTAGTACCAACGGATACTGATTCTATTGCATTAAGTTCACTTATTGGCACACCGTATAATTATTGGGGGGATGATGATGGCGATGGTCAGGGAGTTAATGGTGTCACCGCTACCGGTAGTTTAAAATTAACTATTGTTGATAACGACAATAATTCTGTTGCCCGTAATGAAGTGCCGACTATTTGTAAAGCGCCATATAAATTAACCTTATCTAATGATGAAGGTACATTAAAAACACGTTATGGGGTACCTAATGAAAGTCGTTTTACGGAAGGTAATGCCACTTATTATATTAATCCTAAGGCAGCGCCGGTGATCTGTTTTGCTAAACCTAGCTTGCACAACGTTTCACATAACACTCCTGGTCCTGTTAATATATGGAACCTTGATAAGGGTTTTCTAATACAGTCAGTTACGCCGTCGTCTTATGGTTCAAACTTCCCGACTACTGGAGCTAATAAGTTATATTTTGATTTAATTATTGGGGGTAGTAATGCTCAGGCCTTATCTTGGGCGCCGGTTTCTCATGGTGGTATTACGGCGACGATGACCTATTCAACAAGTAACGAAGTTCGAGTCACCCTAACAGGTCCTGCCGTTACAGACCCTAATCAATGGGAATCAGAAAATCCAGATAGAATCGCCAGACTATCTTTGCCACAGGTATTTGAGTTAGTCGGTCGTGATAGCAGTGGTAATGCGGTGGTCAAATATGGATTTGAGTTAAAGCAGTGGTTTGCTAATCGTGGTGATTATACAAGTAACCTTTCTAGTCTATCATCTTGGTGTAATAAGATTGGAGGATACCGTGTCCCAAATGTCAAGGATTTAACTAATGCGTTTTGTCGGGGAAATAATACAGAAGACGCTTGTAACGATCTAGTAGAGGCAACGCCTTCGTCACCTGATGTGTTTTTCAGTCGTTACATTGGTGCCGGATTTTTCACGGAATGGGGGAGTATGCTCTATTACCTTGATACTAACTTCTACTTCGTTAGCTATTGGGCGAGTGATAAGACGAATAACAACCAATATTCTTTTTATGTTCACTCGGATTGGGGTACTATGTATTCCTACCCTACCATAGCAGTAGAGAATACCAAACTCTTCGGAGTCTGTGTCTATCCTTAGCTATTATTTCTTAGTTCTTAGGTATTGAAGCTGAGGATAAGAAAAATAATGTTAGGGCGATAAAAAGCGATTTTGTGGTGCGACATTCGCAATGTGCTGACAACTGAGTGAGGTTAGCATGGCAAACAGGGATGTTTGGCAAGGAGCGTTAAAAGCGAACGAAGGCGGAAGGCAGTCACATCGTGACCACTTGCGTGGTCGCCGCGGGAGATTGTAAAGAGGGTTCGCGCCAACCCTCTTAACTCGGACGTAATCACCGTATAGAAACAACCGCAAAACAACAAACGTCCGAAACTCAGCGAACCAAAAAAATTGAGGAAAGGGGTTTTTAAAACGCAAAATACCTTCTAAAAACGATTATAAAATTGTCAAAATCAAAAACCTAATCTGCAAATTATTAATATTAAAAATGGTGATTTTTTTAAGAGGGGGATAAAGGGGCTATTATTTCTAATAAACAGCAAATAACCGATGCTGTTTTCGGGCTAGCAGTATTCTTCTTTACAAAAGTTAACAATTAAACCGCCAAAAAAAGTTGCATGGTTTTTTCCAATCACTATACTTTTATAGCATATTTATACGAATGGATAAATTTTATGCCATTAGGCTTAAAATTTTAAATAAATCATAAAATTGGATTGACAAGGACATCTGATATGGATTATAATTTTCAACACACAACACACAACACACAACCTGCCCAACCTATAATTTCACCTTTCTAAAGTTAAGCTCATACCGTTTATTATTTCACTGCAGTTTATTATTTCAGCAATTTCCGAAATTTCCAAAGTTTCCGCAAAATTTTTCAAAATTTCTTGGTTTAGTCTGTTTATCTCGGCCGATGGTTTTGGTATTAACCATGGTTGTTTTACAGTCTATCTCTTTTGCTAATTATGCATTAACCACTACAACGACCAATATTATTTATGGCTCAGCACCTTATTTAACCTTTGATGGTGGTCGTACCCGGGTAACCAATACCGAAGCGCTACTCGGGATATCCCTTTCAGATGGAAGAACATTTACTCCGACAACCAATAATTCGAGTTCAACTAATCCTATCGAGTTACCTGTTGAGGGTCAGAGTTTTGCTGATATTGGTATGTTAGTACCAACGGATACTGATTCTATTGCATTAAGTTCACTTATTGGCACACCGTATAATTATTGGGGGGATGATGATGGTGATGGTCAGGGCGTTAATGGTGTCACCGCTACCGGTAGTTTATATTTATCTATTGCTGATAAAGACAATAATCCTGTTGCCCGTAATGAAGTGCTAACTATTTGTAAAGCACCATATAAATTAACCTTATCTAATGATGAAGGTACATTAAAAACACGTTATGGTGTGCCTAATGAAAGTCGTTTTACGGAAGGTAATGCCACTTATTATATTAATCCTAAGGAAACACAGATTTGTTTTGCAAAACCTATGCTCCATCTCGCGTTTTATGGTGCTCCATATTCTGATCTGTTTACTCCTGGCATTTTAGAAGACCGGAATAAGGGTTTTATAACACAGTCATTCACGCCATCGTCTTATGGTTCAAACTTTCCGACTACTGGTGCTCATAATTTGTATTTTGATTTAAAGATTTTTGGTACTAATCAGGTCTTATCTTGGGCTCCGGTTTCTCATGGTGGTATTACGGCGACGATGACCAATTCAACAAGTACCAGCGTTCGAGTCACCCTAACGGGTCCTGTTGCTACAGAATCGCAACAGCAATCAGAAAATCCAGGTAGAATCGACAAACCATCTTTACCTCAGGTATTTGAGTTAGTCGGTCGTGATAGCAGTGGTAATGCGGTGGTCAAATATGGATTTGAGTTAAAGCAGTGGTTTGTTCATCGTGGTCTTGATAGCCGTGGTGATTATGGACATAACTATTATAGTGCATCATCTTGGTGTAATAAGATTGGAGGATACCGTATGGCT
Organism: Gilliamella apis; assembly: GCF_002142155.1. Lineage (GTDB taxonomy): Bacteria > Pseudomonadota > Gammaproteobacteria > Enterobacterales > Orbaceae > Gilliamella > Gilliamella apis. Next base: position 95,879 of record NZ_NASD01000003.1, on the reverse strand, counting down.
AAGGTCAAGGATTTAACTAATGCGTCTTGTCAGGGCGTTAACTCTAATACATCGTTTTGTCAAAATTATGGAAATGAAATAGTAGCTGCAACGCCTTCGTCACCTCAGAATTCTTACAAGCTTTACATTGGTGCAGGATTTATGTCGGAATGGTCGAATGTAGCGTTTTACACTGGTTTCGACTTAACATGGCAGTGGTTTTATTATTGGACAAATGATAAGCCTGAGTTGATAAATAACAAAGCTTTTACTATTAATGTGATGGGTAGCGTGGGTGTCATGGATTTGAATGTGACCTACGAAATGGTCGGAATCTGTACCTATCCTTAGCTATTATTTCTTAGTTCTTAGGTATTGAAGCTGAGGATAAGAAAAATAACGTTAGGACGATAAAAAGCAATTTTGTGGCGCGACATTCGCAATGTGCTGACAACTGAGAGAGGTTAGCATGGCAAACAGGGATGTTTGCCAAGGCGGTGCTTTGTCAGGAACAAATCACAGCCGGTGCGTTAAGAGCGAACGAAGGCGGAAGGCAGTCACATCGTGACCACTTGCGTGGTCGCCGCGGGAGATTGTAAAGAGGGTTGGCGCCAACCCTCTTAACTCGGACGTAATCACCGTATAGAACTAGCCACCAAACAACAAAACGTCCGAAACTCATCAAACCCAAAAAATTGAGGAACGGGGTTTTTAAAGCCTAAAAATCCCCCTAAAGTTTCTTCGAAATAGGTTTTAAGGGCGTAATTAAGACATAATATTACATTAAACTTTACAAAAATTAACAATTTAACTTTTAAAAAAAGTTGCTTAGATTTTTCTCGTCACTATACTTTCATTATATGTTAAATATAATAATCGATGGATATTTAGTCGAACAGTACTAAAAAAGCCAAATAAAACAGATAATTACTTGACAGGATTGTCGCCATGCATTATAATGTAAAACACCAAACACCAAACACCAAATCTGCCAAACCTATAATTTAAAATCAGCTTATTTCAACTACCAAAGTTTAGTATCTCTTTATCGTTTATTTTTTCAAAAAATATTAAAACGAACCTCTAACGTTAATCAATGTAAAGTTATTCCGAAAACAAATAAATCAAAGTTGTGTTCAATTCGACATAAATTTCATGTTGTAAATGTTTTTTCAGATAGTAACGATCTGAAAACGACAGTTTTTTATGATGTCTCGTCATTGAAAAGATCTAAAAAATCTAGTTTTATTTTTGATAATTTATTATTAAAGATAGTTATTTCATTATTTATAACTAGCTTTTCTCAGTTTGCATATAGTTTATCTACTCATACATCTTTGACAATTAAAGGGTCATTACCATATATTGAATATAATAATACTCGCATAAAAGATATCTCTGAATTATTAAGTATTAAAGTAGGGAATACTGTTTATATAAGCGATGAAGCTGGAAATATGTACAAAAAAAATCCTGATGGTGATTTAGTTTCCGTAACAAATATATCTTTATCAAAGCCAGGAGATACATTTGCAAGTGTAAAATCAATAGTAGTACCAGATAACAACAATTACTCATTCAACATAATTGATAATAGCTTAATTGCAGATGATGATGGAGATAATGATTTCATTTTGAATGGTAATATTATAGGACAATGGAAAGACAGTAAGAATAATCTAATATTGGGGGATTTGAACGAATTACCTACTCATTGTTTTGGCCCTTATACATTAACTTTAAAAGCAGATAATGCACAATTGAGTACTAAATATGGTGATCCATCATCAAAAATATATGGTAGCGGAATAGCAAAATATATTATATATCCACATGATGAACAACCATCTATATGCAATGCAATGCCAGGAAGTATGGCTAATAATACTGGTATATTTTCAGGACCAACAAATATTTGGGATTCGAATAAAGGGTTTTTAGTTCAATCTGCTCTTGGTCGAGATTACGCTCAAAATTTTCCAACTTTAGCAGGTGATAGCCTCTATTTTTATCTATTGATCGATGGAGCAAAAGAAGTACTGACATGGCCTACAGTAAAAGTTGGTGATATTACTGCGACGATGAAAAATGAAGGAACAAATCGTGTATTAGTAACTATAACTGGTCCTATACCAACATCTAATAATGATGGAGCTATAGCAAAGAAACCATCAATATTACCAGCCAAATTTACTTTATCTGGAATGAATAGCAAAGGTGATATTGTTGCTAAATATGGGTTTGTTCTACAAAAATGGTTTGTTGTGCGTGATAAAAATATAATTTCACATAATAGTCGAGAACATACAAATTGGTGTTTAGCATTAGATGGAGTACCGGGTAGAACTGAAGATGTAAATGCTGATGAATACCGATTGCCTGATCCAGTAGATCTTACTTCTGCATCAGGAACCTTTACTTATGATAATTTTGTATACAATATTACAGGTTTAAATTTTCCTAATAAAAACTCTTTCTCTGATGGAGGTCGTTATTGGCGTCATATTGGTGGAGGATTATTTAGTGAATGGGGTAATTTAGTGGATTATGGTTTAAATATTAATCCAAATACATATTATTGGACAGGAAAACGTGTAAAACAACAAAGTCTTACAGATTGGGTTTATAATATTGTCCGTCCTTTAGATGGAAATATATCCGCAGAAATAGGTGATACTAGGGGATATCCGACATTATGTTTTACTCCTGATTGGATTGATTGGCTATAAATTATCTATAAGTAAAAATCTATTAAAAAAGATGTTATTTAGTATTAGGAATTATTTTATATCTACTTTAGATAATAAATTAATCAACTAAATCGCTAACGCTAGTTATAACATCAACTAGTTCCAATAATTAAAGTGTATTTTGCCAAATAAGTATGGTGTATTTAATTTAGCGACATTGGCAATGTGCTGACAACTGAGTGAGGTTAGCATGGCAAACAGGGATGTTTGGCAAGGTGCGTTAAGAGCAAACGAAGGCGGAAGGCAGTCACGTAGTGACCAGTTGCGTAGTCGCCGCGGGAGATTGTAAAGAGGGTTGGCGCCAACCCTCTTAACTCGGACGTATTCACCGTATAGAAATAACCACCAAACAACAAACGTCCGAAACTCAAAGAATAAAAAATCTGAGGAACGGGGTTTTTGAAACGCAAAATACCTTCTAAAAACGACTATAAAATTGTCAAAATCAAAAGCCTAATCTGCAAATTATTAATATTAAAAATAGTGATTTTTAAAGAGGGGATAAAGGGGCTATTATTTCTAATAAACAGCAAATAACCGATGCTGTTTTCGGGCTAGCAGTATTCTTCTTTACAAAAGTTAACAATAAAACCGTCAAAAAAAGTTGCATGGTTTTTTGCAATCACTATACTTTTATAGCATATTTATACGAATGGATAAATTTTATGCCATCAGGCTTAAAATTTTAAATAAATCATAAAATTGGATTGACAAGGATATCTGATATGGATTATAATTTTCAACACACAACACACAACACACAACCTGCCCAACCTATAATTTCACCTCTCTAAAGTTAAGCTCATACCGTTTATTATTTCACCGCAGTTTATTATTTCGACAATTTCGACAATTTCGACAATTTCGACAATTTCGACAATTTCCGAAATTCCGGCAAAATTTTTCAAAATTTCTTGGTTTAGCCTGTTTATCTCAGCCGATGGTTTTCATATTAACCGTGGTTGTTTTACAGTCTATCTCTTTTGCTAATTATGCATTAACCACTACAACGACCAATATTATTTATGGCTCAGCACCTTATTTAACCTTTGATGGAGGTCGTACCCGGGTAACAAATACCGAATCGCTACTCGGGATATCGCTATCTGATGGTAGAGCATTTACTCCGACAACCAATAATTCAAGTTCAACTAATCCTATCGAATTACCTGTTGTTGGTCAGAGTTTTAATGATATTGGTATGTTAGTACCAAGGAATACTAATTCTATTGCATTAAGTTCACTTATTGGCACACCGTATAATTATTGGGGGGATGATGATGGAGATGGTCAGGGCGTTAATGGCGTCACCGCTACCGGTAGTTTAAATTTATCCATTGTCGATAAAAATAGTCAAGCTGTTGCCCATAATGAAGTGCTGACTATTTGTAGAGCGCCATATAAATTAACCTTATCTAATGGTGAAGGTAGATTAACAACACGTTATGGGGTACCTAATGAAAGTCGTTTTAGTGCAGGTAATGCCACTTATTATATTAATCCTAAGGCATCGCCAGTGATTTGTTATGCAAGACCTGACCTAGGCGACTACACTGCAATGCAAGGTCTTTCTGTTGCCGTTTGGGAATTTGGTAAGGGTTTTATACCACAGTCAGTTACGCCGTCGTCTTATGGTTTAAACTTCCCGACTACTGGTGCTCATAATTTGTTTTTTGATTTAGATATTAGTGGTGTTAGTCAGGCCTTATCTTGGGCGCCGGTTTCTCATGGTGGTATTACGGCAACGATGACCGATTCAACAAGTACCAGCGTTCGAGTCACCCTAACAGGTCCTGTTGCTACAGAATCGCAATGGGAATCAGATAATCCAGGTAGAATCGCCAGATCCTCTTTACCTCAGGTATTTGAGTTAGTCGGTCGTGATAGCAGTGGTAATGCGGTGGTCAAATATGGATTTGAGTTAAAGCAGTGGTTTGTTAATCGTGGAGAGGAATATTGGAACTCTTCTTATACCTTTTCTAGTGCATCATCTTGGTGTAATAGGATTGGATACCGTCTCGTAAAGGTCATGGATTTAACTAATGCGTCTTGTCCTGAGGATGATTCAGGATATGTATGTCGAAATTATGGAAATCAAGTAAATGCATTAACGGCAACGCCTTCGTCACCTGATCATATGATGCGGCGTCACATTGGTGCAGGATTTTTCACGGAATGGGGGACGATGGTCCGTTATACTGGTGCCAACTTCGAACCATATAACTATTGGGCGAATGATAAGACGAGTGATAACCGATATTATTTTGCGGTTGATTCGGGTTTTGGTGACGTGTCGTTTGATGGCGTCACCTACAAAGCGGTACTCTGTGTCTATCCTTAGCTATTATTTCTTAGTTCTTAGGTATTGAAGCTGAGGATAAGAAAAATAATGTTAGGACGATAAAAACGATTTTGTGGCGCGACATTGGCAATGTGCTGACAACTGAGTGAGGTTAGCATGGCAAACAGGGATGTTTGCCAAGGCGGTGCTTTGTCAGGAACAAATCACAGCCGGTGCGTTAAGACCGAACGAAGGCGGAAGGCAGTCACATCGTGACCACTTGCGTGGTCGCCGCGGGAGATTGTAAAGAGGGTTCGCGGCAACCCTCTTAACTCGGACGTAATCACCGTATAGAAACAACCCCCAAAACAACAAACGTCCGAAACTCAAACAACCAAAAAAATTTTGAGGAAAGGGGTTTTTAAAACAAAAAATGGCACTAATAATTAGTGCCAATAATCAAATATTACGAAAATTTGCTATTTTTACAGATTAAAAATGGACTATATTTTAAGCGTTAACATTTTTCAACAAAATAGCGCATTATGCGGTTATCAGTAGTTAGTTCTGGGTGGAATGAACATAGCAAAATATTATCTTGTTCCGCCATTACACAATGATTATCAACAAAAGCGAGTTGTTTTACTTGTTTACCTGCTGTGGCAATATAGGGGGCACGAATAAATACCGCTGGAATTTGCTGACCGATAGGTGCAATATCTAACTCTGTTTCGAAGCTATTTATTTGCCGTCCAAAGCCATTTCGTTCAACAATAATATCTATTAGTCCCAGTTGTTCAACCTCATTATGGCTGGTTTCAGTTCCGCAAAGAACTAACCCAGCGCAGGTGCCAAAAATACCTTTACCTTGTTTAGCAAATGCTTGGATTGGCTCAAATAAATCATTTTGTCTAATTAAACGACTGATTGCTGTTGATTCACCACCGGGAATAATTAAGCCATCAAGTTGACGCAATTGTTCGGGTTGTTTAACTGCAATAGGGCACACAAAATCAATGCTAGCAAGCATGTTTAAATGTTCAGTGACGGCACCTTGTAAGTTAAGCACCCCAATGATTTTGTTAGCTTTTAAGTTGGCAATTGTTGTCATTACCAGCCTCGATCTTGCATTCTTTCTGATTCGGTTAATTTACTGATTTCAATCCCTTTCATGGCTTCACCCAATCCTTTGGATAATTCAGCTAATCTTGGATAATCATCAAAATAAGTAGTTGCTTGAACAATCGCTTTAGCAAATTTTTCTGGATTTTGTGATTTAAAAATACCTGACCCAACAAATACACCATCCGCACCAAGTTGCATCATTAATGCAGCATCAGCTGGTGTGGCTACACCACCGGCAGCAAAGTTTACGACTGGTAATTTACCAAGTTGTTTAATTTGTAATATTAATTCATATGGCGCGCCAATTTCTTTGGCCAATGTCATAAGTTCATCCTTTGATTTGCCAACGACTAAACGAATTTGTTCATTGACCCGACGCATATGTCTAACCGCTTCAACAATATTGCCTGTTCCGGGTTCACCTTTGGTGCGTAACATAGAGGCACCTTCACCAATTCGGCGTAATGCTTCACCCAAATCACGACAGCCACAGACAAAAGGCACAGTAAATTCATCTTTCAATAAGTGATATTGTTCATCAGCAGGCGTTAGCACTTCGCTTTCATCAATATAATCCACTCCCATTGATTCTAAAATACGTGCTTCAACGATATGGCCAATTCTTGCTTTCGCCATAACAGGAATTGTTACTGCTTTCATTACTTCTTCAACAATGGTCGGATCGGCCATTCTTGCGACGCCACCAGCAGCACGAATATCGGAAGGAACACGTTCTAAAGCCATAACTGCTACGGCACCAGCTTGTTCAGCGATTTTGGCTTGTTCGGCATTGATGACATCCATTATCACGCCGCCTTTTTGCATTTGTGCCATTCCACGTTTTACTGTTTGTGTACCGGTATGTTGTTTCATTGCTACTCCTGATTAATTAATGTTAGTTGTCTAATGTCAGGACTATTATTCAAAATTAAAGCACTGCAATAAACAGCCAATTGGACTATAATTAACCCATCCAATTTTGCTTTTAAGGTAATAAGTTCTAGGAAACTTTAAAAATAAAAGATGTGGAATAGACAAAAATTAAGCCCTTTTAATGGTGCATTATTTAAAAAAGTCACGCAATTGATTGAGAACTATATCGAACAAGGCGTGTTAATAGCCGGTGAGCGATTACCATCGGAGCGTAATTTAGCCAAGGATCTACAAGTTAATCGTTCAACAATTGTGCATGCGCTAGATATCTTAACTGAACGAGGGATATTAGTGCGAAAGCAGGGTAGTGGGACTTTTGTTAATGAACAAAAGTGGGGGCTGCAAGCTTATTCGACCATTAATTGGCGATTGCCTGCCAATTTTTATCATCATCGTCAAAATGTATATCAACAAAAAGTGACACAGGTTCGGCAGCAAATGGAGCATGTTTGTGATTTAGCTAATGGTGATTTGCCCACTAATATGATCCCCAAATTAATATTACCCAATATTACTTCCCATGAAATGGTTGCTTACGAAAAGAAGAGCGACATGTTGCAATTAGGGCTTCCTTCGCTTAAGCAGCAAATTGCTTATTATATGAAGAAACAATTTGCTATGTTGGTTGATACTGAACAAATTCTTATTACCTCGGGTACTCAACAATCTCTTTTTTTAATTACCCAAGGATTATTAAAACCTGGCGATGCGATAGGTATTGAATCACCATCATACTTTTATTCATTACCATTATTTCAAGCAGCAGGATTGCGTTTATACGGTATTGAATGTGATGATGAGGGTATTACTTTAGAGAGTCTACAGAAAGTCACCTTAGAGCGACAAATAAAATGGTTATTTCTAAATCCTATCTTTCAAAATCCAGTTGGTTGTGTGATGAGTAATCAGCGCAAGAAGCAGGTACTGGCATTTTGTCGAAAGCAATGTATTGGTATTGTTGAAGATGATGCCTATAGTGGCTTAGCTTTTGATGAAAAAACCAATATTTTACCGATTAAAAAATTCGATGTAAGTAATCAAGTGGTCTATTTAGGATCTTTATCCAAATATATCGGCCGTAATATACGTATTGGTTGGATGATAGCACCAACTGAAATTATCGAAAAATTAGCCAATATCCGCCATCACATTGACTCTGGGTTAAGTATTTTACCGCAACTATTAGCCGAGGAATATTTAAGTCACCATTATCAAACACATCAAAAATGGCTCCGCCAACAGTTGCAGAATAAAGCTAACCAATTAATGGATTGGCTGGATGATTATTTTAATGGTGATGTTATTTACCGAGTCCCAACCGGAGGTTTTCATTTATATGCTCATTTACCAGTTAATAATGCTGCACAAGAACTGACAATATTAAATAAGTTGTTGTCAAAACATATCATTGTTTCGCAAGGTACTGACTTTGGTGATAAGTTGGGGGCTATCCGATTAAGTTATGGACATTTTGAAAAAAATTTGCTTTGATCACACATACTAAAATCTGCATTAACTTATTGATTATGGAAAGTTCTAAAACCGCATTATTATCTACCAATAAATTATTGCTTATTGCTGGCACTGGCTGGCTTTTTGATGCAATGGATGTTGGATTATTATCTTTTATATTAGCTGCTTTAAAGCAAGATTGGGGATTAACACCGTCACAACTTGGTTGGATTGGTAGTGTTAATTCAATTGGTATGGCCGTTGGTGCCTTTTTATTTGGTATTTATGCTGATAAAAAAGGGCGCAAATCAGCTTTTCTATTCACTTTATTAATGTTTAGTATTGCCAGTGGCTTAAGTGCTTTTGCTTGGGGATTAGGTAGTTTATTAGTGTTACGATTCTTCATTGGTATGGGGCTAGGCGGTGAATTACCCGTTGCCTCGACGCTAGTGAGTGAAAGTGTTGAGCCTGAAGTACGCGGACGCATTGTGGTATTACTTGAAAGTTTTTGGGCGATAGGTTGGATTTTAGCTGCGCTAATTGCTTATTTTCTAATTCCTCTGCCTGCAGTTGGTTGGCGTGGCGCAATGATCTTATGTGCAATACCGGCTTTTTACGCGCTTTACTTACGCTTTAATTTACCTGATTCACAATCGTATCAACAGCAAAATAGCTATGTTCAAAAGCAAAATAGCTATGCTCAAAAAGAGCCCGTTGTCAAAAAAATACAATCACTATTATCAAACTCATTCCGACGTCAAACGATAATGTTATGGATAGTGTGGTTTTGTGTAGTATTTTCATACTATGGCATGTTTTTATGGTTACCAAGCGTAATGATGCTTAAAGGCTTTGATATGGTAAAAAGCTTTGGTTATATTCTCATGATGACCTTAGCCCAATTACCTGGCTATTTCACAGTTGCGTGGTTGATTGAACGAGTCGGGCGTAAATGGGTGTTAATAGCATATTTATTGGGTACTTTAATCAGTGCTTATTTATTTGGTATTGCTGACTCAATTAACCAATTGCTGATCAGTGGCGCGTTATTATCATTTTTCAATTTAGGGGCATGGGGAGCAATGTATGCCTATACTCCAGAACAATATAGCAGCAATATTCGTGCTACCGGTGCTGGCATGGCGGCATCTATTGGCCGAATTGGTGGTATATTAGGTCCATTAATGGTTGGATTTTTAATGGCTAACCAAGTTGGTGTAAGCATGATATTTACGCTATTTAGTTTATCAATTCTGGTTGCTATCTTAGCAATATTATTGCTGGGCAAAGAGACCAAACAGACTCGTCTTGCATAACTTATTAACCCCTTTTTTGGTTGTTTTAGTTTCGGACGTTTTATTGTTTTATGGCTAGTTCTGTATGGCGATTACGTCCGAGTTAAGAGGGTTGGCGCAAACCCTCTTTACTAACTCCTGCGGCGACCACGCAAGTGGTCACGATGTGACAGCCTTCCGCCTGCGTTCGCTATTGATGCACCGGTTGTGATTTGCTCCAGACAAACTTGTCAAACATCCCTGTTTGCCGTGCTAATCTCACTCAGTTATCAGCACATTGCTAATCTCGCTAAATTAAATACAGCAAACGCTTGGCAAGCAATAAACTTTGATGGTTGATGTGAGCTGATTTTAGTTTTATAAGCAATTTCAGAGAACTGTGGGGGTTTTAGGCTTTAAAAACCACGTTCCTCAAATTTTTTTATTTTTATTATCAAAATATTACTAATTTTATCAGCTATTTTTTATCATTTTATTTACATTAAATTGTCTAAAAGCTAGGTAGAATAAGGTTTAAATCGCTGATTATCTATGATAGATTAATTTTTCCATTCACATTAAGCAGGTAGGCTGATCTTGAATCTTTCACCCAAAGCTTTCCATTATTTAGGCGTCGTTGCAACGATTGCATCATTAGGTATGTATGTGTCATATATTCCGCAAATTATCGACAATCTTCATGGTTTCAAAACCAATCCAACTCAACCATTAGCTGCAGCAATTAACTGTTCGTTATGGGTTTGTTATGGATTATTACAACCTAAAAAAGATTGGCCGATTGCTATAGCTAATTCCCCTGGTGTTTTGTTTGGATTAATTGCATTTTTTACGGCATTGTAAATTTATTGTTATACTTCTTTGTATTATTTCAATACAGCATAATTTAAACCTTATGCTGTATTTTTTTATCAAATTGTTAGATGATTTCTGTTGACAAATATATAGGGTTTAGTTTCAAAAATGGATTATTCTGTTGCCGATTAAATTTTAACCTTGCTATTAAGTTTTTATTTATCAATGTGTTGCAAGGTTATCAACAGGTTTGTTAAATACTTATCAAATAATTAAGTGAATAATTCACAATTTAGTTTTAACTAAAAAACTAAGTTTTAATTTGCATTATCAGATTCAATTATTGTCATCTATTTGCGATTCGATTATATTGGAGATCCGGCTGTTTATTAAACAGAGTTTATTTTTTAATACTCTTTCACATTGAGTGATGATGTTATTAGTTTAGATGTCGACTTAATCGTATGAGCGTTAAAGATATAAAATAAGGAAATCAAAATGGCTAACATTAATCTTTCTGACGATTTGATAAAAGATTTTATCTATTCTATGTACCGTAAAGAAGTATTATTAAATTTAAAAGGGGTTGTTTTGACTGATGAGGATCGTAAACAACTTCATGAAAAAAGAGATTTTGTTAATCGATTGTCTGAAGCTGAATTAGCCGATATTCGCTGTTGGGTTTTAGATAAATTGAGAGTACTTGAAAGCCAGCATAAGCAAGATTAATCGGTTAGAATCTTGCGCTAACTTCATTAATAAATTGATAAAATTTATTTATCATATCGCTTATAACGATATGGACAGTTTTATCAATCGTTTTACAATGCAACAAAACTTATTATTTATAATTTATAGGAAAGGGTATGAAAAAGTTAGTCGTGGTTTTATTGTTAGGTCTGCCAATGGTTGCCGCAGCTTCTAATTGTGAAGAAATTAGTACCAGTATCGCTGAGAAAATCAAAAACAATGGTGTTGATGAAAACAGTTTTCAATTAAATTTAGTTCCATCCGAGCAAGCTGAGCAAGGCGTTGCAGGTAAAATTGTCGGATCGTGTGATCGTGGTCAACAAAAGATAGTATATGTTCGTTCACAAGATAATTCGCTAACAACTGAAGCAAAACAACAAGAGTCTTCAATTTCTAATCAGCAAGCCGAACAAGCTGAATTAGAGAAATCTTCTCAACAAGAAAAAGTAGCACCATCTTCAGAAGATAATCAACAAGTTGAGTCGAAGACAGAATAGTTACTGATTATTAGCTATAGTTATAGAAGATCTATCGGTTAATTAATAAATAAAGAACATTTGAATAAATAGTAACGGTTAATAAACTACTATCTTTATAAAAATTGTTATTTATTTGCTGAACTATTATTCATCTGTATTTATCCGGGGTGCCCTAGGCTGAGATTATACCCGTTGAACCTGATTCGGTTAGTACCGGCGAAGGGAGTATAAAATACGTTTTTCTACAAGTCTGTTGTACTCCTTAATTACTAATTTTTATAAAAAGAAGTCATCATGCCGTTATTCTATTCGCTCTTCTGCCTTCGTTCGCTCTTAACGCACTGCTGTGATTTGTTCCTGACAAAAACAACCTTCTCAAACATCCCTATTTGCCATGCTAATCTTACTCAGTTGTCACACATTGCTAATATCACTAAACAAGACTTGCCAAACTGATTCGCAAGAAATAACCATAGATATAACAGTCTGGTTAACAAATATGCTAGAAACGAATTCCAACAAACAATGCCAAATGAAATTGCGTTGATTGATCAGCTTAGTAAATTTAGAGGATAGTCGCATTGAACATTTAACAAAATTATTTAGGCAAGCAACTAAACTTGAAATTGGTTTCTGGCAAATGGGTTTAGATAAACGTTTTAAATAACAAACATACTTTACCACTATGGGTAAAGTATGCTGAATTTGAACTATATTTAAACAATTTTTAAACTAAAGTAGTTTTGAATAATTTTGTTTAGTGGCATCGTCCCAAACGCTTGCTTGTACTTGACCAATATGTTGTTGCTGTAAAAGTAACATGGTTAATCGTGATTGGCCAATTCCACCACCAATTGTTTGTAAAAAATCACCATTAGCTAATGCTTTATGCCATGCATATTGGAGGCGATCTTCATTATTAGTCAGTTTTAATTGCCGTTTTAAGGTTTCTGGATCGACACGGATCCCCATTGATGAGATTTCAAAACCACTATTTAACACAGGATTCCAAACTAAAATGTCGCCATTTAAGCCTTTTGAACCCATTTCATTATCACTACTCCAATCATCATAATCAGGAGCACGAACATCATGTTTTTCATTATTTGATAATTCACCACCAATACCAATTAAAAATACAGCGCCTAACTCTTTGGTAATTGCATTTTCACGCTCTTTTGGTGATAAATTTGGATAACGTTTTAACAGCTGTTCACTATCCATAAAGGTAATTGTTTCGGGTAAAAAACGTGATAGATGATATTTTTCAGAGACTGCTTTTTCAGTCGCTTTAATCGCACTATAAATTTTTTCAACCGTTTGTTTTAAATAAGCTAAATTGCGATCTTCGGGACGAATCACTTTTTCCCAATCCCATTGATCAACATAAACAGAGTGAATAGGCGAGAGTTTATCTTCATCCGGGCGCAGAGCTTTCATATTTGTATAAATGCCTTCACCAACAGGAAAATTGTGCTGACTTAACGTTTTACGTTTCCATTTAGCTAGTGAATGAACAACTTCGAATTGTGCATTAGGAATACTTTTAATATTAACTTGAACGGCTTTTTCGGTACCTGACAAATTATCTTGAACGCCATCACCAATTTGACTCAATATTGGTGCTTGAACTTCAATTAGTGATAGATTATTTGCTAATTGCTCGGCAAAAAATTGTTTAACAAAATTGATTCGTTGTTGCTGCTCTTTAAATGATATTGTCATGTTTAGTCTCGAAATATAAAAAATTTGTGTTGCTAAATTAAACTAGAAAGCAGAAATATGCAAGTCTAGTTAACAGGCTTAAACGAAGGCGGAAGGCAGTCACATCGTGACCACTTGCGTGGTCGCCGCGGGAGATTGTAAAGAGGGTTCGCGCCAACCCTCTTAACTCGGACGTATTCACCGTATAGAACTAGCCACCAAACAACAAAACGTCCGAAACTCAAACAACCAAAAAAATTTGAGAAATGGGGTTTTTAAAACCAAAATCCCGTCCAAGCTTCTCCGAAATTGGTTTTAAAACTAAAATTAGCTTGCTATAAACATAAAAGTTTATTTTGGCAAATAAGTTTGGTGTATTTAATTTAGCGACATTCGCAATGTGCTGACAACTGAGTGAGGTTAGCATGGCAAACAGGGATGTTTGCCAAGGAGCGTTAAGAGCGAACGAAGGCGGAAGGTAGTCACATCGTGACCACTTGCGTGGTCGCCGCGGGAGATTGTAAAGAGGGTTCGCGGCAACCCTCTTAACTCGGACGTAATCACCGTATAGAAATAACCACAAAACAACAAACGTCCGAAACTAAAACAACCAAAAAAATTTGAGGAGAGGGGTTTTTAAAGCCAAAAATCCCGTCCAAGTTTCTCCGAAATTGGTTTTAAAACTAAAATTAGCTTGCTATAAACATAAACGTTTATTTTGGCAAATAAGTATGGTGTATTTAATTTAGCGACATTCGCAATGTGCTGACAACTGAGTGAGGTTAGCATGGCAAACAGGGATGTTTGCCAAGGCGGTGCTTTGTCAGGAACAAATCACAGCCGGTGCGTTAAGACCGAACGAAGGCGGAAGGCAGTCACATCGTGACCACTTGCGTGGTCGCCGCGGGAGATTGTAAAGAGGGTTGGCGCCAACCCTCTTAACTCGGACGTAATCACCGTATAAAAATAACCGCAAAACAACAAAACGTCCGAAACTCAAACAACTAAAAAATAAAGAACTAAAAAATTTTGAGGAGAGGGGTTTTTAAAGCCTAAAAATCCCCCTAAAGTTTCTTCGAAATAGGTTTTAAGGGCGTAATTAAAACGTAATATTACATTAATCTTTACAAAAGTTAACAATAAAACCGTCAAAAAAAGTTGCATGGTTTTTTGCAATCACTATACTTTTATAGCATATTTATACGAATGGATAAATTTTATGCCGTTAGGCTTAAAATTTTAAATAAATCATAAAATTGGATTGACAAGGATATCTGATATGGATTATAATTTTCAACACACAACACACAACACACAACCTGCCCAACCTATAATTTCACCTTTCTAAAGTTAAGCTCACACCGTTTATTATTTAACCGCAGTTTATTATTTCAGCAATTTCCAAAATTTCCGCAATTCCGGCAAAATTTTTCAAAATTTCTTGGTTTCGCCTGTTTATCTCGGCCGATGGTTTTGGTATTAACTATGGTTGTTTTACAATCTATCTCTTTTGCTAATTATGCATTAACCACTACAACGACCAATATTATTTATGGCTCAGCCCCTTATTTAACCTTTGATGGAGGTCGTACCCGGGTAACCAATACCGAAGCGCTACTCAGGATATCCCTTTCTGATGGTAGAACATTTACTCCCACAACCACTAATTCAAGAGACAATCCTATCATTTTACCTGTTGATGGTCAGAGTTTTAATGATATTGGTATGTTAGTACCAACGGATACTGATTCTATTGCATTAAGTTCACTTATTGGCACACCGTATAATTATTGGGGAGATGATGATGGCGATGGTCAGGGGATTGATGGTATCACCGCTACCGGTAGTTTAAAATTAACTATTGTTGATAACGACAATAATTCTGTTAACCGTAGTGAAGTACTGACAATTTGTAAAGCGCCATATAAATTAACCTTATCAAATAGTGAAGGTACATTAAAAACACGTTATGGGGTACCTAATGAAAGTCGTTTTACGGAAGGTAATGCCACTTATTATATTAATCCTAAGGCAGCGCCAGTGATTTGTTTTGCAAGACCTGACCTAGCAGTATGGGAATATTCTTCTACTGACGTTTGGGTCCTTGCTAAGGGTTTTCTACCACAATCATTTACGCCATCGTCTTATGGTTTAAACTTCCCGACTACTGGTGCTCATAATTTGTATTTTGATTTAGATATTGGTGGTGTTAGTCAAGCCTTATCTTGGGCTCCGGTTTCTCATGGTGGTATTACTGCAACGATGACCGATTCAACAAGTACCAGCGTTCGAGTCACCCTAACTGGTCCTGTTGCTACAGAATCGCAATGGCAATCAGAAAATCCAGGTCAAATCGCCAGAATATCTTTACCTCAGGTATTTGAGTTAGTCGGTCGTGATAGCAGTGGTAATGCGGTGGTCAAATATGGATTTGAGTTAAAGCAGTGGTTTGTCAATCGTGGAACTAAATTTTATACTAATGAAAGTGTATCGTCTTGGTGTAATAAGATTGGAGGATATCGTCTTCCTAAGGTCAAGGATTTAACTAATGCGTCTTGTCAGATATTTGGTGGAGATTCTGGCTGCCTAAGTGCAACGCCTTCGTCACCTGGTAATTATGTCCGTCGTCACATTGGTGCAGGATTTGTCTCGGAATGGGGGCGGATGTTCTATTACGCTAATGCCAACTTCCGCATACGCTACTCAAACGGCGACTACTACACGCAGACCTACTGGACGCAAGATAGAGTCACGGGTGGTCTTTTTTTTCTAGTTTTTTTTGGGGATGGTGATCTATATAAGAGTGTTTACGTCTACTCAGCATTTAGCGGAGTCTGTGTCTATCCTTAGCTATTATTTCTTAGTTCTTAGGTATTAAAGCTGAGGATAAGAAAAATAACGTTAGGGCGATAAAAAGCGATTTTGTGGCGCGACATTGGCAACGTGCTGACAACTGAGTGAGGTTAGCATGGCAAACAGGGATGTTTGCCAAGGCTGTGTTTTGTCAGGAACAAATCACAGCCGGTGCGTTAAGAGCGAACGAAGGCGGAAGGCAGTCACATCGTGACCACTTGCGTGGTCGCCGCGGGAGATTGTAAAGAGGGTTGGCGCCAACCCTCTTAACTCGGACGTATTCACCGCATAGAAATAACCACAAAACAACAAAACGTCCGAAACTAAAACAACTAAAAAATTTTGAGGAACGGGGTTTTTAAGCTCTAAAAATCCCCTAAAGTTTCTCCGAAATTGGTTTTAAAACTAAAATTAGCTCGCTATAAACATAAACGTTTATTTTGGCAAATAAGTTTGGTGTATTTAATTTAGCGACATTCGCAATGTGCTGACAACTGAGTGAGGTTAGCATGACAAACAGGGATGTTTGGCAAGGAGCGTTAAGAGCGAACGAAGGCGGAAGGCAGTCACATCGTGACCACTTGCGTGGTCGCCGCGGGAGATTGTAAAGAGGGTTGGCGGCAACCCTCTTAACTCGGACGTAATCGCCGTATAGAAACAACCACAAAACAACAAAACGTCCGAAACTCAAACAACTAAAAAATAAAGAACTAAAAATTTTGAGGAACGGGGTTTTTAAAGCCTAAAATCCCGTCCAAGTTTCCCCGAAATTGGTTTTAAAACTAAAATTAGCTCGCTATAAACATAAGAGTTTATTTTGGCAAATAAGTTTGGTGTATTTAATTTAGCGACATTCGCAATGTGCTGACAACTGAGAGAGGTTAGCATGGCAAACAGGGATGTTTGCCAAGGCTGTGTTTTGTCAGGAACAAATCACAGCCGGTGCGTTAAGACCGAACGAAGGCGGAAGGCAGTCACATCGTGACCACTTGCGTGGTCGCCGCGGGAGATTGTAAAGAGGGTTGGCGGCAACCCTCTTAACTCGGACGTAATCACCGTATAGAAATAACCACAAAACCGAAAACGTCCGAAACTCAAACAATCCAAAAAATAAAGAACCAAAAAAATTTGAGGAACGGGGTTTTTGAAACTTATAATACCTACTTATTGCTAACCCTTTTTTTTAACTTAAAATAAAATAATTAAAAAATCAACACCTTGAAAAATGGCTCAAAAAAAAGGTTTTTATTGGTAAAAATGGACTTTGCCTTTTTGCCAACAACATTTATAGTATATCGGGTTCTAGTTTACTGCCGTGTAGGTAGTTTAGAAAGATAGCATTTAGAAAATCGCCGTCATCTTTATGTTTACTGCCGTGTAGGTAGTTTAGAAATATCATTTGCGATTCTATTTGTGCCAGCAATCGTTTACTGCCGTGTAGGTAGTTTAGAAAAACATATAAAGGTTGGGAAAATGCCATTAATTGTTTACTGCCGTGTAGGTAGTTTAGAAAACTTGAGCGCATCGGCGCACAATTTAATAACAGTTTACTGCCGTGTAGGTAGTTTAGAAAATTTCACTAATTGAATTAATGGCTGTTTTAAAGTTCACTACCGTGTAGGTAGATTGAAATATTAATTATTTCTAAAAAGATTAGGAAAAATTTTTCAAAAAGCTAAAAATCCAAATTAGTTATAGCTTTGTTAAATAAAAAAAAACCCAGTAATTGGTTGTCCAACTATTGGGGGTCACTTCAAGGAACGGTTTTTTATTATTGGTTAGATAATTTTACAATTATCCTTGGTATTTTTTCATGACAATTGATGCATTAGTACCGCCGAAACCAAAGCTATTAGACATTACTGTGGTTAATTCACGTTCGGTTGGCTCGGTAATAATATTCATGCCTACTGCTTCATCTGCAAGTTCGTCAATATTGATACTTGGTGTAATAAAGCCGTGTTCAAGCATAAGTAGTGAATAAATCAATTCTTGTGCACCGGTGGCACTTAATGAGTGACCAGTCATGGATTTAGTTGAAGAGATAGCCGGGATATTATCACCAAATACTTGTTTGATTGCCCATAACTCTTTGACATCACCAACTGGCGTTGAGGTACCATGAGTATTGATATAATCAACTGGTCCATCAAGATCTTGAATAGCAAGTTGCATACAGCGCATTGCCCCTTCACCAGATGGTGCAACCATGTCATAACCATCTGATGTTGCCCCATAACCAACAAGTTCACCATAGATATGTGCACCACGGGCAAGAGCATGTTCAAGTTCTTCAACTACTACCATTCCGGCACCGCCTGCGATTACAAAACCATCACGGTTTTTATCATAGGCACGAGATGCTTTTTCTGGTGTGTCGTTATATTTAGTTGATAAGGCTC
Source organism: Gilliamella apis (assembly GCF_002142155.1). GTDB lineage: Bacteria > Pseudomonadota > Gammaproteobacteria > Enterobacterales > Orbaceae > Gilliamella > Gilliamella apis. The sequence goes on along the minus strand of NZ_NASD01000003.1, from coordinate 77,084 downwards.
CCATAGCATCAAATTCGCATGACATTTCCCAACATAGTTCTTCACCACCACCAGCAAACACGACATCTTGTTTACCAAGTTGAATAAGTTCAGCTGCATGACCAATGCAGTGTACTGATGTTGCACATGCTGAAGTCATTGAGTAGCTAACACCTTTAATTTTAAATGGTGTCGCTAAACATGCAGAAATTGCCGATGACATCGATTTTGTTACTGCATAAGGGCCAACACCTCTTAAACCTTTTTCTTTCATGCCGGCAACAACATTATATTGAGTTTTGGTTGAGCCACCATAACCAGCGATAAGACCTGTGCGTGGATTAGATACTTGCTCTGGGGTTAATTTTGCATCTTCGATTGCTTGTTGTAGCGCAAGATATCCATAAATAGACGCATCGTTCATAAAACGGACAACTTTTCGATCGATTAATCCAGTTGTATCTAATTTGACATTACCACAAACATGACTACGCATTCCGCTATCTTTCATTTCTTGCGAAAAAGTAATACCACTTCGGCCTACTCTTAACGATTCTAAAACTTCTTTGGTATTATTCCCAATGCTTGAAAGAATACCTAATCCTGTAATTACTACACGTTTCATCTAATGCTCTACTCCTAAGTTAACTGGCTTCATATGAAAAATTGGTCTGATTATAGCGTACACTTGTAAGCTGAACAATACCCCCAGATTGATTTTATTTGTTAAGTTAATAAATAAAATTGGCATGACAGGTCAATAAATCAATTAATATGATTATATTTACATTCTATTAATAATATCTTGATTAAATCAGTCTTAATCGCGAGTTTATTGAACAAATATTTTTTAAATTCGATCTGATTATTAACTTGCTTATACCAATAAAATCACTATAATACTGTAAATATATACAGTTATTGGTGATGATTATGATTCAAGAGAAAATGATCTCAAAGCTTGAGATTTTAGCCGAATCTGCAAAATATGATGTTTCATGTGCTTCAAGTGGTACTTCACGCAGTAATAAAAGTAAAGGTATTGGTAGTGCTTCTCGCTGTGGTATTTGCCATTCATTTACTGCTGATGGTCGATGCGTTTCGCTGTTAAAAATCATGTTAACTAATTATTGCATGTTTGACTGTGCTTATTGTATCAATCGCCAGAGTAATGATATTCCTCGTGCAGGATTTACGCCGAAAGAGTTAGCGGAACTGACGATTGAATTTTATCGTCGCAATTATATTGAAGGGCTGTTTTTAAGTTCGGGTATTGTCCGTAGTGCTGATCATACGATGGAAAAAATGATTCGTGTGGTCAAAATATTACGGCAAGAATATAACTTTAATGGTTATATTCATATGAAGGCGATTCCAGGTGCCAGCAATGAATTAATTCGTGAAGCAGGTTTACTCGTTGATCGAATGAGTGTCAATTTAGAGATCCCTACCGAGCGTAATTTAAAATTATTGGCGCCAGATAAAGATCATCAAACCATTTATCAACCAATGCGACATATCCAGCAAAATTTGCTAGAAAATATTGAAGATCGTAAAAAAATCAAATCAACACCAAAATTTGTTCCGGCAGGGCAAAGTACTCAGGTGATTATTGGTGCGACAGATGAAACCGATAATCAAATTTTACAGCTCACCGCCAAGCTATATAAGCGACCAAGTATGAAACGGGTTTACTATTCGGGATTTATTCCAGTAAATAGTTATGATAAGCGATTACCGGTTTTGCAAGAAGTACCAAGAGTAAGAGAAAATCGTTTATATCAGGCAGATTGGTTACTTCGTTTTTATGATTTTAGTGTCGATGAAATTGTAAATGATGAACATCCAGATCTTGATTTGACTGTTGATCCCAAATTATCTTGGGCAATTCGTAATCCGCAATTTTTTCCGGTTGATATCAATCGGGAGAGTTACCAAAAAATCTTACGCGTGCCAGGTATTGGCGTTAAATCAGCAAAATTAATTGTTATGGCAAGGCGACATCGCAAACTAAATAAAGAGGCGCTCAAACGTATTGGTGTGGTGCTAAAACGAGCGCAGTTTTTTATTATTTGTCATGAAATGAATACATTTAAAGTACTGGATTCGTCTGCTGAATATATACGCCTAAGTTTACAAGATACGCCTCGGCTTGAAGTAAAACAACAATCTATTCCACAACAACTGGTTATGGGATGGTAATTTATGCTGGCGTTTTATTATGATAAATCTTTCGAAGGACTAATGTGTGCGGTATTTGATGCATTTAAACTAAAAAAAATGCCTGAATGTCTATTAGTTGAAGGTGAGGATATGCCACTTTTGGTTACCGATTTTCATCAAGTCGAATATCGCAACAGTAAATATGAGCGTGTTTATACTGCACTGCAAAAAAAATTATCGCAGATTGCACTAAATCAACTCTTGTTTACATGGCTATCAGAATTACCTGAAAGTGATTTAATTATTTTTCGCTATATTTGTAAAGTATTTAAGTCAACCAATTCGATTGAAACTGATTTTGCTGATGCGGATGTGTTAGCTGTTTATGATATAGCTAAAAAGGTAAATAAAGAAAAACATCATATTCAGCAATTTGTTCGCTTTAATAGCATTCAAAATCCAGCCAACAGTTGTGATAATAATGACAAAATTTACTTTGCGGTTATAGAGCCTATATATAACGCTTTACCGTTAACCACTCGATTTTTTAAAGATCGTTATGCCGATCAAAAATGGGCAATTTATGATGAAAAACGCCAATATGGTTATTTTTATGATTTAGATAAGATTGAGCAAATCTGCTTGAACGATAACGATCCTCTGATCATTAATAAGCAAATTAACCAAGATTATCTAACTGATGATGAAAAATTATTTCAAACTATGTGGAATCGTTATTGTCATGCCTTGACCATTAAAGAACGAATCAATCCAAAATTACAAAGGCAAAATATGCCTAGACGGTTTTGGCACCATTTACCCGAAATGCAAGGCAAATAAAAAACGCCGAATAAATCGGCGTTAATTAATTATAAATAGTAAAATTTATTGGGCATCAATTTCATCAAGAATGCCGTTAATGCTTTGTTGGCGTTGTTGTTCTTTTTGCTCATCAACTTTACCGCCAGAAGCATTAAAGTCATTGCGCTGGAAGTAAGCATTACGCATAAAGTTGTATGGATCATCACTATTTTTAATTAAATCTTCATACTCAATGGCCACAGCTCGAGCTTCAATGCCATCAAATACACCGCGAACGAGTGCCCATTGCCAATCGATCCAAACAAGTGGTGGATATAAAGTATCAATCAGATCACCACCTTCTTGACGAAGTGTTGCCGAACCATAGAAAGGTAACACAACATAAGGGCCATAAGGAACATCATAATGACCTAATGTATCACCAAAACCACGTTTAGGACCTTTTTGTAATTGAGGATCTGCTACACTTGCAACATCAAATAAACCGGCAACACCAAAAACGGTATTAATAAAGAATCTTGCTAAATGTTTACCGGCTTCATGCCCTTCACCTTGTAAAGCACTATTTACCATTGATGCTGGTTCAGAAAGGTTAGATGAAAAATTAACTACCCCTTTACGAACTGGTGTTGGTACATAATCTTTCCACACTACGGCAGCAGGGCGCAAAATATAAGGGTCAAGCGCATAGTAGTTAACATTAAACATGGTTTTATTAAAACCCGATAACGGGTCACTATAACTATTTGTTTCAGGCTGATAGGTCGCACAACCTGTCAACGCTAAAACCGAGAACATCATACCTATAATTTTTTTTCTCATAATGCTACCGAATACAAGTGATAAAATGTCGAATGTAAGGATTGTATCATGTTTGCTTAAAATAGAAAATTTTTCATTATTTGATTGATATTGCATTGATAAATTTATTAGAATAAACGCCTTTGATGACCTCATAGTTAAATGGATATAACAAGCCCCTCCTAAGGGCTAGTTGTAGGTTCGATTCCTACTGGGGTCAATTTTATTTTTAAATTCAAACTAATAAAATTTATCAGTGATGCAGTAATCTCCTTAAAGTTTTACTAAATAAATATTTTATTAAATGCCTTTTTTAACCCGCTCCCATTCAGTTTTTAAAACATTTTGCGTGTTTTTTGTTAACTCTTTTTGATAAGAATATAATCTACTATCGAAATGAGATCTTTTTGTTATATCAAGGCTATTTAATGGGGGAATTTCCTCTTCGAGATCAGCAAAAAATTCGATGATTTTTTGACAAGAAGTTAGAATTTTGTTTGATCAATTAACAAAAAATATTTTTAGGTGAAACGAGTGTAGTGTGATTTTAGGCTGTTCGCATTAATTAGTTATTTTGATATTAAAATAACTAATTATTGACATAGGGTTATCCCGGTTTTATCTCAACAGTTTTTAAGGTGAATTAAATTTTTCTCGAGGCTTGAAGGATAAAACTTTGAATTGGTACGCCCGGGTGGACTCGAACCACTGACCCCCACCATGTCAAGGTGATGCTCTAACCAACTGAGCTACGGGCGTACATTTGAAACATGCAAATATTAGCTGGCAAATTGTTTTGTTTCAAGTAAAAAAATCAAAAATAGCTGTTTTTTTAATCTTTTGCGTTTGTTTGTTGGAAAAACAGTCAATATTGTTAATCCAATAATATCCAGATTCTTGTTTTTTGCCATTTTTACTCAACGATGTTAGTTTTTGAAGAAGTTCTTTTTATTACGATTTGTAAATAAATGTAAATTCACGGTGGTTTGTTCATATCAAATTCGATATACTCCATAAAAAATAGATAAGGTATTACTGGTTCAGGTTAGTATGTCATTTAGAGATCAGATTGAGGACGTGTTACACAATGTTTTTGGTTACAAATCGTTTAGAAATCAGCAAAGAGATATAATTGAATCAGTTATTGCCGGACGAGATACATTAACCATTATTCCAACTGGTGGTGGCAAATCACTTTGTTACCAGATTCCGGCTGTATTATTGCCCGGTACAGCATTGGTTATTTCGCCACTTATTTCGTTAATGAAGGATCAAGTCGATCAATTATTAGTTAATGGGATTCCAGCCGCTTTTTTAAATGCAACTCAAGCTCCAGAAGAGCAACAAAATATTATTGAAAAATATTTAAATCATTCAATTAAATTATTATATATTTCACCTGAGCGACTGGCTGTGTCGTCCTTTTCTTCACTAATTACTGCTCATCCTCCTTCATTAATAGCTATTGATGAGGCGCATTGTATTTCACAATGGGGGCATGATTTTAGACCTGACTATCGTCAATTAAGCCATTTATCATTGCGTTTCCCTGAAGTGCCTATTATAGCGTTAACAGCAACTGCCGATAAATTGACTCAAGCTGATGTGATTAATCAACTTAATTTAATCGATCCTTTGGTGGTGGTGCGTAGTTTTGATCGGCCAAATATACGTTATACGGTAGTTGAAAAATTTAATCTTACTGAGCAAGTTGTCTCTTTTATTGAAACGCAAAAGGGGAATAGTGGTATTGTTTACTGTTCAAGTCGCTCCAAAGTAGAGGATATGACAACCAGACTTGCTACAAGGGGATTTTCTGTCGTTGCTTATCATGCTGGTTTAACCACTGCTGAACGTCAACAAGCACAGGAGAGTTTTTTGAAAGATAATGTGCAAATTATTGTTGCAACCGTCGCTTTTGGTATGGGAATTAACAAACCTAATGTTCGTTTTGTAGTGCATGCTGATTGCCCTAGAACGATTGAGGCATATTATCAAGAAACTGGTCGAGCTGGCCGGGATGGCGTTCCGGCAGAGGCACTTTTATTATTTAATAGTAAAGATCTAAATTGGTACCATCGACAAATCGCCGATAAACCAGAGAATAAACATAAGCAAGTTGAGCTACATAAGATACAAGCTATGGAGTCATTTGCCCAAAGTATGACTTGTCGGCGCACGGTATTACTTAACTATTTTGGCGAAAATAGAACCGAACCTTGCAACAACTGTGATATCTGTCTTTATCCTCCTGAGCATTATGATGGATTAATTGATGCACAAAAAATTCTTTCGTGTATATACCGAGTTGAACAGCGTTATGGTGCTCAATATGTTGTCGATGTATTACGAGGATCTTCGCGCTCGCAAATTAAAGAAAATGGCCATGACAAATTATCGGTTTATGGTATAGGTAAAGCGCATTCTTCTGACTATTGGCTTAGTGTAATTAGACAATTAATTTATTTGGGATATGTCAGTCAAAATATTTCTACCTTCACTACGTTACAATTGACCGAACAAGCACGTGCGATACTTAAAGGTCAAGTAGCCTTATCTTTAGCAAAACCACGTTTAGAAATCGTGAAGAAAAGTCGTTTAAATCGTTATGCTAGAGCGATTAATTTAACTACGATATTATCTTATGAAGAACGAATATTATTCAACAATCTTAAGCGGTTGCGCAAAGAAATTGCTGATATGGAAGATATTGCCCCCTATATTGTATTTAGTGATGCAACCTTGCTTGAAATGGTGCAAACTAAACCAGAAAGTAAGAAACAACTGATTAATGTTACCGGTGTTGGCAAAATTAAATTAGAAAAATATGGTAATCTTTTCTTAGACGAAATTAATGATTTTATGATAAAAAACATATAACAATGTTTAAAATTTTATCTATAATAGCTATTTTTTAAATCATTTTAATTATTTTTTATAATTTAATTTATTAAAAATGGAGTTTTTATGCCCACTATGAATGATATGCCACAGATGTTGGCATTAGTTTTATTGCTTATTATTTTATATCTAGGTGATGTTGTTTCAACACGGACTAAAGCTTGGATACCTTCAGTTTTTATTTGTGCTGTCCTGTTTTTATTAGGTTATTGGACATTCTTCCCAACTGATATTGTTGCTCGAGCAGGTATCCCAAATGTAGTAGCTGTTATGTTTATGTATTTATTGATTGTGAACATGGGAACTTTGTTATCAATAAATGAGTTGATGTTGCAATGGAAGACGATACTTATATCGCTTTCAGGAATTGTGGGTATTATTGTTGTTGCTATTATGGTTGGATATCTATTTTTTGACCTCAACACCATTATTGTCGCTATTCCACCATTAGTCGGTGGTATTGTTTCAGCCATTATTATGGCTAAAGGGGCAACTGATGCAGGATTGCCAGATCTGGCTGTATTTGCAATTATAATCTATGTAATGCAAGGTTTTATTGGTTATCCATTAACTTCAATTATGCTGAAAAAAGAAGGTCGCCGAGTATTGAAAAAATATCATGAAGGGACTTGGGTCGTTGAAAAGGATGTTAGTACTATGGATAAACAAGCTGCAACTACCGATGAAAATCCGATGCCAAGTCTGTTTGCTAAAATTCCAGCAAGTTATAATTCTTCGTACTTTATCTTTTTACGTATTGCAATAGTGGGCTTTTTAGCTTACTCAGTATCGGAAGTATTGAAACCTGTCGTTAGTATTAGTCCATTTGTCTTATGTCTATTATTTGGTGTTGTTGCTGCTTCTTTAGGTTTTTTAGAACGTCACCCTTTAAAGAAAGCCGGTGGTTTTGGGCTTGCGGTTATGGGGTTAATGTTATTTATTTTTGATACTTTGAGCCGAGCAACTCCGGATATGTTAATTAGACTTATCACACCTTTAATTATTTTTATTCTTTCTGCTGTTGTTGGGATGTTTATTTTTTCGGTTATTGTCGGTAAAGTTTTAAAAGTAAGTAAAGAAATGGCTTTTTCGATCGCTTTAACAGCACTATATGGCTTTCCGGCTGATTATATTATCACTAACGAGGTTATTAATAATTTAACCAAAGATCCAAAAGAGAAAGAGGTATTAACTAGCCATATGTTACCACCGATGTTAATTGGAGGATTTATTTCAGTAACGATGGTATCGGTTGTATTAGCGGGCATCATGGTTAATATGATTGTTGGTCCGTTAACGCCAATCAAATAGTTGGAAATTTAATTATCAGATTCAACTTGTAGATTTGTGCAAATATGTGCACTATTAAAAGAATACATATGAAATATATAAAAGGTAGTAACAATGATTAATCAAACTATTAAAGATTCAATAAAACAGAACATTAACGACATGATTACGTTTCGTCGTGATTTACATCGCCATCCAGAATTACCGTGGGAAGAATTTAGAACCACTGATAGAATTGCTGAAGAACTTGATAAAATTGGTATTACTTATCGACGCACTAAGCCGACAGGTATTATTGCTGAGATCCAAGGCGGTAAACCAGGCAAAACGATTTTACTTAGGGCAGATATTGATGCTTTACCGGTTAAGGAATTAAGTACCAATATTGATTATCAATCCACTATTGATGGCAAAATGCATGCTTGTGGACATGATACTCATACCGCTATGCTGCTCACTGCTGCTAAAACGTTATATTCTATTCGGGAACAGTTAAAAGGTAATGTGCGATTAGTATTTCAGCCGGCTGAAGAAATTGCACAAGGGGCAAAAGGGATGATCGAACAAGGCGTACTTGAAGGTGTTGATAGCGCTTTTGGTATGCATATATGGTCACAAATGCCAGTTGGTAAAGTATCTTGTGTTGTTGGTTCAAGCTTTGCTTCAGCAGATCTATTAACGGTTAAATTTAAAGGTCGTGGTGGTCATGGTTCAATGCCACATGATACTGTGGATGCGGTTATGGTTGCATCTGCATTTGTTATGAATGTTCAATCAATTGTTTCTCGTGAAATATCGCCTCTCGATCCTGCGGTTGTGACTATAGGTCGAATGGATGTGGGTACGCGTTTTAACGTAATTGCTGAAAATGCGGTATTAGAAGGTACTGTGAGATGTTTTAATGTTGCAGTGCGTGAAAAAATAGAAGCTGCAATTAGACGTTATGCCAACCAAGTAGCAGCTATGTATAGAGCGACTGCTGAAGTCGAGTATATCTATGGGACCTTACCAGTTATAAACGATAAAGAAAGCGCACTATTAGCACAAAAAGTCATTGTTGAATCATTTGGTGAAGATGCATTGTATTTTGAAGCACCAACAACCGGTGGTGAAGATTTTAGTTATTATACTGAAAACATTCCTGGTGCTTTTGCTTTAGTCGGATCTGGTAATCCTGAAAAAGATACTCAATGGCCACATCACCATGGCTGTTTTAATGTTGATGAAGATGGTATGGCGTTAGGTGCAGAATTTTATGCACAATATGCATGGGCCTATTTAAATCAAGATTAGCCATTCATAATTAATCATCAATTGATTATTTTCTTTACTTATCAACCTTCGATTTACTGTTTGAAGGTTGATAAATCATTTTTCAATAAATTAACTCCCCAAAACAGCCTAATAATTTGAAAATTTGTGCAAAGGGGATTTTATTGCTCAAAAATCTAACTCTAATATCGAATCGGTTATCGGCATCTTAAAGACTAAATTGACACTTTATGGTATGATTAGCAAAATTTATTAGTAAAAGTAATGGTGATTATGAGTTATCAAGTCTTAGCACGTAAGTGGCGACCAAAATCATTTTCTGAAGTAGTAGGGCAACAGCATGTTTTAAAAATTTTATCTAATGCTCTTTCTCTTGGTCGAGTACATCACGCTTATCTGTTCTCTGGTACTCGAGGTGTAGGTAAAACTTCGATTGCTCGATTGTTAGCCAAAGGCTTAAATTGTGAAAGTGGTATAACGGCAACGCCTTGTGGTGTTTGTGATAATTGTCGTGAGATTGAACAGGGTCGATTTGTTGACTTACTCGAAATTGATGCAGCCTCACGTACTAAAGTCGAAGATACGCGGGAAATTTTAGATAATATTCAATATTTGCCAAGCAAAGGCCGTTTTAAAGTTTACTTAATCGATGAAGTACATATGCTCTCTCGTAGTAGCTTCAATGCTTTATTAAAAACATTGGAAGAGCCACCAGAACACGTTAAATTTTTATTAGCAACAACTGATCCGCAAAAATTACCTATCACTATTTTATCTCGCTGTCTGCATCTGCACTTAAATGTGCTTGATACATCATTAATTGCTGAGCAACTAAAACATATTTTGCAATTAGAACAAATTGAAAGTGAACCGCGAGCAATACAGCTGTTAGCTAAAGCAGCAAATGGTAGTATGCGCGATGCATTAAGTTTAACCGATCAAGCAATAGCGCTTGGTAATGGTAAAATTGATGCTGCGTCAGTAGCCTCCATGCTTGGTACTTTAGATAAAGCAATTCCTTTTTCATTAATTAATGCTCTTTATCAAAATGATGGTAATACTTTGATGCAACAGATTGAAGCGGCTGCTTTGCAAGGTGCAGATTGGGATAATTTATTAGCCGAATCTATTGCTTTGTTACATCAAATTGCCTTATTACAAGTTGTGCCGACAGCATTGGGTGATTATACAGATAATGAAGAACAGTTACGCTTCTTAGCTCAATATATGGCGCCTAATGATGTGCAACTGTTTTATCAAATTTTATTAATGGGTCGGAAAGAACTTGCTTTTGCACCAGATAAAAAAATGGGTGTTGAAATGAGTTTTTTACGCGCTTTAGCATTTATGCCTAAAAATGTCGATGCGATTATGCCACCAGCTGCAACAGCGACTACACCGACAAAAAAAGCTGAATCGCCTATTAGAACACAACCAGCTCAAGTTGTGACAACTTCATCACAAAACGTAAATGAGGCAGCGCCTGTACAGCAAACTGTTAAGTCAGCTATTGAGAATCAGCAATTAAATGACAGTACAATAGTAAGACCAGCTACTAGTGATGAAAATACTGTTTCACAACCAGAAATATCACTTCCTGATGATGCATCATCAATCACTAAAAATATTTTAGAGATGCGAATGCAGTTAATGAAAGAGGAACAAAAGCCAAAAAAGCCTGAATTGGTTGATTATCATCAACCATCTAATTCTTTAATTAACAGTAAACGGGATGACGTTCAGCAGCTTGCCAATCTAGGTAATGATAGTGAAAAAAATGATGAGGAAGTGGAACAAGAAGAGATAACTGCTGAAAATTATCAATGGCAGGCTTGTGGCATAGTTGAAACGAAAAATGAACCAGCACTTGATGCAAAAACATTATGCGATTCTTTCAAAGTTGATAAAACGCCAGAAATGGTTAAAAAATTAATTGTCGAAATGGCTGAAAAAGACGCTTGGTGTGCTGAAATTGAACAATTAGAACTTGCGCCATTAATTAAACAAATTGCGATTAATTCCCACCCTGAATTAATTGATGATAATCATATTATTTTGCATACGCGATCGGCTGTGGAGCATCTAGCTAAATCGTCAGCAAATTGTATTAAGTTGCGAACTGCGCTGTCAAATTATCGTCAAAAAACACTCAATCTAGAGGTGGTGATTGATGATAATAAGGCTAATAAGACACCGTTAGAATTGCGTGAGGATTTATATCAACAAAAGCTTGAACAAGCTAAATTGACGATTCATCAAGATCCTAAAGTTGAGACGATTTGTCAATATTTTGATGCCAAGATTGATGAATCGAGTATTCGTCCTGTATAATTACAGAATAAATGTTTTTTAATGAGGAATAATTATGTTTCCAGGTGGAAAAGGCGGTTTGGGTAATTTGATGAAACAAGCCCAGCAAATGCAAGCAAAAATGCAGCAAGCTCAGGAAGAAATTGCTAAATTAGAAGTTACCGGTGAGTCAGGTGCTGGTATCGTTAAAGTAACTGTAAATGGTGCGCATAGTTGTAAACGTGTGGAAATTGATCCATCTTTATTAACTGAAGATGATAAAGAAATGTTAGAAGATTTGATTGCGGCTGCTTACAATGATGCAACTCGTCGTTTAGAAGAAGCGCAAAAAGAAAGAATGGCTCAAGTAACAGGCGGCATGCAATTACCTCCAGGCTTTAAAATGCCATTTTAAGTTGAAAAATTAATCAGATATCGTCTTATACGTTTTGCCGACTAAGTCGGCAAAATTTCTTTTTATCTCCTGTCTATTTATACAGTTTTTCTTTATTAATTTTTTCCTATCAGGTAAACTAACTGATAATTACATTCAATTCACTTTCAATGTTGATTATATCAATTTGATTAATCTAGAATCTTAAAGATTGTTTAATTTAAGGTTATTTTAAGCAAACTTACTTAATCAACATTAAATTTATTAAGGATATATTGTGATAGGTCGTTTACGTGGAATCATTATTGAGAAACAACCACCTAAAGTATTAATTGAAGTTGGTGGTGTTGGCTATGAAGTTTTTATGCCAATGACCTGTTTTTATGAGTTACCCGACAATGGCAAAGAAGTGATTGTGTTAACTCATTTTGCTGTTCGGGAAGATGCTCAAGTGCTTTATGGTTTTAATCATGAACAAGAACGAGAGTTATTTCGTGAATTAATTAAAGTTAATGGCGTTGGCCCAAAATTAGCGCTGGCGATTTTATCTGGGATGTCAGCAGCGCAATTTATTAATGCTGTTGAACAAGGTGAAATTAAAACATTGGTCAAATTACCGGGGGTAGGGACTAAAACCGCTGAACGATTAATTGTTGAAATGAAAGATCGTGTTAAACGCTTTGGTGAAGAACTATCAAATGTTAACCCGGCTATTGATATTGGTGATATTAAAAAATCATCCAACCAAATTGAAAGTGAAGCAGTTTCAGCGCTTATTGCTTTGGGTTATAAACCACAAGAAGCCAGCCGTATTATTAGTAAAGTCATTAGACCAGAAATGGATTGTGAAATGCTAATACGTGAAGCATTAAAGTCAGTATTGTAAAGTAGGTATTGATAATGATTGAAGCGGATCGTTTAATTGCTCCACAGGCACAAAAAGAAGAAGAGTCTTTAGATCGAGCCATTCGTCCTAAGTATTTGGATGAATATATTGGCCAACCTCAAGTTCGTGAGCAGATGAAAATTTTTATTCAAGCTGCTAAACAGCGTAGTGACGCACTTGATCATGTTTTAATATTTGGTCCTCCAGGTCTAGGTAAAACTACATTGGCAAATATTGTTGCTAATGAAATGAATGTTAATTTACGTACCACATCAGGCCCAGTATTGGAAAAAGCGGGTGATTTAGCTGCTATGCTAACCAATTTAGAACCTAATGATGTGCTATTTATTGATGAAATTCATCGATTATCGCCAGTTGTTGAAGAAATATTATATCCGGCAATGGAAGATTATCAACTTGATATTATGATTGGTGAAGGGCCAGCAGCACGTTCAATTAAAATAGATCTGCCACCTTTTACCCTTATTGGCGCAACGACTCGAGCGGGTTCATTAACATCACCATTACGTGATCGTTTTGGTATTGTGCAACGACTTGAGTTTTATCGTGTAGAAGATTTGGAATATATTGTTAGCCGTAGTGCAAAATTTTTAGGTATGGATCTTTCTAAAGAAGGTGCTTACCTAATTGCCAAGCGTTCGCGAGGTACGCCACGGATTGCTAACCGTTTGTTACGGCGGGTTAGGGATTATGCTGATGTCAAATCTAAAGGCGTTATTGATGAACGAATTGCCACTCAAGCATTAGATATGTTAGATGTCGATAATGAAGGCTTTGATTATATGGATCGTAAGTTACTTCTGGCTATTATCGAGAAATTTATGGGTGGGCCGGTAGGATTAGATAATATTGCAGCTGCAATAGGTGAAGAGCGTGAAACTATTGAGGATGTGTTAGAACCATTTTTGATTCAACAAGGTTATATCCAAAGAACGCCGAGAGGCCGAATTGCCACACCTCATGCTTATCGACATTTTGGTATTGTTCAAGATGATTAACTAGACCAGCTGACTTTCAGTTTAAATTGCCGAATATTTGATAAAACACCGCCGATTGGCGGTGTTTTGCTTTTGTAGTATAAATTAACCGAGTTCTTTTTCAGTAAAAATACCACTGAATAAATCAGTACTAAGATAACGTTCACCTGAAGATGGTAAGATAACCACGATGGTTTTATTGGCATTTTCTGGTAGTCGCGCCAAGCGGTCAGCAGCAAATACTGCCGCACCGGATGAAATTCCCGCTAAGATGCCTTCTTTTTCCATTATTATACGCGCAGTATCGATAGCATCTTCATTGCTTACTTTTTCGACCAAATCAATCAAACTTAAATCTAAATTATCAGGAATGAATCCTGCACCAATACCTTGTATTTTATGTGGTCCTGGTTTGATTGGCTCACCCGCAAGGGCTTGGCTAATAACAGGTGAGGTACTTGGTTCAACCGCTACTGCAGTGATGTTTTTACCTTGTGTTTTTTTAATGTACTTAGTTACACCAGTAAAAGTCCCACCAGTGCCGACACCAGCAACAAAAATATCGACTTGTCCATCTGTGTCAAGCCAGATTTCTGGTCCGGTAGTTTTTTCATGAATTTCTGGATTAGCGGCATTACTGAATTGTTGTAGCATAATATTGTGTTTAGGATTACTGGCAACGATCTCTTCTGCTTTTTCGATTGCGCCTTTCATTCCTTTAGCTGCATCGGTTAGCACAAGATTAGCACCTAAAGCTTTTAAAAGTTTACGGCGTTCAATGCTCATGCTTTCAGGCATGGTTAAAGTTAATTTATATCCACGAGCAGCTGCAACCGCAGCAAGTGCGATACCAGTATTACCACTGGTTGGTTCGATAAGTTCAACATCAGGGTTTAATAAACCACGTTTCTCAGCATCCCAAATCATATTTGATGCAATGCGACACTTAATACTGAAACTAGGGTTACGAGATTCTACTTTGGCTAATATATTTCCTCGTCCGAAATGTTTTAATCGAACTAAAGGTGTATGGCCAATGGTCTGTGAATTATCATCAAATATTTTACTCATGTTTGAATCCTTTTTTATTGCCTAATGATAAATAGTATCACTTTGTTAAGATTAATATCATTATAAATATAACTATAAAAGATGAAACTAATTAATAATTATAACAATATGCATTTTGGTAATAAGCAATAGATTAAAAGAGCAAATACTTGAACATTATCATGATGAATAACGGATTAGCTTAAATTGGCATGTATATCTATCGCCAAATTACAGTAAGTCTACTAAATTTATGTTGTACATATAAAAAAGGTAATATAAATTAATATTTTGATAAAGAGTAATAATTAGCTAAAAGATAATTTCTTATCCGTATAGTAAACTTTTTAGAAAAAGTAATATTTTAAGCGCAATACATTGATAAAAATAATTCAACTTAATCGAAGACCTCATTTTCCATATCTAACTCAATTTTTTTAATCGCTTGTTCACAACGATATATTCGATTATCTAATGCTGCTATTTTTGTATAATCAATAGCCTCAGGTGATAGTTCTAATTCGTATTTCATCTCTTGCAATCGACGCAGATAATCTAAATGTCTGGAATGTTTTTCCGCAACGGTTTCTTTAATCACGTAACTGGTTGGTTGCTTACGTAAATGTACAGTAGCAAGTTCTCGACTTAGAGCAGTGATTTGGTCAATAAGTTTTTCTGATAAAAATTCAATTTGACTTAGTTTTTCGGTTAAAGCGGCATCACAGAGGGATTGATAAGTAAGCTTAATCTTATCGATATAAAATTGAAAATCGACTTCAATCTTACTGCTATTAAACAGATGTTCATCAAAATAGTGTTCTTGATAAGCAGGTTGATCAGCTAGGTTGATCTGTTGCTCAAGTTGATTGATCTGCTCTTTTAATTTTTCCAAAAAGTTCTGCATAAATATATCTTCATTGTTGGTTAGATGTATCATCATCTTGTCCAAAATAATTGCCTAAATGAATTTTAGATAGATTCATCAATTTCATTAATGCTTCAAACGTTAATTTTTCATTAGGATTGCGATTTGGACTGATTACTTTTTTTTCGATTAGTTGTAATTTAATACGGTTATAATCATCAACCAAATTTAGTGGTAATGGTGATTGAGCTCGATAGCCTAACCATAATATTCCTTGAATGGGTAAGCTCAAGGCAAATAAAATGGTAACAATAGTTACCGCTAATTGTGCCGGCAAATAATATTGCCAAACAATTAGGCCAATAATAATGGGTGGTAAGATTTTTTTCGTGGTTTTTATGTGGTTAATAATTTTTAGTTCCGGAAATGAATATGAAAGCGCCTTATCTTTGGGGCAAAGATCCATATATGTTTGACCTGCCTTAAATTTTTTAACTAAATTCATCTGATTTGGATTCCTCGACATTCACATTTTAATGTCTTAAAATAGTGTCATTCAAATTGGGGGCTCTCTTTATTTTATCTTAAAAACCAAGATATCAGAAGTCGCCTTGTATATCACATTGATTATTTAATCATGTGTAGAGTTACCAATTTTGATTGGTATAAATCTTTTTATTCAATTTATAGGAATTACTATGTCATCAAGTAATAACGCTCTTGTTCTGAATTGTGGAAGTTCATCTTTAAAATTTGCAATCATAAACCCTGAAAATGGTGATGAATTTTTATCTGGCTTAGCTGAATGTTTTCACCTTCCTGATGCTCGTATTAAATGGAAATTAGATGGTGAAAAGAAAGAAGCTTCTTTAGGTGCTGGTGCAGCGCATAGCGAAGCAATTAGATTTATTGTAAACAGTATTTTTCCACAAAAACCAGAATTATTAGATAGTATCAAATCAATTGGGCACCGTATTGTTCATGGTGGTGAGAAATATACCCAATCAGTTGTAATTGATGATTCAGTATTAAAAGGGATTGAAGAAGCAGCAGCTTTCGCACCTTTACATAATCCAGCTCATTTAATTGGTATTCGTGAAGCTTATGTTGCTTTTCCTCATTTAAAAGATAAAAACGTCGCAGTATTTGATACCGCATTCCATACTACAATGCCTAAAGAAGCATATTTATATGCAATTCCTAATGAATTATATACTAAACATGGTATTCGTCGTTATGGTGCTCATGGTACAAGCCACTATTATGTTAGCCGTGAAGCTGCTAAATTATTAAATAAACCTGTAGAAGAAACTAACGTGATTACTTGTCACTTAGGTAATGGTGCCTCTATTACTGCAGTTAAAAATGGTAAATGTGTTGAAACTTCAATGGGATTAACGCCACTTGAAGGTCTCGTTATGGGTACTCGTAGTGGTGATATTGATCCTGCTATTATGTTCTTCTTACATGACAACTTAAAAATGTCTGTTGCTGACATTAACAATTTATTAAACAAAAAATCCGGTTTACTAGGTTTAACTGGTGTTAGCAGTGACTGTCGTTATGTAACCGAAAATTACGAAAAAGATGAAAATGCAAAAAATGCCTTAGATGTTTTTGTTCATCGTTTAGTTAAATACATTGGTGGTTATGCAATGTTATTAGACGGTCGTCTTGATGCAATCGTGTTTACTGGTGGTATCGGTGAAAATGCAGAGGAAGTTCGTCGTATGGCTTTACAAAAATTAAGCTTACTTGGTTTTGAACTTGATCAAGAACGCAACTTAGCGGCTCGTTTTGGTAAAGGCGGTACCATTACTAAAGATGGCTCAGCAATCGCGATGGTAATTCCAACCAATGAAGAACTTGTCATTGCTCAAGATGCTGCACGTTTAACAGCTTAAAAGTTTTTAAAACCGCCTATAAGGCGGTTTGTTTTTTGGATTTAATAAAGAATTAAGAGGAAACAAATTATGTCTCGTACCATTATGCTGATTCCAACAGGTACTAACGTTGGTTTAACAGGTGTAAGTCTAGGTGTTATTCGAGCGATGGAGCGTCAAGGTATTAATTTAAATGTATTTAAACCAGTTGCGCAACCAAGAGCAGGTGGTGATGCTCCTGATAATACAACTACTTTAGTTAGCACAAACACATCCATTCCTACTTTAAAACCGTTAAAAATGAGTCATGTTGAGAACCTATTAGGTTTAAATCAACAAGATGTATTAATGGAAGAAATTGTCGCTCTGTATGCTGAAAATACCAAAGGTGCTGATGTTGTTTTAGTTGAAGGTATTGTACCAACAACTGATTATCCATTTGCTAATGAGTTAAATAATAACATTGCTAAAACACTTGGCGCTGAAATTATTTTTGTTGTAAATATGGGTAAAGATAATCCTGAACAGCTTAAAGATCGTATTGAGATTGCCCGTTCTAATTTTGGTGGCATTAAAAATGATAAGATTATTGGCGTCATTGTTAATAAAGTAAATGCACCGGTTGAAGAGCAAAATCTTGCTCGTCCAGATGTGGTTGAAATTTATCATACCCCTAAATTTGACGGTAAAAAAATCACAATTAAAGATTTAAATGAACACAGTCCTTTACCTGTACTTGGCTGTATTCCTTGGAATATTGATTTGAGTGCTTGCCGAGCAATCGATATTGCTAAACATTTTGATGCAAAAATCATTAATGAAGGTGCAATTAAAAATCGCCGAATTAAACACGTTTCTTTCTGTTCTCGTAGCGTCCAAAATATCATCAATCACCTGCAACCAAATGCGCTTTTAGTAACTTCAGCCGATCGTTCAGATGTATTGGTTACTATTAGTTTAGCCGCGATGAATGGTGTTGCTATTGGTGGGGTATTACTAACTGGTGGATACGAGATTGATGAAAAAGTGTATAAGTTATGTCAACCAGCATTTGATACTGGTTTACCGGTATTTACGGTTAAAACAAATACATTCCAAACTTCAATTAACTTACAACAATTTAATCTAGAAATCCCTGTTGATGACAAAGAGCGTATGGATAATACTCAAAACTTTGTTGCTGACCATATTGATGCAAATTGGATTAAATCATTAAATGAAGTTGTAAATTCTGCACGACGTTTATCTCCACCAGCATTCCGTTATCAATTAACTGAACTTGCTCGTAATGCGAAAAAAGTCGTGGTATTACCAGAAGGCGACGAACCAAGAACCATCAAAGCTGCTGCAATTTGTGCCGAGCGTAACATTGCAAAATGTGTGCTGATTGGTAATCCAGATGAAGTTCGTAAAGTGGCAGCATCACAAGGTGTTACCTTAGGTGCTGGTGTAGAAATTGTTGACCCTGATAGTATTCGTGAAAAATATGTACCACGTTTAGTTGAATTGCGTAAAAACAAAGGTATGACTGAAGTCATTGCTCGTGAGCAATTAGCGGATAATGTAGTACTTGGTACAATGATGCTTGAAGCAAACGAAGTTGATGGTTTAGTTTCAGGTGCGGTACACACTACGGCTAATACAATTCGTCCACCATTACAATTAATCAAAACTGCACCAGGAAGCTCACTTGTATCATCGGTGTTCTTTATGTTAATGCCTGATCAAGTTTATATTTATGGTGACTGTGCAATCAATCCAGATCCAAATGCACAAGAGCTTGCGGAAATTGCTATTCAATCTGCTGATACTGCAATTGCCTTTGGTATTGAACCACGTGTTGCAATGATCTCTTATTCAACCGGAAGTTCTGGTCAAGGTGCCGATGTTGAGAAAGTGAAAGAAGCAACTCGTATAGCACAAGAAAAACGCCCTGATCTAATGATTGATGGACCGTTACAATATGATGCGGCAGTGATGCCAGATGTGGCTAAATCTAAAGCTCCAAATTCACAAGTAGCGGGTAAAGCGACAGTGTTTATCTTCCCAGATTTAAATACTGGTAATACCACTTACAAAGCGGTACAGCGATCAGCTGATCTTGTCTCAATTGGTCCTATGTTGCAAGGTATGCGTAAACCTGTGAACGATCTATCACGTGGCGCTTTAGTTGACGATATCGTTTATACTATTGCATTAACAGCGATTCAATCCGCTCAAGAACAAAATGCTAGCAAATAGTTAAAATCTATGTTTTAATTTATGAGAGGTTTTTCTATAACCTCTCAATTTTCCTGTCTCACAAGTCTTATCTTTTTTATAAATGACAAAATTAGTTAAGGATGATGTAAGTTTTACATTGTTTAATGCTGTTTTTTGATCTTATTCTCATAGTTATTGAATAGTTTTTGGTTAATATTTAAATGTTTTTTTATTTTGACCTATATTTCTGTAATTCAATCATTTAGTTACATTTGCTGTTATGCCTTACCTCTTTAATTATTTAATTAAAAAAATGACGGTTTTACGTCTCTATTTCTACGTTAAAAAATTAGGTTTTATTTTTTCAAATAGATCAATTTCTCATTAATTTTATAAAAGGTAGAACGAAATGAACTGTCTTAATCATGACTCCATCAGAGTTATTGCACCAAATATATATCATGACACTTCATGGAATGAGGCAGAAGTATTAGGTGCCATGGTTTGGTTGTGGAACAGAAACTCATATTACCGAAATACAGCCATAAACTCGGCGGTGGAAATATTACTACCTATCATTCAGTCTAAAAATTTCATTTTACTCATTAAAAATAACCGACCATTGGGTTATCTCAATTGGGCTTATTTGAACTCAGAAGAAGAATATAACTACTTAAATAAAAAAGATAATTATGTGAATTTTGTTCAATGCAATACCAAAGATGATAGCAAAAATTTATGGATTTTATCTTTTTTTTGTCCATTTGGATTGAATGAATCTCTCTTAATCAAATCAATATGTAAAAAAGTCCTAAAAAATAATCTCTGCTTTTTTGGTTATCACAAATCGAAAACAAACACTGTTGTAAAAAAAGTTCAATGTTAGAGTCTATAAGGATTAAATTATGAATCGAATATACCAAACTAAATATAATTTTATTACTGGTACTAGCATAGTTTGTTCTGAATTGACACGACGTGTTAGTAAAGTAATGATAACGGTTTCAATTTTATCTGCCTCCGCCTCATCTTTTGCTTTAGATTGTACGCCGAGGGCTGATGGATCTTATTTAGTCGGTCAAAATAGCCCTAGTTGCAATAATATAAAGTCGGCAACTGTAACACAAACAGGTAATGCAAGTTTCTATATTTTAACAAGGAGTAAATTGCATGAACAACTTAATGTTGGCGATACAACTCTTACCGCAAATGTTAACGGCAATTATACCGGTTTAGGTAACCAATATACTTATGGTGTTTATGGTAGTTCAATTAATGCTGGTAATTTGAATTTTACTATTAATAATAATGGTAATGTGGTGGGGTTGATTACCTACAACAACGTAGATATAACTGCTAAAGATGTTGCATTAAATATAACTGATAATTATACCCGTGGTCAAAACTCTAGTGGTTCGGTTCAAGCTTATGGAATATTAGCAGGCTCTTCCATCAATTCAGATGAAGGAAACGCCTATAATGGTAAATATAGCACAATTACAGTCGATAAACTGACAATCAATCAAACAACATCAGGAGGTAAAACTTCACCGTTATTAAATAATGGTATTCGCGCTATTCAAGGTGCATATACTAATAGCGGCGATGGTTCAACCGGCCGAGTTATTGTTAATGATGATTTGGATATGACGTTGACAGGTAATCGTGCTGTAGGTATTTATGTATCTGGTAATGCAACCAATTATAATGGAGCCAACGAAACAGGTTCTAATGGTCAATTGACGCCAATAGTGATTTTAAAAGGTGCTAAAAATAGTATTGTTTTGAATAAAGGTAGTGATAGTTCATCATTAGATTGGGACAGTAGTGGTATTAAATTAGGTAAGGCACGTAATATGGGAGAAGGGCCCGGTATTTTAGAATCTCACGGCGAACTCACCATTGATACGACTAATGCTTTAAATGGTTCTGGTATCAAAATGATACGAAATTCTTTATTGAAAGCTGATTATGATACTAGTTCGACAATTATTAAAACCAATGGTTATGCACTTGAAATAGGTACCCATGATGATACTAATTCAAATGGCGAGTTTGAACAAGCTGCCTCACATAATGTTAGTGCTAGTTTTAAAAATGCCATATTTACTACTAATGGTACCAGTGCTGATCCAGCTATTAGTGGTTCTGTAGGTCGTAAAGATTTAATATTTGTCGATCAAGGGCAAGTCAATACCGTTTTATCATTTAGTGGTGATAAAACAGATCTTACGGCAAATGATTCTGGTTATATTATTAATGTGAGTGGTAATTATACCGCTTCTGGATATCAATTCTTTTCTAACACTTATGATCAAGCTGGTGATGAACAGGGCCATGATGCCTATCTAGCGTCATCGGTAACCTTTAATGCTTCTGATAAGGGTAGTATGACTGGGTTAGTTTATAAAGGTTTGGTTAAAACAGAAGAGGGTGAAGTATTAGATACCGATAAAACACCATCACTTAATTTAAACTTAAAAAATGGTTTTACTTGGAATTTGAAAGCAAATGGTACTAATAAAACCGCATTATTTGATAATTTGACCTTAGCAAATGGTGCAGTACTCAATGCGGCATTTGATAATGCCGGCGGCAATGAATTTGTTTTACAAGGTAATGTTATCAATGATGGTGGCATTATCAGTATGGATAACCGTTCTCATGGAGAATATAATGATATTTTAACCATTCAAGGTAACTATTTTGCATCCAATAATGCGATAGTTAAGATGAATACATTATGGAATAATGTAAGTGATACTTATGCAAACAATTCGCAATCAGATTTACTGAAAATTACTGGTGATGTTAAAGGTTTGACCAAAATCATACCAGTTGATACCAATGGCGATGAAAATGTTATTGATGGCAATATACATCAAGTTGCTACAGTATTGAATAGTACACCGATTATTAAAATAGAAAAATCAACCACCGTAAACAATTTTATTGGCGATGCTCAAACCAAAGGTGCGACTGAAATTCAATTAGCAAAACGCCAAACAGCTAATGGTGATGAATACTATTGGACTATGGATGCTGCTAAGCAAACAACACCATCATCATCACTAGTCCCTCCGGCGCCACCAAAAAAAGTGATTTATTCACATGCAGTGGCCGGATATGTTTCAATGCCACGAGTAAATCAAGAGCAAGGTCTATTAAGTGTTGGTACTTTGCATGAACGTAGAGGTAGCTATACCAATTTTAATTTAGCAAAATGTAGTACCTGTGATAACTATCTAAGTGAAACATGGGGAAGAATATTAGGAAAACATCTAAAATTAGATGGGAAAAAACGGCTGAATTTAGATACTGATGTCTATGGATTACAACTTGGTCATGATCTGGTAAATAATTTATTTGCCGATGGTAGCCACAATTATATCGGTGCCTATTTTTCATATACTAAAGCCAATACTGATTTTTCCGATAAATATCGTGCAGTTAATGGTTTAATTGCTCATAACAAAAAAACAGGTAAAGGTAACTCGGAAGCATTTAACCTTGGATTAACTAATACTTATTTTTCAGTTGATAATAGTTACATCGATTTAGTAGGCCAATTCTCGGCATTACGAAACAAATATGATGCGCATAAAAGCACTAGTTCAATTCACCAAAATGGCTTTGGTGTAGCGGTTTCCGCAGAAGCTGGATCTGCTTTTAATTTTGGCCAAAATGATATTAAGCAAAGCGATTGGTCAATAGAACCACAAATGCAACTTGTCTATCAGTATATTAATTTGGATAACTTTAAGGATAAATATCGAAGTGTGGATCAAAATAACCAAAAATTACTTCGTGGCCGCATTGGTGTTCGATTGGCTTACAATGATCAGGTTCAATCGGAACAAAGATCTTCTCTTTATACTATAGCCAATGTTTGGCACGATTTTATTAAACCAAGTAGTATTGAAGTGGGTAGAGATCGTTTAAGTGAAAAATATAACAGTAGTTGGGGGGAAATTGGTTTAGGCGCAAAAACACCAATAGTTAAAGATACCTATTTATACGGTGATGCGCGCTTGGAACATAATTTTAGTAGTACTAAACATCAAGGTTATCAGGGTAATATTGGTGTTGAGCACAAATGGTAGTATCAATGGTAATACATAAAGTTGCTTAGTTTTATCTACTAATATATACATAGTAATTTGCTTTATAGTTACTATGTATATATTTTTTTATTCTTCATAAACTATTTTGAAAAATTTCCCACAACTATTACTTCAAGTGCCTATAGAATTATTTCCATTACGCAGTTCATTTCTCTAAGCAAGTTATCGATATATTAATACATAGACACAATATACAAAAAAAATACTGCTAGGCTATTTAAGCATAATGATTAGATGATACAATAGCCACCAACTTTTATATTAGCCCATATTTTAGGAATTAAGATTGATGAATAAAGACATCCACCAGCAGCGTATATTAATTTTGGATTTTGGCTCACAAGTAACGCAATTAATTGCTCGACGAGTTCGTGAAATCGGTGTTTATTGTGAACTTTGGCCATGGGATGTTTCGGAAGAAAAAATCAAACAATTTAATCCTAAAGGTATCATTTTATCGGGTGGTCCCGAAAGTACTACCGAGCAAAATAGCCCTCGTGCACCTGAATATGTGTTTAACGCAGGCGTGCCGGTATTAGGTATTTGCTATGGTATGCAAACAATGGCGATCCAGTTAGGTAAGGGCGGAGTCGTTACTGCATCTAATCAACGTGAATTTGGTTATGCTAAAGTAGATATTGTTGCAAAATCAAAATTAACAGACGGAATTTTAGATAGCATTAATGATCAAGGTATTAATCAACTTGATGTTTGGATGAGTCACGGTGATAAAGTAACCTCATTACCTGACAGTTTTAACTTAATCGGTCAAACAGAAACCTGTCCATTTGCAATCATGGCAAATGATGAAAAACAATTTTATGGTGTACAGTTTCATCCTGAAGTTACTCATACCGTTAAAGGATTTGAACTATTACAACGCTTTGTTATCGATATTTGTCATTGTGAAAAATTGTGGACACCTTCTTCAATTATTACTGATGCAGTGGCTCGTATTAAAGAGAAAGTTGGTCAAGATAAAGTATTATTAGGTCTATCTGGTGGTGTTGATTCTTCGGTTACTGCACTATTATTACATCAAGCCATCGGCGATCAGTTAACCTGTGTTTTTGTGGATCATGGTTTATTACGTTTAAATGAAGCACAGCAAGTGATGGACATGTTTGGTGATAAATTTGGTTTAAATATTATCGCTGTTAATGCTGAAGATCGCTTTATGGCGGCACTAAAAGGTGAAGCAGATCCTGAAGCAAAACGTAAAATCATCGGTCGTGAATTTGTTGCAGTTTTTGATGAAGAAGCAGCAAAACTTAAAGATGTAAAATGGCTTGCTCAAGGGACTATTTATCCCGATGTTATTGAATCAGCAGCTGCTGACACAGGTAAAGCACATGTCATCAAATCTCACCATAATGTCGGTGGTTTACCTGAAGATATGAAAATGGGCTTAGTTGAACCATTACGTGAATTATTCAAAGATGAAGTACGTAAAGTTGGTTTAGAACTTGGTTTACCATACGATATGCTATATCGTCATCCATTCCCTGGACCTGGTTTAGGTGTACGCGTATTAGGTGAAGTGAAAAAAGAGTACTGTGATTTATTAAGACAAGCGGATGCTATCTTTATCGAAGAACTTTACAAAGCTGAACTATACCACAAAGTTAGTCAAGCGTTTACCGTATTTCTACCAGTACGTTCAGTTGGTGTTATGGGCGATGGTCGTCGCTATGATTGGGTTGTCTCGCTACGTGCCGTAGAAACCATCGACTTTATGACCGCTCATTGGGCTCATCTTCCCTACGACTTTTTAGGAAGAGTATCAAACCGTATTATCAATGAAGTTAATGGCATATCACGCGTGGTCTATGATATCAGTGGCAAACCGCCAGCGACTATAGAGTGGGAATAATTGCATTTAATATCATGTAATCTCATATTGTCTTTTTTTGTTATTTTAAGCCTTGTTTTTCAAGGCTTTTTTATCTCACCCAGTCTTATTTTGTCTCATTTAAGCTTACTTTTTTTGACGGTAGCTTTGATGGTATCGTAATTTTAACATAGAATGTTTTACTAAAATTACCGACATGAATGACGGTATCGGAGATTACTATGTTAACAGAAACAAAGCTTAAATCAATAAAACCAAAAGATAAACAATATAAACTTCCAGACCGCGATGGGTTGTATGTTGCTGTATCTAAATCGGGAACATTATCTTTTCGTTATGATTACCGGATTAACGGGCGACGAGAAACAATTACTTTTGGTAAGCATGGTGAATTATCACTATCTGAAGCAAGAGATAAACTACTTGAAGCAAAGAAGTTAATTGCAAATGGACTTTCACCGGCTAAGGAAAAGCAAACAAGAAATAATGATGTTTTTGGGTATTGGTTGGACAAATGGTTTAATGATGTTGATTATGCAATTAGTACCAGAGATGTAGTGCAAGGGATAATCGCAAGAGATGTTGCTCCAAAATTTGGTAAATTGTTATTGTCATAAATAACACCAACAATGTTGAGGCAATATTGTGAGAAAATCAAAGAACGCGCGCCTGTAACGGCAGTAAGAACACGTGATATTGTGGGGATGGTTTTTACGTATGCGAAAGCAAGAGGGGCTAATTATGAAAACCCGGCTGATTATGTAAAAGGAGCTTCAATAGCGACTTTCGCGCCAAGAGACAGAGCGTTAACAAAGCAAGAAGTGGGTATATTTTTTAACACATTGAAAATTAGCAAAACGTCTCTTCAATTAAAGATCGCATTAAAGCTAATTATGCTAACAATGACAAGAAAAAGCGGAATAGTTGATGCGACGTGGGATGAAATAGATTTTAAAAATGCGGAATGGACAATCCCTGCCGAACGCATGAAAGCGAGCCGGCAGGGGGCAGGTAGGCCTCATGTTGTTTATTTATCTAAGCAAGCTATTGATTTATTTATGCAACTAAAGATATTATCAAGCGAATCGCCATTTGTTTTACCAAGCTTTGGGCAATCAAAGTACGGGAATATATCTAAATCATCAATAAACAGAGCATGCACACACACTATTCAATTAGCCCAAAAAAACGGTTTTAATCTCGGTGATTTTACTGTGCATGATATGAGAAGAACTGCATCAACTCACTTACACGAGGCCGGTTACAATTCGGACTGGATAGAAAAGGCTTTAGCTCATGAGCAACGAGGTGTTAGAGCTGTTTACAATAAAGCTGAATACTCAGAGCAACGGCGAAAATTATTGCAAGATTGGGCTGATATGATAGATAAGTGGACTATTGAATATACGAGTTAGCCTTTTCTTGCAATCAATTTTTTACTTGAGCTTCTTCCCAGACGACCATTTTGGCTGATATTTTTATTGGTTTTGGGAAGTTTTCTGTTTGTATTTTTTTATATATTGTTGCTCGGCTAAAGCTTGTTATAGATTTTACGCCTTGCAACGATACTGCTTTTGTTAAAATAATTTTTTCCATAATTACCTCTGATTCTCTCTCATCAACAAATAACACTCAGCAATAACAATTATCTCTCTTTGCTTTTTTGTGTAGCTAGTGCTTTTTTAACAGTGTCTTTTACTAGCTGTCTTTGACACGCTCTTTTATATTTTTTTTGGAACGTTTTAAAATTATTTCCGTCCCGATTAGCGTCTTCTACAAAAACATCATCATCAGCGCCCTCGCATTTATTAAAATACTCTCCAAACGCGGTACAGATAGAATCATATTCAGCCTGAGTTACGCTGATTGTTACCGCTCTACGTTTTTTCATTTGATTTCCTTAGAATTTTGGCGTTAATTCATTAGAGTTATCCCCCTCAGTGATGGGGATATTGTTTAATACTCTTCGATTTTTAACGTCATTTAAAAATTGTTCTAGCGTTGGTTGTGTCATAATTTTTCCTTGATTTGGATAGGTTAGGGTGGGTTAGTCGTTATCTAGCACGATTTTTGTTTTTATTTTAGGGACTCTCATTTGATAATCCATATTGATATAACAATGCCCATCTCTGAGTCTTATCGCATAGTATGAATTGTTTTTGTCAATCGCTTTGATATAGTTATCATTTTCATATATAAATGTTTCACCTGCTTGTAGGTCATAAAACATAGTACTCTCTGTATTAAGCCCTTTATCAATTTTCATATTTGTTTTCCTTGTTCAATAATTCATCAAACCCGTTTTTCAGCTCCTCATAAAAATTTGTTCCACCGTTATAAAACATGCTGACAAAATCAATAGAGCTATCGGAATTTCTAATGAATTTATTACCATAGCAGCACTCCTCTGCAACGTAATTATCAAATCTGTAGATTACATTTTTATAAAAACAATATTTAGGCAATCCATTCACTTCATCTTAGTTAACCTTTTGCCAGTGTTGCCTTTTTCCGTAAGTTACCAAAAGGTCTTCTTGGTAAGTTCGGGCAATTTTGTATGCTCGGGTCTAAACAGTAATAACAGTGACGCTAACACTATTACCAGCTAACTAAGTCCGTCTTTGCTAATTTTTAAAGAGCTATCACTTATGTGATTTTTATCCAAAACCGTTCTAACTTTCATATGACTAGAACTGTCTACTTGAATCTTGCTACCTAATTAGTAACTCGTAGTATTGCTAATTGGTTAGTAGGTTGATTTGTTTTGATGTATTAATATTACAGTTAAAACTGTTTGATATAAACAGATAAAACTGTATTTTTGGCTGTAATTAATCTAACTGATTATTTTTTAATCAGAAAGGTGTTTTAAAGTTGTGGTGGGGATTTTAGGCGTGAAAAAAGCCCCAGAAGGGGCTTTATTTTATCTCGAATGAACTAAGCAGCTTCAACTAGACTATTGTAAATACACGGACTAAAAATTATTGATGAAGTTATCTAAATTTTGA
Source organism: Gilliamella apis (assembly GCF_002142155.1). Classification (GTDB taxonomy): domain Bacteria; phylum Pseudomonadota; class Gammaproteobacteria; order Enterobacterales; family Orbaceae; genus Gilliamella; species Gilliamella apis. The sequence continues at coordinate 48,305 of NZ_NASD01000003.1, read as the reverse complement.
ATTTTAAAGTTATCTTTATTCAATAATCTTGTAGGTAATGAAGATTTTATATTCGATTTTAATAAATCTAAGTATCTTACAAGATCAAGATTAGGTTTTTTATTATAAACTATTAAAAAATGCCATTTATCTGTATTTTCATGAAATATGGTTTTAGGTTCCAGATCGTTTTTAATTGAGAGTAATAATAATAAAGTATCTTTGTATTTTAAAGCAAAATCATTTACTTTAATATTCTGAAGTAGCTTGGGATAGTCTCCTTTAACTGGACAAGATTTTGCTTGTTCACAACAATTAATCTGTTGTTTTATTTTCTCTCTAATATTTCTATCTTCAGAATTTAAATCACTGAATTCGGTAAAATATAGATTTTCATCTTTTTCTAATAGAAAATCAACAGACTTTAAATTATCACAATTACAATGTTTTTTTAACCCATTATCATTATCAAGCAAATAACCATTAGGTAATCGTTCTAGCAATTCCTCTGTTATATCTCTAAATTCTGGATCTATTTTTTTAAAAAAATTATTTAATTCAATTTTAGCCATTTTCTTCTAAAAACATCTGTAAAAAAGATTCACCTAAATCATCTTTTATTGCTGTAATTTTGTTGGATATACTTTCTTCAGCATTGATCGAACTTCCTTCGGATGATAGTTGATTAATTGCAAAATGTTCATTGTTTACTAAATCTTGATTTTTATTAATTAACAATTCGATACACTTAATCATATCAATACTATGAGTAGCTATTACAACGTGAACGTTTAATTTTGATAATTCTAATAAACATTCAACCATTATTTTTTGCCAATTCGGGTGCAGATTAATTTCAGGTTCATCAATAAATAAATAGCTACCATCAGAAATAATACCTTTATCTAACAATAAAGATAACATTCCCAAGTTTGTCGTTCCTGTAGAAGTTAGATAAAGTGAAAAAGCTGTGTTTTTGCAATTTTCTTCTTTAAAAAAGATATCCCCACTTTCAGATATGTCAAATTTTCCACCAATTGCGCTTTTTAGGTTAGAAGATATTTTTTCAAATTTAGAAACTATAGGTGATAATGTATAATTAACCTCTAATAAATTTGATAAATCAAAGAAGTATTTGGGAATTCCTAGTAATTCTTTTTGAAAAAATTTAGAACGAATAGACCTATTAATCAATTGGTTTCTTTTAATTAAATTTAAAGCAGGCCGTATTTTCCAAAATATAGGGGATTCTATATATACAATATTGTTGAGTTGTTGAAACTCATCTATACTAGAACGATTCAGTTGAAATGCAATTTGGTCTTGTGCTTTTTCTTTATTAAATTGCACACTTATTGTGCCTAGTTTTTCAAAATCAAAAGAAAATTCTTTATTGTTATGATAATTAACTAATTGGGATAATTTAGAAAGTTGAAAATTTTCTTGCAATTCAAATCTAAGATCTTGTTCAATTGATTTTGCTATATTTTGTTCGGGATTTTTAGCTAAATTAGTTAAATTGAAAATGATATGCTCTAATACATCTAATTCTCTAACGAAAGAACTCTTTTTTTTCTTATTACCAAGCTCTTGTTTAAAATCATTGAAATTATTTATTATGTTATCTAATTTTTCTTCTATTTGTTTTTTTAGCAAGAATTGTTCTGTTAAATAATGAGCATTAATATTGCTTTGTATAAAATTAACACAATCATCAATTGATTGTTTCATTAATGTTAGGGATAAAATTTCTTTTTTATTGAGTGTTTTATTTGATAATATGTCATTTAAGAAATAGTCAGTTTCTCCAATATATTTTAATAAATCTTTTGTCAAATGATCTTTATTTATTGTATTAAAGAAACTATAAAAAGCCCTAGTTACAAAACTTTTTCCGCATCCATTTTTCCCTGCTATAACAGTAAAATTACTTAGTACTATGTTTGCGTTTTGAATTTTGCCAAAGTTTTTTATGTTAACATTAAACTTCATATGAGTTTATTTCTCTTAAGTGATAGTTGCAGTATCATTTTAAATGAATTATTAGATCAACTGATTATATCAATTATGATATACTATCTTAAATTTTTATGAAACATAAAAATTTAATTTACTCAATATTTCTATGTTTTATAACATTATTTATATAATTAAACAAAAACCGCCGAAGCGGTTTGCAATTTAAGTTCAACTAATTAGTCTGAAATACATATAGCGATAAAAACAATCATCCATATAAAGCTAATTAATCTTACTAAATTTGAATATCCTTTGTTTAAAGTAAACCATGAGAAAATATAAGGAAATAAGGTTATTCCTATAATCAACCATTTGTTAGGATGAATTAATTTTTTAACTTGATCTTGAGGTTCTAATAGTTGTGAATTTAAATTTTCATCATTATCAGAAAGTTGGAATTTATTTATTAAATCTTCTTCAATTTCATCATTATCTTTGTTTAAAGTTGCAAATGGTATTATTGGCTTGAATAAACCTGTTTTAGTCATATTACGGACTAATTCAAATTGTTCAAAGCACTCTACAACATTTATATTTTCAATGTTGTTAAAATTAATTGATTTCCATGATGATTTTTCAACGTTAACACTTACAAGATATTGATCTTCAATTTCACCTGTTTGAACGTTTGGCCTTTGTGAATATGCTGAAAGAGTAATTTTTTCAATAGTAGGAATTAAACCAAATACATCAGCAATAATTCTAAAAATTATTGAATGAATATGGGTCATATAAATTTTTCTTTTCTCTGTATCAGAAATAGTTTTAACTGAAATTCTTAAACTGCTTTCAGAAGCGGTATATTTTTTATCAGGAATATCTTCGATTTCAGGCAAATCAATATCCAGGATTAAATTATTCTGATTTAATTCAAAATTAACATTTGTCTCTTTAGGAAAATGTATATTTGATAATAAAGTAACAAGTTCTGAATTTACAGTATCTTCATCACCAGAAGCTAAGAGAATGTTTATCTTATTTGCAATGATTTCTTCATTTTTTTCAAATTCTTCTTTATTTGTATTCCAAATATTTAGTTTTTTTATATATTCTGATTCTAAACTATCATTAATTTTTAACCGTTTTTTCTCGACAAATGGTAATATTTTACTTAATAATGTTGGCTGTCTTAACTGTTTTTTAGGTGGTGGGGATGAAAACGTTTTTACATGGTAAATTCTGGTATCAGATGGAGGTAATGCTGTTAAGTGTATCTTATCAAGCTGTTCTAAGCCGTCATTAAATTTTTGACAGGCTTCTTTGAACATTGATATTAGGGTTTCCTTATTATTTTTTTTAAAACTTGCAACAATATTATTTGGTAAATAGCTGTCATCATTTGAATTTAAATATTCAATTGTTCCATCATCATTTATTCTTACTCTTATAGTAATGGATTCGTTTATTGAATTTTGAGCCAAATCTATAGCATTTTTTCGCTCGTTACTGGATAACTTTGTGCGATATGATAATCCGCTACCTGGTAAACTTAAATTGCCATAAATACCTTTTTTTCCTATATTAATTGATGCTCCACGTCCTCCAAGACTAACGCTAGCTCCTTTAGAACTTAAATTTATATTTACACCAGGTATTATTTTTATTCTTTTTCTAAATTTAACAGCCATGTTAATTACCTTTTTCTTCTAAAAATTCTGTGCTCAACCATGGTACCAATTATTCTAATCTGTTGCTTTAATGTGCTCATGGTTGTGTAATCTGGATTGAGTGGTATGAGTTCAAACTGCATTCTTTCATGCTCATCATATCCTAATTCACGGTACTTTTTAAAAGTTGCCTCTTCATCTCCATTTACAGCTACCACAAATTCACCTGGAAATGGTTTTATCGCAGGATCGATAATAACAACATCACCTTCTTTAAATTCTGGCTCCATTGAATCGCCTTTTATTTTTAGTGCAAATGCTTTATTTGATAATTCTAATGATGTCATAATATATTCAAATCCAGTTGAATCTCTAAGTTCACACGACTCTGTCCATACTCCTGCTTGCACGTAGCTTATTAATGGGACTTGATGGGCGTGAATTTCTATTTTTTCTACGTTTATTACGTCCTTTTCTTTTCCACTTAATAACCATGCCATATCACATTTTAAAGTCACTGAAATTTCGTATAAATGGCGTGGTTTTTTTACACCACCGCTTTCTATAGCTTGGTAGGATTGTTGTTTAATTCCTACTTGTTCCGCAACTTGTTCTTGAGTTAATCCCAATTCTTCACGTCTGGCTCTAATTCTTTGACCGAGATTGTTCATTTGAAAATTCTCCTTTTGTGATTAATAAAATAATACAGATAAATCTGTAATTGATAAACAGTATAAACTGTTATTTAATACAGTTATAACTGTAATCTTTGCAGAGGTTTTAATGACAATAGGTGAACGAGTTAAAAATAAACGAATCGAACTTAATATTAGCCAAGCATCACTGGCTAAATTAGTCGGAATGAAACAACAATCAATTAGCGATTTAGAAGCTGGGAACATTGAAAAGCCAAGAAATATTGTTGAGATAGCTAAAGCTTTGAATTGCTCTGTTGAATGGTTGTATTACGGAACTTCTAATCATTAGGTAATCATGAATATGCTAAAAAACAAAAAAACAAAAAAACACTGAGCCAATGCGAGCGGAGATTAATTCATTTGCAGAGTGGTAAAACAATTAATCCATTGCAGGCGTTGAATCTATACGGCTGTTTTAGATTAGGCGCGCGTATCTACGACCTGAAACAGGCTGGTTTTGATATTGATAGCCGTTTAGTCCATGAGAATGGCGTTCAGTACGCTGAATATTCAATGAGAGGTGATTAATGAGTCAGTTTATAGCTAATTCGTTTCAGGTTCCTAATGCTGTAGTTGATGAGTTAATGGCTAAAATGTCAGCCAATGCATTGCGCTGTTATCTCCTAATAACTCGTAAAACTACTGGCTGGGGTAAAAATAGCGACAAAATCAGTGCGTCACAGTTTATGAATTATTTAGGAATCAGAGATAGACGAACTATTTACACGGCGCTAACTGAATTAGCTAATTTAGGATTAATTAATGCCATTAAAAATAATGGTGGAATAACTGAATATTCACTAGTTTTTGAATCGTCCGAACCAGTAACAAAAAATGTCACTCTACAAAAGACACTATTAAAAACAATATTACAAAAAAAATAACTAGTGATTTTGACCCTATGACTGTCCAGCCAAAAAACGTGAGTATTGACGTTTGGAAAAACTGGATTGATTACAGAAATTCGTTAGGCAAAAAACTACAACCTCAATCGTGGGTGAAACAATCTCAAATGCTGGAGACGCAAGAAAACCCGGAATTGATGATTAACCAATCGATTATGAACGGTTGGCAGGGTCTGTTTCCCATCAAAAATAATATTGCTGCTCGCAACCATGCAACTGACGATACGTCATGGATAAACAACCTTGATGGAGAAATGTTCTGATGAAAAATATTGCTGCATTAGTCCCGCAAATCAACATTGTGAATACCGTTGATAATCAAAAACAACAACAGCAGAAAGAACTAGTTGCGGAGGTTGTAAATAAATTATTTAGTCAGCTGAGAGCCGCATGTCCGGCGATGTTCCACACTCTAAATCATAACGACGAGAACGCAATTAAACGGCAGTGGATAATTGGTTTTATTGAAAACGGAATTAATCCAGCAATGATTAATGCAGGTATGCGTATAGCCAGACAGCAAAATAACCCGTTTATGCCATCGGTAGGGCAGTTTATCGGATGGTGTGAAAAAGGGCTAGCTGAACAATACAGATTACCAACCGCAGAAAATTTAACTAAGGCGGTTATTGAATTCGGTAAATACAAGGGTTTTGATGATTTTTGCAATTACGATTACGGAAGCGCTGCTAATTACTGGTTAATAAACGATCTCCACCGATTAATGCTGGATGAAAATTTGGGAAAAGAAAAATTGTTAATCAGAGCGGAAAGAATGATTAGCGAAATGGCAAAAAAAATAATGACAGGATGGGTAATCCCAACACCGAATAAGGCACTGCCTAAAACAGTTCAAGGAAAACCGTTATCTCGTGAGAGACAATTATCAAAGCTTTACGAAATAAAACAAAAATTTGGTTTTGGTCATGTCATGTCGAGTTAACCACTGCCTACTAGGACAGGGTCACATGTTGGACAAAATAGCATATGACTATGTGACAGAAATCAGAAAACGTGGCGCAAATGTAGCAAAAGTTAAATATGAGTTAGCAGAACGAGCAAAGAAATTTACTGATGAAGAAAGAGAAAAATTGAGGGAGTTGATACAGAAATGGCTTACAAAATAACAGCAGAAGTAAAAAAAGGTTGGCAGGAGTGGGGGGGTAATCAAATTAATTACCAAATCAAAAATGACCGAGGCGGAGTTAATAAAAATGTACGGTGTGATTAAAGTTGGTTTCATGAAAGAAAAAGTCAACGTTCTGGTCCGCAATTTTCAGTGTGTGAAGGTTTAGTATGAGTGATAAAACAATATTTTATATAGCGCTATTAGTTTTTTGGGCATTTGTTATCTGGAGAGTAACGAAATGAGTAACGACATGGAAAATAACGACGTATTGATATCTAACGGATGGTTGTTACCTCGTATAGCGAGAAAAAAGGGAAAACTTGGCAAATATTTAGCTAAAGTTCGAGTTGAGTTAGGGCTTTCTCAAGCTGGGCTTGCTGAAATATTAGAGGTTAGTGTTGCAACGATATCATTCATTGAACGAAGACAAAAACCAATCACTCGAAATGTTGCCAATAAATTTATTGAGCAAATGGGATTAAATGAAGCTGAACGAGAGGAGTTTTTAAAACTAGCAATTATGAATAATGCGGCAATAAAGATTGAAAAAATTCAGGAAGAGCTATTAGGTAATAACAATGGATGATCTTTGTCTACACGAAAGTAATATCAAATCGATTGTAAATACGCTATTAGAGTTAGCTAAAAGCGGCAAACGATACAGACTGATTATAAAAATTTGGAAAGATAAGCGCACTATCGATCAGAACTCGCTATCTCACATGTGGTATGACGATTTAGCCAAACAGGCGAACGTTAAAACAAAAACTAATAACTACAGCATGGAAAGTGTTAAGCACGATTTAAAAGAAACATTTTTAGGTTACGAAAATGTCGAGCATAAAAATCTATTAACAGGTGAGATAACAGTTAAACAGCAATTAAGAAAAACATCAGAACTTGATACAGGGGAAATGCATTTTTACCTACAACAAATTGAAACTTGGGCTAGTCAGAACGGGTTTAGATTGAGAATACCGAGTGACAGCGAATATCAAAAATTAAAAATGCAACAGGTGGCATGATGAACAACAAACACAAAGAACAACTGAAACTATACGACGATAAAGAACAAGAGTTAGAACGAGCAATCGCAATAGTTAGAGAACAACGCAGAGAATACATTAATCAGCATAATTTAAACAAGGTTAACGACAATGCCGAAGAAACACAAATTAACCAAAACTGATTTTAAATGTCCAGAATGTGGCGGGGAGTGCTTGTATAACGTTGATTTGGATTTTTTTGTTTGCAATAGACCGCTAATCGGCGTTAACGGCGAAGTAAAAGGGTCTTGTGGTAAGTTTTATATGAATAAAACGAAGTTCAGACGATGAAGAGAGAAATAAAGCAAAAAAAATGTAAAAGCTGTGGCAGAAAATTTGCGCTATTTAACTCGCTTGCTCAAGTATGTTCGGTTGATTGTGCTATTCAGTATGCAAAAGATAACAAAGTTCAAGAGCGTACTCGAAGAGCATTACATAACATTGCAAAAGAAAGGATTAAAACACGCTCAGAGCATTTAAGAGATGCGCAAACAGCATTTAATGCATTTATTCGAGAAAGAGATAAAAACGAGCCGTGCATTAGTTGTGGACGGTATCATAGCGGGCAATATCACGCAGGGCATTATCGGAGTGTTGGGGTATGTCCAGAGTCACGTTTCTGTGAGTTAAACGTACATAAACAATGCTCGGCGTGCAATAACCATAAATCAGGCAACATAGTTGAATACAGAATTAATTTAGTGAAAAAAATAGGTGTAGAAAAAGTTGAGTGGTTAGAGGGTTATCACGAACCGAAAAAATACACTATTGAGCAAATAAAAGATATTAGAGCTAAATACCAATTAAAACTGAAAGAATTGAAACGAGGTGCATAGTGAGAGAAACTAAAGATATTCTGACAGCGTGGAAGAACACACGCATTTTAAAAAGGATGGGAACTGAGTATCCGTCGAAATCTGCTGGCATTGAAGGTGCACCTAGGGATTTTGATTATCGCCAGTATTTAACCGAAGAAGAGGCGCAGATTGTTGATAATGCAGTTCTCAAACTTAAATTAGATAATTATTCCCAGTGGATTGTATTAACTGCGTACTATTTGCGTGATGTTTCGTGTAATGCTCAAGCTAAAGCTGTAGGCAAAAGACCTCACGATATTATTAATTTATTAAACCAAGCCGAAATGTTTATAAGAGGCAATATTTACGATTTTTTCAAAAAAGCGGCATAAAATTCAAAAAAGTGTTATTAAAATGCTGGACTTTGCGCAAATGCGCATATATAATTGGTACAAAATGCGGTTTAAAGCGCATAGAATAAAAAGCCTGATTATTAATTGGGTTTTTTTTGCAATTATACTATTCTATTGTTTCCTTTTTCATGAACAAGAGAATAGCAATGAAAGATTTAATTAATATAGTCAGTGAAAACACATTAAATTATGTGTTTTATTACCTTCCAGCAGGTCCAAAAACTTTTTTCTCGATTACTTTCTGTTTACTTATTGCGTTAATCATGTTGATTTACATACTAAAGCTTATGCTGTCCCTTCCTAAATCGTTTAATACATTCAAAAAACAAGTAAATTCAGTGCAGGTTTCAAATACCAATTTATTAGAAAGTAAACAATATAACGAAATCTATTCAAAGGAAAAAGAAATTGCAGATATAATGCGTTTAACTAAATGTAAAAATAGACGTCTATCTTTGTTTTTTGCTCAGTTAACTTTTATTACAAAAAATAAAATTTCGCCATCACATTTTAAAAAATTTTATAGCCATATTCGTATTGAGAATAATGAGATTAAATTATGTAATAAAACGATTTTAATTGATAATATTTTCTATGCTTCTTTTGCAATACTGTTTTTTACTCAAGCTTTATTATTTTTATATTTATGCTTTTTTCGTAACCCTTTATCAATAATTCAAATTTCAATATTGTCTGTGTTTTTTCTTCTTTTGGTGGTTCAAGCTGTTTATTTTTGTAGTCTCATTATAAGAAAAAAAGATAAAGAAGAGTTTTTAGAAATTAAAAATAGTTATTTTAAAAAATTATTACCTTCTTTGAAAATTTAAAAATTAAGCCTCTTATGAGGCTTTTTTATTTTCAAGATAGAATTTAATTGCATCAATAATAAGTTGGGCTTGTGGTATATTTAGGTTTTTACTCGCTTGTTCAATTAATGCGATATCGTCAACGTGTAGTTTGAAACCTTTTACTTTAACTCCTCGTTTTTTTTACCGAAGCAATGATTGCAGCACAAGAAGAAACCGCCGAACTTGCTGATAATATGCGAAATACTGTACAGGACGGGATCAATCGTGTAACCAATAATCTAAAAAAATATTTCGGCGAGCTAAATAACTCAACTGGCGCAACCAAAGTTTTAGTTGATTCGCTGATTTTGATGTCTCAACATGTCGATATACTAATGACAGGAGTTGGCGCACTGGCAGCGATTTATGCCGGGAAATATATCACTTCATTAGCAAGCGCTACCAAACAAAGTGTAGAAAAAACCTTGCTGATATGCGTCAAGCTCAAGCTGAGAAAGTTTTATTACAAGCGGAAGTTGAAAGAACCAGCCAAAACGTCAAAGCACTGCAAATTCAGCGACAAAATATTATCATGGCACAAGCGCAATGTAATAATTTAAAAGCACAAACTGCATTAAATAAACAGCTTGCCGTAGTTGAGAAACAGCTTGTCACTACTACAAATGAGCATACGGCCGCGCAAGCAAGACTTAGTGTAGCAGTGAAAGCTACGTCTTTTGCCACTAAAGGATTGCAAGCTACAATGTCAATGCTAGGCGGCCCAGCAGGTATATTAATTTTAGCGGCTGGCGCATTAATGACTTGGGCGAGCAAAGCAAATGAAGCGAGAGAAGCTGCGGTTAATCTTAAAGATTACATAAAAGATTTAACCGAAGAATTCAAAAAGATGAATAAAGAGCAAAGAGAGGCTGCGCTTACAAAATTAAACATTAAATTATCGGAGCAAGTTAAAGAAATAAAAGAAGAAGAGGGTCGGATTACTGCGATTCTGACAAATTTAGAGCATTACGGTGAAAACGGGTTTGAACTCTATACTCTAGATGAATTAAACGAAAAATTAAGTATCGCACGCGGAAACTTGGCGGACATGAAACAAGGTGCAAATGAGCTAGAGAGGCAAATACAATCACTTAACGGAGTTAATGAAGAATTATCATCATCATCAGAGCAAGCGGCTACTGACGTTGACGGCTTTGCTAAAGTGTTAGAAAAACTTGGCAAAAACAAAGTTGACGATAAAGTTAAAGCGCTTTCTACGCAACTCGAAATAGTTCAAATGAAAACCAAAGGAGCGAAAAAAGCAGCGTACATATATGAAAATGCGTTAAATGAGCTAGGCGATGTTGGCGAACAGTATAAAACAACAATTCTGGGGTTAATCGATAAAACAAAAAAATGGTCAGAAGTATCTGAAGAAGTTCGAAAAGTGCTACAACCATTATTTGATACTCTTGGTAAAATTTATGACGAAAACGAAAAGCTAAATGCTAGTAAAAAAAGTGGACGAGGCACAACAAGAACTTATGCGGAAGAAGTAAAAGAACTGAAAGACAAGCTTGAGGTTGCGAAACTTGAGGCAAAAGGACTTACTGTTGAAGCTGAATTGCTATCAATCACTCAAAAAATGGGTAGCAAAGTTACGGCAGAACAAACTGAAGAGCTGAAAAAGCTAATTGAAGCATCGCAAGCATATAAAGCCTTAGGTTCTCTAAAAAGCCCAATTGACGCTGAAAATGATTCTTTCAAACAATCTAAAGAATCACTCGATAAACTTCATCAACTAGGCGAGCTAAAACAAGCTGAATATTATTCAAAACTCGAACAGCTCGAAGAACAACATCAAATCAATTTAGCAAAAATAAAATCTGATGCGGCAGTATCTAAAGTCGATGATGCAGTAGCTCAAGTTGACCCTGTGCAAGCGCTTCAAAATGAAAACGCACGAAAGTTAGCATTAATCCAAGAATTTGAAAATCAAAAATGGCTTACTGAGCAAAGAGCTATTGAACTTAGAGAGGAAGCTAATCGTCAATTCGAGCAGAATAGAATCAATGCTCAATGGGAAATTTGGCGAAATCAAAGTGATGCTAACGAGTTTTTGGCGTCATCACTGGAAGGCTTAGCAAGCAGTGCGACAAGCACAATATCAGGTTTAGCATCAGGCACCATGACAGCAACGCAAGCAATGCAGAACTTTGCTAATGTGATTTTGAATGAGGCAATAGGCTCGCTGGTTCAAATGGGCATGCAATACGTCAAGAACGCAATTGTAGCTAAAACGACAGCAGCTCAAGTACTTGAAGCTGAAGCATTAGCTTTAGCATATGAACCGGCGGCAATGAACGCATCTATTGCCACGCAGGGCGCAGCAGCAGCGATGGGCGCAGAGGCATATGCAACAGCTATTGGCTCAATGAAAGCGTTGGGTATAGCAGGTGCACGTAAAAACGGTGGTCCAGTTGACGGCAGTAAAATGTATCGAGTTGGTGAGGGTGGTAAACCAGAGATATTGATGCAAGGCGGACGACAATACTTAATTCCGGGTGAAAATGGGCGAGTTTTAAGCAACCGCCAAATCACATCAGGAAAAGGCGGCTCCAGTGTTAGCCTTACTATAAATATGCCTGTAAATGTAGGTGATAGCGGCGGAATGTCAGAGCAGGACGGACAGCAATTAGCTAAAAACATCGAGCAAGCGATACGAGCACAGATACAAAAAGAACAACGACCCGGCGGATTGTTAAATCGTCGTTGATTTAATTATCGAAATTTCATACCATTACCCAAAAAAGGAGATGGTATGAAAAAGATTTTATGTTATTTAATTTTTTTTCTGTGTTTTATTTCATTTATCTCAGAGGCTGCTGGGAAAAAAGAAAAATTTAAGCCCGATGGGAAAGAATTATTTATTATTAACGAATATGCTCCAGTAGCTCGTATACAAGTACATACAGCCCCAGAGGTTGGAACATCCAAATTTTTACCCATCGAAAAATATAAAGGCATGGTTGGGTATGTTGATAAAATAATTAAAACTAATTACGATTCTTATAAAAAGATTGTTTTGAAAAATGGAGATGTTTTTTATTTAGATAAAACTTCATTCGGAACATCTGAACCAAAGTATGAATCGGAAGAATATTTGATTAGTATGGGGGAATATGAGAAAGTAAAAAATAATGTCGAAGGAACAAAGAAAATAAAACTTCATAATATAAGTGATATTTCTGTCCAAGCAGCAACAGCAGGCAAGGATGGCATTTATAATGTTACATTATCTAATGGATTAACTTTAAGATGGAATGATTTTAAAGTATTACAAAACTTTATTAAAAATATAACTGATGAAACTGATGTAAAACTCTTAATAAACACATTAAAGGGAGGCGGCATTTATCTCTATTACGATGATATAGATGATTTTTATCAAATTTCCATGGGTGGTAACTCACCGCTAGAACTGTTTTTAAAAATTTTTGGCACAAAAAAAATAATGCCAGTTGCTAAGGTGACGTATGGTGGCTCAAACTGGGTTTTTGCAGATAGTTTTGTTGTTTTTCAAAATGGAAAAAGACTATCTCGCAATAATGTTCAATTTAAAAGAGACAGCAGATCAGTCGTTGTTGAATGGTATAACTTCGCATGTCCCAAAGAAGATTTGGATAGCATTAGATTGTTAGATGAAAATGAAGAAGCGACTGTAAGATTCTATGGCTCTAATTACAATAAAGATAAACAGGTCGATAAAGAAAGTATCAAAAAGATAAAAGAAATCATTACGCTATATGATATGTTAACTAAATATTACACCATTTAAAGCAATTCAAACCCTCTTAGAGGGTTTTTTATTATCTAAAATAAGGTATCCATATGAAAGTTTTTTCCATAGTTTTTCATGATAAAAATGGCGTAATACTCGCTACAGATCGGCATGATGATTGTTGGATAAGGTTATTTGGGAAGTATTATGGTCGCTTAACCAAAGTTAGAGACCATAATGAATTTATTAAGGCTGGAAGCATGATGAAATTAGTTGAATTACGTCAGGAGTCCGAGATAAACCCAAACCTAATAGTTTTAATACCAAATGTTTTGTGGCATCTACAGGAAGCTCTTTCAATTTGCCAAGAATCGGCTCAACAGCAATAATTGAGCGATACAGAGATCTCGGTATCACGTTCCCTGTACACGCAGGGATTAATCACAAATCCATCACAAACAGCCCTAGTGGCGGCTTTTCTTGCCAAAATCCTTTAAATAACATACCATTACCTAAAAACTAAGGAGAATGGTATGAAGAAATTAATTTTTATTGTAGCATCGTTTTTTATAAGCCCATTTGTTTTAGCAGAAACTCAATATCCAGATGCACCCCTTGGGTTGAAATGGGGTATGACAGTAGCAGAATTGGAGTCTAAAGCTGGTGCTGTGTTAGAGCCGACTCCAATTGATGAAAATGTATCTATATATTCTTTAAAATCTCCACCAATGACATTGCCGAAGTTTACTGAATATTTTGTATTAGTTCATAAAGATTTAGGAGCAATGAAAATTATTATGAATGAAAAAATAACATCAGACATATACGGCACCAAAGGTAAAAAAGAATATTTTAAATATAAAGAAGCATTAACAAATAAATTTGGCAAACCTGATAATTCTCTTGAAAGTGTAGGGTTGAAGCTTTATAAAGATAGTGATGAATTTTATCAATGTTTAAAGTATGAAGGATGTGGTTATTATGCATCAGTTTTTGGAGATCATTTATCTCTACAGCTAGAGGGGATAGAAAGAGGTAAAGGTAATTTAAGCATTGTCTATGAATCTGAGTTATTTACAAAATATAAAGCAGATAAAGAAAATGAAAATGAAAATAAAATTAAAAACGGATTATAGTAGGAGATAAAATGTTAAAACATACAATTTATATTTTTTTATTGCTTTTATTTGTAAGTGGGTGCAATAAACAATTATCAGAAGAAGACAAAGCTAAAGTGGCAGCATTGAATATTGAGTTAACTCAGACAAACGATGATATAAAAGCGACTACAGAAAATTATGAACAATATAGTGGGGGATTAATAAAATCGTTAATTGCTGCGAGACTTGAAGTTCTAAAAACAAACAAAAATTTAGTTGAGCAACGGATAAATTCCATTGAATCTGGATCAGCGGTTAAAGTCGAAACGTTGGTTACAAATCCTAACCCTGAACTTGCCGAGCATTTACAAAGCGAAATACAATCAATAAAACAAGAAATTGAGATTGATAAAAATGAAGCTTCAAAATATAGCGGTGGACTGATTCTATCTATGAAGTTAATGACTATAGCCACTAAAGAACAATCATTAGCAGCATTGCAACAAAAATATCTTACTGTCAAATATGGTTTAAGCTCTCTACCTAAAGTAGATATAGAAATACCAAAACCAATAAAAGAAAGTGATCCAAGCGTACCTTTAGAAAGTCGTTTGTAAAATCTAGACTCTAAAATTCAATGCCGAGAGGGCGAGGAATAAAATACCAGCAATGGGAATAACTCCAGCCTATCTTTGTTGGGCTTTTGAGCCTCTTGGCACCTATTAATAATAGTAGTTGACTTCTCTTATTAAATTAATATATATTCTAAATAGGTGCTCAAAACACCTTCAAAGAGCGGTAACCGCACCCGATAGAAAATGCGGCTTTTTTATATCCAGATTTTATGATCGGGAGTGCGACTAATAAAACACCCTCGGGAAATAAGTCCGCTGTCTCTTTGCAGTTTTGAGCTCCTGATCGCCCTACTCAAAATGGGGTTAATAATAAAATCAAAGAGGATATAGTATGTCAAACCAAATTCAGTTAGTTCAATTTCACAATCAACAAATATCAATTCTCAATTATAATAATAAGCCTTATGTTGCTATCAAACCAATATGCGAGAACATAGGTTTGGATTGGGAAGCTCAAAGACAAAGAATTAAAAGAAATGAAATACTTAATTCAACTGCCTTTATGATAAAGGTAGTTGCAAAAGACGGTAAAAATAGAGAAGTTTTATGTTTACCTCTTGGTTATCTCAATGGCTGGCTTGCAGGTATAGAATTAAGCAGGGTTAATCCAGAAATAAAACCTATCTTAAAACAATATCAATTAGAATGTTTCGATGTACTTTATAACCACTTCATGCCGAAAGTAGCTCAACAACACCCTAACACTATTTCAGTTGAACAACAGCAGGCAATTAAACAGGCTGTTAATGAGCGTTCATACCGCACAGGTGAACATCATCAAGCTATTTATTCTAAATTCTATTTGCAGTTCAAAGTACCGCGTTACCAAGATTTGCCAGCTAGCAAGTTTGACGAGGCTATTAAGTGGTTGGGTGGTGTAAGCATGAGAAACGGGTTGTCTGATGAAGATTGGTACGATTTAGCTTGGCTTTATAAAGTAGCAGATAGGATGCGTTCTCAAATTGAGCTTATCGAGCCAGCCCTTAGGGCAATTGATTCTAGTTTTGTCAGTGCATTTCACTCTATGTCAATCGAGTACAAACGAAATTTACATAGTGCAAAATTAATTATTGAGCGAGAAACAGCGCATATTAAAGCAAAAAATATAATAGACAAATGGAATAGGGTTTTACCTGTAATTAGACATCATTAATTAGTTAACCCTTTTTTTGCTGATTCTTATAATTCATTTAAAATCAAATGATTATAAACAGGTGTAAAAAAAGGGTTTTTAGCTACAAATTGGTTATTATTCTTTTTCTGAACAAAGTTTATTGTGTATAATGTTCTAGTTCACTACCGTGTAGGTAGTTTAGAAAATCATTGCGAAGAGCGAATGCCAACATCCATGGTTCACTACCGTGTAGGTAGTTTAGAAATATTAATATTTTTTATTACATCATAGTTTTCCGTTCACTACCGTGTAGGTAGTTTAGAAATTGATTTACACAAACCTGTCACGTTCGCAATTGTTCACTACCGTGTAGGTAGTTTAGAAATAACGGTTCACGTGTTTACGTGCAAAAATCAAGTTCACTGCCGCATAGGTAGTTTAGAAAAATTTTATTTGAAGATACGCCGAGCAGTTCGCGTTCACTACCGTGTAGGTAGCCAAAAATTCAAAATTAAAACTATCACAAACCGCCTTCTGGCGGTTTTTTATTGCTCATTATTCCGCAAATCAATAACAGATTTAACGCTCACATGAATAGCTCGACGGAGCAAAAGCATGAAGCTGCCTACCTTCAGTGGATTGTTTTCATGTGAGCTTTTATTAAAAAGGTAAAAGGAGTGATTAATGAATAATTTAAAAAAATTATAAGTCCCATTTTGCAATACAACAATCCAAGCCATTGAGCATAATGGACAGCTTTATGTTTCAATGCGCCCCATTTGTAAGAATATTGGTTTGTAGTGGGGATCTCAGTATAACCGTATCATGCGTGACGAAGTAATGAAAACCTGCGTCTTCATTATGAAGACTGAGATTCTATAACCCTCTAATTTCTTCTTGGTTTATTAATAATATGAAAAAATCCATCACCTTTAAGAGATCATTTAATGATCAACTTATCGAAATATTATGCTATTATTCTGACGATAAAAATAAACAGGATAATGCAATGAAAATTGAATCACTAAAAATAGAAAATGTTGGCGGTATATCTAGCTTGTCGTTAGATAGTTTTGACCCCAACTTAAATATTATTTGCGGTGAAAACGGAATTGGTAAAACAAATATTTTGGATTCAATTGCATCATTGTTTTCAAGTTATGAACCGATATCTATTAGTGTTAAATCAGGTTTTGAACAAGGATGCATAAAAAGCTCAGTAGATGGAAAAGTAATTTCGCGACCAATAAAGAAAAAATATACAAATCTTACCTATAAAACATGGGAATGTGTTAATGATGAAAATGCAAATTTCAATTTACTATATTTAAAAGTTAATCGCGTTTTTAAATATAGGCGAGAAAGTAGTATTAATTCAGACCCAGACGTTATCAATAGAACAACGGAAAACGCTGAAGGTTTAGATAACGATGATATAAAACAATGGTTTGTTTCTAGGTATTTGCATAGCGCGCATGTTAATAATTTAACTGATGTTCAACAAGAAAACATTAAATTAGCAATAAGCTGTTTTTCGTTACTTGATAATAAGGTTACCTTTTGTAAAACTACCACTCAAAATGAGATAATTGTAAAAACACCTACAGGAGAAATATATTTTGAACTTTTATCTTCTGGATTTAGGTCAATTTTATTTATTTTATTGGGAATAATTAAAGAAATTGAATATCGATTCCAAGACAACAATGTTTTAGCATCAGACTTTAATGGAATTATTCTAATTGATGAGATAGAGTTACACCTTCATCCTGAATGGCAAGGTAAAGTTTGCAGCGTTCTTACAAAAACATTTCCGAAAGCCCAATTTATCATCAGTACGCATAGCCCTCACGTTATTCAAACCGCCGAGGCGAACGAAGTTATAGCTTTATCTGGAGAAAATGGTCATTTAGAAAAAAGAACCTTAGATATCGCCCCACATGGCTTTAAAGGATGGACAGTTGAGGAAATTCTTACTGATGTAATGGGTATGAGAGATGTTCGAACAGAAAAATATAGGGAAGTTTACACAAAATTTAGTAGGGCGCTAGATGATAATGATATAAAAGCTGCTACTGAAGCTCATAACGAATTGGATAAATTACTTCATCCTACATACCCTTTAAGAGCACTTTTTAAAATGCAATTGGATGGGCTTAAGGGTTAATCCATGATTAAGTTAGAAAAAGGGAAAAAACCCGATTACTTAAGCGATGATAAAGTTCAAGAACTAATAGAAAGGTATAAGTCTAATTCTGATACTGTATGGAATCACGAAAAAATAAAGGAGCGATTATTAGAAAGCAGCAACTCTAAATGCGCTTATTGTGAATGTCAATTACAGATTGAAGATTCATACGTTGAAGTTGAGCATTTTAAATGTAAAAAACGATATCCTGATGAAGTCGTAAATTGGGATAATTTGTTACCTTCATGTAAAAGGTGTAATCTCAGAAAAGGGAGTTTGGATGTTGTTATAACACCTATTATAAATCCTTATGAGGATGATCCTAAATTACATTTATCTATTCAAGCTTGTCGTTTGTATCCAAAAGGAAATGTAGGTTCAAAAGGTGACAATACTATTAAAAAATTGGCTTTAAATGACTATGAACGATTGTTGCAATCAAGATTCGAGGCTTCAAATCGTATAAATAAATATATAGACGATTTAGTTAATAATAAAAGTAATATTGATTATGTTAGAAATAATATGATCACAACACTGGAACTGTGCCAACCAGATAAAGCTTTTTCTGCTTTTCTCGCTTTTACTTTGCTTAATAACAAAGATACAAAAATAATCAAACAAGTTTTAATCGATAATGACTTATGGGATGATGATCTTAATGAAATGTATGAAACCTGCAAAAAAATAGCCCTAGACTCTAGATAATTTATCGTTAACCAACCAAATTCAATTAAACCACTTTCGGGTGGTTTTTATTATCAGTCATCTTCATAATGAAGATGACCTGTGAATGTCTATATAACTCTTTTTGTTTTTTTTGGATAAAAAATAATCCAGCGGACGTTATTTAATCTATTTACATTTGATTTTTGTATTATTAATAAACAAACTATTAACTCTTTTATTAATTAATAGAGGTAGTTTGGTTATATGTTTATTCCAATTTGGATGATTATTCTGATAGCGGTTTTAGTTATAACTTTAGTTTTCGTTCTCATTTTCATAACTTTTTCTAAAATAAATAAGACCTATGAATTAATGAAGAAGCTTGGTAATAGATTGGAGAAGATGTCTTCGAACTTGAAACTTTATGCTGAAAAAGTTAGCTCAGAACCTAAAAGTGTTGATAAATCAGAATTTAATGAAGACTCATTTACCACTTTATTATTTATCTGGTTTAGAGATATAAATACTTGCATGGCTTTTTTTACATTAATGCTCCCTGCAGTTTCCTTTTTTTTGTCCAAAGTATTTAATTTAGATATAAATAAGTCTGATATGATAATAGTATTTGTTGTAATAGGTATTCTCCTGATGGGAATTTTAATATGGAAAATGATGGTCGATAGAAAAAAAATAATTAAAAATAGGCGTATGGAAATTCTTGCGATTTCCGTTTTAGTTTTTTTAGCTGCATTTATTGGTTTCTCCTTGGCAAATTTGGCAGTTAAGTTAATTTTTGATTCCTTGATTTTAATGTAATTAGATTCTACCCCGCTTCGGCGGGTTTTTTATTAAAAATCTAACAGTTCAGGCTTGATTTGTAGCGCTTCGGCAATTTTAATCCGTGTTGCTTTTCTTAACTTTTGGCTTTTTTCATATTGAGAATAAGCTGATTGGCTAATATCTATTTTATTCGCAACTTCAACTTGAGATAATTTTAAATACTCACGCCACGCTTGTGCAGGAGAATAGTTATTATCAAAAACCATATTAACAACTTCGTTTGGTACACCTGTTTCAACATCGATTGTTTTATTCATTATTATTTTTATGATTAACCTCAATATAAGCATTATATAAGTTTAGTAAAAATATAAATAATTATAATTGATAACCATAGTTGACATTCTAACGGTGTAAGATATAATAGTTTTAAATTAAAACAGGAATAAAGCATGATTACTGTAAGTTATACACAGCAAATGGAAAAATGGTTGAAGTCGCTTAAAGATAAAACTGCAGCTGCTAAAATTAAAGTTCGAATTCGTCGCATGCAAGAAGGTAATTTTGGTGATGTTAAGCCTGTAGGCAGCGGTGTATCAGAAATGCGTATTCACTGTGGAAAAGGGTATAGGGTTTATTTTGTTAACCGCAATAATGAAATTGTTATTTTATTGTGTGGCGGTGACAAGGATACACAACAAACAGATATTAAAATTGCTAAAGAATTAGCAAATAAATGGGGTTAATTATGACTACAAAACTAAAAACTTTTGATGTGGTTGATTTTTTAAATACTGATGAAGAAATGCAAGAATATTTAAATGCCGCAATAGAAGAAGGAGACCCTAAATTTTTATTTATTGCACTTGGTGATATAGCTAGAGCTAAAAACATCAGTCAGCTTTCACGTGATACAGGTATAAGTCGTGAGGGTATTTATAAAGCGTTATCAGGTGAGGGGAACCCCACTTTTAATACAATCTTTAAAATTGTTCAAGCATTAGGTTTGCAAATGCAGTTTTCCTCACAAAAACATGCTGATTGTTGTTAACTGAGTATGGAAAATCTAATGTAGATATACAAAATAAAATCAAACCTAAAGCTCGCTATTGCGGGCTTTTTTTATGTCTGGAGAAAATATGGAAACATTCCACTGGAGACCTCAAAACAGCTCTACCACATCAGTATCACCAAAAGTGAAAGTCATTAAATTTGGTGACGGTTATGAGCAACGAATTCGGGACGGTATTAACAACGATTTGCGCTCATACAATGTGACATTTGTTGGGTTATCAGAAGACATCAGTTTGATTGATGATTTTCTTAGCAGACACAATGCTGTTAAAGCCTTTTTGTGGCGAGAGCCTAACACTAATAAAACAATAAAAGTTGTTTGTCGTTCTTGGACATCAACGCCCAACAGCGCAGCTAAAACAATTTCTGCAACATTCGAAGAGGTAGTCGCATGATCCCCAAAAAAATGTTACTTGATATAACCAAAATAGCACAAGATGCGATTATTGATTTGTATGAAGTCGATTTAACGAAGATCGTGGGTAATAAAACGATATTTCGATTTCATAACGGATTAAATGAGCTGAGGCGTCCGATTACATGGCAGGGTAATATTTATGAGCCATACCCTATTAAAGTTGAGGGTTTTCAAAAAAACGGACAGGGCACTAGTAACCGCCCAACAATGAGCGTTAGCAATGCCATGGGCTTTATCACTGGCTTAATCTCCGATTTTGATGGATTGCTTGGCGCAGTTGTTACACGTCACGAAGTGCCTATTAAATATCTGGATGCGGTGAATTTTGAGAACGGCAACCAATATGCAGATCCGATTTGTGAAATCATCTCAAATTATGTGATTGAGCAGGTAAAACAACAAAACTCAATATTTGATAACAATCAAAACAATAGATGGTCAGCAATATATTAATGTACCGTCCGCATTTGCACCTGATGGTAGAGGGTATTTTGAACGTGCGGTTAATGGAACTACTCGACAGGTAGGTAGCACCGAAGGTGATGCTATTCGTAATATTAAAGGCGGTTTGCCTTCAGGTAATTCTAAAGCTCTGCTTGGACACGAAAAAATCGAGTCTGGTGATAAAAATGGTGCAATATCAATACAATCGGCTGGAGATGATTATCTCGCAAGCTCGTCGTCAAGCCGCAAATTGAGATGGATGTTTTTTGATTTTGATGCTTCGAGAGTCGTTCCAACATCTAATGAAAATAGACCATTAAATATTGGCATGACTCCAGTAATGTATTTAGGTGTTTAGACTCCAAGATAAATAACAGGTGTTAACCCGATGTTAAGCGGTCTATTTTCATGTGCGGTAGGTACAACTCGTGATGCATCAAAACAATTCATAGACATACCATGACAATCACCAGTTGCTATTTGCGCCCCAGCTCCCCACACCGACTGCTTATAAAACAATTTTGCATCTAATGCAGAAAACGATAAAAACAGACCAGTTATATTGCGGATTGCGTCATCTTCAGCGCTACCTACCTGTCGAGTAGGTAAAATTAAAAAGGAAAAATTATGATAAATTATTATTTTGACAATACAAATGAACTAAAACCATTCACACATCAACTTGATGCAAATAATGACACATTACCGCCAGATAATGCGTTACGGATAGCGCCTGAATTCAGGGACGGCTATTGGCCATGCGAGCAAAATGGCGCTTGGATTTTAATCGAAGATAACAGAAACAAAACGGTATATAACATTGAAACGAAAGAAGCGGAAAAAATCGATTATCTCGGTAAAATTCGTGATGGTTTTACACTGCTTAAACCATTCGAATTCTGTACGTGGAATGGTGAAAAATGGATCTTAGATGAAGATGCAAAAAATGAACATCTCATCAAAAATAATCAAAATTTAAAAAACTCATTAATCAACGAAGCTAGCGAAAAAATAGCGTTACTTCAAGATATCATTGATCTAGATATGCAAGAGACAGATGAAGAACAGCAACTTAAACAGCGGAAAAAATATCGCATTTTATTAACCCGCGTTGATGCGTCTGATATTAATGCTGTATTTCCCGCAAAACCTGAATAATCAAAACACACTATCAATCTTCAACTTAGACTTTTTAGTACTTGAATTTAGTATTAATACAATCCCAATAATTTGTTGAATAAATCTTTCCTATTTAGATAACTTAAATTATAATCGCTCAAAGTTAACAACGTGAGTTGTGGATAATTTTCTAACAAAAAGGTTGCATATTATGACAAATTTAACGTGCTTTGATGTAGCAAACTACATTCTTTCATTAAATGATAACGATGCCGGTGACCTTATTTCAAATTTGAAGCTACAAAAACTAGTTTATTACACTCAAGGCTTTTCTTTAGCTATCTTGGGTAAACCTTTATTTAATGAAAAAATAGAAGCATGGATGCACGGACCTGTTATTCCCGACCTATACCATAAGTACAAGAGTTTTGGTTCTGGAGCAATAGATACAGATAACCTCGACATTGATTTTAGTAAGTTTTCTGAAGATGAAAAAGATTTAATTCAAGATGTATTTAATATGTACGGACAATACTCAGCATGGAAATTACGAAATTTAACGCATGAAGAACCAACATGGATTGGTGCATATGGTCGAGGTGATTCTACAGAAATTTCCTTAGATAGCATGAAAAAATACTTTTTAACGCAAATAGAAAATTAACTTTTTGTTCATGGCCAAAATAAAGCCCCCAAACAAACAAGATAATTCAATAATAAAACCAAGAGAAAATAAAAAGGTTTCTACAAACACATTTACACCCATATTTTCATTTGAGCACATGATAGACAAGTGTCATTGTGTAGATTGTTGTGAAAATGATGATTTAGTTGCATTGGTCAAGAGAATAAGATTATTGAGCAAAATGACATGGAATCAAATACTTTCATCTTCCAGATATAAATTGGGGTGTGAAAAAATTGCTAGGGACTCCATTAACGAAAAAATTCCAACAAAATTACATGGTCAGGAAGACATTAATTTTTTATCTTTAAGGTTTAATGGAATGAAGCCGATGATTGGATTTAGAGAAGATCGTATATTTCACATAATTTGGATTGATTTTGATTTTAAAGTTTATAAGCATGAATAAATCATTATAGTTAACTCATCAAATAGACCAAACACCATTCTCAATCTTCAACTTACAATATTCAACAGCGTCATGTAGCATTACAAAATCGGCGATATCGTATAGTGTTTTCCGTGTTTGATAGAACACGTAATTGTGCTCGTCGTCGCTGTTGATAATGTAGCACTCGCCCGATAAAATCTTCGGGCGTATGTAAATTGGTAGCGTGTAGTTTATTGTTATCATGATGAGTAAGGTTAGAATTTTTTGGGTATTTTATATTGATTGTGTTTTGATGTGAAATTGTGAAGTGAGATTTAAATAAATACTGATGACGGTATTTTTGACGGTAGGTGCAAATTGGCATTGTTATAATTAATTGAATTTAAAAGAATTGATATTAATTTCAATAATTGAGTGGGAGTAAAGATTTTATAGTTATTAATTTCTGTTAATCTATATAAAAGCCATTCATTTCAGAATGGCTTTTTTAATCAGAATAAAATTATTAGAATTTAAAATGATAACAACGAATTATAGTAAAACATGTGCATTTAAATAATCGTTCGCTCTGTTGCATACCAGATTAGCGATTGTGAGTGATCGACAAACTGATTTTCATCATCTAATAATAATTGGATGGCTCTTTTGGCTTCAGGTGAAGTTCTGATACTTAACATTTTTTCTTTACTTTGCCAGTAAATTTCTGCCATTCCATCAAAATCAAAAATGGGCGCACCTCTGCTATTGCGCATGGCATTTCCCGGTTTTTTATCTTGTAATGGTACGCTTTGGACATAATGAAGAATTCCCAGTGCTTCTTTTTGTGAATTAACTAAAGTCGCATGATGGTTACGCCAATAATCATCAAATTCCTGATAACTTAATGTCTTTTTGCGTTTAACTAACGTAATTAATTTGATCATTTAATATCTCCTTTAATAAATAAAACCATATGGTAAAGTATGACAGCGCTGTTAGAGTCAATAGGAGGTGTTATGAAAATTGGTGAATTATCCAAACTTAGTCAAATTAGTATAAGGATGCTTAGATACTATGAAGAAGCAGGATTGCTTGCTCCAAAACGTTCTGTTTCAGGTTATCGCCAGTTTGAAATAGCGGACATTGAGCGAGTTAAGTTAATTCATAAGTTAAATAGTGCCGGATTAACATTAAAAGTGATTCGTAAGATCCTCCCTTGTTGGCAACATCAAAATAAAAAGTTTTCGCCTTGTAAAGAATTCAAAAATGGATTGAGTGACACTTTATTAAAAATAGATGAGCAAATTCAACTTTTACAGCAAAGCCGTAATCATTTATTAGCCTTGTTAGAAGAAAATTAAAATTCATTTTTCACCGTCAGAATAGGTTTTTAATAGCCAAATATTAAAATAGAGTGGGTTGTTACCTAAATTTACAAAACAATGGATAAGTTAATCCTGTATGGATTAGGGTTATCATTTTAATTACACGATATTGATAAAAATTGTGGGTAGTTTTCTTTTAATAATCCCATTATATCGCTAGGCAGTGGTTATCCTTGTTTATTTTTGTAGATTAAAGATGTTCGAAATAATGAAGTAAATAGAATGATATAAGCCAATAAGCATTGAAGTAAAATTAATTAGGATTTAACATTATTTTTGTTATTATAAAATCTATTATTTGGTTAATTATTAAGGTAAAAATATGTTTAATTTAAAAAAATATTTAGTTGGTTTATTAGCATTGTTTAGTGCTTCTTGTTTTGCTCTCGATCACGTTGTTACTTTTGTTTGTACTGGTAACACCGGCCGTAGCCCTATGGCCGAAGCATTAGCTAAGGATTATGTCAACAAACATAATCTCAATATTGAAGTTCAATCACGAGGTGTCAATGTTGATCCGAATGAATTAATCCCAGAAGAAAATACAGTTAAAGTATTAAAAGATAGAAATATTGATATATCGTCACATAAAGCAACGCAATTAGTTAAAGAAGATATCGATAAATCAGAATATTTACTGACAATGACGCAAAAACATAAAGATAAAATTTTGGATCAATTCCCAGAATCGAAAGATAAAGTATTTACATTATCTGAATTTGCCACAGGTAAAAATGAAGATCTTTCTGACCCATACAAATTACCATTATCTGCTTATATCAAAGTAGAAAAACAATTAGATGAATTTTTACCATTGGCATTGGATAAAATTGCTAAAGAGAAATAATTTGATCTATTTTTTTATTAATTATTAATCTAAAAATCTTAACCCGCCTAGCGGGTTTTTCATTGAAGAAATTTAATCAACATAATATTTAGTTTTTTCGAATTTCTTTAATATTATTTTCCAAAGCAAGTAAGATATTAGTCTTTTTTTGACATCTTTTTTAAAGATAGTTTTTCTGTATTTTGAACGTTGTTTAA
Organism: Gilliamella apis; assembly: GCF_002142155.1. GTDB lineage: Bacteria > Pseudomonadota > Gammaproteobacteria > Enterobacterales > Orbaceae > Gilliamella > Gilliamella apis. The sequence goes on along the minus strand of NZ_NASD01000003.1, from coordinate 22,118 downwards.
TTAATAAAGCTCTATCAGCATCAATCGAAGAGTTTAAATTATAATCTTTAGTTACCTCGATCAAATGGGGTATTAAACCGTATATCTTTATGCCGGCACATAATCTAAATACTTTAAAAATATCTGCTTCATATCGAATAGGATATAAAAAGTTGATTAATTTTCTTGCTGCGTCATTTGTGATTATATATCCATTTGCTCTCACCGCTTTAGTGACTTCATACAGTTCAAATTCACCCATCTTGGTTTTTTTATTCATGAGATAATGAAAATCGGCAGTAAGTAGATAAATTCCATGTTTAAAATTTTTCTCTTCAAAACTGTTTAAAAATTTTGGTACTTCTGTTTTTAATACAGAATCATCTTCAAGAATTAAGGCATATGGTAGGTTATTATCAATAATTTCTTTATAAACACTAATATGGCTTAGAGCACAGCCAATTTCACCTTTAGTTAGATAATTGTTAGGATAATCGTTGGAAATACTTCGAATGTAATCATCAGATAATTGATAACCATCAATAGCTTTAATAAATTGGTAGTTTAGCTCTAAACGTTGACATATTTTTTCAATATTGGCTTTTTTTAATGATTGTCTTTCTAAGTTAATTATAAATGTTTTCATTTTTTCTTTTTCCTTATTCTTCTAAATTATAACATGGCAAAAAAATCATAAAAAGTAACAATACTTATTAACAAATGATCTATAAAAAATTATTGCTTGAGTATATACTCTTGCCTAAAGATTTTATTCTTCCATATAGTTGTATGTAGAAGAGTATAGTGAATAGTTATTGCATCAATTTATAAGTGAAGGAGCATTAAGTATGATTTTAGGTAATGTTAATCATTTGGATTTAGTTCCATATTTGCCGACCAAAATTAAACAATCGATTGAATACGTAAAGGACAACGTTAATAGCAATACACCAGCTGGTCGTTATGATATTGATGGTGATAATATGTTTTTTATGGTCTCTGATAATTCATTAAGATATATTCATGACGCTAATCCTGAATATCATAAAAAGTATATTGATGTGCAAATTGTTTTAGAAGGTCAGGAAGGTATGGCTATTTGTACTTTGCCTCCACACACTCAAGTTTTAGATGATAAAATAGCAGAAAATGATATTGCTTTTATCAAAACGCCTAACGAAGAAACTATGTTAGTATTACAGCCTAACGATTTTATTGTTTTTTTACCCAATGAAGTTCATAAACCGCTTTGTGCTGTCGATAATAAGATTGCTACGGTTCGTAAGGTTGTGGTAAAAATTGCATTGAATTATTTATAGATAGAGTAAGGATTTTAGGTAACACTATGACTACAAATATCGCTGTTATTGGCGAATGTATGATTGAACTTTCAATAAAACAAGATTCTACAACCCGTAATTTTGGTGGCGACACTCTCAATACATCGGTTTATTTATCGCGTTTGTTAACCAATAAAGATTTTTCGATTCACTATGTGACAGGCTTAGGAACCGATCCTTTTAGCCAAGAAATGCTTGATAGTTGGCAAAAAGAGCGTATTTCAACTGATCTAGTTCAAAGAATGGCTGATAAAATGCCAGGACTTTACTCAATTGTGACTGACGAGCAAGGTGAACGTTCTTTTTATTATTGGCGTAATGATGCAGCGGCTAAATTTTGGTTAAAAACAGCTGAAACAGCCAAAGTTAGTGAGCAAATAGCTAAATGTGATTATGTTTATTTAAGTGGTATTAGTATCGCAATTTTAGATGCAGAAAGTATCGTTAAATTATTAGCGCTATTAAAGCAAGTTAAGGCGAATGGCGGTAAAGTTATTTTTGATAATAATTTCCGTCCGCGTTTGTGGAGTAGCTTTGACTTAGCTCGTAGCGTTTATTCGGATATTTTGTCATACACTGATATTGCTTTTTTAACTTTAGATGATGAAGATCTATTATGGGGTAAATTACCTTATGAACAAGTTATCGAGCGTACTAAAAACTTTGGTGTTTCAGAAATTGTGATAAAACGCGGAAGTGATAGTTGTATCATTGATTCATTAGAAGGCCGTTTTGAAGTTCCTGCTAACAAAATTGCCAAAGAAGATGTTATTGACACTACAGCTGCCGGTGATTCATTTAGTGCCGGATATTTAGCTGCTCGTTTAAGTGGTAAAACTCCTTCACAATCAGCCAGTCAAGGTCATTTAGTTGCCGGAACTGTGATTCAGTATCGTGGTGCTATAATCCCTTTGGACGCTACACCGAAATTAATTGAGAATTAATAAATAAAACGGTCATCATGACCGTTTTTTATTGCAAATCAATATTTGCCGAAAAATTAGCCCTTAATATCCAACCAATATAAACAGTTGGGTATGATGAATAGATTAAGGTAATATTGCAAAAGAACGAACCGGAAAACCAGATGCATTATTAGGCTTGGCTACAATATTAAAGATAACCGCTCCTTTAGCAGGCAGTTGATCTAAATTGGTCATTAACTCAACTTGATAAGTATCTTGCTCTAAAACATAGTATTCGCCTTTTAAAGCATTATTTTCCCTAAATGCTTTGGCTGAATCAGTATCAAAAGTTTCATGACCGATAGCCTTAATTTTTCGTTCCTCAAATAAAAATTTCAGTGCATCAAGTCCCCATCCCGGAATTTGGTTATTTCCATCAGCATCTTTGTTTTCCATTGCCGTTTGTGATGGCCATTTTTTACTCCAATCTGTTCGTAATGCAACAAAGCTACCAGCTTCAATTTGTCCATGTTGCTTTTCAAAGCTTAATACGTCTGCTACAGAAAAAGAGAAATTAGGATCTTGTTGTGCTCGTTGCGATTGGTCGATAACAATTAACGGTAATACCAATTCTTGTAATTGTAATTCATGCAAATAGCGGGTATTAGGCACAAAATGAATAGGTGCATCTAAGTGAGTACCATATTGCCCAGCAAAACTAAAGTTTTGTGCCAAAAAGCCATCATTATGATCAAACAGCGTTTTGATTTCGGCTGGATTAAACATAAAAAAATGTGGTGAATTGTGATCAAATGTATGGGTTAAATCAATCCATTTTTTTGATTTTAATAAATTTAAAGCTTGTAATACATCATTATTCAAAACTAATCCTCACACTTTAAAACACGATTATTTTTTTATTGTAAAATAGCTATATTTTGTAAACAAATAATTTTAAGTTATAGGAATATATTTTTTAGTTCTAAGATCTATTTAGAAAAATTTTGAGGAACGGGGTTTTTGAATGAGTAAAAAATGCTTTATTTTTGTTATTTAATGTACAAATTTGGTTTATATTATTGAAATTCTAATAACCGACCCTATTGAGCTATATAGTTGTATATTTAATCAATCCATACTGGTATAATATACAGTTTATCTTTTGTCTATTTATCTAAACACTCATATAAGAAGAGATCTATGTCAATTAAAGATATCGATATTCGTGGTGCAAGAACACATAACTTAAAAAATATTAATGTAGTTATCCCTAGAGATAAATTGGTGGTAATTACAGGTCTGTCTGGTTCTGGTAAATCATCACTAGCGTTTGATACCTTATATGCTGAAGGTCAAAGACGATATGTTGAGTCGTTATCAGCTTATGCTCGTCAATTTTTATCACTAATGGAAAAACCTGATGTTGATCATATTGAAGGCTTATCGCCAGCTATTTCAATTGAGCAAAAATCAACATCACATAATCCGCGATCAACAGTCGGCACAATCACCGAAATTTATGACTATTTACGTCTGTTATTTGCTCGAATTGGTGAACCACGTTGCCCAAATCATAATCTACCATTAGCTGCGCAAACGGTTTCGCAAATGGTTGACAGTATTATGGCATTACCTTCAGAAAATCGTTATATGTTACTTGCGCCGGTGGTTACTGAGCGTAAGGGTGAGTTTGTGAAATTATTCGAACAACTTGCTGCTAGCGGTTATATTCGCGTTCGGGTTGATGGTGATGTTTATGATCTTTCCGATCCTCCGACACTTGAACTACAGAAAAAACATACTATTGAAGTGGTGGTGGATCGTTTTCGTATTCGTGATGATTTGAAACTACGCTTAGCTGAATCAATTGAAACAGTACTTTCAATTACCAATGGTATTGTTAAAGTCGCAAATTTGGATGATCCCAAAGCTGAAGAACATCTGTTCTCTGCCAATTTTGCTTGTCCAATATGTGGCTATAGTATTTCTGAACTTGAACCAAGATTGTTTTCATTTAACAATCCTGCTGGTGCTTGTCCTGAATGTGACGGTTTAGGGGTACAACAATATTTTGATCCAAAACGTGTTGTACAAATGCCAGAAGTTTCTTTAGCTGCAGGCGCGATTAAAGGTTGGGATAGACGTAATTTCTATTACTTTCAGATGTTAAAATCGTTAGCTGAACACTATAAATTTGATATCGATCAACCATATCAAAAATTACCTGAAAAAGTGAAAGATATTTTACTAAATGGTTCAGGTGGTGACGAAATACAATTTGTTTACACTAATGATCGTGGTGACGTTGTGAAGCGTAAACATGCTTTTGAAGGTATTATCAATAATCTTTCTCGTCGCTATAAAGAAACCGATTCGCAAACTATTCGTGAAGAGTTAGCTAAATATATTAGCCATCGACCTTGCCCATGTTGTGAAGGCTCAAGGTTATGTAAAACAGCCCGACATGTTTTTATTAATGATACTAATTTACCAACTATTAGTAATTTAAGTACCCAACAAGCGAAGGACTTTTTTGATAAGTTATCATTGACCGGACAACGGGCACAAATAGCTGAAAAGATTTTAAAAGAAATTAATGATCGGCTGCAATTTTTGATTAATGTCGGTTTAAATTATTTAACCTTATCACGTTCTGCTGAAACCTTATCTGGTGGTGAAGCGCAACGTATCCGACTGGCTAGCCAAATTGGCGCCGGATTAGTTGGTGTGATGTATGTTCTTGATGAACCGTCGATTGGTTTACATCAACGTGATAATAGTCGCTTAATTGATACATTGACCCACTTACGCGATTTAGGTAATACCGTTATTGTCGTTGAACATGATGAAGAAGCGATTATGGCTGCTGATTATGTTATTGATATCGGTCCTGGCGCAGGTGTTCATGGTGGTGAAGTTGTTGCACAAGGTACGCCAAAACAGATAATGGGATGTAAAAATTCATTAACGGGTAAATACCTTTCTGGCGAGGAAAAAATTGAAATTCCTGCTGAGCGAACCAAAATCGATAAGAAAAAAATGTTATCACTCATTGGTGCGACGGGAAATAATCTTAAAAATGTTACCTTGAATATCCCAGTTGGCTTATTTACCTGTATTACTGGTGTATCTGGTTCAGGTAAATCAACTTTGATTAATGACACTTTGTATCCTTTAGCCCAAAATGAACTTAATGGTGCGGAAAAAAGTGACATTGCACCTTATGAAGCAATCAAAGGATTAAATTATTTTGATAAAGTTATCGCAATTGATCAGAGCCCTATAGGTCGAACACCACGTTCAAACCCTGCTACATACACAGGCTTTTTTACTTCGATTCGTGAACTTTATGCTGGTGTGCCAGAAGCTAGAGCACGAGGTTATAATCCAGGAAGGTTTAGTTTTAATGTCAAAGGTGGACGCTGTGAAGCTTGTCAAGGTGATGGTTTAATAAAAGTCGAAATGCACTTTTTACCTGATATCTATGTACCTTGTGATCAGTGCCATGGTGCAAGATATAATCGTGAAACATTAGAGATTAAGTATAAAGGTAAATCGATTAATGAAATCCTAAACATGACGGTTGAAGAAGGGCGAGAGTTCTTTGATGCAGTACCTATGATTTCACGTAAATTACAGACTTTAATTGATGTTGGTCTTGCTTATATTACCATTGGTCAGTCAGCAACTACTTTATCTGGTGGTGAAGCACAACGGGTGAAACTTGCAAAAGAGTTATCTAAGCGAGATACTGGTAGTACTCTTTACATACTTGATGAGCCAACTACCGGTTTACATTTTGCCGATGTAAAACAATTACTTGCTCAATTACACTCTTTAAGAGATAAGGGCAATACTATCGTAGTGATTGAACACAATTTAGATGTTGTTAAAACTGCTGATTGGATTGTCGATCTAGGTCCTGAAGGTGGTAGTGGTGGTGGTGAGATCATTGCTGAAGGTACCCCTGAAGATGTTGCTAAATTGAAAAAATCCTATACTGGTCAATATTTAAAACCATTATTGCAACGACAAAAAGATAAATAATCTAGACTTATATTTCTAAATTACGGTAACCATAGGAGAAGTATTTTGACATTACAAATTATATTAATGATCATCATTGCTTATCTCTGTGGTTCACTATCTGGTGCAATGATTATTTGCCATGTGATGAAGCTACATGATCCCTGTTTGTATGGTTCTCATAATCCGGGCGCAACTAATGTATTAAGAGTTAATGGCCGTTTACCTGCCGTTATCGTATTAATTTTTGATATGTTAAAAGGTGCGATTCCTGTTTATATCGCTTATCGACTTGGGATATCACCTTTCTTTTTAGGGATAATCGGTATTTCTGCTTGTCTTGGTCATATTTTCCCTTGCTTCTTTCATTTTCGTGGTGGTAAAGGCGTTGCGACTGCTTTAGGTATGATGGCGCCTATTGGACTTGATTTTACTGGTTGTTTTCTCTTAACGTGGTTGTTAGCGTTAATTATTACTGGCTATTCATCTGTGGCTGCAATTGTCGGTTTCCTTTTTGCACCTTTATATGTCTGGTTTTTCAAGCCCGAATTAACGTTACCAGTGACAATGCTCTCTTGCTTAATTATTATTCGTCATAGTAGTAATATTATGCGATTATTTAAAGGTGAAGAGCCAAAAAGTTATACTAGGCGTAGCAGAAAATAGTTTCATGAGATGTTTATACTTTAATTGCCAATCCTAACAATGATTAAAATATTAAAAGTATAAAGCAAGTAATTTCATCTTACATTCTTTAGCATTTAATTAATTTGGAATTGAAATAATAGAATATTTCTTGTTTTATAGATAATTGAAACAAGGTATTATTGATTAATTATATATAACTATATGGTAACAAAATAATTCATGCAAATCAGTCCGTTACTCGAATCACTTATTAGTGCACTTCGTTGTTTACCTGGTGTTGGTCCAAAATCAGCACAACGAATGGCTTATCATCTACTACAACGTAACCGTCAAGCAGGACTTCATTTGGCTGATCAGCTAAATGAGGCAATGAATAACATTGGTCATTGTAAAGCATGTAGAACTTTTACTGAGCAAGAGATCTGCACCATTTGTGCTAATGTTCGTCGTCAAAGCAGTGATCAACTCTGTGTGGTTGAATCTCCAGCAGATATTTTTGCCATTGAACAAACCGGACAGTATAGTGGTCGTTACTTTGTTTTACTTGGTCATTTATCGCCACTAGATGGTATTGGACCAACAGATATTGGTCTTGATTTACTAAAAAACCGATTAGCGTCAGAATCAATTCATGAAGTCATTTTAGCGACCAATCCAACGGTTGAAGGTGATGCAACAGCTAATTACATTGCTCAGATGTGTAATGAGTTTAATATCGTTGCGACTCGGATTGCTCATGGCGTACCTGTGGGTGGTGAACTTGAAATGGTTGACGGTACTACCTTATCGCATTCATTTGTTGGTCGACAAAAGATAGAATTTTAGTGTTATTTAATGGTTTATCGTAATAGATAAAACAGATTATTTAGTAAATATTCGTAGATTTTAGCAAAAATTAGAAAGAGAGATGTTATGAAATATAAAGCAGTTGCTTTTGATATGGATGGTACTTTACTGGCGAGTAATCGTTTAATTCTGCCTGAAACAGTAGATATGATCCAAAAAATTAGCGAGAAAGGCATTAAAGTTATTTTAGTCTCCGGTCGTCATCATACTGTAATACATCCTTATTATTATCAACTCAAATTATCAACACCGGCAATTTGTTGTAATGGTTCTTATTTATATGATTTCAAAAAACAACAAAATTTTGCTGCTAAACCGATGACTAAACAGCAAGCAAAAAAACTATTAAATTTAGTTAACCAATTTGGTATTCATACCATGATTTATACTGATCAAGTTATGAATTATGAAGTTCTTGATGATCATCTTGAAGGATTCTTTGAATGGTTGAATTCATTACCAGAATTCTTACAACCAGAAGTCAAAAAAGTTGATAATTTTGAACAAGTCATTGAACAAGCAAATATGATTTTCAAATTTGCTACCAGTAGCCATAATTTACCTGCCTTAAAACAATTTTCCGATGCAGTTGATGCACTTGATGAGTTCTCATGTGAGTGGTCATGGTCTAATCGTGCCGATATTGCGGTTAAAGGTAACACAAAAGGTAATGGTTTAAAGCATTGGGCTGAACATGAAAATATTAAATTAAGTGAAATAGTTGCTTTTGGTGATAGTTATAATGATATCAGTATGTTTGCTATTGCTGGACTAGGTATTGCTATGGGCAATGCTGATGATGAAGTTAAAGCCAAAGCCAGTTATACAATTGGTGATAATAATAGCTCTAGTATCGCTAATGAGCTTAAAAAATTATTTTTATAGCCAAATGGATTAATTAAAATGGTTTTTGAGGTTCTTTATCAGGACAATGATTTAATAGCAATTAACAAGCCAGAAGGGTGGTTGGTACATCGTAGCTGGCTTGATAAAAATGAAACAGTGGTTGTGATGCAAACGTTGCGTGATCAAATTGGACAACATGTTTATCCTATCCACCGTTTAGATCGACCAACCTCTGGGGTATTAGTTTTTGCCTTATCTAGCGATATTGCTCGTTTATTGTCACAACAGTTTGCGGAAAAACAGATCGAAAAAACTTATCATGCTATTGTGCGAGGTTATATTGATGGTGAAGCTACCATTGACTATCCATTAGTTGAAGAGTTAGATAAAATTGCTGATAAATTTGCCAACAAAGATAAACCTGCCCAAGAAGCAATAACCTTTTACAAAGGTCTTAGTAAAATAGAATTACCTATAGCGGTAGGCAAATACCAAACGGCAAGATATAGTTTTGTTGAGTTAAAACCGCAGACCGGTCGAAAACATCAATTACGTCGCCATTTAAAACATATTTTCCATCCAATTATTGGTGATAGTAAACATGGTGATCTCCATCAAAATCGTGCTTTTAATCATTATTTCGATATTAAACGTCTTATGTTACATGCTAGCACTATTAAAATGATGCACCCAGTCACCCATGAACCATTAACTATCCATGCAAATTTAAGCGAAGAGTGGTTAACAGTATTAAAAAATTTTAGATAAAGTTAATGACTTTATTGATAATTAATTTAAATTTATTAGTGGTATTTGATTTTTTATTTGCAAAACAAATTTTATTGCATTATTGATTTAGTTACTATAACCTTAAGCCGCATATCTAAATATTAAACAATATCTGCAGAGTACTTATCACCATACTTTCAAAATATTGTTAACATTTTCAAGTATTAATAATAGTTAAATTTAGTAAATTATTTAGGAAAAACAATGAAACGATTAACTCAGTATGTAAGTATCTTCTTTTTAACTTTATTCGCTATCGCGTGTTCATCAGGTGAAAGTTCACCAGAAAAAGTCGCAGAAAAGTATGTATCAGCCATGTATAGTGGTGATGCTGATGCAATAATAAAAATGATTTATATGCCAGATGAAGGGAAATCTTCGGATGCGAGCACGATGATTAAGGGTAAATTGCAAGATGCAACAATAAGAGCCAAAGCTTATGCTGAGCAACACGGTGGTATTGCTAAAGTTGAATATCAACCAACTAAATATCTAAATGATGATAAAAGTCGTGCTATTATTGATATAGATGTAATCTTCAAAGATAATACCAATAAAAATGAAGATCTTAAATTAACCAAAGTTGATGGAAATTGGTTTATTGAAGTAGGTTTTTAATTTTAAACATAATATATTACTACTCGTTTAAATATAAAAAAGAGTAAATTAGCTTTTACTCTTTTTTGTTGTTCAATGAGAATACCAATTTATTGGATAAAAAATCAAAAAAGGAAATAAAATATGAAATTGTTAGTTAAATTTTTAAGTGTGTTTTTATTAGCATTAGTCGTTACTGCTTGTTCTTCAGATGATAATACACCTGAAGTGGCTGCAGAGAAATTTATTAAAGATTCTTACAGTGGTAATGTTGATGGTATTCTCGATGCTTTATATATTCCTGATGAATTAAAAACTAATGGTGTAGATATTAAAGTATTAATGAAAAGTAAAATGAAAGTAGCTATTGATCAAGCTGTTGCCACTGCAAAACAAAATGGTGGATTTGATCAAGTCAAAATATCTTCAACTGAATATAATAATGATAAAACTCAAGCTACTATCAAGACAATCATTATTTTTAAAGATGGAACTGAGAATAATTCAGCATTATCATTAATCAAAGTTGATGGTAAATGGTTAATTAATATAAAATAATTCTTATAATTATTTGATAACCTAAAGAGGTGATTCTATCCTTTTTAGGTTATAGATAACCAATCTAAATTTTATGAAATTTTCATATTATATTTTTATTTTTTTCCTCTTTATCATAAATCCAGTTTATGCTCAAGAATTAGCAAATTCCGATAATTCCTATATGGAAAAGACTTCATTAATTAATGTTGGTGATTGGATTTTTCGTAGTGGTGTTCAGACAGATAGTTTTATCGTTAAAAAACTTGATGGTGGTATATTTTCTCATATAGGCATGGTTGTCGCGATTGAACCGGAAATAAAAGTTATTCATGCCACGACAACTGATGATGAGAATATTCCAAATCAAGTTATTATTTCAAGTTTGGCTGATTTTACTGCTCCAGAATTAGCTGAGAAATATGCCATAGCGCGACCAAACTTTTTAACAGATGAGCAAAAGTTACAAATTATTGCCGAGTTGTTAACTAAACAAGGAGAAGAGTTTAAACTTGCTTCTCGTGAGGAAGATCATCTATATTGCACAACGTTATTGTATGACGTTATTATCAAATATAAATCTGATTTTAACCCAGAATGGAAATATGCTAATTTCCCTTTATTGCGTGGTCATTATCTATTTCCGAGCGCTTTTGCCAATTATTCAGATGTTACTTGGATATATAGTTATCCGGAAAACTAACTAAGTAATTGCTGGAAGGTTTATAACAAAATCAAGATTAATTAATCACGATTAAGTGCATTTATGATTAAAAATTTGCCTTTGGCTAAAGACTAAAGTGGTTCTAAAAAAAGCGTAATGGGTCATTACGCTTTTTGATTAAGGGTATTAAGTTAGGATTCTAAATAAATAGCCTGCATTTTTTCAAAATCTTGATCGGTGAAACCAAGTTCTTGTTTAATGTAATTGCTTGGTGTTCCAGCAACTTTTTTCATCGTATTGAGTATTTCTAATACGAAACTTTCACGAGTATCAATTAGACTTAGCAGATATCCTAAAACATCCTCATTATCGGTTATTTTTCGATAAGCTTCCATTTTGATTTTATTGCGCTCTAAACGGTTATCATGAGTTAGCATATAATCATAAATAATATCTGACTCAGATACACCTAACATTATCTGAATAAGTAATACGCCATAGCCAGTCCTATCTTTACCACCACGACAGTGTTGAATACTTGGACTATTGTGGCCATCTAATACCACTCTCAACATTTGTCGATAAGCATTTTTTGACTTTTCACTCAATACAAAGTTACGATATTGTTCAAGAACTTGGGTGCCTTCACCATTGACTAATTCTTTCGGAATATCTCTTAACACACTCTCAATTAAAGCTCGATCTTCATTGCTGGGATCGGCTGCAAATTGGGCTGCAAGTTCTGCTGTTTGTGCTGAAGCATCAAAATTAAAGGTTTGTTTTTCACCAATTGAAGAATTCGGACTAGTTTTAATCTCATTTTCACAACGATAATCTATAATTGTTTGGATGTTTAATGTTTTAATATATTGTTGTGCATCAGGTTTTAAGCCATGAAGATGATTAGAACGGTATAATAATCCCCATTTTACCCGTTTTCCATTTGCACCAATATAACCACCAAAATCACGGAAATTATTTAGACCTGTAATTGGTAAAGTCCTTTCGGCAACTAGATATGAAGAATCATTACCAATTTGTAAAATCAAATAAATACGACGTTTTGCTTGTAAAGGATCTTCAAAACTAAATGGTGATTTAATATCTTGACTGATTAATGTTTTATTTGTTGCATTAACATTTGCTTCTTCAGTCCAATATAAATCTACACGTTGATCTGAATTGTTTTCAAATGAGACAGTTAATTGACCTTGCTTATTTCGATTTAATGAAGCTGTTTTAATTTTAACTACCATATTTATTCCTTACTTTAAAATACCAAACATTGAAAATATTACGCCAATCACCATTACTGCCAGTATTAAGCTAACTGTGTATTTCCCTTGAAACTTCCTAACGATGAAGAATGTGGCTAATGCAAAAAGTAAGGTTAAAAAATTTGGCATGACTTTATCGAACATTTCTTGAACTTTAATCGATTGTTCGCCAACATTTATTGTTAGTGGTGTAGCAACTTTGACCGTTGATGCAATGAGCGAACCCAAGACCATGACACCAACAACATTAGCCAAGTTACTTATTCTTTGAATAATGTTTGAATTTTTTGATTGCTCAATTAAATCTACACCCTTGTTATAACCATAATGAATAAAGAAATATTTGCTTAATACATTAACAAGGTTATAAATTAAAAACATTAATATAGGGCCAATGATATTGCCTTGCAACGCAAATGCTGCGCCAATACTGCCGCAAATCGGCATCCAAGTGAATTTAAGTAAACTATCACCTAAACCTGCAAAAGGTCCCATTAAGCCAGCTTTAACAGAGACTACCGCATCTTTTTCTTCTTCACTGGTTTTCTCTTCCATTGCGGCGGTGACGCCCAAAATTAAAGCGCCAGCATTAATTTGTGTATTGAAAAACTCTAAATGGCGTTTCATTGCTCGGATACGAGTTTCTTTATCTGCATCTTTATAAAGTCGATCTAGTACAGGTATCATACAATGAGCAAATCCTATCATTTGCATTTTTTCATAGTTATATGAAAATGACATTGTTTGTAAGTTCCAAAAGATACGATTCAGATCTTTTTTGGTAATTTTATGTAGAGTACTCATAGATCATATTCCTCTTCAGTGTTGCTATTCATTGATGTTTGGTTATCGGATTCATTATTATTACTGTTTCTGCTATTAGTTGACGCCATGTCATATAGGACTGCGAAAGCAAGGGCGATAAAGGTCACAGGAATAATTGGTAATTTTAAATAGGTAGTTAGCATGAAACCTAATAGGAAAAAGAACCACATTCTGCCCTTGAGTAACATCAGTAATAAAATACAAATACCTACTGCTGGAATTAATTTGGAAGCAACGCCCATACCATCAATGATGCTTTTTGGAATCGCATCTAAAATAGTTTTAACTAAATCACTACCAAAATAAATTGCAATAAAACAAGGAACTGCACGAATTAAAAACCAAACCGGTGTTGAGAAAAAGTGAACTTTAGCTAGTGCTTTATAATTACCATTTAAAACAGAACGTTCTGCCCAAGGATTTAAAAAACATGCGAATGAACGCCATATAATGAGTAATTGTTGACATAACAATGACACAGGTACGCCTAATGCAATACCAGTAGCAATACCTCCGCCAGTGGTGATACCTAGTGAAACGCCGATAATGGCACCGGCAACAATGTCTGGTGCTGAATATGCCCCTACATTACCAATACCCATCCACATTAATTCAAGTGTTGCACTAATTGCTAACCCTTGAACCATATCGCCCATAATAATACCTGCAATGGTACCTGTTAATAATGGGCGACGTAACATCTGCGGACCAACATCATCCAAAGAACAAATTCCCGCCCAAATGGCGACAAGAATAGCTTGTGTTAACATATGTTAACCTCCAAATTAAAAATAAATATTTCGAAAGATTATTTAGTTAAGTAGTGATTTCAGATCGACTATTGGATCTTTAGGAACCATCTGCACCTCAACTGGAATATTCTTAGCAATAAGATTTTTGAATGCTTGTTCCTCTTCTGGTGTTACCGAAACCGCTCTTGATAATTGATGTCGGCCATCTTGCATTCTCATGCCGCCTACATTCACTTTTTCTAGCGATAGTCCTCCTTCAACTAAAGCATTAACATCAATACTATTCGTGAAAAGTAACATGGTTCTTTTTTTGATAGGGGTCTTTTTTAGAATTTCGATAAATTGTTGTACCCCAAATACTAAAACTTTTAGACCAGGAGGTGCCGACATAGTGAGTACCGATTGCTGAACTTTATCTTCAGCGACTTTATCATTAATAACTAATACTTGTTCAATGTCATAGTTTTTTACCCAAGTAGTAATAACTTGTCCATGAATCAAGCGATCATCAATTCTTGCTACATTTATTGGCATTTTGTCTTCTCCTTACAACTCATTAGATTGTTCTTGTTGAACATTTAGAATCTGCCGAACATCTTTACAGCTTTCGGGAAAAGTTTCCTCAATAGCAAATTTGGCGTCATTTAATGTCCCTTCACGATTATTTAAAACTTCAAGTAATACTGGAATATTAAAACCACAAAATAACAATACATCGTCATGTGATATGAGTAGTTCGGTGGCTAGATTGCAGGGTGTTCCCCCCATGATATCCACCAATATAATTACGCCATTACCTTGATTTAGTTTTTTGTAACTACTTTGCATTTCTTGACGTAGATTATCGATATTACTATCAATTAAAACTGATATAACATGAACATTGTCTTGTTCTCCCATAAGCATTTGTGCACACTCTAAAGCGCCTTGAGCAAATGGGCCATGACTAGCTAGAATGATGGGTAAAGGTTGTGGCATAGAAATTTCCTTGTTTTGTAATTTTATTACTAAATATTTTTATTTATTTAGTAACAAAGTTACATCTACGGAGGCAAATAGTCATCTATTTTTTAAGAAATTTTTATGATTTTGTGAACGAGATCAAATTTATGCAAAGAAAGATGATGGTTATAACTAACAAGTTAGAGCTAAAGTACTTGTGTTTTTCTTTTTTGTGATTATTTTGTTGTTTTGGCTGGATATTTACGTTTTTCTCTATTTTGAGTTTGTAAGAGTAATCGTTCATCATATTGGCGAATAAATAAGTTAGTTAAGAGCATATTTACTACAGATATTTGAGAGATTTTAGATCGTATTGGTATTAATCTTGAAGCATGCTCCATCGATGTAGTATGTAACACTATGGTGGCTAAGGATGAAATCTGACTTTGTCCCATTTTAGTGATAGCAAGAGAAGGAACCGAAGATTGACCAGCTAGTTTTAATAACTCAACACAATCAGGCGTTTCTCCTGAGTGTGAAATAATAATAACAAGATCATTTTTATCTAATGTACTGATGAGACTTCGAGTAATGTGAGCATCGAAGTGACAATTGACATCTTTCTTTATTTTGATAAGTTGATATTCCAGTTCTTTACCAACTAAGCCACTACTGCCAACACCAAATATAACTATTTTTTGACAATTAATAATTAAATCAATGGCATTATTTAATGCATGAATATTAACGATAGAGTGGGTTTCATCAATTGAGGATTTTTCCATTGCTTGGACTTTACTATTCACATCAGCAAGAGAATCGTTCAAATTGATATCATCTTGTAATATCTCATTATTAAGTTTTTTAGGGATTGAGCCAATCAGATCGACCTTGAAATCACTGAATCCTTTATATCCTAATTTATTACATAAACGTAAAATAGTGGTGGTACTTACGTGATTGAGTTTTGCTAAAGTTTGGATGCTCATATTCTTGAGTGCTTGGATATTATCAATAATATAGTAAGCAACTTTAAGCTCTTTAGTTGATAAGTCTTTTTTTACTTCTCTAAGCTTTAACTCAATCACTAGATACCTCAAATTTACTGTTCTATTGCTATAAGTATATAAAAATTGTTCAGGAAATTAAAAAAAAATTAACTTCAATAGACTAAATTATATACAAATCAAGTTGTCATAATCAAAAGTAATTCAACTAAAATAATGGTAATTGGGTATATCACGATATGTATTATTAAAAATAAATTACGTAATGAGGTGAAATTTATTTATAAAAAAACCCGCTTATGCGGGCTTTAGCGCTAATCAGTTAAAATTATTTATCAAATTCGCTGATAATTTCTTTAGCTGTTTTACCATTAAGTTTGCTTTTAAGATCTGCAGTTACTTTAGCTTCATCGCCAGCATTAGCTGGATTAGTTGCCGCAGCAGTTGTTGCTTTAACAATGGCACGAGCAAAAGCAATTTTATCGTTATCACTTAATTTTTCACTAGCTGTTTTTACAGAACTAGTAAAAGTTTCTTGTGTTGTAAAATCAATTTTAGGTGCATCACCACCACCACAACCAATTAACGCAAAACTTAATAATGATACAGCTAATAGTTTTTTAAACATTTCCATTCCTTAAAAATAAATATTATAAAAGCAGAGCTATTTTTATACTAAAAGAGTTAATTTTCAAGCAATAAATGTCTTTTAATTGAAAATAATTTATAACATTGTCAGTTTGAATTTTAAGATTGTGAATTTAGTGCAGCATATGTTTTTTTATGATAAATAAAAGCGTTACTGGAAATTATGTCTCATTTTACCCTAAAAAAAGCCCGCTCCTCAAAATTTTTATGATTTTAGTTGTAAATAAGCTATATAAATTTAACTCATCCTTTTTATTGATGTCCTATATTTAGGACATTTAAAATATTCTATGCGACTGCTGTATTTATAACCTATTAAAACTTGACGATAAGGTAAGCCAATGCTAATATTTGCCACCTATTCAGATAGACCTCTTCGGCGCGTTGGCAGAGTGGCCATGCTGCGGATTGCAAATCCGTCTACCT
The DNA here is from genome assembly GCF_002142155.1 of Gilliamella apis. Taxonomy (GTDB): domain Bacteria; phylum Pseudomonadota; class Gammaproteobacteria; order Enterobacterales; family Orbaceae; genus Gilliamella; species Gilliamella apis. The sequence goes on along the minus strand of NZ_NASD01000003.1, from coordinate 5,064 downwards.
CGGTTCGACTCCGGGACGCGCCTCCATTAAAATCGATAAGTTACCTACAGTATTTGCTCGAATAAACTATCAAGTTAATAGAGATATTTATTCTTTATATGATATAGTTAATGATAATTATAGCGAATTGAGTATTATTATGACGGTAGAAAAACTTAGATATTGGTTATCATTTATTATTGCTTCAGTAGCAGTTTTCTTTTTTATTAATCAATTTGACCTATTTGATAAAAAAAATATTGAAAAGCAGTTAGTTACCATGTCAAAAGAAATAAATAAAAATACTCCATATCAGTTAGATCAGTTTACCATTTTAGATTCAACTATGGCATATAAAAATACAATAGTTTACAAAATGACAATTTTTAATATTAATTTTGAAGATTTAGAAATGGGTTTTGTTGAAAATAAACTTTTTTTGACTGTAAGAAACCTTCTTTGTACTGAAGAAAGTACAAAAAAAGCAATAAATAAAGGGGCGATTTTTAAATACATGTATAATGAAGAAAATAATAAATATTTATTTTCTTTTACTATAGATAGTAAAGACTGTTTGGAAATGTTAAAAGATGAATCAAAATAACCATTCTTTAGTAATCTTAAAGCTGAATATCATCATTAAAGTCCATTTGTAGTTCAGGTATTTTTGTAATTGTAAAAATATTTTCGATTTTTAATGTTATTTATTAAATTATTAGTCAATTAAACAATCAAAAAAGTACCCATCATTTATTGTAAACCATTGATTCAGTTATGCCCACATATAACGTTTATCAAGAAACAGGATAAAACATGGCATATTTTAATTATCATGCTAAAGCCAAAAAACTGATCTCACAAGGGTATTTGATTCACTATGAGTTTGTCGATAATTGGAATGGTATCAAGCCAGCGTTAGTTTTATATTTTAAAAATGCTAATCCAATGCCAATAAGAGAATATCGCTGGCAAGAATATTTACCGCTTATTGGGGGGAGGGTGAAAAGGATTAATATCCAATAGATAAAGCTATTTATCGAGTTGTAATGCAATATAAAGCAGTGCACGATCATCGAATTTTGATAAATCTAATCCTGTTACTTTGGCAATATTGTTTAATCGATATTCAAGTGTATTGCGATGTATGAATAGGGCTTTTGCAGTATTATTGTTATGAAGATTATGAATAAACCAAGTTTGGAGAGTATTTTGCAGTAAGCCATTTTTATCAGATGCTTTTAATTTATTTAACGGTGAAAGTAACTCTTCCGCTTGCCAATCTTGGTTTAAACCATCCAATAAAACCGGTAAAATTAGGTCTTGATAATAATAATTACGGCAATGTGGAAATCTTTTTTTGCCGATTTCTAAGGCGGTTTTGGCGGTTTGATAAGATCTTGCTATGGTATCGTTACCTTGATGAAAATAATTTCCTAAAGATATTTTTATTTTAAATTGACTGAGCAGTTTTGTCTGACTAACTAACTTTTCTAATTTTGTTTTATGTTCTGCTAAATCCCATCGATTAAATTTATTTAAAGCTGGAAGTAATATCACAATTTCGGTTAGCGATTTTATGGCAACTAATTTGGTTATTGTTTCGAGTTCATTTTGAATTTGTTGTAATTCACTCATAGCTGTTTGAATTCCTAACTGGCCACTTTCGATTTCAATAATCACAGTTACATACGGTAAAGATAAATCAATATTTAATTTTCGACTCCACTCAGTTATGTTTGCCATTGTGTTATCTGATTGAATTATTGATAATATAAATTCTTCTTTTAAACGATTATCTTGAGAGAGCTGATTAAGTAATAGCGCTTGTTCCATCATCATCTCAGCTGTCATACTTACTAGTTCTGCAAATTGGATGATTTTATTTGGTTCGCCCGTGACACCAATAACGCCAACAATTTCATCTTTAAGTTTCAACGGAAAATTAACACCCGGTTTAACACCTTTAAGTTTTTTGGCAGTTGGATTGTCAATGGTAACCACTCTGCCTTGTGATATGGCTAATACTGCACCTTCATGTAATTCGCCAATTCGTTCTAAATCACCGCTACCGATAATTTCTCCATGGTTATTCATTATATTTACGTTACAATTGATGATTTGCATGGTTTTATCAACAATATACTGAGCAAGTTTTGGAGAGATGCTTTGAACTTTCATAGTGATAAACTCTTTTATTTTTAATGACCTATACTTTATAGCTTATTGGTTTTTATTGCTAGGACCCTTATCGATATCGTCTGAAGCATTTCAATTAAAGCTAATTTGAATAGGTTATTTTAATGATAAAAATTATTGGTGTTTATAATAATTGGGGAAATAAAAATAGCCTCTTTATTTCCCCATTCTCTTACTTGTTAGTTGTCTGAAAATGTTAAAGTTGAGTAATATTAATTAGACGACCAATATTCTCACTGGTGCGTTCAATATTTTTAAAGCCATCTGCTAATAAATCTTCAATCTTAGCTAAAGAAGGAATAATGCCAAAAATGGTGTTAATACCTTCAGGATAAAGTTCCTCGATATTTTCACCAATCATTCCCGCTAATGCAATAACCGGAACATTGTGCTTTTTAGCCGTTTGTGCAACACCATAAGGCGTTTTTCCAAATTTAGTTTGAAAGTCAATTCCACCTTCGCCGGTAAAACAGAAATCAGCACCAATTAATTGATTTTCTAAATTACTGTACTTGATAACTATATCAATGCCTTTTTCCATTTTACTATTGGTAAAAGCCATTAATCCGGCACCCAATCCACCAGCAGCGCCTGCGCCAGGAATCGTTGCGACATCTTTATTTAGCTGAGTCTTTATGATTGATGCATAATGCTGTAAGTTCGCATCTAGTTGTTCAACCATTTCAGGGGTTGCTCCTTTTTGCGGACCAAAGACTCTTGAAGCACCTTTTTCGCCACATAATGGATTGGTAACATCACTAGCAACAATAAATTCAACGGTATCTAATTGAGGATTGATTTCCGAGGTATCAATTTTAGCTAAATCTCCTAATGCACCACCGCCTTTAGGAAGTAATTGATTATTTTTATCATAAAGTTTTACACCCAAAGCTTGTGCCATGCCAGCTCCGCCATCATTAGTGGCACTACCACCAATACCTAAGATGATTTTTTTAATTCCCCGTTTTAAGCAATCGAGAATTAGCTCCCCAGTTCCAAAGGTTGTAGTTATTAGTGGATTACGTTGTTCTTTAGGAACAAGGTGAATACCGCTTGCAGATGCCATTTCAATAACTGCGGTTGCGTTATCACCCAAAATTCCATAATAGGCCGTTACCTTGTTACCCAGCGGGCCTGTAACTTCACAAGCATATAATGTACCGTTAGTGGCATCTACTAATGACTGTGTTGTACCTTCACCGCCATCAGCCATCGGGACATGAATATATTTTGCATCAGGAAAAACTTTTTTTAACCCTGATTCCATTGCCTGACAGACTTGTTTTGCCGTTAAACTTTCTTTAAACGAGTCAGGTGCAAGTACAAATGTTTTTTGTTTCATAAAAATTACTCTTAATATTACATAATAAATTGATAGAAAATAGTGGCAACGAGTGTCATTGTTCCACCAACCATAGCTTCATATGGGATCAGTTTCATACGTTGCTTAATTGTCATATTCATACTTCCACCAGTGACATGGAAGTAATTTCCTTGAGGTAATGAATCAATAACCGTTGCACCGGTATGCATCATAACTGCTGCACTAATAGCAGGTATACCCATGTCAGTAATGGTTGAACCAAAAGTTCCTGTTGCTAAAATAACACCAGTAGAGGTTGAAGCTGTGGCTGCTGCCATTAATACGCCGGAAATTGGTGATAAGTAATAGCCTGAGATACCCATGGAATCAATAATATAGATAACTTGAGCTGCCAGGTTTGATGCACCAATTAAACCAGCAATAGCACCAGCACCGACCAAAATGAGTACAGTTGGTGTCATTTTTTCAATTCCCGATTTGGTATACATAGCAATGTTACGATGTTGTCCCATGGCTAGCATTCCGATGATCCCCGCAACAGGCAGTACATATAAAGCATCAAGTTTTAAATTAGCTAATGCTTCAATATGGAAAATATTACCGATAGGATTGATCATTAATAGTAAAATTGCGGTTACAGGTGCAACAACAGCTTTACCTAGAGAAGGGTTGTTATTTTTTTGTTCAGTATCATTTTTTTGCAAAGCAATCACTTCTTGATCAGTTACTTTATCACCTTTCTTTTTGATTAATGAAGCAATTAAAACTGTTGCAATTAAACCAAATAGTGCAGGAATAAAACCAGCTATCATCACGTCACTCAAGCTTAAATTGAATCCATTGGCAACCGCAATAGTATTTGGGTTAGGGGAGATAATATTTCCCGCTTTACCACCACCTGAAAGTGCTAGTAATAAAGCTAATCGGGAAATGCCCATTTTATTACCTACAGAAAGCGCAATTGGGGCAACAATTAATACCGCAACAGGAATAAATACCCCTGATGCAGTGATAATGCCCGTAGCTAATGCTAAAGCGAGTAATGCTTTTTTTTCACCTAATTTTTTTACCACAGCTTGCGCGATGGTTTCCGCAGCACCAGATTCCATCATTACACCAGCTAGAATACCTGCCGCTAATACTCTTATTACGGTACCCATAATACTTTGTGTACCGCTAGTTAAAACGGAAACAGTTTGTACTAGATTTGCACCGCCAATAAAAGCACCAATTATCGCGCCAAAAAATAACGAATAAACAGGATTTATTCCGCGTAGAATTAAAAAAATAGCAAGAAAAAGCCCTATAATTGCTCCATACCAACTAATGAGTTCAGTCATTTAAATTTTCCTCATGTTTTTATAACTATTAAAAAAAAGTTGCACTAATTTTATTATTGAATTTGTTGGTTATGCTATGTGGTTTTGCACAAATGTAAGCAATAAAAACTAAAAAAATATTGGGCGTTATAATAGTTTTATGTGATCTTCGTCACAAATTTAGGGGCTTTTATAGGTATTTTATTATTTTTATTCGATTTAAAAAAATATTTCACTATTTTTATT
>NZ_NASD01000029.1 GCF_002142155.1 Gilliamella apis | reverse complement strand
AGGTCAGACAGTCTAAAAAAAAACACTATAACTATTTCATTTACTTATATATTTTTATCAATATAGCACTTGAACTTTATTTATATTCAGCTAGAATGCTTAGCAATTTTAGAAAAGAGAATTTGATTATGATTGTGGTTCAAACACACAGACCAATAACAAAAACAAAATTGAATTGTCTTTTTCTTTTAAATATTGATCCTCCTTTATGGAGGATTTTTTATGTCTACAACTTTAACTTTTCAAGTTTATACCAAATTTTAAATCAAAACCACATTAAGAATAGCCATAAACAGGAGATAGCATGAAACCTTTGATCCCTTTTTATAATCCAAGTATAAGTTATGAAGATAACTATGCTCAAGGCCCTTTTGGACTTTTTGCTGAATTAGATAAGGCTGAACAGGTCGCAACTAAACCAACAAAATTTTTAAATGTCAATGTTAACCTACCATTTGGTCAGCCAGCAGGTCCGTTACTAAATGCTAATTATATTAAAGCTGCTTTTGCTTATGGATTTGACTTATGTGTTTATAAAACGGTTAGAACCAAGTTTCACAAATGCCATCCATTACCGAATGTTTTATCTGTTCATCCTAATGGCAAGTTATCACCTAACTTAGACACAGTATTGGCTGATACAAATTATAATCAACCTTTATCAATTACCAACTCCTTCGGTGTACCATCTTTTGCACCTGATATTTGGCAACCGGATATGGCTGATGCGGTAAATGCAGCTGGCGCTGGACAATGTGTTATTGGTAGTTTCCAAGGAACTCAAGGTAATGGTGAGATAGAAAAAGATTATGCTTTAGCTGCTAAGTTAGTAAGAGAAACTAATGCACCAATATTAGAAGCTAATTTGAGTTGTCCAAACGAAGGTGCAAGTAAACTACTTTGTTTTGATGTTGATAAAGTAGAACGAATTGTGAATGAAATTAAGAATGCGGTACCAGATCGCCCTCTTATTTTAAAATTAGCTTACTTCCCAGATGATGAACGCATCATATCTCTATTAACTCGAGTCGGAAAAATCATTGACGGATTAAGTACTATTAATACCCTTTCAGCCAAACCGGTAGATGCAAGTGGACATCCGGCATTAGGCGAAAACCGTAAGGAAGGTGGTATATGTGGTGATGCAATTCGTTGGGCTGGTTTAGATATGGTTAGTCGACTTAATAAATATCGTAAACAAATGGATTTAAAATTTGCCATTATTGGTGTTGGTGGTGTTAGTAATAGTGAACATTATCATCAATTTATTCAAAATGGCGCTGATGCGGTAATGAGTGCTACAGGAGCAATGTGGAACCCATTATTAGCTATTGAGATTAAAAAAAGTCTTAAATAGTTATCAGTTAACTCACTTTATAACTGATTAATTGTTACAGGGTAACTTATTTGCCCTGTAATTTTATTCTTACCAAAAACTATATCATCACTTCTTGAGAAAATAATAACCTCCAAAAATAACATGTGCAAAGAAGACTATTGCTAAAATAATCCTAACATGCAAAGAATCAAATAAAATAAATGGAATTAATAAAATGATAAATACCATGGTTAACATTTTTACTAATCCTGTTTTTGAAATCTTTTTCTCGATAAGCATTTTTTGCACATAAGTTTGATAATAACGAGTTTGAGTAAAATAGTTATACAGGCGATCAGAACTATTTAACCATAGATATGCAGTAAGCAGATAAAAAGGCACTGTCGGCAAAAGAGGAACAAAAATGCCCACAGTTCCTAATACAAAGAAAATCCCACCTAGAAGAATAAATAGCGATTTTTTTAACATATCTAAATCAATTCGAATAACTTTAACTTATGCAAATAATTATTGAAGATAACATAAATAGAGAAAGTTACAACTTTAGGTTCTCGTCGTGATATCACCTATATTTAAAATTAAAATTGTAACGAAAAGAATATAACAAAATTAATTTATTGTTACGAAAATTATTCTGTATTTTTAACAATAAATAGTATTGAATTATAGTTAAGATTGATTAAGAAACATTATAAGTTTTATATAGATGGTTTTATGTAAGTGTTTTTGAATTAAACTTAAATTAAGTATAACTTTTAAGAATTGGCGGAACGGACGGGGCTCGAACCCGCGACCCCCTGCGTGACAGGCAGGTATTCTAACCAACTGAACTACCGCTCCGCTTTTTAGACTCTTTAATGCAGAACATTAAAGTAGGCGTGATATTAAAGATTATTATTATTTTCGTCAATATAAATTTTTAAAATTATGTTCAATTGAATAGAAAACAATCATTAATGCTCTTTCCAAAGCGCCCCACCACTTTTTTTATCAATTTTTTCTAAAATTGAATCATGCGCAGATAGTTCCGCTTCATTAGCTTTAATTACTGTAAGTGGTATCCCATTACGTTCAATTTTTTTTACAGCATTATTCGTCATTGATGAAGATAAATTATCGTCCGAACTAAATGCCAAAGTAGTTTGGCCCCCGGTCATTGCTAAATAAACTTCAGCAAGTATTTCAGCATCCAGTAAGGCTCCATGTAAAGTACGATGAGAATTATCAATTTGATAACGTTCGCACAATGCATCTAAATTATTACGTTTACCCGGGAAAAGACGTCGAGCCATTGCTAATGTATCTGTAACAATACAGTGATCGGCGGTTTTATAGTCTAACCCACAAAGGCGAAATTCATAGTCCATAAAGCCAACATCAAACGAGGCGTTATGAATAACTAATTCAGCACCATCTATAAATTTAATAAAATCATGTGCTATATTTTTAAAAATCGGTTTGTCTTTAACAAATTCATCACTGATACCATGAACTTTAAAGGCTTCTTCATCAATTAAACGTTCTGGATTGATGTAAACATGAAAATGATTGCCAGTTAATCGTCGATTTAATACCTCAACTGCACCAATCTCAATAATCTTATGACCTTCATAATGATTATTACCGTCTTGATTCATACCTGTAGTTTCTGTATCTAATACAATTTGGCGGGTTGAATGTGTTATCACAATATACTCTTCTTTATCTATAATTGGGAATTTTACAAATTAATGGTATAGTCTAACACCAAAACGTACTGATGTTGATACCTCCACTGTTTTAATCAATGATTGATACAACATTAATAATGGCTTATTAATATTTATATTAAGCTAAAATTTCTTGAAAAATAATCACGTAATAAGTTTATAACTATGTCAAATATGCAAAAAAATATTGAAATATTCACTGATGGATCTTGTTTGGGCAACCCTGGACCTGGTGGTTATGCAGCTATTTTAAAATACAAAGAAAATGAAAAAGTATTAGCTCAAGGTTATTTTAACACCACGAATAATCGCATGGAATTGCTTGCTGCCATTGTGGCATTGGAATTACTGAAAGAACCCTGTCAAATTAAGCTTTATTCTGACAGCCAATATTTGCGTAATGGCATTTCGAATTGGATTTATGGTTGGAAAAAAAACGGCTGGAAAACCGCAAAAAAACAACCAGTAAAAAATGTTGATTTATGGCAACGTTTAGATGTATTAGCTAAGTTACATACCATTGAATGGATATGGGTAAAAGGTCATGCGGGCCATATTGAGAACGAACGCTGTGATGAAATTGCCAAAACGCAAGCTGAATCGCCCACCTTACATGATACTATTTTTGAAGCATCATTAACCGATTAATCAGATAAAATAGAAGGTGTAATTACCATGTATCAGTTACATGTTATTCCTGCTCTAAAAGATAATTATATTTGGTTACTTGAAAATGCTAATAAAAAGGTGGTTATTATAGATCCGGGTGAGGCTGCTCCAGTGCTAAGCTATATGAAAAAATATCACTTATCACCCCTTGCAATTTTACTCACTCATCACCATATCGATCACACTGGTGGGGTAACTGAGCTAAAAGCAGCTTATCCCGATATTGAAGCTTATGGGCCAAGTGAAATTAATTTGCAGATTAACCATCTCGAAAACATCAATGAATTATTGATTGCTGATTTTCGATATGAGGTTATTTCAGTACCGGGACATACATTGGGACATTTAGCTTATTATTGTCAGCCATATTTATTTTGTGGAGATACATTGTTTTCCGCTGGTTGTGGTAGAATTTTTGAAGGTGATTATAAGCAAATGCTAAGTTCGCTGAATAAATTAAAGCTGTTACCTGATGATACCCTTATTTGTGCAGGACACGAATATACCTTAACTAATTTAGATTTTGCTCAAATGCTAGTTCCTGAGGATCAAGTTATCCATGAGTATTATGATTTTATTTGCAAAAAAAAAATTACTTTGCCTTCTATTTTAACCCAAGAAAAACAGATCAACTTATTTTTACGTTGTGAGGAAAAAAATTTACAAAATAAATTTAATTGTAACAATGAGTTAGAGATGTTTACTTTTTTTAGGAGCCAAAAGGACATTTTTTAGGTATAATACTCTGCTTAAATTAATGTCCTAACTTATAATCTAATGAAAAAATTATTAATATTTACAGTGTTATGTGCTTTTTTAGTCGGGTGTCAAAATCATGGTTCACGATACAACGCTGGCTCAAAAAAATATAATGCTAAATCAATAGTTAATTCTAGCGTTAAAAGTGGTGGTGTTAATTACGCTTCAGTCACGCAAAATCCTTGGCATTATATGTTAAAGCAAATAAACGTTAACGTTCCAAATAATAGCCGTGTTGTTGCCGAACGCGAACGTTTATTACGTAATCCAAAAGGATTTGAAAATATTGCGTTACGATCTGAGCCTTATGTGTATTACATCATTAATCAGTTACGAAAAAACAAATTACCGGTTGAACTAGCTTTAATACCGTTAATAGAAAGTGCTTATGACCCTTTAGCCACCTCTCCTGCCCAAGCAGCTGGTTTATGGCAATTTGTACCTGTTACCGCTAAAGAATATGGCTTAAAACGTAGCAATAGTTTTGATGGCCGACGAGATCTAATCGCATCAACAGGTTCAGCAATCTCTTTGTTACAAAATCTTAATAATCGATTTAATGGTGATTGGCTATTAACATTAGCTGCCTATAATGCTGGTGAAGGTCGAATTCAAAGAGCTATTGATAAAAATAAAGCTAAAGGTTTATCAACTGATTATTGGTCGTTAGATTTACCGACAGAAACAATGCATTATGTGCCAAAAATATTAGCTATTATCGATATTGTTAAAAATAATAAACGTTATGGTATTAAATTACCTGACTGTAATTATGAAAACTCATTAGTTAGAATCGATATGTCTAAAAACGTATCATTGGCTAAAATAGCGCAATATTCAGAATTATCACTTAGCGATTTAATGACATACAATGCAGGTTATGTACAACAAACAGTAAATGGCCCTTTCCATCTACTGGTACCTTATTCTCATGCAGATAAATTATTTAAAAAGTTAAAAAGTGAAAATTTAGTTGCTAATCAAGTAACTGAACTTTTAGAAGATGTTCCGCATAACAATATGCCGTTTGAAATAAAATCTACCACTATTCAATATACCAATACTACAGTAAAAGATACTAAATCAATGTTAAATAGTGGCAAAAAACAGATTACTTATCAAGTTAAAGCGGGTGATAACCTTTATACTATAGCGCAAAATTACCGAGTTAAGATCACCGATCTTTTACAATGGAATAAATTAAAAAATATGCGTGTTAAAGAAGGTGATATATTAACAATTAATTTGGTCAATTCTAATCCAATTTAAATTTAACAAATAATGGATTATGATCTGATGCGGCTGTATTAACTATATTAGCCGCATCAAGCTTCAACCCTCGATAAAAAATAAAATCCAGTGGCCTACCTAGAAACGTTTTTCTTATATCAATCGAGAAATTAACCGGTTTGAGATTTATTGAACGTATCAAATGATAAAGTAGGCTCAACCGTTGCCGACTCCAAGCATTAAAATCTCCCGCTAAAATTACTGGTCCATGATGTTGCTTAATATAATTTAATAACATATAGATTTGTTGGCGGTAAACTTTCACCCCTAGACTAAAATTAATGGCATGAATATTAGCAACTAATAGTTGTAGCGTTGAATTTTTAATTGGATAAAGAGTGATTAATGCTGATTTTGGTACACGGATGAATGGTTCTCTTTCTCTAAAGGAGAAAATTTGCGTTGGTTTTATGTTTGTTATTGTCATAACTCCAGCATAAATATCATTTAAACTATAGGCTGGAACATGATCGGCAATTTTGTTATGCCGAGCAATAAAATTTAATAATTGGGACGTGGTTTGAGCTTCTTGTAATAATATCAACTTAGTTTGATCTGCATATTGCTCAAGGATATTAATACAATCTGCCCTTTTCTGTTTGAAAATATTCCAAACCAAAACCGAAAAAGACTGTTGGTCGATTAACGGTTTGTCATGCATAATTTTATGGTTTGGTAATATTAATTCAACATCACTTTTTCCTTGATATCGTAATGTATAATCGCGATGTTTAAACATTTTAGCTGTTCATTTTTTCTTTTAGATATTCATCAAATGACATAGTGTCATTTTGTTCTATTTTCTTTTGTTTTTCAATTGATAACATTCGTTGTTGATTAAAATCATCTTCAGTTAGAACTGATAAAGGTTCTGAACTTAGTTGTTTTTTATATTGAGTAGCTAAAGCTAAACCAAATTTGGCTGTGCCCAAATCACTAATCGCGGCTAACGTTCTCGCCGATAATGTCAATTCAGGTTGATCAAACATCAGATCAAGTCGTTCACAAACTTTTCGATATTGTTGTTTGTCGTCTTGATGATCAAGTACATCGGCGACTCGAAGTAAATCTTTGAAAAGTTCATGCCCTACTTTAGCTAACGGTTGTCGATAGCTATCACAGCCTAATCCAATTTCTAATCCTGGTTTACGGCCTTCAATAATCACTCTATTCCAATTTAATTTTGCACATTCTAGCTCTGCACTACTCATTTCAGGAGCAGGAGCTAAAGCACACCAGATTAAAAATAGGTCAATAAATCGAATTTGTTCCTCGGTAATACCAATTGGTGAAAATGGATTAACATCAAGTGCTCGAACTTCTATATATTCTATGCCACCACGTAGTAAAGCATCGGATGGCGATTCCCCTGATGTTGGAACTCGTTTTGGCCTAATTGGTGCGTAAAATTCATTTTCAATTTGTAATACATTATCATTCAACTGTCGATAATGACCATCAACCTTAATGCCTAATTTGCTAAATTCGGCTGATTTTGTCTTGGTAGCCCGTTTTAAACCCTCAACATAGGTATCTAGATGATTAAAGGTGATCCCTAATTGTTTCTGGGCATTATTGGTATAACCAATATCACTCATTCTTAGTGAGGTAGCATAAGGTAAATAACAGTTACCATTAGTTTGTTCGATGAACGCTTTTGCTTTTTCTGGATCTTGAATAAATGACGAGCACATTGATGGCGATGCACCAAATAGATAAGGGATAACCCAACCAAAACGGTAGTAATTACGAATTAGTGTAAAATACCCTTCCGAAATAACTGCCTTACCTTCTTCACTGTTTTTAACACCATCTCTCGCTTGCCAAAATGCCATAGGTAATGAAAAGTTATAGTGAACACCTGAAATAGTTTGCATCATAGCACCATAACGATTTTTTAAACCTTCACGATAGACTGTTTTAAGCCGTCCTTCATTAGATTTTCCATATTGAGCTAAGATAATGTCATCTTCTTTGGCAACGAAACAAGGCATGCTCAGTGGCCACATTAACTCATCGCCAATATTTACACTGGCATAGCGGTGTAAATCTCGTAAAAAAGTTAACATATAATCGATATTGGTATTTACAGGGGTAATAAACTCTAATAAAGATTCAGCAAAGTCAGTCGTGATCCATGGATGAGTTAATGCTGCACCAATTTTTTCAGGAAACGGCGTTTTTGACAATGAACCATCAGGCAAAATCCGTAATGTCTCACGTTCAAGGCCTCTCTGAATGCCTTGTAAAATAGTATAATGTTTTTCTAACCAACTGAGAGCTTTCGAAACATCAGGAACCATAATATTAACTATCCTAAATTCAGTTTATGTTGGCTTAATTTTAACATAGTTTACTGGTTAAGATAGGCAGTTTTCTTGATTGAGTGAAGCTATTTTAAGAATATGAATCCTCAATCGAAAATAAAAAAACTATTATTTAAAACATTTAAGCAAAGAGTGGAGTGATGAAAAAAGCCATTACTTAGTTAATAAGTAATGGCAATATTATAAATAATGCTTAGATAATGATATTAATTACTAGATTGTTGTTTTTGCTTAGCGACATAATCTTCATCTACTGGTATTACCGTTTTATTTTGTGGATCGATAATATAGGTTTTACCAAAACCAATTACTAATCTTCCCTCTTTCGGGGTTAATTTAAATAAATTAAAATCATTCATTTCAGCTAACATATAAACCATTTTGCTCACTTTTTTAGCTAGCAGATCGACAGTAGAATCAAACTGCTCAGTTCCTCTTTCGACAATGGTTGCCGAAGCATGGAAAGACAATCTTCTACGAGCATAAATATTCTTAGTATTAGATTCATCATCAATAATTAAAAAAGATATGTTTGAATTAGCTTTGATATTTTTACTATGTGGTGCTAAGTCTGAAATTAAAATGTAATAGTCATTACCGTCAAAGAAATAAGGTGAATAGCTAGTATCAACCGTTCCTGTTTCGGTGATTGTTGAAAGTATGATAGTTTGCATTGTTTCGTGTAAATCATCTATTGTTTTTTGTACAATATCATTTTTGGACTCAGCCATAAATTACTCCTTGATTTGTTTTAATATTTAGTTAAATAATCTGTTTTTAAAAATCATGATAAATTTAATTGATAACACTTATTAAAGTAGTTTGATATATCACTATGAGAAATAATAATGAAACTACTTGTTGGTAAGTTTGTCTGTAACAATTTTAGCAATTGTTTTTCGGCTACTTTATCTAATGCATTTGTGGTTTCATCCATAAAAATCCAATCCGGTTTATGCATTAAAATTCTCGCAACTACTAAACGTTGTTTTTCTCCACCAGAAAGTGTATTTAAATTATCATTAAGTAAATATTTATCGATATCTTCAGAAGAAAAACCCACATCAAACAGTAATTGTTTAATAACAGTAAGATCTTTCTCAAACAATGGTTCTGGATAGCTTACTGCATGAGCCAATCCTCCCATAGGAAAGTAAGCATTTTGTGATAAAAAGAGTTTCTTTAATTTAGGAACCTTGACCACTCCATCATAATATGGATAAAGACCAGAGATTATTTTAAAAAGTGTTGATTTACCTATACCTGATGCGCCACATAAAACAACTGATTCCCCTTTGTTAATATGGAGATCGGGTAATTTTAGTAAAATCTTTCCATCAGGTTTCTTTATAATTAAATTTTCCAACGATAAACGTTCATTTCCATTTTCAGCTTGATTAAGTTGTTTAAACTGATAAGAGACTTGTTCAGACTGTTGAATAAATTGGCCCAAACGATAACTACATGCTATCAGTTCGGCCAGTTTGTTATAATTGAAAATAAACCAAGATAAATTAGTTACTACATTACTAAATGATTTACTAATTTGCATCAATGATCCTAAACTAACTTTACCGATTAAATAGATTGGTAGAGAAAAAAAGGTCGGAATACTTAATACGGTTAAATAGTAAGGCCGAGTAAAACAACCTAAAATAAATTGCCGTTTAATTAGCTTATACCAATTTTTTACAATACTATTAAAATGTTGATCAAATTGTTGTTGTTCAACCTTTTCTCCCTCTAATAATGCAACAGATTCTTTCGCTTCTCTAAATCGAGTTAAAACAAAACGGTAATTTGCTTCTAAATGTTGTTGCTGAATTAGTAAATTTTTTAATGGGCTTCCCAACTTATGGGCAATATATGAGGTCAAAATGACATAGATAGGGGCTAACCAAATTAAATAATGAGAAATGCTAATATCAATATTGAATAGGCTAAATTCTAAAACAAAATTATTGGTTATTTGCCATAAAAGAATAAAATAGGAAAAAAGACCGATACATTGTGTAATAAATGAAAATCCTTCGTTAGTTAATCTCTCGATAAATAAATGGCAATCTTCAGAAATACGCTGATCTGGATTGTCTATGTTTGCTTGATTATTATTTATAAACCAATAGGCTTTATGATTCAGCCAATGACTTATTATCGTGTCATTTAAAACTTTACGCCAAGTTATGACTAATGTTTTTCTTAAATACTCGATGATCAAATAGGTAATGGCACCAAAAAAAGTTAACATGATAAAAACTAATAATTGCGTTATTACCGCTTGCATATCGTACTTTTCTAATGCGTTATAAAAGTTTTTATTCCAATTAATCATTTCAAGACTGATTCTGATTAGAATGATATTTAAACTTATAATAATAAAAGCATAACCAAAACCTAACTTTCCTTGCTTGGATTTGAAACAGAGTTTCATAAGCAAGATGATATTTTTCAATGTTTGCAAAACTTATATTCTCGAAACTAAATATTTTTTCTATTTACTACTATCAATATTGTTATTGAAATTTTGATAGTAGTAATCATCCTTAATTATTAGAAATTTATAACCGCACTTATGGCAAATGTTCTTCCTGGCGCTGTTTGTAACTCGATAGGATTCGTCACTTTGACATTAGTTTGCGGATTTTTATAATAACTACTAAACATAGGCCATTTAAAATAACGACGATCGAAGATATTTAATACTGAGCCCCTAATAGTAATATTCTTGCTTGGATGCCAATTTAAATAAGCATCATAAATGGCATAACCACTTGGTTTAAATACTTCATCTGAAGACGAGCTATCTTTCGATACATGTGAAACCGCTTTAGAAAAAGTAGCTAATACTTCGGTATCAAAATTGAAATCAGGAAGATGCCATTTTAGACCGAGGTTACCTTGTAATGGCATAGCATCATTAAAGTAAGATTTTTTCTCTCCAGGTGATTCTTGTTTTTTACCATATTGATACGAAGTCGACGCATTTAATGTCCAATTTGGATAAAATTGCCATTCAGCCGATGATTCAATGCCCCAAAGATTAACTTTGGATAAATTTTTATAGGTATAATCTTTTGGTCCAACACGAATAAAATTCTTTATATAATCACTATAATCAGCTTTAAAAAAACCTACACTAAACCAGCCTTTAGAAAAATCGCCTCTTAACCCTGTTTCATATGATTTTACTTTTTCTGGTTTCAATTTAGGATTAGGGATTAGATTCATACTAAATGATGGCAAAGAAGTATATAACTGTTGAGCTGTTGGCATTTTAAAACCTTCAGCATAACGAGCATAAACTGAGTATTGATCGGTAATATTAAATAAAGCACCTAATTGGGGAATAAAACGATGTGATGTAATCTCACGAGGTTCTTTTCCTTCGATGACTGCATAATGGCTATCTGCATTTGGTTTGATTTTATAAGTTGCATAGCGTAAACCAGGTTTAATTTTAAAACGTTCACTAATTAAATGAAATTCATCTTGCAAATAAACATCAGCTCGTTGTGTTTTAGAATTAGCAAAATTAAACCCTCCACCAATGGTTTTTTTACCATTTTTTGTACTTTCATTACGATAGTAACTACGGGTAATATCGCCCTGAAAACCATAAACTAAATCATGACTACTGTTTAAAAAGTCAAAGTTTGAGTTTAATTGTAAATCCAATTGCCAGAATTTTTCTTTATAATCATTAGTTGTATAGGTATAAATCGGCTTTTTTCTTTTATCTTTTTGTTGGCGATGTGATTTTAAATAACGTTCTTGAGGAGAATAAGAGATCATGGTTTTAATTTGATCGACAAACCCAACTGACGGCATCCAACTATCATCGATGGCAAACCTTTTACGAGTTTGTATTTGTGTTCTTCGATAATCACCATTGAAAGTTCCATTAGATTGTAAACCGTAATCATATAATTGTTTTACAAACGAGTTAGAACGGAAATTTTCAAATGTTAATTTTGTTTCGCGATTATCATTATGATAAACCAATTTAGTTAGCATATTTTCTGCTTTCGCATCTAAAGGATTTAGTTTATTACATCGAATGGCATCTGCTCCTCGCGGACATCCCCAAATCCCCCCATTCGCTTTAGCTTTGCTTAACCTTGCTTCTTGATAATCTCGACGACTAAAACTTAATAAACCTTCTAAATTAGGCATTAGTTCAACAGCTAACATACCGGTTTTGGTGTTTTGTTTATTCAAACTATCATAACCACCATTAACTCTAACTGCATAAGACTTACCTTTAAGTAAATCACTAGGATCTAATGTTTTAAATGCCACAACACCACCAACCGCATCTGCACCCCACAAAACTGATCCAGGTCCACGTATAACTTCCACGGCTTTGATATTTGATAAATCAATAAAATTTCTGTTTCCGTCTTGTATACTTTCAATAACCCTTGAGCCATCTACTTGCAACTGAACACGGTTACCTGACATACCACGTATTCTAATTCCACCAAGGTTACCAAAAGGATCGGTACCAGAAGTTTGTCTATTTACTGATATCCCTGGCATATATCTAACTAAATCTTCCATCGTTGACATTTGATGGTCATCTATATTTTTCTTAGTCACCACATCAACCGTTTCAGGGATAGCCAATTTAGCTTTCTTTTGTCTACTCGCCGTAACCGTAATTGTTTCTATATCATCACCATCAGCAAATACAGGGAAAGGTATTGAAGCCACTATCATCATTAGCAATATTTTATTTATTTTCATTTTTCACCACAAAATTAGATTAATGAACTGCCTTAACCAATGCCCCAAT
Source organism: Gilliamella apis (assembly GCF_002142155.1). Lineage (GTDB taxonomy): Bacteria > Pseudomonadota > Gammaproteobacteria > Enterobacterales > Orbaceae > Gilliamella > Gilliamella apis. The sequence goes on along the minus strand of NZ_NASD01000029.1, from coordinate 10,582 downwards.
ATTTGATAATTATCATTTTTTGATCATTAATCTAGCAAAAATAATAAACATGATCAATAGTAATGATAATTATTAACATTTGCTAATGATTATCATTTGATATTATTGAGGTAATTATAAAAATTGAATAGAATCAGGATAAGAAATCTTTATACGCTAAAAATAAAAGGTAAGAACAAAAAGATTCACAAAATTGGTTAGGCTAGATTTATTAGTATTCATAATAAAAACTAGCCTATATTGGTGTAATGATTTATCAGATTTTTTCTAACAAAACTAACACTTCCATATGAGATGTATGAGGGAACATATCAAACAATTGCACTTTGATCATTTGGTAATGAGTCAAAAATTGTAGATCTTGTGCTAATGATGACAAATTACAACTTGAATATAAAATATAATTAGGTTGTATATTTTCCAGATATTCGACCAGTACTCTACCTGCCCCTCGCCTTGGTGGATTAAGTAAGACTAAATCAGGTGTCTGGTTTTGATGTGTTGCATATTTAGTAGCATCTAATGATTCAAAATTAAGTTTGTCATAACCTAGCTGTTTAGCAGATTTTGATGCGCATTCAATAGCATCAGAACTAATTTCAATTCCTGTTAATTGAATATTATCGTTATTGGCATGACGAACACAATGCAAACCAAATCCTCCCACCCCACAAAAGAGATCCCATATAGAATTTACATCTAAATTCGCCAGCCAATCACTAGCCGTTTTATATAATTTTTCAGCAATATAGCTATTTGTTTGAAAGAAGCTTTTTGATTTTATATAAAGTGGTATGTGATTTAACCTAAATTCTAGAAAAGGATTATCCGTTAAAATTAACTCTTCATCACCCTCTAATATAGCGGCATGATTAGGTTGAATATTAATCGATACGACTTGTAAATTATTTATCTTATCGATTAAATTGTGCAAACTATTGCTTATCTTCTCGACAAATTTATGTGATTTTAATACAAACCGTAGCATAAAGTGGCTTTTATCATCGATAACACTTTCGGTAATAATGACAAATTTTAACTCCCCTTTTCGCTTATTAATATTATAAGGAACCAATGCTTGTTTACGGATATAGGTACGAACCATTTTTAGGATACTTTGCATATTAACGCTATAAAGCGGACAATCACACAGATCAATGATTTGATTATCATTTTGAATACCTAATATGGGTTTTTCAACCGTGCCTAGCACCGCCATTTTAGCTTTATTGCGAAAACCTTGCCCAGGGCTAGCAAATGGATCTTTAACTTCTTTAGGATTAAACTTTGCTAAAGTTTCAATTAATTGGTTTTGCTTTTCATTTAGTTGAGATTTATATGGTTGATTTATTTTATGACAAGACAAACATTTATTTTCTTGATAATAACTACATTGCATTTTATGAAAACCTTTTTTTATAATGCATTATTATATAATTAAATGGTTTTAAGCTGTATTAGTTTTCTTTTTTTATGTCCAAAAACCCCTTTCCTCAAAATTTTTTAGCAAAAATCTTAAATTTAATCGTTATACTTGATTTATCAATAGCTATGATTTGACGAAATAGCGGTATATGATAGGATATTGCCATACAAATTATAGGAACCTATTAATGTCTATTAAGTTAAAAACCCCCGCTGAAATCGAAAAAATGCGTATTGCTGGTAAATTAGCAGCAGAAGTTTTAGAAATGATTGAACCTTATGTAAAACCTGGTATTAGCACTGGTGAACTGGATCAGATCTGTTATGAACACATTGTTAATGTGCAAAAAGCTATTCCTGCCAACATTGGTTATCATGGTTTTCAGCATACCAGCTGCATTTCAATTAACGATGTAGTATGTCATGGTATTCCAAGTTTTGATAAAAAGTTAAAAGATGGTGATATTCTTAATATTGATGTGACCGTAATTAAAGATGGTTTTCATGGTGATACCTCAAAAATGTACATTGCAGGAAAACCAACTGTTGCCGGAGAAAAACTATGTCAAGTCACACAAGAGAGTTTATACGAAGCCATTAAAATCATTAAACCGGGGATCAGATTAAAAGAAATCGGTAAAGCAATTCAAAAATATGTTGATAAATTTGGCTTTTCTTCTGTTCGTGAATATTGCGGTCATGGTATAGGTGAAGTATATCATGATGAGCCACAAGTTTTACATTATGATGCTGATGATGGCGGTGTGATCCTGAAACCAGGTATGACTTTTACTATTGAACCGATGGTAAATACTGGAGATTGGCGTACTCGTACCATGAAAGATGGTTGGACAGTTAAAACCAAAGATCATGGATTGTCAGCCCAATATGAACACACGATCTTAGTTACAGATAATGGTGTGGAAGTTCTAACCCTTCGTAGTAATGAAAACTTTCCTCGCGTTATCGAACACTAAATAAAAAAGATTCAACAATGCTCTATTGTTGAATCTCTTCATTTATATAACTTAATCTAACTATCTAGAATTCAATTTTCCACGATTTTTTTATTCATTAACTTTACTGCGAAATATATTTCTAGGTTGTGATATTCGTCCCAAATATCCAGTAAATCATAAAAAAGCGTTCAAAATCCTTCAAGCTTTGGTTTTAGCTATTTTAATATAATAGCGTATAAAGCTTACGGCGATAGCTACTAGCAAGTGCGTTATTAGTTCCTAAAGCTGCTAATAGATCTAGTAAAGTTTTCTTCACCTGCCCTTCACCAGCATTCAGATCTTTTGTTAAAGGTTTAAACAACAGTTCTAATGCTTCTTCGTGCCGACCAACTTGCATTAGTTGCGATGAAAGTTGAATCATTAACTCAACATTATCTGGCTGTTTAGCTAATTCAGCTTGTAATTGCTGTAATTCAGGTGAATTTGCAGCTTGTTCGAGTAACTCAATTTCGGCTTGTAAACCGTGGTAAGCTGAATCCTGATCTTGCAATGGAATAGTTGCCAAAACATCCTTAGCTTCTGCTAGTTGTTTTTGTTCAATTTGGCTTTTCGCTAACATTAACGCAATATCTGATCTTGGTTTACCTAAATGATCTTTAAGTACAGTCCAAGCTTGTTTTAATAAAGGTAATGCTTGCGCATATTGGCCTTCATTAAAAAATTGTTGCGCTTCAATAAGTTTCAATTCATCTTCATTAGGTAAAATTTTATCTAAAAAGGTTTTGATGGTTTCTTCATTTTGTGGGCCTTGAAAACCATCAACAGGTTGACCATTTTGAAACATATAAACGGTTGGAATTGCTCTAAGCCCAAACTGTGCTGCTAACATTTGTTGTTCATCACAATTTACGCTAGCAAGAATGAATTGTCCTTGATGTTGTGTTGCTAATTTGGTTAACGTATCTGTCATTTCTTGATAGTTAGGACTTCTTGGTGACCAAAAATAGAATAACACAGGACTACTAGTTGATTTTTCAATAATTTCTTGAATATTCTGTTCATTAACATCAAAAATAAATTGATTTGACATAATCTATCCTATAAATAAGTTTAACTGATTATTTATTTTGTAAAATTTTATCCATTAATCTATCTGGAAGCAAACGTTTAGCTATTGCCGCCAATTTAGTTATTTTTGTTACCCTGTAACGTATTTTCGGTTTGTTATGCTCTAATGCGTGATACAGATATGGTAATACCGCTTCAGGGGCTAATGTAAAGCGTTTAGCAATAGGTGGATTTTTTACTATTTTTTCTTTTTCGGTCTGGTTTACATTATTTGAAAAATAGGTTTTTAATGGACCTGGTTCAATTAAACAAACTTTAATATTGGTGTTAGCTAACTCTAAACGGAGTACATCAGACCATGCTTCTAAAGCATATTTGCTGGCAGAATATGCGCCTCTACCCGGTGTTGCGACTATGCCAACAATTGAGCTAGTTTGAATTATTCTACCTTCATTTTGTTCAATCATTGCCGGTAATAATAATTGGGTTAATTGATGAACACCAAAAAAGTTAGTAGAAAACTGTGATTCTAATTGTGATCGATTGATGGTGTTTAAACGGCCATAGACGCCAAATCCAGCATTGTTAAATAACGCATATAATTTACCTTCACACAAGGTTAATACTTGTTGCGCAGCTTGATTAATTGAATCGGCATCGTCTAAGTCTAATAAAACGGTTTCAAAACCTTGCTCAATTAATTTTTGTTGGTCTGCTATTTTGCGGCATGATGCAATGACACGATAACCTCGTTTTTTCAGAGCGATAGCTGAAATCAATCCTATACCGCTTGAACACCCCGTTATAAAAATCGTACGCAAATTTTATCTCCGTTATATTCATTTATTGTCAAGTTAACTTACAGCAATTATGATAGCACATTTAAAATAAATATACGGCTAATAAGCCAAGAGGGCCATATGAAAATTGCTATTATCGCAGCTATGGAAGAAGAAGTAGCCATACTAAAGAGTAAAATTACCGATTATCAATTAGAGCGTCATTTAGGATGTGATTTTCATATTGGTAAAATAGCAAATTGTGAAATTGTATTATTACAATCAGGCATAGGTAAAGTTGCTGCAGCCTCAGGAACAACATTATTATTAAATAATTATCAAGTTGATGCAGTCATTAATACCGGTTCAGCGGGTGGGCTGTCAACGGAACTGAATATCGGTGATATTATTGTATCAAAAGATGTATTTTATCATGATGTTGATTTAACCGCCTTTGGATATAAACCAGGTCAAATGTCAGGTTGCCCTGTTTCATTTGCTGCTGATGTTAATTATCAATCATTAGCTAAACAATGTATAAAGAAACATGGGGTCAATGCTGTTGATGGCTCAATTGGCAGTGGTGATGCCTTTATCAATGGTAAAAGCAATTTAGAACGAATTAAACAAACTTTTCCTGATGCAATCGCCGTTGAAATGGAAGCTGCCGCTATTGGCCATGTTTGTTGGTTATTTAAAGTACCTTTTGTGGTGGTGAGAGCAATTTCTGATAATGGAGATGATGAATCGGCAGTTGATTTTCAATCATTTTTAAAACTTGCTGCAGCCCAATCATCAAAAATTGTTGAATCGATGCTAAGTGAACTAGCTTAATATAGAGATTGGTGTCAATGTAATTTGACACCATTTAACTAAAATTTTGTCATTCTTCCATTATGATTTAATCAATTAGGCAGGTCATATTGTTCAAATAATGGTTTACGCCATCCTGACAGAATTTCTGGAATTTCACCTTTCCTATCATTTTGCCATTTTACATACTGATTGATTAATCGTCTTGAAAGTATTAATTCGCTATTAAGTCCTGTTTGTGATGCTATTTTTTCAGCGATTTGTTTCAATAAATCAGCAATATTTTTATAATTTGGATAACTATTAATACGTTGAATTGTCGGAATAATAGGTATAGGTTGAAGCAATATATCCAAAATTGTTTGACCATATGCACGGATATCTTTACCTTTCATACCCAATTTATCAAGTTCTGCTAAGGAGGTTGGTTGATAACGAGCAATTTTCCATAAAATCTCTTCGTGCACTACAAAATTCAACGCTATGTCGTGATTTTTAGCAAATTGATAGCGCCAGCAAGCAAGTTTAGCTAATTGCCCTAAACTATCCCCTTTCAATTGCCAGCTATTTTTAATATTTAAGTAAGCCTTTTGAGGATCAAATATTTCACATTTACGCGCAATTGCATTTCGACATTCTTGATAAGCAGCCGCTAAATAATCAATCGATGTAAGCTGAGATTTTAAATTATCCATTAATGGAAACAGATATAAAACATCATTAATAGCATAATCACACTGTTTTTCAGTCAAAGGGCGTTTTAACCAATCAGTCCGTGTTTCACTTTTATCTAACTCAACGCCAAGATATTTATTGACTAAACTTGCATAACCACTACTGATGGGATTATCCAAAAAAGAAGCTAAAATTTGGCTATCTATTACTGGAGAAGGAACACAATTAAATGCATGAAGAAACACTTCAATATCTTCGCTACAGGAGTGAAAATATTTTTCAATATTAGGATTGGTTAAAATTGCTAAGAATTCCTGCCAATCGTTAATATTAAGTGGATCAATTAGCGCAGCATGTTGGCCATCAAAAACCTGTAAAAGTCCTAAATGAGGATAAAATGTCCTAGTTCGTACAAATTCAGTATCCAATGCTATAGCACTACTATTCTTGATCTTTTGACAATAATTGGATAATTCATCATTACTAATAATAAATTGATAATTCAAAATACGCTTCCTATTTAAGATAATCTATTGAATGGTAGTTTTGTTGACAAAAGATACATCGATTACAACAATTTCAGAGCGAGTCATTAATCGAATTGGTGGGCCTCCAAATCCGTAACCGCTATTGACTATACTGGTGAAATGATGATCAGCATCGTGATAAATACCATTGGCATTTTTGTACATCATCGCCACCAATATATTGATAGGAAAGATTTGACCACCATGAGTATGTCCAGATAACATTAAATCTACTTGTTGTTCAGCAACATCTTTAATATCTAGTGGTTGGTGATCTAACAAAATTATTGGTCTATCCGTATCAGAAAACATGATTAAATCGGATAGTGAGGCGCGCTTAACATCGTACTTATATGATGAAAAGTCATCACGCCCTATCAATGTGATGCCAACCTCATCAAGATAAACAATATCATCTTTCAATACTTTTAAATTCGCTCGTTTAAATGCATTAATAATATCTTCTTCGCGATTATTATTATCATGGGTACCTAAATATTCATGATTGCCAAAAATAATATAATTACCGTATTTGGACTTTAATTGCTGGAACTGTTCAATAAATCCATTTTCGAGGAAAGGTTTTAATCGTTTATCTAATGTATCGCCAGTTATCACGATAAAATCAGCCTTTAAGCTATTTACCTTGTCAATCATGTTTTGAATCATACTTGCAGAGGTATGCTCATTAATATGAATGTCTGAAAGTTGCACAATTCTTAGATGATCAACATTGGCTGATTTATTAATCACAACCTGATAATCAACTATTTTAGGATTTATCGCCATTTCATGGCCAAAACAAAACAAAGCCACAACCGCAATAATAAAACTGATTTTATGCCAAAGATTAGGCTTAATTTGCTTTTTGCTAATCCGATAAACAATTTCAAAAATGAGTGTTATAAAAACGCTACAGATCATCAAACCGGCAATCGTTAACAGGAACAAATGTAATCCCGAGGTTAAAATATCATTTAATACTCTAGCAAGGATTAACGATGCACCGGCCAAACCAATAGTCAGCCAATAAATAATTCGACCATAACCGGTTAAGTGAAGGTTAAACCAAAACTGCCAGCGTTTTCCTAATAAAAAAGTGACCGAAATACTGATAATAATCGTTGCGAAAATGGCTGTAAAATCAACAAAAGTCATAATTACTCGAACAATCGAACGCAAAAAATGGTATGATAACAGAATTAGATTCTATAGTACCAATAACTTTTATGGATACCAAAAAAGACCAGCTATTTGCAACCCCGATCGATAAATTAGGTGATTGGACTTTTGACGAAAAAGTTGCCGAAGTTTTCCCAGATATGGTGCAGCGTTCGGTACCCGGTTATTCTAATATAATATCAATGATTGGTATGCTGGCTGACCGATTTGTACAACCTAACTCTATGATTTATGATTTAGGCTGCTCGTTGGGTGCTGCCACGCTCGCTATTCGTCGTAATATCAAACACGAAAATTGTCACATTATTGCTATTGATAATTCATTACCTATGGTAGAACGATGTAAAAAGCATATTGATGCCTATAAATCAAATACACCTGTCGATGTAATTTGTGAAGATATTTGTAATATAAATATGCAAAATGCATCAATGGTAGTTCTTAATTTTACCTTGCAATTTTTAACTCCAGAAAATCGACAACGGGTTTTAAGTAATATTTATCAAGCTTTGCGACCAAATGGCATATTAGTTTTATCGGAAAAGTTTAGTTTTAGTGATGAGACTGTCGACGAATTATTATTTAATATGCATCATGATTTCAAAAGAGCCAATGGTTATAGTGAACTGGAAATAAGTCAAAAACGTAATATGCTAGAAAATGTTATGCTTACAGACACAGTTGCGACCCATAAACAACGTCTGATAACAGCAGGATTTGAGCATGTTGATACTTGGTTTCAATGTTTTAATTTTGGCTCGATTATTGCTATCAAATAACCTCTAGATTTAATTTAATTATAAAGGAAAACAGAATGATTGATTTTGGTGATTTTTACCAAATTATCACAAAAAATAAGCTTAAAAATTGGCTTGAAGTTTTACCAGCGCAATTGGCTAATTGGCAAAAACAAAATTTAGATAATCGTTTTAGTCAATGGATAAATAGTATTAAACACTTACCAGCAATTAGCCCTTTTCAAGTTGATCTATTACATAGTGTAACCGCAAAAACAGAGCAACCATTATCTTCTGGCGAACAGCAACGTATCACACAATTATTAAAAACCATGATGCCATGGCGTAAAGGCCCTTTTCATCTTTATGGCATTGATATTGATACTGAATGGCGTTCCGATTGGAAATGGCAAAGATTGATTAATCATATCGATAATTTAGAAGGTAAAATAGTTCTCGATGTTGGTTGTAATAGTGGTTATCATTTATGGCGTATGATTGGCGCAGGAGCCAAACTTGCTGTTGGTATTGACCCAATGGCGCTTTATCTATGCCAATTTGAAGCAATAAGAAAACTATTAGGCAATGACCAGCGAGCTCACTTACTTCCATTAGGCATTGAGGAATTACCAAAATTAAACGCATTTGATACGGTTTTTTCAATGGGAGTGTTATATCATCGTCGCTCACCGCTTGATCATCTTTATCAATTGAAAGATCAATTAGTTGATGGTGGTGAATTAGTACTCGAAACATTGGTTATTGAGGGAACCGAACATCAAGCATTAATGCCTGGTGAACGTTATGCTCAAATGCGAAATGTCTATTTTATTCCATCAGTACCAACCATGATAAATTGGTTACATAAATGTGGTTTTAAAGATATAAAAATGGTTGATATATCCAAAACCAGTTTGGATGAACAACGCAAAACAGAATGGATGGAATCCGATTCATTAGCGGAATTTTTAGATCCTAACGATTTATCCAAAACAGTAGAAGGTTATCCTGCGCCAATGCGAGCAGTATTTGTTGCAAGAAAATAATTTTTTAATCTCGTTTGGATTAAAAGTAACGGTTATTTTTCTCACCTTTTAAAATAAAAAACACAATAAAAAAAACGGGCTTTTGCCCGTTTAATCTATCAATATCTTTTATATAAATAAGTTCGATTAATATTAATCATTTTTTATGATCATCTGGACAGGATAATGATCGGAATATTTATCCGTAAAATCATCTTTTATTACTTGAACATCAATGACATTATTTTTAAGTGGTGGTGAAACATAGATATAATCATAGCGTAATGGAACTGATGCTTGATCATAAAATACTTTAGTTGGTGCAGTTGCCACAAATTCTTTATGTTTAATTTTTAATGCATCAATAAAACCAGCATCGAGAAGATTTTGTTGTACAGTATAACTTAGTTTACCATCAACCAGATTTTCTAAAATTGGTCTTTTCTTTTGCTTTTCTTTAATATCCTCTAAAAGGGTACTTTTATCATAGTCAGATTTATCTGCTGGCGAAAATGAGTTCAAATCTCCGGCAATTATCCATTTTCCTTTAGGATCACGACTATATTTGATTGAATCGATAATTAAATTAATCTCATCAATTCGTTTAGCTGTCCAAAATGGATTCATATGTGTAACGACAAAATGATAATTTCCGATATCTGCATAGAGTGCCCCATGCCACAAATTATCAACTACTTTATTAACATTAACTATTGGATATTTAGAGGTAATAGCTACAGGGAAAAAAGCAGCATCTTCCGGTGATTCTTTTAAAAGTACCGCATATTTATGTCCATAACTAGCGGCAAATTTTTCAAGTTTTTCACGAGTAAAAAAATTCATCTCTTGCCAAGCAATAATATCGGCATCTTGTGCTTTTGCCCAATCAATATATTTCTGTTTACCTTCACTCTCATCTAACTTCATACCATTATAAACATTATAACTAATGATTTTTAGTTGTTTGGCATCATCAAGTGAGGCTAAAGCGCTAGAAGTACTAAGGATAATCCCACTAATCAATGCGACAATTTTCAACTTAGTTTTATTCATAAGATATTCCTTTCTTTTATAAACTCATCATAAATATTATATTGATATTAACTTAATCAAATTGTTTTACATAAATTATGTGATTTATATCAATAAAATCATTTACAAATAGTGCTAATTAGTAATAGCGAAGACGAAAAATATTTATCTAAGAATAATTTTTTTTAAGAAAAAAAGCACCTAGTTATTCAATTAGGTGCCTCATATAATATATTATTTATCAATCAATATATGGCCATATTATTCATTAATAAACAGATTTTCTTGTTCGACATCTCTAAATGCTAAGTCAACTTCTCTAATCGCTAACCTATAAGTATGATTTGGGTCGTTTTCTTC
>NZ_NASD01000028.1 GCF_002142155.1 Gilliamella apis | reverse complement strand
GAAATTATTATTATAAATCATTTGATTATCTGAGGTGGGTTTATGAAAAAATTCATAGCATCGTTTTTAACAATTATATTCTTTCTTTTTACAAGTTGTTTTCAACTTGTAAATGCTGATGATAAAAAACCTATAAAGTTTGCTTTTATCACTTCAACTTTAAACAATTCATTTTTTACAGCAATATCTGATACATTTTCTGAAATCGCCAAACAAAATGGCGATCAATACATTCTTGTCGATCCTCAATATGATCAAGCTAAGCAAATTTCAATGATGGAAGATGTCATTAATCAAAAAGTTGATATTATTTACTTAATCGCCGTTGATTCTGAAGGTATCCGCCAAGGATTATTGGCTGCAAAACAAAAACAGATCCCGGTAGTGGTGATTGATAATCCTATTAGTGATGATGATTTAGTGGTTAGCACTGTGGCTTCAGATAATTTCTTGGCCGGTAAAATTAATGGTGAACAAATGGCTAAAGATTATCCTAATGGTGCTAAAATTGCTGTTATTGATTGTCCTTTCAACCGTGCTAGCGTTTTAAGAGCTGATGGCTTTTATGCCGGATTAGGCGAAAACAGAAGTAAATTTGAAGTCCTTTCTCAACAAAATGGCAAATGTGCTTTAGAGGTCACCATGCCAATTGCCGAAGATATTATTCAAGCTCATCCTGATTTACAAGCATTTTTTGCCGTAAATGATCCTTCTGCTTTAGGTGTTGTTGTTGCATTAAAAGCATCAAATAAACTTAAAAATGTTAAAGTCTATACTGTTGATGGTTCTCCTGACGGTAAAAAAGCATTTAGCGATGGAGATATAACGTTAACAGTTGCCCAAGCACCAATTCAATTAGCTAAAGAAACCTATAAAGTTGGTAAAAAGGTTTTAGCTGGAGAAAGCGTTGCTAAAGAAATATTAGTACCAACTTTTCCAATTACCAAAGAAATGATTGATCAATATGGAGTAAAAGTCTGGCAGTAATCATTGACTTTAATCAAGTTATATCTATTGAAATCAATAAGGTGATATTTATATGGAACAAGTTGCATTACAACTATCTCATATAGAAAAAAAATTTGCTGGTGTCCATGCGTTAAAAGATATGCACTTTAACCTTAAACAATGTGAAGTTCATGGATTGTTGGGCGAAAATGGCGCTGGCAAATCAACCTTAATCAAAATTATTGGCGGCATCTATAAACCAGATGCCGGTGAAATTAAGATTAATGGTAAAACTGAGATAATTAATGGTATTAAAGATGCACAAGCAAGAGGAATTAATGTTATTCATCAGGAGATTGTCTTAGTTCCTTATATTAGTGTATATGAAAATATTTTCTTAGGCCGAGAACCAAGAACACGCATGGGTTTTAAAGATCATCGTCAAATGATCACCAAAGCCAAAATAATGATGGAAAGCATGGGATTAACGATCGATGTGTTACGTCCTGTACATGAGTTAACCATTGCACAACAACAACTTATCGAAATTGTCAAAGCTATTTCATTTAACGTTCGTATCTTGATCATGGATGAGCCTACTTCTTCTTTAACTGATAAAGAAGTTGAGCAGCTTTTTATTATGATTAAAAAACTAACCGAACATAACGTAAGTATCATTTATATTTCTCACCGTATGGATGAGTTATTTACTATCACAGACAGAATAACTGTAATTAGGGATGGTAGTTATATAGATACCGTCAATACTAAACAAACCAATATTGATGAATTAGTCAAATTGATGGTTGGGCGTAACTTAAATAATTATTATCAACGTCACTATCAACAAAATGGAGAACGTTTATTAGAAGTTAAAAATCTTTCGAAAAAAGGAGTATTTAATAACGTTAATTTTCATTTAAAGAAAGGAGAGATTTTAGGTTTTGCCGGTCTTATGGGGGCAGGTAGGAGTGAAATCATGCAAGCAGTTTTTGGCGCAGACCGATATGATAGTGGTGAAATTTATTTTGACAATCAGCTTGTTAAGCTCAAATCGCCGCAAGATGCTATTGATATAGGAATAGCTTTAGTTCCTGAAGATAGAAAAAAACAAGGTCTTATTTTAGGTAATAGTATCGCATTCAATTTAACATTAACAGTATTGAAACAATTTATGCATGGTTGTTTTGTTAATCAACAAAAACAGAAAGATATCATTCAATACTATATTAATAAGCTCAATATAAAAACCCCAGATGCTGACAAAATTGTTGGTCAGCTTAGTGGCGGAAATCAACAAAAAGTTGTGATAGCTAAGTGGCTAGCAACTAAACCGAAAATCATCATTTTAGATGAACCTACTCGAGGAATTGATATTGGTGCTAAAGCCGAAATTTATCAAATCATTGATGAACTTTGTGCAAGTGGCATGGCTATTATTATGATTTCCTCAGAATTACCAGAAATTATCAATATGTGTGATCGTGTTTGTGTTGTTGCGAATGGACAAATTCAAGGTGAATTATCGCAATCAGAATTAACACAGGAAAAAATTATGAAATTAGCAACAGGGAGAGCTTAAAATGGCTAGCCAATCTATGAAACAATCAGATGATATGAGCTATCATCACTCTACAATAACCAATAATATCATTATTAGAAGTTTCAAAAATTTTATTACTAATAATATAGGGATTTTAATTGCGCTTCTATTAATTAGTATCATTTTAAGTTTTGCTAGTCCGGTATTTCTTTCCCAAGAAAATATGCTCTCAGTGTTAAGACAAGTATCCACTAATATGTGTTTAGCGTTAGGAATGACATTGATCATCATATTGGGTGGTATTGATTTATCGGTAGGTTCGATCGTCGCTATGGCGGGTACACTCACAGTTGGATTTATTTCAATCGGTGAAATGAGCATTGTTCCAGCTATTATGCTGGGTTTATTTATTGGTACTTTATGTGGTGCGGCAAATGGTGTCGCTATTGCTTATACAGGTATTCCTCCATTCATCGTTACATTAGCAATGATGATGATCGCTCGTGGCGTAGGTTATATTTATAGTGGTGGTCAATCAATTCGTATTTTTGATGAGGGGTTTACCAGCATAGGTACAGGTTACTTAGGCATGATTCCATATCCAGTTATCTATATGTTGGTATTTATTGTCGTTATGTTGGTGGTAGTTAATCGAACACGTTTAGGTACCTATATTTATGCTCTCGGTGGTAACCGTGAGGCAGCAAGATTATCAGGTATTGCCATCAAACGAGTTGAAATCATTGTATATACCATTGCGGGTTTTTTGGCTGCTTTCGCAGGGATAGTGCTGGCTGCAAGAATGTATTCAGGACAACCATCAGTTGCACAAGGTTATGAAATGGATGCTATAGCAGCTTGTGTGCTCGGTGGTATTTCAATGTCAGGTGGAATAGGTCGCATTAGTGGCACTATTTTAGGTGTGATAGTTATCGGAATTATTAACAATGGTTTGAATTTATTGGGGGTTAATTCATTTTGGCAATTAGTTGCAAAAGGCGTAATCATCTTTTTAGCCGTCTATGTCGATATGCTAAAACGCAAGAAAGCAAACTAATTTAGACTAATTTGTTTTTAAATGTATGAATAATTGCAAATTTAATTAATAGGACAATAAAATGAAAAAATGTACTTTGATGTTAAATAACCCAGATGGTATTACTCGACATAATGAACCGGTAATCGCGCGTCTTTTTTTCAAAGAACAGCCAATAGATCCGTCTAAATTAAAACTAGTTAATGAGCAAGGGAAAGTTATACCTCATCAATTGTTTGATATCGTTTATGATGATGATACCGATACACTAATCTCTGCTTGCTCAATCGCCTTTATAGTAACTAATTTAGACCAGTTAGTTGAAAATTATAATTTGTATCTTGATGAGAAAACGCCTGTAGATAATGCAAATGGCATAAAACAACTAGTGCCTACTTTGAATGATGGTGTAAAAAGACTTGATACAGGCCACTATATTTTAGAATTATGTCGTGGTACTGCAGACGGGACATCATATGGGAAATGGGGTATTCGTTACTTTTCTGCTAAAGCAGAAGGTCGTAATTTGATTAAAGATTGCTCTAATGCTATAGGTGGTTTTTATGGACCCTTTTTTACTCCTGCCAATGGATTAATTAATCCGCCTGAGCATACCATCGTAGAGTGTGAAACAGAAGTTGAAGGTCCAATTTATTGTCGTTATCGTTTTAATGGTAAAATCCCTAATGGCTTAGATCCAGCTTTGCATGATAAATCATTTTCAATTGTTTGGGAGTTTTTCTATCAATCACCATGGTTTAGACGTACTTATTATGTTGATGATTTTGAAACTTCTGTTGATGGTATGCCGGTCATAAATAAGATCACCGTTGGTGATGAGTATGAAAGTGGTAAAAATAATGTGGTATTTTCTCGTTTTGCTAGCTATGGCGGTACATTTTATCGTCAAGGTGATCTTTATGCCAATATTCTAGCTGATGAAGTTAATCGAATTTTATCGCAACCACTAGATCAACTTCCACCAAATGCAAGACTCTATCGAGAGTCCATTGGTGATAATATTAATGCAGTTTCTTGGGATTTCTTCTGGCGCCTATTTTGTGTTAAAGAAGGTATTTTAAGTGATGAAGAAATAAAAGCACACGTTAAAACTATTCTGCGTAAAGCTCATCATGTTGTGCATAATAGCGCTCGAAACAAAGAAGTATTATTTGCTAAAGATGTAGATGTTAATAGTGTGCCAGAACAAACGATTTTTCCACTTGCTGCAAATAAAACGGCTGAAATAAATCCCGAATCAGGTTATGCTATGGTTTGGTATACGAGTAATATTGTCGGACGTTATCAAATTGTTCAACGTAAAGATTCCGGTTGGGTTAATTGGGGTACTAATGGTGAAAATGAGTATCCAGAATTACCTACCGGTTCAACGATTTATACTGCATATGGTCAATTTGATGATTGGCAGAAGCAAGCCGATAGTATGGAAAAAAATATTGATGTCAAACAAGGGTTAATCGAAGATGAATGACATAAAGATTGTTGCAATAGGTGAATTTTTATGGGATTGTTTACCTAATGGGAAAAAGATTGGCGGAGCTGCCGCCAACTTTTGTTATCATGCTAAATCAGCTGGAGCAAATGCAATATTAGTTTCAGCAATTGGCGATGACGACAATGGTAGAGAATTACGTGAACAGATTGAAAAACTGCAAATCCCACAACAAATTCAAATATCTGCAAATTATCCAACTGGAACGGTATTAGTTAAATTAGATTCAGCCGGTAAACCCACTTATGATATTGTTAATCCTGTTGCTTGGGATGATATTCAATTAACAGATCAATTATTAGAACTTATTCAGCAAGATGATTTAGATGCAATCTATTTCGGCAGTTTAATTCAACGTAATATACATAATCACGAACTATTGCAAAAGATTGTTAATCATCGATCACAACGAAGCAAAATTATTGTTGATATTAATTTACGTCAAAATCATTATAATAACGCGACTTTACTTTTGTGTATTGAACATGCCAATATCTTAAAGTTAAATGATGAAGAATTACCAATTGTTGCTGATTTATTGAAGATAAAAGCTGATCCGCAAGCGCTTTTCAATTATCTAAATGAACATTATCAACTTGAGTTGTTAATTTATACCTGTGGTAGTGAAGGTAGTCATCTTATTACTAAAAATGAACAGAATCATTGTTCTGCTGAAAAAATCACCCCAATTGATACTGTTGGTGCTGGTGATTCATTTATGGCAATAAGCAGCGTGCTATATTTAAAAGGCAAACAATTACAAGAAATTAATAGTAAAGCCAATCACATCGCTGCATATGTTTGTACTCAAAGTGGCCCGATGCCTATTTTACCGCAAACATATTTAACCGAATTATAATCTGTTTTGAGACCTAGCTTTTTAATTAGTGAATAATAGCTAGGTCATAACTATTATTTTCATATTCGATTACAACATCGTTTTATTGATTCCTAATCAAAAATAATCACTAAAAAGGCTATTAATAATTAAAAATAGGGTAATGTCTGTTTTTATTCGTTATGAAATCAGGATGTATTTAATCACTAGAGATAAATCTATTTTTAAATCAAGTTCAAGCCTATTTAAAATCCTTATGATAAGTGATAGTATACTCCGTCTATTTATTTATGTACGCATGTGCGCTTTCGTGTGGCGCACCACTGTTATAAGGATTTATTATGCCAATTATTACTCTTCCTGATGGTAGTCAACGTCAATTTGATAAACCTGTTACTGTATTAGAAGTTGCACAAAGTATTGGTGCAGGGCTTGCTAAAGCCTGTATCGCAGGCCGTGTTAATGGTGAACGTAAAGATGCGTGTGATGTTATTGAGCATGACGCAACGTTAGCTATTATTACCGCTAAAGATGAAGATGGACTTGAAATTATCCGTCATTCTTGTGCACATTTATTAGGACATGCCATCAAACAATTATGGCCTAATACTCAAATGGCTATCGGGCCTACCATTGATAATGGCTTTTATTATGATGTCGATTTAGATCACTCTTTAACTCAGGAAGATCTTGATGCTTTAGAAAAACGCATGCATGAATTGGCCAAAAAAGATTACCCAGTTAAAAAAGAAGTAGTGAGTTGGGAACGTGCAAGAGAAGTCTTTTGGGAACGTCACGAACCTTATAAAATTGCTATTTTAGATGAAAACATTCCTAAAGATTCTACTCCGGCACTTTATCATCATGAAGAATATATTGATATGTGTCGTGGACCACATGTTCCTAATATGCGTTTTTGTCACCATTTCAAATTACAAAAAGTTGCTGGCGCTTATTGGCGTGGTAATAGTGATAACAAAATGTTACAACGCATCTATGGAACTGCATGGGGAGATAAAAAACAACTCGACAGTTATTTACAATTTTTAGAAGAAGCGGCGAAACGCGATCATCGTAAAATTGGTAAACAACTTGATCTTTATCATATGCAAGAAGAAGCACCAGGTATGGTATTTTGGCATAATGATGGTTGGATTATCTTCCGTGAATTGGAAGTTTTTGTTCGTACCAAACTGAAAGAATATGATTATCAAGAAGTGAAAGGTCCATTTATGATGGATCGTGTACTTTGGGAAAAAACAGGGCATTGGGGTAACTATAAAGAATTAATGTTTGTTACTTCATCAGAAAACCGTGAATATTGTATTAAGCCAATGAACTGTCCTGGCCATGTGCAAATTTTTAATCAAGGTCTTAAATCTTATCGCGATTTACCATTACGTATGGCGGAGTTTGGTAGTTGTCATCGAAATGAACCTTCAGGTTCTTTGCACGGTTTAATGCGTGTACGTGGTTTTACACAAGATGATGCGCATATTTTTTGTACTGAAGGGCAAATTCGAAGTGAAGTAAATAGTTGTATCAAAATGGTCTATGATACTTATAGTACATTTGGCTTTAAAGATATCACGGTTAAATTATCGACTCGTCCAGAAAAACGTATTGGTAAGGATGAAACTTGGGATTTAGCAGAAAAAGATTTAGCTGAATGTTTGCAAGAAAATGGCATTGAATTTGAATATTTACCTGGTGAAGGTGCATTCTATGGTCCAAAAATTGAGTTTACTTTACATGATTGCTTAGGTCGAGCATGGCAATGTGGTACAGTTCAACTTGACTTTATGTTACCAGAACGATTAGATGCAACTTATGTTGGTGAAGATAATGAACGTCATGTTCCTGTTATGATTCACCGAGCTATACTTGGTTCAATGGAACGCTTCATGGGCATATTGACCGAAGATTGTGCTGGATTCTTCCCAACTTGGTTAGCACCATTACAAGTAGCGGTTATTAATATCACTGATAATCAAGCCGAATATGCCAAACAATTAACCGAGCAACTACAAAAAGTTGGCATTAGAGCAAAAGCGGACTTGAGAAATGAGAAAATAGGGTTTAAAATTCGTGAGCATACTCTAAAACGTGTTCCTTATATGTTTGTTTGTGGAGACAAAGAGATGGAATCAGGAACAATTTCAGTTCGAACTCGCCAAGGTAAAGATCTTGGTAGCTTTGAAGTGAAACATGTTATAGAATTATTGCTTAATGAAATTCATAGTCGTTCATTAGAACAAATGAATTAATGATAAATTAATTTGGAGGAATGAGATATTAAAGTCAGTAAACGAATTCAGTCAACACGCGCGCACAAAATCAATGATGAGATTACTGCTCGCGAGGTGAGGTTAACCGGCGTCGATGGTGAACAGCTCGGCATTGTTAGCTTAGACGAAGCTTTAAAACAAGCTGAGGAAGCAACATTAGATTTAGTTGAAATAAGTCCTAATGCAGAGCCACCTGTTTGTCGAATTATGGATTATGGCAAGTTCCTCTATGAAAAGAGTAAAGCAACAAAAGAACAGAAGAAGAAGCAAAAGGTTGTTCAGGTTAAGGAAATTAAATTCCGACCTGGTACAGACGAAGGCGATTATCAGGTAAAACTCCGCAGCCTGATACGCTTTCTTGAAGATGGCGATAAAGCTAAAGTTACGTTGCGTTTTCGTGGACGTGAAATGGCTCACCAACAGTTAGGTACTGAAATGCTTGATCGCATTAAAGAAGACTTAGCTGATTTGGCGGTAATTGAATCTTATCCAACTAAGATTGAAGGCCGTCAAATGATTATGGTGTTAGCGCCGAAGAAGAAGTAATGGTTTTGCAAGTTAATCTTTAGTTTTCTAAAAATTACACCATTATTTTATTTTTATTAACAATGCGAAGTAGGAATTATAAAATGCCTAAAATTAAAACTGTAAGAGGCGCAGCAAAGCGCTTTAAAAAAACAGCTTCTGGTGGCTTTAAGCATAAACAAGCTAACAAGAGCCATATCCTAACTAAAAAATCAACTAAACGTAAACGTCATTTACGTGGTTTGACTACTGTGTCAAAAGGCGATTTAGGTTTAGTAGTGGCGTGTGTTCCATACGCTTAAATATTGATTAATTATTTAGAGGATATAGTTTATGGCTCGTGTTAAACGTGGTGTTATTGCTCGTGCACGTCACAAGAAAATTTTAAAACAAGCAAAAGGGTATTATGGTGCTCGTTCACGTGTATATCGTGTTGCTTTCCAAGCAGTAATTAAAGCTGGACAATATGCTTACCGTGACCGTCGTCAACGTAAACGTCAATTCCGTCAATTATGGATTGTACGTATCAATGCTGCTGCTCGTCAATGTGGTTTATCTTATAGCCGTTTCATTAATGGTTTAAAGAAAGCTTCAATTGAAATCGATCGTAAGATCCTTGCTGATATCGCAGTATTCGATAAAAATGCATTCGCTGCATTAGTTGAAAAAGCAAAAGCTGCACTTTAATAGCTTTATAAGAGCCGGGTTATCTCGGCTTTTATTGTTTTAACGATATTTAAGAGTTGATTGATTATGAATTTAGTTATTTTTCATTTCTTTTTTAGCTTCGATAATCTCATTCGTTTATGAGGCAAATGAGAAACGAAAAATAATTATAAAAGCCTCAGAAGAGGCTTTTTTTATGTAATAAACAATAAGCAGGAGAACTGTATGTCTCAATTAGTTGAACTGGTAAGCAATGCCAAATCCGCTATTGAAAGTGCTAATGATATTAATACTATCGAACAGATTCGAGTGGAATATTTTGGTAAAAAGGGCTATTTTACCATGCAAATGGCGTCTTTACGTGATGTTCCAGCTGAACAACGGCCAGCCGTAGGTCAGAAAATTAATGATGCAAAGCAAGAAGTTGTTGAGTTATTAAATCAAAAACGTCACTTTTTAGAGCGTCAGGCTCTTAATGCAAAATTAGCAAATGAAACCATTGATATTACTCTTCCAGGTAAATCACTTGAATTAGGTGGATTGCATCCAGTAACTAAAACTATTAACCGTTTGGTTGAGTTTTTTGGGGAATTAGGCTTTGCTGTTGAAACTGGACCCGAGATAGAAGATGATTATCATAACTTCGATGCTTTAAATATTCCTGCACATCATCCTGCTCGTGCTGATCATGATACATTCTGGTTTGATGCAAAACGTTTATTACGAACCCAAACTTCTACTGTTCAAATTCGAACTATGGAAAATCAAAAACCACCAATTCGAATTATTGCTCCAGGTAGAACCTACCGAAACGATTATGATCAAACCCATACTCCGATGTTCCATCAAATGGAAGGGTTGTTGGTAGATAAAGATATTAGTTTTACGCATTTAAAAGGTTTATTACATGATTTTCTTCACTGCTTCTTTGAAGATAATATGGAAATAAGATTTAGACCTGCATATTTTCCATTTACCGAACCTTCAGCCGAAGTTGATATTAAAGCTAAAAATGGTAAATGGTTAGAAGTGTTAGGCTGTGGTATGGTTCATCCAAATGTGTTACGTAACGTAGGTATTGATCCTGAAGAGTATTGTGGTTTTGCATTTGGAATGGGAATCGAAAGATTAACCATGTTACGTTACGGTGTCACAGATTTACGTTCTTTCTTTGAAAATGATTTACGTTTTTTAAAGCAATTTAATTAGTTCTGGAGATCAAAACATGAAATTTAGTGAAAGTTGGCTACGTGAATGGATCAATCCAGAAATAAGTAGCGATAAATTATCAGATCAGTTAACTATGGCTGGTTTAGAAGTAGATGATATTGAAAAAGTTGCTGGTAATTTTACCGGTGTAGTCGTGGGTAAAGTTGTTGAATGTAAACAGCATCCTAATGCTGACAAATTACGAGTAACCAAAGTAGATATTGGTAAACCTGAATTATTGGATATTGTTTGCGGTGCACCTAATTGCCGTCAAGGTTTAACCGTAGCTTGTGCCACAATTGGTGCTGTATTACCTGGTGATTTTAAAATCAAAGCAGCAAAACTTCGCGGTGAACCATCGGAAGGGATGTTGTGTTCTTATTCTGAGTTAGGCATTTCTGACGACCATAATGGAATTATTGAATTACCAGAGGACGCCCCTTTAGGACAAGATATAAGACAATATTTAAATTTAGATGATGTAATGATTGATATTAGTGTTACACCAAATCGTGCCGATTGTTTTGGTATTATTGGTGTTGCGAGAGATATTTCTGCTGTAAACAATATCCCAATGAAAGAACTAAAAGTTGAAAATATCACTCATACAATAAATGATACTTTACCTATTCAGGTTGATGCAGCTAAAGCAGCCCCTCGTTATTTAGGTCGCATTATCAAAAATGTTAAAGTTGATGCTTCAACTCCACTATGGATGAAAGAGAAGTTACGTAGAGGCGGTATTCGTTCTGTTGATGCCATTGTCGATGTTACTAACTATGTTTTATTAGAACTCGGTCATCCAATGCACGCTTTTGACTTAGCTGAGATTGACAAAGGCATTGTTGTGCGTTATGCCAATAAAGATGAAAAGCTTGTCTTACTTAATGGCAACGAGGTTAAGCTTGATGAAAAAACATTGGTCATAGCTGATCAGCAAAAAGCATTAGCAATCGCCGGTATTATGGGTGGTGAAAAATCAGGTGTAACTGCATCAACGAAAGATATTTTTCTTGAATCAGCATTCTTTTCTCCATTAGCGATAACAGGTAAAGCACGTGAATATGGTTTACATACTGAAGCTTCTCATCGCTATGAAAGAGGTGTTGATCCTTATTTACAATCAGCTGCAATCGAAAGAGCAACTCAATTGATTGTTGAAATCTGTGGCGGTGAAGTAGGGCCTATTACTGAAGTTGTGAATGAAAATGAGCTTCCAGTTCAAGCAACAATTGAATTACGTCGAAACAGAATTGATCGCATTATTGGTTATCATATTGAAACCCAAAAGATTACCGATATTCTAGTAAGATTAGGTTGTGAAGTTGCCTATAATGATGATAGTTGGACGGTTAAATCACCTAGCTGGCGATTTGATTTACAACTTGAAGAAGATCTAGTTGAAGAAGTTGCCCGGATTTATGGCTATAACAATATTCCTAATGTGAATATGAAAATTGAATCGGTGATGAAACCAAAACCGGAAAATAAAATTTCCTTATCTAGAGTAAAAAATCTACTAGTGGACAAAGGCTATCAAGAAGCCGTAACTTATAGTTTTGTTGACCCTAAAATTCAGCAAACATTATATCCACAACAACCACAAATTACATTACCAAACCCAATTTCGAGTGAAATGTCGGTTATGCGTTTGTCTTTATGGTCTGGCTTATTAGATGCAGTGTTATACAACCAAAATCGCCAACAATCTCGCATGCGATTATTTGAGACTGGATTACGATTTATACCAGATGAAAGCTGTGAGTTTGGTGTTCGTCAAGAATTAATGTTATCTGGTGTTGTTACTGGAAGTTTATATGAAGAACATTGGACATTACCTAAACAAAATATCGATTTTTATGATGTAAAAGGGGATTTAGAACAGTTATTTATTCTTTTAGGCTGTTTTGATAATATTGAATATAAACGTTCGGAACTTGATGCATTACATCCTGGGCAAAGTGCTGCAATCTTGTTGAATGGCGAAGTTATCGGCAATTTTGGTGTTTTACACCCTGAAATTGAAAAAAAATTATCTTTAAATAGTAAAACGCTTGTTTTTGAAATAAATTTAGCTAAAATTAATGATAAAAAAGTTCCTGTTGCTCATGAGTTATCAAAATATCCATCAAATAAACGTGATATAGCTGTCGTCGTATCAAATACAATTCCAGCGGCGGATATTATCTCTGAGTGTAAGCGTGCTGGTGGTGAGCAACTTGTAAAAGTTAACTTGTTTGATGTTTATCAAGGCGATAAAATTGACAATAATCAAAAAAGCCTTGCTATCAGTTTGATTTTACAAGACAAATCACGTACACTGGAAGAAGAAGATATAACAAACATTGTAAGCAATTGTGTTATTGCTTTACAGAATCGTTTCAATGCCCTATTAAGAGAATGATAATTATGACATTAACTAAAGCTGATATTGCAGATCGTCTTGCCGATAAATTTGATATTGATCGTCAAGAAGCTAAAGTCCTTGTTGAACTTTTTTTTGAAGAAATTCGCGTTGCTTTAGAAAAAGGTGAGCCAGTTAAACTTTCTGGATTCGGCAATTTTGCTGTTCGTGATAAAAATTCACGTCCAGGTCGTAATCCTAAAACTGGTGAGAGTGTAGATATCTCAGCTCGACGAGTTGTCACATTTAGACCAGGTATTAAATTTAGAGAACGAATTGAGAAAAATTTAACTTTATAATTAAATTTTTTTAAAATTGTTTTGTAAGTAATAGCCTTTTTGTTGTTATTACAACAAAAAGGTTGTTTACTTTTTTGTTAAAAAATTATTGTAATTAATTGCTGAATCAAGCATAATACACCTCCTCTATGGAGGCTCTATGGGTCCTCTTGCAACATTTTTTTGCTCATCAGGTCAGGTCCGGAAGGAAGCAGCCAAAGTAAAAAATATGTGTGTGGGATGTGGCTGATAGGGTCTCCTCCAAAACATTTTCTCTCAAAAATAAAAAATTATTAAGCTTGTCGTTGTTTGTTTATTAATCAATTGATTTTTCTTTTTTTAATTTTGTAACTAAATAGGTTGTAGGAATACAGCATTTTTGCGATCATATATCAAATTTTATTCATTTTCTTAAATGAAATTATTTAAATTAAGCAAAGTAATGAGGAATTTGTATATGATGCGAGTTGGATTGTTTCTTCTAACTAACTTAGCGGTTATGTTTGTATTTGGTATAATTCTGAGTATTTTTGGCGTGAATGCCCAGAGTACCTTAGCACTACTTATTTTCGCAGCTATTTTTGGTTTTGGCGGTTCATTTATTTCACTTCTTTTGTCTAAAAGAATGGCACTACGTTCTGTTGGTGGTCAAGTGATAAAAGAGGCTCGTAATGCTCAAGAACAGTGGTTACTTGATGTCGTACGTCGCCAATCAGATCAACTTAAATTAAAGATGCCAGCAGTAGCAATTTATGAAGCAGATGATATTAATGCTTTTGCAACAGGAGCGACTAAAAACAGTTCTTTAGTTGCGGTAAGTACCGGATTATTAGCGGCAATGACCCAAGATGAAGCAGAAGCGGTAATTGGTCATGAAATGAGTCATGTAGCAAATGGCGATATGGTGACTATGGCACTCCTACAAGGTGTACTAAATACGTTTGTTATCTTTATTTCACGAATTATAGCGTCAATGTTTGCTAAAGTAATAGAAGATCGTAGTGAAGCATTAGCTGATATAGCCTATTACGTGATAGCAATGATATTTGAAACTATCTTTGGAATCTTAGCAAGTATGGTTGCAATGTGGTTCTCGCGTTACCGCGAATTTAATGCCGATGCAGGTTCTGCAAAATTGGTAGGTTCTGCCAAAATGATTGCTGCATTAGAAAAACTAAAAGTAAGCCATGAACCAAATGAAGAAGCGTCAATTTTAGCTTTTTGCATTAATGGTGAGAAGAAAGCCAGATTTTCGCAACTATTCTTATCTCATCCACCTTTAGAAAAACGAATTGAAGCTTTAAGAAATCAATCAATTATTGGTTAATAAAACTTTAAATATTGGCTTAATAAACAAATAAAACCTTAATGGCAAATAGCAACAATATTTGCCATTTATTTTATCAATCGATAATATTCCTAGAGATTTAATATGTACCTGCAAACCAACAATAATAAACTTGAATTACTTAGTCCTGCGAAAAACATAGACATTGCCAAACAAGCAATCTTACATGGGGCTGATGCAGTTTATATTGGAGGCCCGCATTTTGGTGCCCGTCATAATGCCGGTAATTCAGTCAATGATATAGCCGAATTAGTTGAGTTTGCCCATCGTTTTTATGCCAAAGTTTTTGTCACATTAAATACTATTTTGCACGATAATGAACTTGAGATAGCTCGACAATTGATCTGGCAATTATATGATGCTGGAGTTGATGCTTTAATTGTTCAAGATATGGGCATATTAGCCATGGATATTCCGCCGATAGATTTACATGCTAGCACGCAAATGGATATTCGAACCCCGGAAAAAGCTAAATTCCTTTCAGATGTTGGTTTTTCGCAAATAGTTCTAGCTCGAGAATTAAACTTAACTGAAATAGCGAATATTCATCAACAAATAGATGCCAATATCGAATTTTTTATTCATGGGGCTTTATGTGTTGCATTTTCAGGTCAATGTTATATTTCTCATGCTCAAACGGGTAGAAGTGCCAATCGAGGTGATTGTTCGCAAGCATGCCGTTTACCATTCACATTAAAGGATGATCAAGGCCGTGTTGTTGCTTATGAAAAACATCTTTTATCAATGAAAGATAATAATCAATCTGAAAATTTAATCGAATTGATACAAGCTGGAGTTAGGTCATTTAAAATAGAAGGACGTTATAAAGATTTAAGCTATGTAAAAAATATAACGGCATTTTATCGTAAAAAACTCGATGAAATTTTAGAAAAATCGGATGATTTTGCAAGTGCATCAAGTGGTAGAACTCAACATTCATTCACTCCAGATCCCAATAGAACATTTCATCGAGGTGCTACTGATTATTTTGTTCGGGGTAGACAAGCCAATATTGGCGCTTTTGATTCACCTAAATTTATTGGCTTACCTATCGGTGAGATGACGAAAGTTACTAACCAAACAATTGATATTAAATCTGAAAAAGTTTTAACGAATGGTGATGGATTAAACGTCTTGGTAAAGCGTGAAATCGTAGGATTCAGAGCTGATAAAGTTGAAAAAGTTGCTAATAATCATTATCGAGTGTTTCCTAATGAATTACCTAAGGTATTTCATTCCTTAAAATTACCTTATCAAATTAATCGTAACCTTGATCACAATTGGCAACAAGCTTTATTAAAAGAATCGAGTAGTCGTCGAATTGGTGTAGCATTTGAATTGTTCAATCAATCAAATGTTGTTCAATTGATAGCAACAAGTGAAGAGGGCTGTAGTGTAAAAATTACTTTAAAGGGTGAGTTTGAATTAGCTGAACAATCTGATAAAGCACTCAAAAATATAAAAGATAGCTTATCAAAACTGGGCCAAACGATATATTACCTTACTGATTTAGCGGTTAATTTAACCGAGATATTTTTTATTCCAAGTAGCCAATTAAATCAATTACGAAGAGATATTATTGATAAGTTAACATTGGAACGGCTAACTCATTACCAAAGAAAGTTACGTAAACCACAAACGGAACCTGTGCCAATTTATCCAGAAGAGCAGCTAAGTTTTTTAGCAAATATTTATAATCATAAAGCTAGAGAATTTTATACTCAGCATGGCGTTAAACTAATTGAAAGTGCTTTTGAAGCACATGAAATTAAAGATGATGCGCCATTAATGATTACAAAACATTGTTTGAGATTTGCGTTTAATTTATGTCCTAAACAAGCCAAAGGTATTCAAGGTGTGAAAACAAAAGTAACACCAATGAAATTAATACAAAATAATAATGAAGAATTAATACTGAAATTTAATTGCAAAGCCTGTGAAATGCAAGTTTGGGGTAAAATCAAAAAATACATTTTAAAAATGCCATTACCAGGAAGTGAATTGATTTTATTAACCAATAAATAATTACAGTCAAAGAAACAAAATTTACTGAATAAATTAGTTCTTTTTTAAAGAAGAATTAAGTTCGTAATAATATGTTATATTTAACATAATATACATTATTCTAACTTTAACAAACTGATTTATAATGAAATTATCTCAAAAGAAAAGGGCGGTTACATTACTACTCTGATAACTTCCAAAATAATAATTTATTAATAACAAAAATAATTATAGTAGCACTCAACTAACGATCTTGTATTGATTATTAAGATTATATTTATTAACGTATTATAGAATAAGCAATATTTGACTTGAATCAATTCTTATTGTGATAAATATTATGGATTTTATTCAATTTCATTAGCTAATAGTTGAAAATAAGATTTATATGACTAATATCGAATTGAAAGCGCTTAGGCGTTTATTTTTTCTTTATGTTGCAGATGCCGTAACATATATCGGTAAGTGCTCAAAGCGAGCATGGCAATATAGGGAAAGCGGAAGCAGAAAAATTCCAGATGATGTTATAAACATCATGAATAAACTTAAAGAAGAAAGGACAGAATTACTTTATTATTACAGACTGATAACTTATTCAGTAATAATAAAATTGGCAATTTGGTTTATTCAAGGTTAATTGATTCAGTAAAAGCTGAGCTTTATTCTAAAGGTTTTATTGATAAAATAACCTAATAAATTTACATCATATTTTTATACCTTCAGCTGACAACGTTGGCTAAAAATCAAAAAATGTACAATTAATAATTGTATGTCATTGTTTTTTCTATTTGAATTGAATTGCCAAATTTTTAATAGATTATATACGTATTATCTATAATCATTATATGGATTGAGTATATTTTTTCCTCTTGATGATCTAATTTTTAATTTATAGCGCTTAAACTCTATATAATAAAACTATTTTATAATTAATAATAATAGTTCATTGAATGCGATAGCAATTCAATATAACATTTGATTTTAATTTCAGATGTTCCATGAAATCGAAATTTTATAAATTAAATTCGATAATCGTAAGTGAAATTTAAAGAGTTTAAATATTGGTTTTTTGAATCGAGCAGGAATAAAATACTACTAAGATTTTGCTGTTAGTATCATTATTTAGGTCGCCTCTTATAAAACGTATCAGTGCGCATAATGTATATTATGTTAAATAATAGATATTATAATCTATCCCCGTTTATCTCTTTATTACTCGGTAAAATGAGATTTTTAATAAGTTAAAATACCAAAAAGGGATAATTTAATTATTTAATAATAATTTTTTATTTCTTTTCTATTTATTGAATAATAAAATATAAACTATATAGTTAGTTTTTGTTTTATCATAAAATATGGTAATCTTAACAATTAAAATCTTTAACGATTCTATTTAGGTTTATATGCACACTATTTATAAAACATTGCGTAGCAATAGTTATTCAGTTCCTTGTGAATTATGTAGTATTGGTGGATTGTGTATCCCTATGTTACTTAATAATTCACTAAGTAATGTTTTAGAACGGCAAAAATCATATTTAAAAGATGAAATAGTTGTTAAATCAAAAACTCCATTTAAAAAGTTTTATATTGTTCATTCTGGTGCATTAAAGACGTTTGTCACTACTCCAGAAAAAACAGAACAAATTAATGGATTTTATTTACCTGGGGATATCGTTGGTTTAGATTCCATTTCAACTAAGGTATATAATAGCAATATTCAAGCATTAGGAAATACTTCGCTTTGTGAACTTTACTATGATGAATTAATGTCATTAATTGACAGTAACAAAGATGTTCGTGATCTGATATTTAAATTATTAAGTACAGATATATATAATTATCAAAAATTAATTCTCTGTTATTCGCAAAAAAAATCTGATGAACGTCTTGCTACTTTTATCTATTCTCTTTATCTTAGATATCAACAAAGAGGACATACTTCTTTAAATATCAAACTGGCAATGAGTCGTGCTGATATAGCCAATTACTTAGGCTTGACGATTGAAACCGTTAGCCGGAATTTATCAAAATTACAAGAACAAAATATTTTAACAGCTAAAGGGAAATACATATATATTAATAATTTAGAAGCTTTAATAGAAATATGTAACTAAATTTATCTGTACTAAATTAATTAAAATTTACTGTAAGGTTTTTTATATGACAAGTTTAAAGAAAACATTTATTGCAGCAACTATTGCACTTATCCCCTGTTCTTCATTCGCTGCCCAGCAGTTAACTGAAGAACAAGCTAATAGTATGCAATCTTACAAGAGCATTACTATTAGAGGTGCTTTTTATACCGATAGCGATTACCTTATGGCTATGTCTAAAGCTGCTGATAATGAAGGTGCGGCTTCTTTCTATATTACTACTACCAATATTAGTCCATCTAATGATACTTTACGAATTGTTTATGCTAAATTGTATAAATCAGATGCACCTAAAGCTGTAGAACAAGCGGAAAGTTTACGTAAGTTTGAAGGGGTTTATGAATATCCAAAATCAAAAGCTATTCGTTTAGAACCATTTAATATTGTTCGTATTCGTGGTTACTTCCCAACCGATTATGACATCAATCAAGCAATTGCTAAAGAAGCTTCAGCTAAAGGGGCTTATGGGTTCTATATTGATTCACGTTCAGAAATAGGTAGTAATTTACAAATTGCAGCTTATTTATTCAAAAAAGATGCACCAGAACGAAAATTACAACCTGAAGATGCTATTCCTTATGATTCTGAAGCGGGTCAATTAGCTTTAGCTAAAGGTGGCGATGCTGCAATGCAGGTTGAAAAACCTGGTT
Source organism: Gilliamella apis (assembly GCF_002142155.1). GTDB lineage: Bacteria > Pseudomonadota > Gammaproteobacteria > Enterobacterales > Orbaceae > Gilliamella > Gilliamella apis. The sequence continues at coordinate 4,893 of NZ_NASD01000028.1, read as the reverse complement.
ATTATTCTCCTTCAGCGTTTAATGAAAAATATTATGCTGATAAATTTAATAATAAAGTTATAGATAAAACGACTACCACAACGACTACAGGTAAAGTTGCAACATCATCAAATACTGAAACAACAAGTACTGTTGCTACAGAACCACAAAGAGTGACTCGTTACACCGTAACATTGCCTGACGGTAGAAAAATACAAGAACTCAATGATGCTACAGCAGCTAAAATGGTTGCATTTGATACATTAAAATTCAGAGGCTATTATGTCACTGATCAAGAAATTTCTTATCAAGCAGGTAAACGTGCGATTGAAGCTGGCGCAAAATATTATCATATTGCTCGTGTAGCGCATGATACTAAAGGTCCAAATATTACGGTATTTGTTGATCTTTATCGATAATCAAAAATGGGCGCCTAAGCGCCCTTCTTTTTATTCTCATAACTTATCAGATTATAGATTCTAAAATTATAACTCTGTCGATACAGTCTCTATTTGTTGTCTTATGCGTTTTGCTGAAATTGGATAAGGTGTTCCTAATTGTTGGGCAAAAAGATTAACTCTTAGTTCTTCAATCATCCATTTAATGTTAGTCACTTTGCTTAATGATTTTTGATTTTCTGGCAAACTATTTAGCCAAGTTTGATATTCATTCTTAACTTCTTCTATTATATTCATTGCTTGTCTATCTTTAGCCATATTCGAACCAAGCTTCTCTAAGCGTTTTTCAATCGCAGATAAATAGCGATAAATATCAGGAAGTTTGTCATAACCGGTTTGTGCAACAAACCCTTTATAGACTAATTCACTGACTTGCTGTTTGATATCTGATAAAGCAAAAGCAAGGGATAGATCTACTCGACCTTTTAATTTTTTATTAATATTAAAGTGTAACGTTAATATTGATTCTACTTGTTTAGCAATATCAACAACAGTTTCATTGATATGGCTTTTAGTGTAAGTAAGAAGTTGTTGATATTGTTGTTTATTATCAATAGATTGGTTGTTTTTTTCTATTAAATGATCAACGCCACAAGCAATGCAATCATCAATAAGATTAAGTACAGTGCCAAACGAATTAAAATATAAACCTAACTTAGATTTGTTTGGCAGTTTTTCATGTAAATATTTTATGGGTGATGGAATATTGAGGATTAATAATCGTCGAATACCTAACTTGCTTAATCGCTTTTGTTCTTCCAAAGAATCAACAAGTTTAATACTAACTGAATGTTGATTATCAATAATCGCTGGATAAGCTTTAATTGTGTAATTGTTTTGTTTTTCTTCATAGATTGCAGGTAAAGAACCAAAATCCCAATCTGTAATATTATTCTTTTCTATTTTAATCGATTTTTTCTGGGTTAAGGATGATAAAGCTTGTTGAACTTCTGTTTTAAGTTGTTCTTGAAGTTTAACTAAATCTTTGCCGAAAGCAATTTCGCGATTATGATCAACAATACTGAAATTCATCTTTAAGTGACTAGGTACTTGATCAAGTTGCCAATCTGTTGGCTCAATCCTAGTGCCGGTCATTTTTCTAAATTCATTTTGCAACGTTTCAAGTAACGGCGATGCTGTTGAATTGACTCTACTCAAAAAAGCTTCAGCATAGTTAGGTGCAGGTACCAAACTTTTACGTAATGATTTAGGTAATGACTTGATTAATGAAATAATTAAATCATAGCGAAAACCAGGAACTTGCCAATCAAAACCACTATTTTTTATCTGATTAAGGATATTTAGTGGAATAGTGATTGTGACGCCGTCACGTTCATTACCAAGGTCAAACTGATAACTTAAAGGTAGCTTTAAATTGTCTTGATACCAAAAATCTGGATAATCATTCACTTTCACCGGTTGTGCTGACGGTTTGATCAACATATTTTTTTCAACATTAAGAAATTCTGGATCAACTTTTTGTTTTGTTTTCCACCATGTATCAAAATGCTTTGCAGAAATTACTGATTTATCTATTCGTTGGTCATAAAAATTATATAGGTCATCATCATCAATCAAAATATCTTGACGTCGAGACTTATGTTCAAGATCCTCAACTTCATTGATTAATTTTTGATTTTGCTTATAAAAACTGTGGTTAGTTTGCCAATCACCTTCCACTAACGCATGGCGAATAAATAAAGAACGACTTAATATTGGATCAATTTTACTGTAATTAACTGTGCGACTAGCAACAATAGGTAATCCATATAAAGTGACTTTTTCATTAGCAATGGTTGTTCCTTGTTTTTTAGACCATCTCGGCTCACTGTAACTGTATTTAACTAAATGTTTAGCTATTGGTTCGATCCACTCAGCTTCAATTTTGGCTGCAGTTCTACCCCACAATCGGCTGGTTTCAACCAATTCACTAGCTATACACCATTTTGGTTGATTTTTAAAAATCGCTGAATTAGGGAAAATAGCAAATTTAATATTACGAGCACCAATATATTCATGTTTTTCGATTTCTTTCATCCCAACATGCGATAATAAACCACTTAATAGTGCAATGTGTAATGAACGATAATCCGCTAATTGACTATTAATCGGAAATGCTAGTTGTTTAACAGTTTGCCTAATTTGCGTATAAACATCTTGCCATTCACGAATACGCAGATAATTTAGGTATTCTTTTTGACATAAACGTCTAAATTGATTACCCGATAATTCTGCTTGTTGGCTGGCAATATAATTCCATAAATTAATAAAAGAGATAAAATCTGATTCTTTATCGGCAAATCGTCGATGTTTTTCATCAGAAGCTTGCTGTTTATCAAATGGACGTTCTCGAGGATCTTGTATTGATAGTGCAGCGGTAATAATCATCACTTCTTTGATACAACCTAATTGTCTTGCTTCAACTAACATTCTCGCTAATCGAGGATCTATAGGTAATTGAGATAAAATTCGTCCTATATCAGTTAAGTGATAATGATGATGTTTAGTGTAAATGGCTCCGAGTTCTTCTAATAACCGTATACCATCACGAATATATCTAGAATCAGGTGATTCCACAAACGGAAAAGCAGCAATATCACCTAATCCTAATGATGTCATTTGTAATATAACTGAAGCTAAATTTGTTCGTAATATTTCTGGTTCAGTAAATTCAGGCCTCGATAGAAAATCCTGTTCATCATAAAGTCGAATACAAATACCATCTGATGTTCTACCACAACGCCCTTTTCTTTGATTTGCCGATGCTTGAGAAATTGGTTCAATTGGTAATCTTTGCACCTTAGTACGATAACTATAACGACTAATTCTGGCTAAGCCAGGATCGATAACATATTTAATTCCTGGAACAGTGAGCGATGTTTCAGCAACATTAGTTGCTAATACAATTCGTCGTCCATTATGCGGTTGGAAAATGCGATTTTGTTCTGATGCCGATAGCCTTGCATATAAAGGTAGAATTTCAGTATGTTTCAACTCCAATTTTCTTAATGTATCGGCAAGATCACGTATTTCACGTTCTCCGGTTAGAAAAATGAGTATATCACCAGTACTTTCCGATGAAAGCTCATCGATAGCATTAATGATTGGTTGAAAATCATTGTTTTTATCGCTTTCAGAATCCTCACTAAAAATCACTGGCCGATACCTAACTTCAACTGGATAGGTTCTACCTGATACCTCAATTATCGGTGCATGATTGAAATGATTAGAGAAACGTTCAACATCTATTGTTGCCGAAGTGATAATAACTTTTAAATCAGGGCGTTTAGGTAATAGTTGTTTTAAATATCCTAAAATAAAATCAATATTTAAACTACGTTCATGAGCCTCATCTATAATGATAGTATCATATTGCAGTAATAGCTTATCTTGTTGAATTTCTGCTAATAAAATCCCATCAGTCATCAATTTAATTAATGTACTATCACTGACATGATCTGAAAACCTAACCTTGTAACCGACTAATTGCCCTATTTCCGTCTTTAATTCTTCAGCAATACGATTGGCTACCGAACGAGCGGCTAATCTTCTAGGTTGAGTATGACCAATATAGCCTTTAACACCTAGCCCTAATTCTAGACATATTTTGGGAATTTGTGTCGTCTTACCTGAGCCGGTTTCGCCAGCAATTATGACCACTTGATGATGTTTAATTGCTTCATAAATAGCCTGTTTTTTTTCAACTACAGGTAAATTACTAGGAAAATCAATATGATCAGGTAAAGATTGTAATCGAACATTATAATGTTCAACAGCTAAATCAATTGCTGATTCAATTTCAGCAATATTTTGTTTTTTATTAATAAGCTTTCTTATTTTCAGTTGATCTAAGAAAGTCATTGACGACAATTTGTTTAATTGTTTAGATACCATAAGGCGTTGAGTATATTATTCACAATTATAATTGTTATAAATTATAGCAAATATTCCTTATTTATAGGAGATTAAATGAAGAAATCACTATTACTATTATTATCTGCTTCGCTAATATTTAACTCAACTGGATGCGCTTTTTCAAATAGCATCAATGAACAGGATCTTATGCATCACCATTATATCCTGATGGAAAATAATGGTTTGAGTTTACCTATTTTCAAAAATGTTGATTTAGAATTTGGCGAAAATATGATTATGATTGGAAAAATATGTAGTGAATTTTCAGCTCAAGTCAAACTTGAAAATAATATGATCAAAGGCCATATAATTAATATGACCAACAATAACTGTCAGAATAAACAATTAGATTTACTTGATAATGTGATTAAAAAACTGATTATTGATGGGGCAAATGTTCAATTAATTGGCACTAAATTAGTGTTGAGAAATAATCAAGATACACTTATCTTTCAATTAAAGGATTATATGTAACTTAAAAACCCCTCTCCTCAAAATTTTTATAAAATCTATCGTTATTATCCAATCTGTTATCTTATAC
>NZ_NASD01000027.1 GCF_002142155.1 Gilliamella apis | reverse complement strand
GACATATGCAGCTACATGACTAATATAGAATATGCTTTTTAATGAAAAAATATTATAAGTAATTATAAATGCCAAATAAGTAACCCCAAAAAGACAGATCCATAATTTATCTTTAGATAAATATTTAATAATTTTGGGCATAATTAATCCTTAAAAACTTAAGTTAACTTCACTGTTAACCGATAAAAATCTCATCCAATTAAATATGATTACACGCTAATAAAATTAATATTTAACTGCTTAGTAATCAGTTATTCATTCTACTTTAGATGGCTAAATAATTCTCTCAAGCAATATCAAAAAAACGACAGGTAGTCAAAAAAATATTATTTAGATAAAACACAATATAAAAAATATAACATTCTGATAAGTATTAAAATAATATAACTTATAAAACTGCCAATCGCAGGCAAAAACGCCCAACCAAGAAATCCAAAACCATTCCATCCCCAACTGTGATATTGGTCAAAATAAACATATAAAATAAATAGCCAAACAAAAGAAAATGCTAACCCAAATATTAATCCTAAATAAGAGGTTAACCAATGTGTACTATTAACAACAAATAGTTTTATCAACATTGAGAGAAAGAAAATAATTTCAACTACAACCGCTATAGCAAATAAAACATCAACAATTGGCTTACCTATATTGCTAATAAACGAGTGGCGATTTTCTAAAACTACATAATATGTTATGTCCATACTAAAGTAGAATATGAAGAAGAGAACGATCAATACAGAATCTTTAAGCAAATATTTAATAACGTTTAACACACCTAATCCTTGAAAATATCATTAAACTTCCTGTTAATCCGTTGGAGAATTGTTTATTAATAATGTTTTTTTAAGGATTAAGATTAGTTTAATATTATTCAAAAAGCAATTTAGATATGGTGAAATTGATATCTATATTTTAAAATGAACAGTGATAAAACACTTGATAGATTTTACGACTGGACTTGAACCAGTGACCAATCGATTATGAGTTCTTTAAAGCAGCATTTAAAATCAATAACTTATAATTAAATCAAACGGTTAGGAATACATATATAGACATATTTTACTATATAAAAATATTCTCAACCGCCATTTAGTTTTATTCTTTGATGGCACAAAAATAAGAACATATTTCAATTAAATACTTATTTTATCGGGTAGCTTACAATACACATATCACTGTTGGTAAGTAATATTTCTTCATTTTCAAAAGCAATAAATGGAAAACTTGAATAATTTATATTTCTTGCTGACAATTCCATAATAATATGAGTATCTTGAAAAGTTAATTTTTTAGCTTGAGCAGGAAATATACCCATATTTTTTTCTGTTAATAAAAATGCAATAGGAAAAAATGATAAAACACTAAGTATGCAACCATTGCCTTGATTTCGAAAAGCAACCATTTTGCTACTAATATGCATTCTATGAGGATAAAACCAGTAGTAAATATCATGTGTATTCTTGATTGCATTATCATCACCTAATACAAAATTCTGTAATGGCCTAAAATAAGAGGAATTAACTGGTGGATATTTACAATGATTAACTGTTGTAGCTGATAATATGTGTCCAATCATCGCCCTACAAAAACGTATTGGATTAAATGGAACTGATATTGAATTATAGATAGATCTAGGATTATAAAAATAGCTCTTAATTTTTATATTTAATTCTTTAATTACGGAAGATACTTCCATATCATTTTTTCCAATCACATCATTATTACAGATTGCACATATAGTTTTAAATCTACTTCCATTTTGAGATACAACACCTTTTATTTTTTTGTTATCACCTTCTAATAATTCAAAAATATGCTTTTGTTCTATTTTGGAAATTGTAATTGCTCCTTTAGGTGGAACATGATCCATAGTAAGTTCACCATATGAACCACAAATTAAACAATAGCCTTCTTTTATTCTTACATTTTTTATTCGTTCTGAAATATTTTTGCTGTAATTACCCATAAATTAATTCACTTTTAATTAATAACCCAGCGGATTCAACCTTACCGCATCTTCAAAGTGATCAGGTGCAAAATGTGCATATCGCATGGTCATTTTGATATCGGTGTGGCCGAGTATTTTTTGTAAAACTAAAATGTTACCACCATTCATCATAAAATGGCTGGCAAAGGTATGGCGTAATACGTGGGTTAGTTGTCGATCTGGTAATTCTATTCCTGCACGGTCGATTGCCGAGCGAAAGGCTGAATAGCAACCAGTAAAAAGCTGGCCATGTTTATTGGGAATTTGTTTAAATAGTTCTTCACTGATAGGAATGGTGCGGTTCCGTTTACCTTTGGTGTTGATATAAGTGATTTTTCCATCTTTGACTTGTGCGCTTTTTAAGCTTTCAGCTTCACTCCATCTGGCGCCGGTTGCTAAGCAGATTTTGACAATGATGGTAAGATCTTTAGCACTACTTTGCTCACATGAGTTGAGTAGCGATTGGATTTGTTCTTTGGTTAGATAAGCCATCTCTTGTTCGTCGGTTTTAAATGAGCGAACCAGTTCTAGCGGATTTTTATGTTGCCACTCCCCCAATCGAATCAACTCGTTAAACATCGCTTTGAAATAGGTTAATTCAAGGTTCATTGTTCTGGGCGCAACCGTTTTAATGCGGTCGGTGCGATATATCTCACCCTCAATTCGTTTTTGGCGATATGTTGTGAATTGTTTAGCGGTGAAATTGTTTGCTAATGGATTATCCATACATTCACTCGCAAATAGCATGGCTTTTAAGCGAGTTTGCCCGTCTTTAAGCGTTTGCCCATGTAATGAATACCAACTGTTAATTAAATCTGATAAATGGCGTTTATCTATCTTTTCACCCAGCCAAGGCTTTTCGTTGGTTTGCTCTTCTAAATAATTTTCGTAAGCTAACGCCTCGCCTTTGGTCGCAAAGATCTTACGAACTCTACGACCACCTTCAAGGTATTTTTCGAATAGCCATTTGCCGTTAGTTTGTTTGCGTACAGTAATACTTATCCAACAATTGGTATAACACTTTTAGGTCGTTATTAAAAAATCCCATATTATAATAGTTCACATTTGGAATATTCGGTTTTTGCTCCAATAATTTAACCATTTTAATTAGCCAATCTGAATTCTTACTAAATCGTGTAGTTAAACTCCAAATAGCTAAAATAACCGCTTTAAGGCGGGTTAATGAATAATCTTGTAGTGAGTCTATTTCTAGATTATTTAATAATCTTGGTGATATTGGGGGTTTAACGCTATAGTTCCATAACCTAGAATTATGAGCACATTTATTCCGAATAATATTTAATGTATGTAGGCAGTTTTCTAAATGCTTAGTACTATCAGTTATACCAAGTCGAGTGCAAATACTTTGTTGATAGTTATGTTTTAATATCTGATAAAAATTAGACAACATACCAAAATCCCAAATCTCTGTTGCAACCCAGATCGGTATATTTTTATAGTTTTCATAATTCCATTTAATAAAATCATCTTTACTATTTACGATCTTACTTTCTAGTTTTTTTCTATACTCTGCAAACTTATGGTTATATTTTGGTTTATCTACCTTAAAAAAGTTTTTGTTTAAATGTGCACAAGGATTACTTTTACCTAGTTCATAAGCAATAATAGCTTTAAGATAATTTTCGATTCGTTCTATTCCACAAAAAAGGTGTAACCTAATATCCTTATCAAATAAATATAAGTTATAAAAATCTTCAAAAATAGTTCCTTCTTGAAAGTCATCTAAACGCTTGTTAAGCTTGTTAGGATTAGAATTAGCCGCCTCTTTTCTTGCAATATACCAATAACCGGATAAGCGATAATAGCCAATATGAGATAATTTTCGTTTAGCTCGTTTGATATCTTTTATAAACATCCCACGGCTAACCAGTATATCGATTTGTTGTTGATACGTTTTGTGGGGTTTTGGCTCTTTTTTGGGAATTACATAATAAGACATAACTAAACCTTTATAAATAAAATGGGCTTAATTACCTAATGCAGATAAAAGAAGACCCTGTCATAATTACTCTTCGCCCAATTAAGTACGTTAATAAGAGATTAGAGGACAGGGTACCGTTACAATTATATTACTACAAGTTCGGATCCTTGTCGACTAAAATTGATGCTTATTGATGTTTATTGATGTTTATTTGTTTTTATATGTACTTTTTTTAAATCAATGAAATTGCATAGAATCAGCCCCACAATCACTCCCCCAACAATATTTCACCAGTTTCTAGAAAGCTTAAGAAGTCGCCTTAATTCATGATATATTAGCAAATAACATTGCATTTAATCGTTTGTCCATGTGTAATGAATACCAACTTTTAATTAAATCCGATAAATAGCGTTTATCAATCTTTTCCCCCAACCAAGGATTCTGTTCTGTTTTGTTACCTCAAATTTAAAACAAACTCCTAGTCTTTCTTTATTTTGCAAGTTATAACATATTGAATTAATTATTCGTTTATATTTAGTATTATCATGTATATTTGCGTTATCTGATAGAGTATTAAGATCCCGTAATTGTTCTTGTTCATTATGTTCTTCCTTTAGTGGATCTATTGGTCGAGTATAAAAAGAACAACAAGGTTTTAATGTGAATGTTTTTTGATAGCTTTTGTCGTATATATCCTGATATGAAATGCTTAAGATACTTGAAGGAAGATTATTCAATTGATTAAGTTGTTCAATGTAATTTTGCTCTAAAGAATCATTATTTGGTAGAGAATTTAACCGTAAAAAAATAAGTAAACAAATTAAATAAATGTAGGTGTTGTCAAAATCAATAAGTGTTGGCTCCTTAACAGTATTGCCAGCAATGATCTTTATTCGTGATAATCTTGGATAGCGACAACCAGAAATAAAAAAACCATCAGATTTAATCCAAAAACATCCTTCAGGATGTATTACTTTATATATTTGTCGAGCTTCATTCGGAATATTTTTTAAGTATAAATTAATTTCATCAAATAAATTATCAATATTTTCAATACTCCATTTTAATTCTAGCTCTTTTGCCTCTTTTTCCCCTGAATTAATAATTTTAATTAACGAATAAAAAAGATTTTTTTCCTTATCTTCTCGTTCATTTTCAACAAATCTAATTGGTGTTATACTGTCATATATCACATTGATATTGTTAATTTCAATTGAAATCTCTCCAAGAGATAGTCTTGGTTCGTATTCCCTTTTATCTTGCTTTTTTTTATAAATCCATGTAATAATAAAACCAATCAAAGTAATAATTACACTATATGGCATTAACGGTTTTAAATATTCTGCTATAGTCATTAGTATTTCCATATCACTCCCCCAATAATATCTCACCAGTTTCTAAAAAGTTTAAGAAGTCGCTTTCATTCATGAGGCTAATTCCCATTTCTTGTGCTTTTTCAATTTTTTTGATGCTCGCGTTATAGCCAACACAGAGTAATTGCAAGTTCAAAGTCACACTTTTGCGTACAGTGAGTTCTTTTTCTTCTGCCAGTTTGATTAAGCGTTGTTTGTCGGCTTGTTTAAAGCCTGTGAAGTGAATATCAAATGTATTAAGTGAAGCTGATGTGCTTTTTGAACTAGGAATGGTTGTTGCTAAAACATCAAGGGCATGTTCTAGATTGTCGGCAAGATCATATAAATTAGCATCCAGTTCATTATCAAATTTTGCAATTATTCGATCTTTTCGATATGTTCTAAGTTGTCCGCTGTCACCATTCGTTATATATATACCTTGAATATATTTTTCATCTTGCCGAATATAATTGACAACATGAATTGAAAACTCTTTTTTTACATTGATATATGCAAATATTAATTTACCGCTCATTCTTTCCCTATCCTGTCAATGCTTCATCAGATAAAAGTTTTTCTCCTGCTGTATTGAGTTTCTTTAATTACAAACCTCATCAATTCGAAAAGATACGAACATAGTTTTTTTATCATTAAATGTATAGCGATAAACAAACTGCAGATCGTTATCTTGGAATAATGATACAAAATCACTATTTTCACATGTCCTTTTATCAAATATCATTTGCACATATAAGGCTAGAATTTCAGGTGTGAATTTTTGACTGCTATTTTTATAAAGGTAATCATAAATAATATATTGCCCATCAGCAGTGATATTTGCTAACGATGTTTTGTCATTCATTTTTATTGGGAATTTCCCATATTGCTTTTGAATTTGTTGTTTAGCAATCCGAGCTAACTCTCTCGCTACACCGTTTGGACTGGCATAACTCATTGAAGAAAATAACAAGCAAATTGCAAGTGATAGAACTATTCTAAATACTTTTTCATATGTTTCTCTCCTATTTTTTAATTTTCTTAAATCAACTTAGCCTTTAATTCGTTAAACTCTTGATCGGTTATTGCACCCTTTTCTTTCAAGTTAGCCAGTCGTTCCAACTTTTCTAGCGTTTCATCTGTTAGAACGGCTTCTTTTGTTTTTTCATTCGGTAATAATTCACCTTCACCATTAGCTAACCATTCTAATGAAGCTCCTGTTTCAGCCATACAACGAATAACCCAATCAGAAGGGAAAAAATCTCTTTTATATCTTAGAGACAGATTTGCCGATGTTGTACCAAAGTGTTTACAAAGTTGTAGCTTTGTACGAAATCCATAGGCCTTAATTATTCGATCTATTACGACGGCTCCGCCACTATCAAAATTAACCTGCATAAATTTAATCTCAAATAAGAAAAATTAATTGACATTGTTTTTTAGATTAAATCAATCTAATCTCGGATTAGAAAAATCACATAAAAACACATATAAACACCTAACTAGGAATAATGCACTATGACGCCAAGAATATCAATAGCTATTTCAGAGCCTTATGTCACTGTTGATGAATTTGCCCGTGTATCAGGCATGAATCCTCGCACAGTAAAAAAATACATTAGTGAAGGCAAGCTTCCTATCCGTAAAAAGCAAATCACAGGCAATTACGACCGCTCTACAACTTTTATCAATATGGTGGCTTTAACCCTTGAGGGAGCTAAAGCCTTTAATCCTGAGTTAAATATTAAAGAGGAATAAGTAATGAGCCACGCAATCTATTTAAGCCCAAAGTCGGCTAATAAGTCGACTTTAATTTATATCCAGACTAATAGACACAATCCGAAAAGCTATATCGAAAAGTCAAACGGGCAAGTAATTAAGTTGCATCAGCCGTTAATAGGTGATGAAGATGAATGTAGCACAAAGCACTCAAACCATTGAGCCACGTAGTTTTTTGCGTGAATTTCACCAAATATTAAGCGGTAAACGCAGTTTAGCCAGATCGGCTTTTAACAATTTAAAACCTGGGCAAAAACGTTTATTGCTGAGTGCGTCGGGCATCGAATTGCGTACAACGGAAATTTATAACTCAGATAGTCAATTTACTCATGCTTGGCAAATGCAATATGACGATCTGACAGATAAAGAAGTCGACGACTTAAAGAAAGGTTTACGTCGGTTGCAAGCAATTATTGATGCATTCGCACTATGTGAAGAAGAAGATTTTAAAAAAGAAACTAAAAAGGTGGCATAAATGAAAATGACAGCATTATCGGGCGATGCATTATTGCAAGCCCTAAATAAAGCTAAAGACGAAACTAAAAGCGGGTTATGTGATGTATTCACTGCAAAACTGGAACGACTAGCTACACATATCCGCACCAACTACTTAACACCGACCGAATCGGCAGAGCTGTTAGAGCAAGAAGCCGAAGCAATACGCAATCAACATTATGAGAACCAGAACTGATGCGTGATGTTATCGACCGAGCCAATGACATTGCTCAATTAGAGCTTGATAACTTGATTGCAAAAAGAAAGGTTTACACCGGCAAGTCATCACTTTATTGCTGTGAATGCGGCGAGCCAATACCGGAGGCCAGACGTGACGCTGTGCCAGGTTGTAGTTTGTGTATTTATTGTCAGCAGATTTTAGAAGCAAAAGGTAAGCACGGAATCTAACGAATAAAAATATTTCAATTAAACAAAAGGGGCAATCAGCCCCAATCTTTAAGGCTCAAAAAAATGTGTGTAGAAAAAGCAATAAAAATAAAACATCCATTATTACGATATTTTGGTGGCAAGTTTCGACTAGCTCCTTGGATTTTAACGAATTTTCCAATACATGAAATTTATGTAGAGCCATTCGGCGGTGCTGGTAGTGTTTTATTACAAAAAGAAAAGATATCACGAGAAGTTTATAACGATATTGATAGTTCTGTTTTCAACTTATTTAAAGTGCTCCGCAATCAACAATCTGCAGACAAATTAATTAAACTGATTTCGTTAACACCGTTTCACCGCAATGAATATTTAAATGCATGTTATTGCCACTGCTCAGATGAAATAATTCAAGCTTCGCAGTTAGTAATTCGCTCGTTTATGTCGTTTTCATCAAATGGAATTCATCAAAAAAACTCTGGTTATAGCGGTAGCACTAAAAAAGGAAAAACTACAGACGCCATGGTGTGGGCAAATATACCCAATAATTTATCATCAATTGTTCAACGGTTACAGGGTGTAATTATTGAAAACATTCCAGCAATTGAACTATTAGATAAACACGATACTCCATCAACTCTATTTTATTGTGATCCGCCATATTTGCACGAAACTATGACAACAACCAAGGGCTATCAATATGAAATGTCTTTTTCAGATCATGAAATTTTATTAAACAAAATTATTGGATTATCTGGAAAAGTTGTCATTTCTGGCTATGACAATGAGTTATATAACGACATATTAAATGGCTGGACAAAAAAAGAAGCACAATCAAGAGCGGCGTCACAGCGTGGAGCAATCATAAGAACCGAATGCATTTGGATTAAGGACAAATAAATGAATATTGAAAAATCTTTCCTGAAATGGCCGGGAGGTAAAGGCCGAATTATAGATAAGTTATTACCCCATTTCCCCAAAGATTGTCAATTCATTGAACCGTTTGTTGGTGCTGGCAATGTTTTTATTAATGTATCAGCTAAAAGCTATATCTTGGCTGATATTAATCACGATTTAATCAATACATATTCGTGGCTAAAAGATGATTTAGCAATGCTATATAACACAACTAAAGAATTATTTGATACAGAAAATGATTTTTACGATATTCGAAGTCAATTCAATCACCCAAAATTCAGGGAAACGGTAAAGTTAGCGGCTCAGTTTATCTATCTAAATCGACACGGATTTAATGGGATGTGCCGTTATAACAAAAAGGGGGAATTTAATGTCCCGAAAGGAAAACATAAAAATATTTATTTTCCGGGCGCAGAAATGATTAATTTTAGTAATAAATTACTTTATTCCGATGCCTCTTTACTCTGCTGTGATTTTACGTTAACAATTGGGCTAGCTGGTGCTGGGTCGGTTATCTATTGCGATCCTCCATATCTAACTAAACACAAAGATAGCTTTGTTGGTTATACGCCGTCAGGTTTTTGTTACTCAGACACCGAGCTTTTGGCTGACTGTTTGTATGATGCAGTTTTACGGGGAGCAACCGCAATTATTTCAAACTGCGACAATAGCGCCACGCGTGACATATTCCACCGTTTTAAACTTCACTCAATAGACGCTATGTTGAACTCGAAATTAAATTAGAAGATGACGAAAAACCTAAAGAAGAAATGAATAACACTGGATTTAATTAAAAGTTAATATAAAATTAACTAAAAATTAAAAAAGAGGTAAGATATCGATGAAATGCCCACACTGTAAAGCCAAAACCATAATCCGAACTAGCCAAGAACTAAGCGAACTAACTCGCAAGCAATATCGACAATGCACAAATGTCTACTGCTGTCACTCATTTACGGTATTGCAATCTGTCTCAGAAACGATAGTGCCCAGCGCTTGCCCTGATCCAACAGTAAAGATACCTATTTCACCAAAAAAAACCACTACCAACTACATACAAGATAAAGCTTAAATGGGTTGTATTATAAAATACGACCCAATCAATTTTCTGTAGATAATATAAAAAACCAACCGCCATTTTACCGCCACTTAGTAAAGTTGACTGATTTTTATAATTTGATTTTTAAATGTAAGCTTTTGATTATATTGGTTTAGAATGGTGGCCCCTACTGGACTTGAACCAGTGACCAATCGATTATGAGTCGACTGCTCTGACCAACTGAGCTAAGGGGCCATGTTTTGATGTGCTACTGACTTAGTAGGGTTGCGATTATAATAGAGTTAAAACTAATTTGCTACAATTAATTAACTAAATAGGTTGATTTGGTTAATTATTAAGCTGACATTTGTCATAATAGCATCATTTATAATAAGCGATATTTTTTAATCAATTATCCTGATACAATGTTTTATATTATTATTACTAATGTTTTTTTATTGGTTGAGGAAATATTATGTCTATCAAAAAAACTCTTTTTATTAGTGCTGCACTGTCAATGACATTATTTTTAAATGGTTGTAGTAGTTCAGATTATCAAGCTACCTCTGCTGGTCGCCAAGTTCAATTTATTGATACGAAACCAGCCGCAACTTGTCAATTTATTGGTAAAGCTGAAGGCCGTCGTAGTACTTTCTTTTCTGGCTTAAAAACGCATAGTGAATTAATCCGTGATGCAGCAACTGACTTAATGAATAAGGCTGCAGCTATGGGTGGTAACGTAATTTATAATGCTCAAGATGCATCTTTACAATATGTTTCCGATATTGCCCCAACAGATGCAGTTATGGTTGGTGAAGTTTTCAGCTGTAAATAGCTAATTAGCAAATAAAAAGGGATATTTTGATATCCCTTTTAGTAAAATTTGCCAAAATAATTAGCCATTTTGCTTTTCAAACTGTTGCATAAATTCAATAAGGTATTTGACTCCTTCAATTTCCATTGCATTGTAAATTGATGCGCGCATTCCGCCTGCAATTCGGTGACCTTTAATACCGATAATATTTGCTTGAGTAGCTTCACTTACAAACTTTTTATCGAGTTCTTCATTTGGCGATAAGAAGGTTACATTCATAATAGAACGATTCTCAACCGCTACAGTATTGCGGTAAAAATCTGACTGATCAATAAATTGATAAAGTAATTGTGCTTTTGCTTGATTTCGTTGCTGCATCGCACTTAAGCCACCTAAACTCTTAATCCATTTGAAGACTAAACCTGACATATACCAGGCAAAAGTTGGTGGAGTATTAAACATTGAATCATGATCTAATAATATTTTGTAATCAAGTACTGAAGGTAACACTTTTTGCGCATAACCTATCAGATCTTCACGAACAATGACAATAGTAATTCCGGATGGACCGATATTTTTCTGAGCACCGGCATAAATAATACCGTAACGTTTAACATCGATAGGTTGTGATAAAATACAAGAAGATAAATCAGCTACGACAGTTTTATCGGCAAAGTCAGGTTGTTCAAATATTTCAACTCCGTCGATGGTTTCATTTGGACAATAATGAACATAAGCACTATTATCGCTTAATTGCCATTCAGACATGGGTTTGATCGAGGTTATTCCTGCATCTTTAATAACAACATTTTGCTCAATTACATTACAATATTTTGCCGCTTCTTTTGCTGCACACTGACTCCAATAACCACTATTGATGTAATCAGCATGAGTGTTATTAGCTAAAATATTTAATGGTACAGCAGCAAACTGAGCTCTAGCTCCACCTTGGCAAAATAAAATTTTATAATTTTCTGGTACATTTAAAAGGTCACGAAGGTCGTTAGTTGCTTCAATCGCACATGCATCAAATTCTTTACCTCGATGACTTAGTTCCATCACCGATGCACCGGTGTTGTGCCAATTTAATAATTCAGCTTGTACTTGCTTTAAAACATCCGCCGGTAGTTTGGCTGGGCCTGCACTAAAATTATAACTTTTACTCATTGCGATTCACTTTCATCCATCAAAAAACAGAAAATCTATTTTTACACTCTATGAACCAATATACAATCAGATTTTTAGCAAAAAATTTTGAGGAACGGGGTTTTTGAAGCATAAAAATACCGACAATAGTCGGCATTTATCGCAAAGAAAATGAAATTTAGAGAGCTAGTTGCTGTTTAGCATTTTCGATGGCGAATTTTACTTGTTGCGGTGATACGCCACCTTTTGCAGATCGTTTCGCTAAGCAAGATTGTAAAGATAATATAGGATAAACATCATCCTCAATGACTTGGCTGTATTGTTTTAATTCATCTATAGTTAGCTCTTCTAATGCTTTTTGTTTAGCTATCGCTCCTACTACCGCCTCGCCAACAATATGATGGGCTTGTCTAAATGGAATGCCTTTAGCCACAAGATAATCAGCAAGTTCGGTCGCATTAGAATAACCTTGTTTAGCAGCATTTTGACAATTTTGGTAATTGATTTTTATATCTTCAAGTACTAATACCGCCATATCTAAACACTCTTGCCAACTGTCAAGTGCATCAAATAAGTGCTCTTTATCTTCTTGTAGATCTTTATTATATGCCAGCGGTAATCCTTTAAATGTAACTAATGCTCCAGTTAGTGCGCCAACTACCCGCCCTGCTTTACCACGAATTAATTCCAATGCATCTGGATTTTTTTTCTGCGGCATTAATGAAGAGCCTGAAGTAACGCGGTCAGATAATTCAACGAAGTCCGCTTCACCACTATTAAAAATAATTAAATCTTCAGCAAAACGTGATAGGTGAACCATTCCGATTGATGCATTATTGAGTAGTTCAAGTACATGATCCCTATCAGACACCGTATCCAAGCTATTGTTGGTTGCAGTTGCAAAACCTAACCAGTTGGCTAACATATCACGATCCATAGGATAAGCTGTACCCGCTAAAGCACCACCGCCTAAAGGACTGACATCCAAGCGTTTTAGAGTATCTTGTAAACGACTTTCATCACGCGTTAACATTTCATAATACGCTAAGCACCAATGCGCAAAAGTTATAGGCTGAGCTCGTTGTAAGTGAGTATAACCAGGCATAACCGCATCTTGATGTTGTTCTGCAGTTAACACCAGTGTTTTACGTAATTGATTGATAGCAGAGATAAGATGAGCAATTTCATCTTTACACCATAATTTCAGATCGGTGGTTGACTGATCATTACGACTGCGACCTGTATGAAGTTTTTTACCTAAATCACCAACTTTTTCTATTAGTTTTTGTTCTACCCAACTATGAATATCTTCAGCATCACTTTGCAAGATCTGCTGCGGATCTTGTCGTACCGAACTCAATAATTCATTTAACGCTTGTTCTAACTGTTGTTGTTCATCATGAGATAAAACGTTGACAGTGACCAATGCTTTAGACCATGCAATTGATCCAATGATATCTTGCTCTGCAAGCCGATAGTCAAAGCGCAGAGAATCATTAAAGTGTTTAAATCGTTGATCTGCTGCTTGGCTAAAACGCCCACCCCATAATGCCATAATCACCTCAAATGTTTTATTTCTAATCAGTTCTAAGTAATTAAAATTTATTGTTTTTTTTAATAATTTTAATGATAAGTTTATCTATAACGATACTATCGAAAAATATATACAGACCAAAGTCTGTATATATTATGTTTTATATCTAATTAAAAAGTCTTAAAAATTACTTTTTAGTTTTAGTTTTAGTTTTAGTTTTAGTTTTACTTTTTGATTTTGTGGTTTCTTTCGCTGACGATTTAGCTTTTTTAGTCGGCTGATTTTTCTTACCTTCATTTAAAGCACGGATACGTGAAGATAGAGAAAATAGACGAATAAAGCCACCGGCATGACTGTGATCGTAAACTTCATCTTCACCAAACGTTGCAAACTCTTCGCTATATAAGCTATTTGGTGATTTTTTCTGTACTGCGGTTGCATTACCTTTATAAAGTTTAACTACAACTTCACCAGTCATATCTTCTGCTAACACTTCTGCAGCGGCTTGAAGAGAACGACGATATGGTGCAAACCAGCGACCATCATAAACAACATAAGCCATTTCTAAACCAAGTTGTTCACGCCATTTGAAGCTATCACGATCTAAGATCAGTTGTTCTAAACCACGTAACGCAGTCATCATGATAGTTCCACCAGGGGTTTCGTAACAACCACGCGATTTGATGCCGACTAAACGGTTTTCAATAATATCTACTCGACCTACACCATGTTTTGAACCAATTTTATTCAACGTTGCAACACAGTTATATGGTGATAATTTTTTACCATTAACGGCAACAACTTCGCCTTTTTCAATACCAATAGTGACAAATTCAGCTTTATCTGGTGCATCTTCAGGTGACACAGTCCATGCCCAACAATCAGCATTGGCTTGATTCCAAGTGCTTTCTAACACGCCACCTTCGGTTGAAATATGCCATGCATTTTCGTCACGACTGTAAATTTTTTCAACGGTTGCTGTAGTAGGAATTTTTCGTACTTTTAGATAATCAATTAACGCTTCACGTGAACGTAAATCCCATTCTCGCCATGGCGCAATTACTTTTAATTGTGGAGCTAAAGCGGTATAAGTTGTTTCAAAACGGACTTGGTCATTACCTTTACCTGTCGCACCATGACAAAGGGTATCCGCGCCAACTTCTAATGCATATTCTACTTGAGCTTTAGCAATGATTGGGCGAGCCATTGAAGTACCAAGGTAATAAGTTCCTTCATATAATGCGCCAGTTTTTAAAACAGGGTAAACATAATCTTTAACAAACTCTTCGCGTAAATCAACAACTTTACAAGCTACTGCGCCAGATGCTTTGGCCTTTTTTTCCACATCTTTTAGTTCTTTAGGATCTTGTCCAACATTGGCGACTAAAGCGTAAACTTCACAATCGCCATAATTTTCTTTCAACCAAGGAATAATAGCTGATGTATCCAAGCCACCCGAATAGGCTAAAACTACTTTTTTTGTTGCACTTTTTTTCATGTTATACCCTTTCATAATTTACTGACGAAAAAAATAAATGTTTTAAACACTAAGCCAAGTATATCTAACAATAAATATACTTGTTTAATATACTGACTGATTTATATTTAAGCAATAATTCTTGTACCCGTTAGGCCTGATTTTCCATTAAATAATTCAATGAGTTTATCTGATTCTTTCCAGCTAGCAATATCTATTGGTCGACCTAATGTTTTAGCCGCTTCAAATGCAGAATTCACTTTCACGATCATTCCATCGGTAATAATTCCTTGAGCAATTAGATGATCTGCCTCAGCTTGTGTTAACGATTCGATTAATTGTTTGTTTTCATCTAACACACCAGATACATCAGATAGTAAAATTAAATCTGCATTTAAAGTTTTTGCCAAGGCAACAGCTGCGTGATCGGCATTGACATTCATCATCTTGCCTTCATCGGTAATTCCAATTGAACTAACAATAGGTAAATAACCATTATTAAGGAGTAAATTGATTAAGGCCGGATCGCCTTGTTCAGCTTCACCTACATAACCTAATTCTTCAGAAATTTGCTTAACTTTAACACTATCACCATCGGCTAAGCAGAGTCCAATACTGGGTATTTGTAATTTTTTGGCTTCTGACAAAATTGTGGTATTGGCACTACCGGCAAGACTACCAACAATCACATCTATTTGATCTGCTGGTGTAACGCGTAAACCATTACGTCGAACGACAGGTAAAGAGAGTCGATCCATTAATGAATCAACCACACTACCACCACCATGAACAATAATTAAAGGACGCTTAAAATTCTTTTTGTATTCGCTAATAACAATAAATAATTTACTTAATGCATCTTTATTATCGAGTAATACACCGCCAAACTTAATAATCAATGGTTTCATTTTTATTTCCTATTCACTCTAATAAATGTTCACTGATATAAACTTGTCATCATTAACAAATTAGTATCTATCTTTATAATAAGGCTGTTGTTTCATCAAAACCAAATCGAATATTCATACATTGTACTGCTTGCGCAGCTGCACCTTTTAATAAATTGTCTTCCACAGAAATTAAAATCAGATGTTGGCCTTTAAGCACAAAACCAATATCACAATAAGGTAGACCAATTACTGATTTTAAAGCAGGCCAATCCCTTTGATAAATTCTTATTAACGGCTTATCTTGATAATATTTGTTTAATGCGTTAAGAATATCATCCGATGTTACGCCTTCTTTCACCAAGCAAGTAATAGTGGCATGAATACCTTGCTTAAAACAACCAAGATGAGGCGTAAAGATAACTTCTTGCCCTAAATGTGTTGCAATTTCAGGTTGATGACGATGAGTAAATATGCCATAAGCATGTAAACTAACCTCACAAAATAGATTATTTGTAGAAGGTTTACGGCCTGCACCACTAACGCCACTCACAGCATTAATGACAGGCCATTGCCTTTTGTCTAGTAAATCTTCTTCAATTAATGGTTTTAGTGGCAGTTGCGATGCGGTTGGATAACAACCAGGTACAGCGATTAATTGCGCATTTTTTATCGCATCAAAATTCCATTCAGCTAGACCATAAACAGCTTTATCTAACCACTGTTGGTGCTGATGTTCAAAACCATAAAATTGGGTATAAAACGAGGGAGAGTTGACTCGAAACGCACCCGATAAATCAAATACTGTACAACCATTTTCAAGAAAGAATGGTGCGATATCGTGACTAACAGAATGTTCAGTAGCTAAAAATACAATATCAATATCTTTGATAAGAGAAGAATAATCAGCCGTGGCAATTAAAGGTAAATCAACAACACCTTTCAATTGCGGGTATAAAAATCTATCAGAAATAGGTTTGCCCGCATCAAGGCTATTTTCTGATACCGTTAAAGCGACTAATTCAATATTTGGATGTTTTGTTAAATAGTAAGCTAATTTTGCACCTGCATAACCACTCGCCCCAACAATTATTGCTTTTAACATATCTTTCCTTATCTATCATTCAGATTTTTATGCAGTATAGTAGGCGATTTAAAGCAACAAAACAAGAGAAAATTGAATTTTTATTCACTTTTTGTGAATTTATTTTCAAAAGACTATTGCTACCACGATTTTAAACTTTAGCAGTGAGGTAAAAATGTCATCCTCCTACATATAAGAGTTGTAGGAGGAAGATTAATGATTATTTTAAATAACAGGCTGATTTTAAGATTGCTATGAGTAGTTCCCAATAACGATAAACACTTTGAATATTAACTTTTTCATCAGGTGAATGAGGTGAAACAATTGTCGGTCCAATTGATATCATATCCATATCCGGATAAGACTGTTTAAATAGACCACATTCTAAGCCGGCATGAATCACCATAATTTTTGCTTGTTTTGAGAAAATCTCTTGATATTTATCTTTAGCTAATTGTAAAAGACTGGAATTTAAATTAGGCTCCCAGCCCGAATAGCCACCACTAATTTCGTAATTGGCATTCACTAATTGGCTTAACGAGATTAATGTTGCAACGACAGCATCTTTCGCACTATCAACTTGAGAACGAATTAAGAAATTAACGTTTAGTTGATTATCGCTAATATTTACAATACCTAGATTTAAAGATGTTTCAACAACACCATGAATTTGCGTACTCATACTCACCACACCATTTGGCGCAACATTTAATAAATTGATAATTTTACTTTGCTGTTCAACGGCGATGACTCGTTTTATGTGATCATTATTAACCTCTTTTAGGGTTAATTCTATATTGGGTTCGACCTGTCCAAACTCATTTTGTAAAACAGAATTATATTGGTTAACAATCTGTTCTAGTTTTGGCAAATCTTGTTTATTTAAGGTTAATTCAGCGAATGCTTCTCGAGGTATTGCATTACGTAAAGAACCACCTCTTATATCAGCTAATCGATATGAGATATCTTGTCCATATTCCGCTAAAAATCTTGCTAGTAATTTTATTGCATTACCACGGCCAAGATGAATATCACAACCAGAATGTCCTCCTTTCAAACCTTTTAGCGAGAGTTGAATATAGCAATCATGTATTTCTGGCATTACCGCATATGTGATGGCAAAACTGGTCGTAAAATCAACACCACCAGCACAGCCAGTAAATATTTCGCCTTCATCTTCAGAATCAGTATTAATCAAATAATGACTTTGTAACCAATTTGGTTGTAGACCGAAAGCGCCATGCATCCCCGTCTCTTCCGAAGTAGTAACTAATACTTCAAGAGGTCCATGTTCAACTGAAGGATCAATTAATACTGCCAATGCTGATGCCAAGCCTACGCCATTATCCGCACCTAATGTAGTCCCTTTAGCCTTGACCCAATCGCCATCAACATAAGCTTGAATTGGATCAACAAGAAAATCGTGCTGGGTACCTTCATTTTTTTGCGGAACCATATCCATATGAGCTTGCAAAGCGATTGATGGACAATCTTCCATCCCTTTAGTAGCAGCTTTACGCAGTAAAACATTACCAGCTTTATCTAGCTGACAATCAATATGATGAGTAGTTGCAAAATCGACTATATATTTAGTTATCATTTGTTCATGATGAGAAGGATGGGGAATTTTACAAATATCATTAAAAATCTGCCAAACAAATTTTGGATTTAAGGTCGATAGCATATTTTATCCTCAATATTAGGTGGGTAATGAATTAATAAGTGGTTTTTTTTATCTAACCACTCTATAATAAGGTGCAATTTTACATCTATTTTTAGCCCATTAATATTAATTTATTAAATTCGTATATTCGATTAAAATTGCAGGTTACACATGTCAATAGAACAAACTTTAACAGAAGAAGAAATCAAAGCCAAAAAACAGCATAAAGCAGAGATTATCGCTGAAAAGAAAAAATTCAATGTCACTTGGGAAATGCTACAAGCTTATGGTCGTCAGCTTTCTGAGAGATTATTACCCGCCAATCAATGGAAAGGCATCATTGCAGTTAGTCGTGGTGGCTTAGTACCAGCAGCTATTTTAGCTCGTGAACTTAGTATTCGTTATGTCGATACAGTTTGTATTTCTAGCTATGATCATGATCATCAACGTGAAAAATTAATTTTAAAACAAGCAAACGGTGATGGCGAAGGCTTTATTGTTGTTGACGATTTAGTTGACACTGGTAGCACTGCACATACCATTCGTGAGATGTATCCTAAGGCTCACTTTGTCACTATTTTTGCTAAACCAGCAGGTAAACCATTAGTTGATGATTATGTTGTCGACATCGCACAAGATACATGGATTGAACAACCATGGGATACTGGTGTCATGTTTGTTAAACCAATTAGTGATAATAAATAATCATCTAATATAAATAGGTTGCTATGGTTATGACTGAAAACCTTTCTGAAAAGATATTCAAACCACAATATGACTACCCTGAAACATCATCGCTAATCAATCGTCTTGACAGCAGCAATGGCAGCAGTATTAGTCCTCTTGATGGTGAAATTGATTCAAAATGGTATCGAATCATTAACCCTCTTTTATGGTATTGGCGCGGCCTTCCTAAGTTAGAAATCGAAGCGGTTTTATCTAGAATCGCTATTTCAACTAAGCGTCATACTAATGATAAATGGTTGGATTCAGTTATTGGTTATCAATCTGGCAACTGGATATATGAGTTTTTAAATCAGGCTGCAATGTGGCAAGCTAAAGCTGATAATGCCGCTCAATCCAGTTTAACTGAAGAATCAAAAAATAGTTTACATCAGGATTATCTCATTGCCAGCGAATATGCCAGTATTGCCAGTTATCCTCATTTTAAGAATGATGAGCTAGCGATGTATGCCCAAACCTGTGCTTATCAATCATATATGAAAGCGCTTGAATATTCACCTTATTCAACCAAACAGTTAGAATTTAAGATTGAAAATCGGGTTATCAAATCCATTTTGCATTTACCAAACAATAGTAATAGTGGTGTTTGTCCTGTCGTTTTAATCTGCAATGGTTTAGGTAACTTACAAATTGATTATTATCGTTACTTTAGTGAATATCTTGCTCCACAAGGTTTTGCTATGTTAACTGTCGATTTACCAACCGTTGGATATAGTCGTAATTTTGTATTGAGCCAAAATAGTAGCCAAATTCATCAAGCAGTGATCGAACAACTATCATCGGTTCCATGGGTTGATAGTAATCGAGTGATTGTTGCTGGATTCCGCTTTGGTTCACATATTGCAACACGACTTGCCTATTTAATGCCTAATAAAATAAAAGGGTTATTTAATTTTACTCCATTTATACACCAACTCTTTGTTGATAAGGCATTACAACAAAATCTACCTAATAGCTATAAAGATATGCTGGCCAGTCGTTTAGGTTTAACTTCTGTATCAAATCAACAATTAGCGGCCGAATTGAATTATTTTTCTCTTAAAAATCAAGGGTTATTAACCCATTCTTGTCCTGTACCGGTTATGAATATTATCTTTGAAGATGATAAATTAAGTAATTTGAGTGAAGCAAAATTAATTCAATCAACAAAACAAAGCAAAATTGTCACAATCCCCAAAACACCATTGCAAAAAGGTTTACAAAACGCCTTTACTCAATCAGTTAAATGGATGGAGTCTATTTTGTAATAACTAATCTGAATAAGAGTATTGTTATGAATAATAAAAAACAACAAATTGTCGTTGTTAAACTCGGTACCAGTGTTTTAACTGGAGGAACTAAACAGTTAGACCGTGCGAGAATAGTAGAACTGATTCGACAATGTTCTTATTTACATCAAACTGGTCATAAAATTATTATCGTGACTTCGGGTGCTATTGCTGCTGGTCGGGAATACCTCAACTATCCTAACCTACCCAATACTGTTGCCACAAAACAATTACTCGCTTCAGTTGGTCAAAGTAAATTAATCCAACTTTGGGAACAGCTGTTTTCGATATATAAAATTTATATTGGGCAAATGCTATTAACTCGCGCAGATCTTGAAGATCGTGAACGCTTTTTAAATGCTCAAGATGTATTAAAAGCGATGCTAGAGAATAATATTGTCCCAGTGATTAATGAAAATGATGCAGTCGCTACTGCTGAAATTAAAGTTGGTGATAACGATAATTTATCAGCACTTGCCGCAATTTTAGCTGAAGCAGATAAATTGATATTGCTTACCGATATCGAAGGTTTATATACCGCCGATCCAAGAAGCGATAGCAATGCACAATTGATAAAAGAAGTAACTCAGATTAATGATGATCTGCGCAGTATCGCCGGTGATAGTGTTTCAGGTTTAGGAACCGGTGGCATGAGCACCAAAATTCAAGCTGCCGAAGTAGCTGGAAGTGCTGGCATAGAAGTAATTATAGCTGCAGGAAATAAAGCCAATGTGATTGTTGATGCAGTCAATAATCAATCGGTTGGTACCCGTTTTTTACCGCAAAAAACCCCATTAGAACATCGTAAGCATTGGTTATATGGCGCACCAAACGTAGGCAAAGTGATACTTGATGATGGTGCGATTAACGCCATTTTAAATAATGGTAGTTCGCTATTACCAAAAGGCATTATCGCAGTCGAAAAAGATTTTTCACGTGGTGAAGTCATTAATATTTGTGATAAATCTGGTAAGCAAATAGCTCGAGGAGTCAGCCGTTATAATAGTGATGCATTACGACAAATAGCAGGACATCATTCACAAGAAATTAGCCAAATAATTGGCTATGAATATGGTCCTGTTGCCGTACACCGAGATGATATGCTGATTAAATAATAGATTTAGAATAGAGACATTCAGCCAAATCGTTACAAAAACTTATTCTATAGCTTTGTGTTCAGTATTATCATTTACTAATAGTAATAATGCCTATAATCAAGCTTTTGTCTATGCAAAAACTAACATCTGAGAAGGTTATTATTGGCATGTTTATATTTTTATAATACAAAAATATATTGATGATTTAATATATAACATAGAGTTCTGGATAGATTACCTATCTTATCGATAAATAAAAAAATAGATGAATAAGATAAAAGGCTTATAAAATTGAGTATTGAAGTTAATAGCTATCACGAAAAATGGCAAAAAGATGATCAGGATTTAGTCTTTTATCGACGTAAATATATTGAACCACTTATAATAATTTTACTTGCCTGCTTTATAGCATTCTTTATTTTCTCTCACATAATCGAAATCCCTTTTCACCTCGGTCTCATTTTATTATTAATGATTGTTTTTTTGTTATTACAATGGGCTGAAAAATATATCATTTTGGGTAAAACATTTATTAGTATTAGGAATAGTCAGTTTACCGTTACGAATCTTATCCTGTTTACCCTGTTTTTTATTGTTTATGTCTTTTTAAAAAGAAAAGATAAAAATAAAATGACCTGTATCCTATTTAAGAATATTATTAATATCTCAGAAAAAAATCCTAATACCATGATAATAAAATATAAGACAAACGAAATTATTGAGGATTATGTTATCGACCTAAATATGATGTTGGAGTCAGAAAAGCAGTTATATTTAGAAAAAATGCAATCTATTAAAAAACTTTGTGGACAAAATCAATAAAGGTTAAGCAATGATAAACGAAATGGGTAAAGCAGCCAAACTTGCTTCATATCAATTAGCACAATGCGCAACAAAAATTAAAAATCAGGCTTTAATTCATATCGCCGATTTATTAGAACTAAATGCTGACAAGATTCTTGATGCTAATCAAAAAGATATGGCTATGGCAAAAGAACAAGGATTGAATGAGGCAATACTTGATCGTCTGTTATTAACTTCCGAACGATTATCATCTATTGCTAATGATGTTCGAAATGTTGTTTCTTTAACCGATCCAATTGGCCAAGTTATAGATGGTTCGACATTAGCAAGCGGATTAAAGTTACAACGTCACAGAGTTCCATTAGGTGTGATTGGTGTTATCTATGAAGCTCGTCCTAATGTGACTATTGATATTGCGGCTCTTTGCTTAAAAACCGGCAATGCAGCGATACTACGTGGTGGTAAAGAGACGGTTAATACCAATGCCACTATTATAGCTATCATTCAGCAAGCTTTAAAACAAGTCGGTTTACCTGAAACAGCAATTCAATCTATCAATAATCCTGATCGCAAATATATCACTGAATTACTCAAGCTTGATAAATATGTTGATATGATTATTCCTCGAGGTGGCGCAGCATTACACAAACTTTGTCGAGAACATTCAACCATACCTGTTATTACTGGTGGTATTGGTGTTTGCCATATTTTTATCGATGAAAGTGCTGATTTTGATAAAGCGCTATCAATAATACTTAATGCCAAAACTCAGCGACCAAGTACCTGTAATACTGTTGAAACATTACTTGTTCATACTGAAATTGCCAATGCTTTTTTACCAAAACTTAGTCAAATCATGGCCGATAATCAGGTGATATTGCATGCCGATCCCGATGCTTATAAGATTTTGAATGCTGGGGTGGCAAATGTTTTTGCCGTCGAGGATGATGAACTAAGACAAGAATGGCTTTCCAAAGATCTGAATATTGTTATTGTTGATTCATTGGAATTGGCGGTGGAACATATTCGCGAATATGGTAGTGGTCATTCAGAAGCCATTCTAACGCGTAGCCTTGTAAATGCAGAACAATTCGTTAACTTAGTCGATGCTGCTGCAGTTTATGTTAATGCATCGACCCGATTCACCGATGGTGCACAATTCGGTTTAGGTGCTGAAGTTGCAGTTAGTACGCAAAAATTACATGCCAGAGGACCAATGGGCCTTGAAGCCTTAACAACGTATAAATGGATTGGTTATGGCGAAGATTTAATTCGTCAGTAATGATAACAACTAACTGTTCATAACCCTGAACAGTTAGTTATATAGTTATTAGTTATATAAGTTAAATAGATTAATCAAAATTACGCATTAAAAGCGCATAATTTAAATCAATATCTTCGGCGATTGGAATATAAACAATGTGACCATCACCAAGTCCTGCCGGAACCGGTTGACCTTTTTTATTTTCCATTCGTTCAATAATAAAGGTCATATTACCTTTAGGGGTCATCATTTCAACACTATCCCCTACTGAAAATTTATTTTTAACAATAATTTCAGCTAAGCCATTTAGACGTTGACCACTAAACTCACCAACAAATTGTTGTCTATCAGATACAGAATGACTGTGCACATAATTTTGCATATCTTCATGTTTATGGCGACGTAAAAAGCCTTCGGTATATCCTCGATGAGCTAAAGAATCAAGTTCCGCCAATAAGCGTGGATCAAATGGTTTACCTTCACTGGCGGCATCAATAGCTTGACGATAGACTTGCGCAGTTCGAGCACAGTAATAAAACGATTTGGTTCGACCTTCAATTTTTAATGAATGTACGCCAATCTTTGTCAGATCTTCGACTAATTCAACTGCTCTTAAATCTTTTGAATTCATGATATAAGTACCATGTTCATCTTCAAAAGCTTGCATATATTCGCCAGGACGACCAGATTCTTCTAACATAAAGACCTGATTGGTTGTTGAGCCAATACCTAATGTCGGTTCAACTTGTTGTACAGGAATCGGCTCGCATTTATGGACTATCTGCCCTACTTCGTCCTCTTTACCCTCTGATACTTTATATTCCCAACGACAAGCATTAGTACAAGTACCTTGATTTGAGTCACGTTTATTAATATAACCCGATAATAAACAACGCCCCGAATAAGCCATACAAAGCGCACCATGAATAAAAACTTCAAGTTCCATTTCCGGCACTTTTTCTCGAATTTCTTTGATTTCATCGATGGATAACTCTCGTGACAACACAACACGCGTTAATCCCATCTTATGCCAAAATTTTACCGTCGCCCAGTTAACTGCGTTGGATTGCACAGATAAGTGAATTTCCATTTCCGGAAAATGTTCACGAACCAACATGATTAAACCCGGATCAGACATGATAAATGCATCTGGTTTCATGTTAACAATTGGTTCTAAATCACGAATAAAGGTTTTTAATTTTGAATTATGAGGGGCAATATTAACTACCACATAAAACTTTTTGCCTTGAGCATGAGCTTCGTTGATGCCAATAGCAAGATTTTCATGATTAAATTCATTATTGCGCACTCGCAAACTGTAGCGTGGCTGCCCTGCATAAACTGCATCAGCACCATAAGCAAACGCGTAACGCATATTTTTAAGTGAACCAGCTGGTGAAAGTAATTCTGGTTTTGGATATAACATTGTCATTAACAAATGCCTCTGATTTCAAGTCAGTATTACCTTATAAGGTAATAGGTTAAGCAAAATAGGATGGGCATTTTACGCTTTAGCTATCAGATTGGCAAATTAAATGTAGTTGTAATGAAGAATAATAAAATCTCAATGACTAACAAGAAACGATAATTTGTAGAATATGGAGTTATGTTATAAATTTAAATAAAAATAGTGAAATATTTTTTTAAATCGAATAAAAATAATAAAATACCTATAAAAGCCCCTAAATTTGTGACGAAGATCACAT
>NZ_NASD01000026.1 GCF_002142155.1 Gilliamella apis | reverse complement strand
AGGCTTAAAATTTTAAATAAATCATAAAATTGGATTGACAAGGATATCTGATATGGATTATAATTTTCAACACACAACACACAACACACAACCTGCCCAACCTATAATTTCACCTCTCTAAAGTTAAGCTCACGCCGTTTATTATTTCAGCAATTTCCGAAATTTCAGCAAAATTTTTCAAAATTTCTTAATTTAGCCTTTTTATCTCGGCCGATGGTTTTGGTTTTAACCGTAGTTATTTTACAATCTATCTCTTTTTCTAATTATGCATTAACCACTAAAACGACCAATATTATTTATGGCTCAGCACCTTATTTAACCTTTGATGGTGGTCGTACCCGAGTAACAAATACCGAAGCGCTACTCGGGATATCGCTTTCTGATGGTAGAAAATTCACCCCCACAACCAATAATTCAAGTTACAATCCTATCGTTTTACCTGTTGCTGGTCAGAGTTTTAATGATATTGGTATGTTAGTACCAAGGAATACTGATTCTATTGCATTAAGTTCACTTATTGGCACACCTTATAATTATTGGGGGGATGATGATGGTGATGGTCAGGGGATTGATGGTGTCACCGCTACCGGTAGTTTAAATTTATTGATTGAAGATAAAGACGGTTATAGGGTTGCCCGTAATGAAGTGCTTAATATTTGTAAAGCGCCATATAAACTAATGTTATCTAATGATGGAGGTACATTAAAAACACGTTATGGTGTACCTAATGAAAGTCGTTTTACGGCAGGTTATGCCACTTATTATATTAATCCTAAGGCATCGCCAGTGATTTGTTTTGCAAGACCTAACAGGATAGAACCTGGCTTTAATGGCATTTGGGTACGTGGTAATGGTTTTCTACCACAGTCATTTACGCCGTCGTCTTATGGTTTAAACTTCCCGACTACTGGTGCTAATAATTTGTATTTTGATTTACTTATTGCCGGCACTAATCAGGCCTTATCTTGGGCTCCGGTTTCTCATGGTGGTATTACTGCTACTATGACCGATTCACCAGACTACTGGGGGTGGGTTCGAGTCACCCTAACAGGTCCTGCCGTTACAGACCCTAATCAATGGCAATCAGAAAATCCAGGTAGAATCGCCAGACCATCTTTACCGCAGACATTTGAGTTAGTCGGTCGTGATAGTAGGGGTAATGCGGTGGTCAAATATGGATTTGTGTTAAAGCAGTGGTTTGTTAATCGTGGAGATAGGAACCGATATACCTATTCTAGCACGGAATCTTGGTGTAATAAGATTGGAGGATATCGTCTCCCAAAGGTCAAGGATTTAACTAATGCGTCTTGTCGGGAATCTAGTTCGTTTATTTGTGGATATCGTGATACAAATATAAAAGCAGTATTAAATGCATTAACGGCAACGCCTTCGTCATCTTATAATAATGTTGTGCGTTACATAGGTGCAGGATTTTTCACGGAATGGGGGAATATGCTCTCTTACATTGGAGCCAACTTCGTAGGACAATTAGCCTATACAAACGGGGAGTATTTGACGAGTGATAGGTCGATTTTTAACAATCCGATTTATAACAATCAATTCTTTGCTATTAGTGGGAATGATGGTAGTGTGTATAGCACGTCATATATCGCCGGCAAAACCTACGGACTCTGTGTCTATCCTTAGCTATTATTTTTTAGTTCTTAGGTATTGAAGCTGAGCATAAGAAAAATAACGTTAGGGCATTAAATAATCATTGCCCTGCCAAGGCAATGGCGTTGACGCTGACGAAGTGGGCGATAAAAAACGATTTTGTGGCGCGACATTGGCAACGTGCTGACAACTGAGCGAGGTTAGCATGGCAAACAGGGATGTTTGCCAAGGAGCGTTAAGACCGAACGAAGGCGGAAGGTAGTCACATCGTGACCACTTGCGTGGTCGCAGCGGGAGATGGTAAAGAGGGGTGGCGCCAACCCTCTTAACTCGGACGTAATCACCGTATAGAACTAGCCACCAAACAACAAAACGTCCGAAACTCAAACAACCAAAAATTTTGAGGAGAGGGGTTTTTGAAGCCAAAATCCCGCCCAAGTTTCCCCGAAATTGATTTTAAGGGCGTAATTAAAGCGTAATATTACATTCACCTTTACAAAAGTTAACAATAAAACCATCAAAAAAAGTTGCATGGTTTTTTGCAATCACTATACTTTTATAGCATATTTATACGAATGGATAAATTTTATGCTATTAAGCTTAAAATTTTAAATAAATCATAAAATTGGATTGACAAGGATATCTGATATGGATTATAATTTTCAACACACAACACACAACACACAACCTGCCCAACCTATAAATTCACCTTTCTAAAGTTAAGCTCATATCGTTCATTATTTAACCGTAGTTTATTATTTCAGCAATTTCAGCAACTTCAGCAAAATTTTTCAAAATTTCTTGGTTTAGTCTTTTTATCTCGGCCGATGGTTTTGGTATTAACCGTAGTTATTTTACAATCTATCTCTTTTGCTAATTATGCATTAACCACTAAAACGACCAATATTATTTATGGCTCAGCCCCATATTTAACCTTTGATGGTGGTCGTACCCGAGTAACAAATACCGAAGCGCTACTCGGGATATCCCTTTCTGATGGTAGAACATTTACTCCCACAACCAATGATCCGTGGCGTAATCGTATCGAGTTACCTATTGCTGGTCAGAGTTTTGCGGATATTGGTATGTTAGTACCAACGGATACTAATTCTATTGCATTAAGTTCACTTATTGGCACACCCTATAATTATTGGGGTGATGATGATGGAGATGGTCAGGGAGTTA
Organism: Gilliamella apis; assembly: GCF_002142155.1. Taxonomy (GTDB): domain Bacteria; phylum Pseudomonadota; class Gammaproteobacteria; order Enterobacterales; family Orbaceae; genus Gilliamella; species Gilliamella apis. Next base: position 22,912 of record NZ_NASD01000026.1, on the reverse strand, counting down.
ATGGTGTCACCGCTACCGGTAGTTTAAATTTATCCATTGTTGATAAAGACAATAATCCTGTTGCCCGTAATGAAGTGCTGACTATTTGTAAAGCGCCATATAAATTAACCTTATCAAGTACTGAAGGTATATTAAAAACACGTTATGGGGTACCTAATGAAAGTCGTTTTAGTGCAGGTAATGTCACTTATTATATTAATCCTAAGGCACTGCCAGAGGTCTGTTTTGCAAGCCCTACCTTAGAGTGGGGGGAGAATGGTCCTGCTGCCGTTTGGGTATATGGTAAGGGTTTTCTACCACAGTCAGTTACACCATCGTCTTATGGTTTAAACTTCCCGACTACTGGTGCTCATAATTTGTTTTTTGGATTAGAGATGAGAGGTATTAATCAGACCTTATCTTGGGCGCCGGTTTCTCATAGTGGTATTACTGCTACTGTGACCTATCCATATGAAAGAAGTACCAGCGTTAAAGTCACCCTAACTGGTCCTGCCGTTACAGACCCTAATCAATGGTACTCAGAAAATCCAGATAGAATCGATAGACCATCTTTACCGCAGACATTTGAGTTAGTCGGTCGTGATAGCAGTGGTAATGCGATGGTCAAATATGGATTTGTATTAAAGCAGTGGTTTGTTAATCGTGGGTTTGTTGGTCGTTATGATAATGGTTATACCTATTCTAGTGTGGAATCTTGGTGTAATAAGATTGGAGGATACCGTGTTCCAAAGGTCAGGGATTTAACTAATGCGTCTTGTCTGAACGAGGCTACTTTAGGGGCTTGTAGAAATTATGCAAATGAAGTAAATGCATTAGGGGGAACGAATTTGTCAAAGTATAATTATCAAATGCGTAACATTGGTGGAGGATTTTTCGCGGAATGGGGGCATATGTTCAATTACGCTGGTGCCAATTTCGAAAGAACCTATTGGACGCAAGATAGGGGGGGTAGTAGTGGTCAAACGTATTTTGTTGTTTTATCGGAGGACGGTAGAATATCTTTCCGTGAACATGGCGCCTTAAGCTACGGACTCTGTGTCTATCCTTAGCTATTATTTCTTAGTTCTTAGGTATTGAAGCTGAGGATAAGAAAAATAACGTTAGGGTGTTAAAAAACGATTTTGTAGTGCGACATTCGCAATGTGCTGACAACTGAGTGAGGTTAGCATGGCAAACAGGGATGTTTGGCAAGGTGCGTTAAGAGCGAACGAAGGCGGAAGGCAGTCACATAGTGACCACTTGCGTAGTCGCCGCGGGAGATTGTAAAGAGGGTTGGCGCCAACCCTCTTAACTCGGACGTAATCACCATATAGAAACAACCACAAAACAACAAAACGTCCGAAACTCAAACAATCCAAAAAATAAAGAACCAAAAAAATTTGAGGAACGGGGGTTTTTAAAGCCTAAATCCCGCCAATAAATCGCTAACGTTAGTTATAACATCAGCTATTTCCAATAATAAGAGTTTATTTTGGCAAATAAGTTTGGTGTATTTAATTTAGCGACATTCGCAATGTGCTGACAACTGAGTGAGGTTAGCATGGCAAACAGGGATGTTTGCCAAGGCGGTGCTTTGTCAGGAACAAATCACAGCCGGTGCGTTAAGAGCGAACGAAGGCGGAAGGCAGTCACGCAGTGACCACTTGCGTGGTCGCCGCGGGAGATTGTAAAGAGGGTTGGCGCCAACCCTCTTAACTCGGACGTAATCACCGTATAAAAATAACCGCAAAACTGCAAACGTCCGAAACTCAAACAACCAAAAAATTTGAGGAACGGGGTTTTTAAAGCCTAAAATCCCGTCCAATAAATCGCTAACGCTAGTTATAACATCAGCTAGTTCCAATAATAAAAGTTTATTTTGGCAAATAAGTTTGGTGTATTTAATTTAGCGACATTCGCAACGTGCTGACAACTGAGTGAGGTTAGCATGGCAAACATGGATGTTTGCCAAGGCGGTGCTTTGTCAGGAACAAATCACAGCCGGTGCGTTAAAAGCGAACGAAGGCGGAAGGCAGTCACGCAGTGACCACTTGCGTAGTCGCCGCGGGAGATTGTAAAGAGGGTTGGCGCCAACCCTCTTAACTCGGACGTAATCGCCGTATAGAAACAACCACAAAACAACAAAACGTCCGAAACTCAAACAACTAAAAAATTTTGAGGAGAGGGGTTTTTAAAGCCTAAAATCCCGCCCAAGTTTCTTCGAAATTGGTTTTAAAACTAAAATTAGCTTGCTATAAACATAAGAGTTTATTTTGGCAAATAAGTTTAGTGTATTTAATTTAGCGACATTCGCAACGTGCTGACAACTGAGAGAGGTTAGCATGGCAAACAGGGATGTTTGCCAAGGCTGTGTTTTGTCAGGAACAAATCACAGCCGGTGCGTTAAGACCGAACGAAGGCGGAAGGTAGTCACATCGTGACCACTTGCGTGGTCGCCGCGGGAGATTGTAAAGAGGGTTCGCGCCAACCCTCTTAACTCGGACGTAATCACCGTATAGAAACAACCACAAAACAACAAAACGTCCGAAACTCAAACAACCAAAAAATTTTGAGGAGAGGGGTTTTTGAAACGCAAAATACCTTCTAAAAACGACTATAAAATTGTCAAAATCAAAAGCCTAATCTGCAAATTATTAACGTTAAAAATGGTGATTTTTTAAGAGGGTATAAAAGGTCTATTATTTCTAATAAACAGCAAATAACCGATGTTGTTTTCGAGTTATCAGTGTTCTTCTTTACAAAAGTTAACAATTAAACCATCAAAAAAAGTTGCATGGTTTTTTGCAATCACTATACTTTTATAGCATATTTATACGAATGGATAAATTTTATGCCATTAGGCTTAAAATTTTAAATAAATCATAAAATTGGATTGACAAGGATATCTGATATGGATTATAATTTTCAACACACAACACACAACACACAACCTGCCCAACCTATAATTTCACCTTTCTAAAGTTAAGCTCACGCCGTTTATTATTTCACTACAGTTTATTATTTCCGCAATTTCCAAAATTTCAGCAATTTCCGAAATTTCCGCAAAATTTTTCAAAATTTCTTGGTTTAGTCTTTTTATCTCGGCCGATGGTTTTGGTTTTAACCGTAGTTATTTTACAATCTATCTCTTTTTCTAATTATGCATTAACCACTAAAACGACCAATATTATTTATGGCTCAGCACCTTATTTAACCTTTGATGGTGGTCGTACCCGGATAACAAATACCGAAGCGCTACTCGGGATATCGCTTTCTGATGGTAGAAGATTTACTCCGACAACCAATAATTCGAGTTCAACTAATCCTATCATTTTACCTGCTATTGGTCAGAGTTCTGCGGATATTGGTATGTTAGTACCAACGAATACTGATTCTATTGCATTAAGTTCACTTATTGGCACACCGTATAATTATTGGGGGGATGATGATGGCGATGGTCAGGGAGTTAATGGTGTCACCGCTACTGGTAGTTTAAAGTTATCCATTGTTGATAGATGGGGTCAAGCTGTTGCTCGTAATGAAGTGCTGACTAATTGTAGAGATCAAGCACCTTATAAACTAACGTTATCTAATACTAACGGTACATTAAAAACACGTTATGGTGTGCCTAATGAAAGTCGTTTTACGGCAGGTAGAGCCATTTATTATATTCATCCTAAAGTATCGCCATTAATTTGTTTTGCAAAACCTAAAGCAGACACTATTTGGATAAATAGCGGGTTTTCTGATGCTATTTGGTACCCGTATAGTGGGTTTCTACCACAGTCAGTTACACCGTCGTCTTATGGTTTAAACTTCCCGACTACTGGTGCTAATAATTTATATTTTGATTTAAGTATTAAGGGTGTTAGTCAGGCCTTATCTTGGGCGCCGGTTTCTCATGGTGGTATTACGGCGACGATGACCGATTCAACAAGTACCAGCGTTCGAGTCACCCTAACGGGTCCTGTTGCTACAGAATCGCAACAGCGATCAGAAAATCCAGTTGGAATCGACAGACCATCTTTACCGCAGGTGTTTGAGTTAGTCGGTCGTGATAGTAGGGGTAATGCGGTGGTCAAATATGGATTTGAGTTAAAGCAGTAGTTTGTTGCTCGTGTTTATGATACTTATACCAATTCTAGTGTGGAATCTTGGTGTAATAGTTTTGGATACCGTATGCCTAAGGTTAGGGATTTAACTAATGCGAATTGTCGGGGAGGGTGTCAAAGTGCAACGCCTTCGTCACCTGATAATGAGTATCGGCGTCACATTGGTGGAGGATTGTTCTCGGAATGGGGGCCGGTGACCTATTACACTGGTACTCCCTTCCTCACCGGCGGCGGCTATTGGACGGGCGAGTATAATTATATGTATTCTATATTTAATGCGGTTTACGAGGCGTCTGGTGCGATAATAAGAGCTTCGCTGGACCACAACGGAGTCCCGAAGAGCAGCGGAGTCTGTGTCTATCCTTAGCTATTATTTCTTAGTTCTTAGGTATTGAAGCTGAGGATAAGAAAAATAACGTTAGGGCGATAAAAAACGATTTTGTGGCGCGACATTCGCAACGTGCTGACAACTGAGTGAGGTTAGCATGGCAAACAGGGATGTTTGCCAAGGCGGTGCTTTGTCAGGAACAAATCACAGCCGGTGCGTTAAAAGCGAACGAAGGCGGAAGGTAGTCACATCGTGACCACTTGCGTGGTCGCCGCGGGAGATTGTAAAGAGGGTTCGCGCCAACCCTCTTAACTCGGACGTAATCGCCGTATAGAAACAACCACAAAACAACAAAACGTCCGAAACTCAAACAACCAAAAAATTTGAGGAACGGGGTTTTTAAAGCCAAAATCCATCCAATAAATCGTTAACGCTAGTTATAACATCAGCTATTACTGATAATAAACGTTTATTTTTATAAATTAGTTTAGTGCTTCTTATTTAGCGACATTCGCAATGTGCTGACAACTGCGTGAGGTTAGCATGGCAAACAGGGATGTTTGGCAAGGCGGTGCTTTGTCAGGAACAAATCACAGCCGGTGCGTTAAGAGCGAACGAAGGCGGAAGGCAGTCACATCGTGACCACTTGCGTAGTCGCCGCGGGAGATTGTAAAGAGGGTTCGCGCCAACCCTCTTAACTCGGACGTATTCACCGTATAGAAACAACCGCAAAACAACAAACGTCCGAAACTCAAACAACCAAAAAAAAATTGAGGAACGGGGTTTTTGAAACTTAAATTCCTACTTATTGCTAACCCTTTTTTTTAACATAAAATAAAATAATTAAAAATCAATATATTAAAAAATCACTTAAAAAAAGGGTTTTTATTGGTAAAAATAGACTTTGTCTTTTTGCCAACTGCATTTATAGTATATTGGATTCTAGTTCACTACCGTGTAGGTAGCTTAGAAAACAAAACCATTTCTACTCACTAGTTAGCGGTGGTTCACTACCGTGTAGGTAGCTTAGAAAATTCCGTTAGGTGCTTGTGTAGAATGACCGAAGTTCACTACCGTGTAGGTAGCTTAGAAATGCGGATATTGTTATAAAACATTCCGATGATAGTTCACTACCGTGTAGGTAGCTTAGAAAATACACCTCTTGCCACTCTTGTAATTGTGCGGGTTCACTACCGTGTAGGTAGCTTAGAAATAAAAATGGAAATATTGTTTCTAAATATAAATGTTCACTACCGTGTAGGTAGCTTAGAAATGATAAGAAATGATAAGAAGAAAACTAAGAAAACCAAGAAAAGTTCACTACCGTGTAGGCTTTTTAGTTAGTAATTAAAATGGATTTTTAGTATTTAAAACTCGCTGTTCTCAAATTTATCTATGAAATAATTAAAACGCTTATATAAGCGTTTTAACTCTGATTAATATCATTATATCTACTATAAACTATTAGAACATTAATAGTTGTACAATTAAATTGCAGTCATATAGACCTGATTATTCAGTAAGTTTTTAGGATCAAACTGTTGTTTAATTGCACGCATTAATTGGCGATTTGCTTCAGGAATGGCAGCATTGTAATAACTTACTTTCGCCGTTCCGATGCCATGTTCTGCTGAAGGCAATCCTCCAAATTCAAGACATTTTTGATAAAGCGCTTGGTGAACATTTTGCAGATCAGATTGCCATTGTTTGTCATCACGATTATCACGCAAAATGCATAGATGAATGTTACCATCACCAGCATGACCAAAGGCTAACATGCGCATTTGAGTTTGTGCTTCTAGCTGTTTGGTGAAATTGATAAAATCGCTAATGCGATTTATTGGTACCACTATATCGATTGGATCTTGTTCGGTGATTGCTTCAACTGCACGTACTAGCGAACCACGAATCGTCCAGATTTGACTGGTTTGATTGCTATCTTGGGCAACAAAATAGTCACACCCGCCTAAATTTGCTAGCAGTTGTTTGCGTTGTTGTTCAATGGTTTGTAGATCGGAACCATTAAGCATAATAATTAGATAAGCTTGGCTATTTGGTAGTGGGAATTTAAAGCCTGAGTACTGTTCACCCCACTGTGCGACTTTACGTTCAACAAACTCCAATGCAGTAGGTGTAAGGGTATGTAATACGGTGGTAATACTGTTAATAGCTTGTTCAATAGTGTTAAAACCAACAATAAAAGTTTGTGATACTTTCGGTTTGGCTATCAGTTTTAAAGTACATTGTGTAATGATACCTAAGGTACCTTCACTGCCAATAAAGAGATGTTTTAAGGCTAGTCCTGTGTTGTCTTTAACATTTTTACTACCAATATTTAACACACTACCATCAGCCATCACAACTTCAATTGCTTGCACATAATCTCGAGTCACACCATATTTTACCGCCCGCATACCACCAGCATTAGTACTGATATTACCACCAACGGTAGCATTTTTAGCGCCCGGATCTGGCGGGTAAAAAAGGTCATGTTGTTCAACAAACTGTTGCAGGTCTTGCAGTAAAATACCCGATTGCACAGTGACGGTGAAGGTTTGCTTGTCTAGTTCAACAATATGATTCATCATCGATAAATCAAGAATAATACCGCCATTAGGAATAGTAGAGCCGACTAAGTTAGTGCCAGCACCACGGGTAGTAATATTAAGATTGTTGCTATTAGCATATTTAACAATGCCAGCTACTTCTGCTGTAGTTTTGGGGTAGACTAATATGTCGGCATAGCCATATTTTAATTTTAAACCATCAGTTAAATGCGATTGTGGAATAGCATTTTTTGCAATGATACGTTTAGGATCTGTAATAATGTCTGTGAGTTTGTTCATGCTGAATTACCGACTATTTATAACTTTTATCGAAGTGGTTGGCTAACTTGTCACCAAGGTATTGAATCACCATTACAATAAAAATAAGAATAATAATACATAAAATGAGGATTTCGGTTACATAGCGTTGATAACCATAACGAATGGCTAAGTCACCAATACCACCACCGCCAACAACCCCCGCCATTGAGCTAAAACTAATAAGCGAAATGGTGGTAACCGTTGCGTGTCGAATCAATTGTGCCATCGCTTCTGGAAATAAAATACCGAATATAATACGGATATGCGATGCCCCACTTGCTACTGCTGCTTCGATCACCCCTTTATCTATTTGACTAAATGCATTTTCAGCTAACCTAGCATAAAATGCGATAGCTGCAAGTGAAAGAGGGAAAATTACCGCTTTGGGGCCTACAGTCGTGCCGACGAGTAACGCTCCCAAAGGTAGTACGGTAACCATTAAAATCAAAAAAGGAATTGAACGAGTGGCATTGATGATAAAATTAGCGATACTATTGATAATTCTGTTTTTGAAAAAGAATTGATTTGACATTAAAAACAGCAATAAACCTATGAGTGTACCGAATATTAGACCAGCTAATAATGACCAACTTACCATGATAAATGTTTCGTAAGCTGCTTGCCATAACATTTGCGCCATTTCGGCAATGGTGAGCTTTATCATTAATTTATTTCCTCAATAATAACTTCTTGCTGTGCTAACTTTGTTATCAGATTTTGAATATTATCAGGTTCCCCAATAATTTCGATCACCAAATTACCTAACGCTTGGTTATCAAAATACTCTATAAAACCATGCAAGATATTGAATGCCACTTTAGTTTCAATTGCTGATTGATATAGTATTGGTTGGGTAGTGTTTTCGTTAATATAACGCAAACGTACTAATTTACCTTTGGCATTTTGTTTGATGATATCAGGTAAATGAGTGTTTTCATCAATATTGAGAAATTCTTGCGTGAAGGGCTGTTTAGGGCGGGCAAACAGATTAAAAGTAGTATTCATTTCCACTATTTCGCCCTGTGACATTACTGCAACTCGATGACAGATCTTTTTAACCACATCGATTTCATGAGTAATTAGTACTATGGTCAATGCAAATTTTTGATTAAGCTCTTTTAATAAATCAAGTATTGCGCTAGTGGTAGTTGGATCTAATGCACTCGTCGCTTCGTCACACAATAGAATTTTTGCATCATTGGCAAGCGCTCTAGCAATGCCAACTCGCTGCTTTTGCCCACCACTGAGTTCGGCAGGGTAGGCATTAGCCTTATCACTTAACCCAACTAAAGCAAGTAATTCGTTGACTCTATTTTTTACAGTATCGCCTTTTTTTCCGGCTGCTTTGAGCACAAAAGCAATATTTTCATAGACGGTTTTCGATGTCGCCAAATTAAAGTTTTGAAAAATCATCCCAACTTGAAAACGAAATGCTTGCAGTTGACGACCGTGCAAGGTTTTTATGTCAACGCCATTGATAATGATTTGTCCGGAAGAGGGATCAGCAAGTCGATTAAGGGTTCTTACTAATGTACTTTTACCTGCACCGCTCGAGCCGATAATACCGAAGATCTCACCTTGATTAACATCAAATGAGACCTTTTTTACGGCTTCAATCACTTGCTGGTTTGCTTCGAATCTTACCGAAACATCTTTTACCTGAATTAATGGGTTAGTTTGCATAATTAAAATAACTGATAATCTGGTTTTTGGAAGGTATAGAAAATACCATTTTTATCATTAATCACTTGAGCAAATTCTGGTGATTTAAGTACTTCGATAATGTCTTTGCCTAATTTATCTTTAGATTCATTGCGAATCGCAATAACATTTTTAAGATCTTTATCTAATACTTCTTGATAAAGTGCTTTTGAAAGATCTAATCCAGCACCGATGGCATAATTGCCATTAACTACTGATAATACAGCACTATCTAAAGAACGTGGTGTTTGTGGTGCTTCAATAGGTACAATATTTAAACCATAACGATTTTCGATTACGTTGTTAGGGGTGAGATTATTTTTATCCACATTTGGATCGAGTTTAATTAATCCAGCAGCTTCTAAAATACGTAATGCTCGAGCTTCATTGGTCACGTCGTTAGCTATCGTGACTTGATCACCTTGTTTTAACTGTGAAAAATCAGTAATTTTATTTGAATAAATTCCAGCGCCAGCAGTTGGTACAAAGCCAACAGCAGTGATATCTAAATTGCGCGCTTGTTTAAAGTTATTAAGGTAAGTTAAATGTTGAAATAAATTAACATCGATCTCTTTATTAGCTAGTGCTAAGTTTGGTTGAACATAATCGCTAAATTCACGAATTTCTACTTGATAACCTTTCTTTTCAAGACCTGGTGCGATAGCTTGTTTAAACATATCACCATATGGCCCAGCGGCAACACCTACGGTAATTTGATTTTCTTTTTTAGCATTGTCACAACCAGTTAAGACAATTAGGGACGATAAAATAGCTAAACTAGCCACAATTAGTTTTTTAAACATGATAATTTTTCCTTGAGTTTGGATAATCTTTCTAAAGCTGCAATTAGCGTTGGTTCTTGTTTTGCAAAATGGAAGCGAATATAGCGATATTCAGGGTGCTTAAAAAAAGCAGAGCCTGGCACGGCAGCTACACCAACCTCTTTAATTAGCCATTCGCAAAATTCAAAATCAGTGTTAAAAGGATTAATCTCTGAAATATCAACTAATACATAATAAGCACCTTGAGGTTCATAATAAGTAAGTCCTAAGTCATCTAATCCCTTTAAAAATAAACGACGTTTATCAGTATAGATTTGGGTTAATTTTTGGTAATAATCTTCACCTAAAGCTAATCCAGCACAAGCAGCTTTTTGTAATGGTGCTGCAGCACCAACGGTAAGAAAATCATGAATCATCTTACAACCATCAATAATTTTCTTATCAGCAATAATATAGCCAAGTCGCCAGCCAGTTATCGAATAGGTTTTCGATAGTGAGCTACAGCAAATAGTTCGCTCTTTCATATTAGGGAAACTGGCTAAATAAAGATGTTGATGTGGTGCATAAACCATATGCTCATAAACTTCATCGGTAATAATGTAAGCATCAAACTCAATAGCTAGTTGGCTAATATAGTCAAGTTCTGCTTTGGTAAATACCTTACCGCAAGGATTGCTAGGGTTACATAAGATTAACGCTTTGGCTCCTTGCTCAAAAGCTTGTCGTAGTTGTTGCTTATCAAATTCGAATGTTGGTGGAATTAGCGGTACATAAATTGGCGTCGCATCAGACAAAATAGCATCCGCGCCGTAATTTTCATAAAAAGGCGAAAAGATAATTACTTTATCTTTTGGATTACAGACTGTCATCACTGCGCACATCATTGCTTCGGTACTACCACATGTTACCAACACATTTTCATCTGGATTGATATCAATATTCATTAATTTTTGTTGTTTTTTTGCTAACAGATGGCGAAACTCGGCTGAACCCCATGTGATTTCATATTGATGAGGGCCATCATCCGCAGCTTGTTTTAACGCATCAATTAAAGGCTTAGGTGGCTCAAAATCAGGAAACCCTTGTGATAAATTGATTGCTTGATATTGATTAGCGATCCGAGTCATCCGACGGATAACCGAATCAGAAAAGTGATCGAGTCGATTGGCTAATTTATGCATTGTTTTTTTTGTTTATTAAAATTATGAAGCAAGTGATTATAATATAAAAACTTAATTTAGCTGTTAAATAATATATTTATATATAGTTATATTTTTTTCTTATATCAAAGTTAATAATTGATATTAGTTATGCAAAAAATTTTGAGGAGAGCACTTTTTTAAACGAGAAAATTTATGAAAAAAGGTGACTCATAATTTATATTTTTCTATCAAAGTTAACAAATAAACCTGTATAACTTGATCTTATTCTACGTTAAAATAACAATCTTATTGTTATGACATACTAAGGAATCAACCTAATGACAACTGAATTGACAACGCTTGATAAGATTAAACGACAAATTGCCGAAAATCCGATTCTTCTTTATATGAAAGGGTCGCCAAAATTACCAAGTTGTGGATTTTCAGCACAAGCGGTTCAAGTATTATCACAATGTGGCGTACCTTTTGCCTATGTCGATATTTTACAAAATCCCGATATTCGAGCTGAATTACCAAAATATGCAAATTGGCCAACTTTCCCGCAACTTTGGGTTGAAGGTGAATTAGTGGGTGGTTGTGACATTATGTTAGAAATGTTTCAGACTGGTGAATTGCAGACCTTGATTAAACAGACTGCTGAAAAACATAAACCATAATTGTTTATTTTGTCTGTAAAAAAGCAGGATGTAAAAAAAGAGTGTATGTAAAAAAGAGAGTTCGCAACTCTCTTTTTTATTTATAGTTTTGACTTTGTTTTTAATCTAATGGCTGCTCAGTTTCTGCTTTAGCTTGCTGATCGTTATGCGGTAATGGCCAACCGCCAAGTCGTTTAAAGCGATTAACAATTTCACAAAATAAAATTGCTGTTTTTTCGGTATCGTATAAGGCACTATGAGCTTGTTTATGATCGAATGGCATTTCCGCTGCTTCACACGCTTTAGCGAGAACGGTTTGACCAAACACTAATCCACTAAGCGAAGCAGTGTCAAAAGTAGCAAAAGGGTGGAAAGGATTACGCTTTATGCCTGCTCGTTCTGATGCTGCCATTAAAAAGCTATGGTCGAAATGAGCATTATGAGCAACAATAACTGCGCGGCTACAGTCATTGGCCTTAATACCATTTCTCACGAGTTTAAATATCGCTTCTAATGCAACTTTTTCATCAACTGCATCACGTAATGGATTATTAGGATCAATACCATTAAATGCTAAAGCTGTCGGCTCCAAAATTGCGTTTTCAAATGGGTTCACATTGAATTGTAGTGTTTCATCGGGTGCTAAAAAGCCCTTTTCATCCATTTTCAATGTAATAGCTGCAATTTCTAAAATTGCATTTTGATTAGGATCAAAGCCTGATGTTTCAATATCAATTACAACAGGATAGAAACCACGAAAGCGTTCACATAATTTAGCGTTTGGCACAATACATTGTCTTATTTTTGCAAAAATTGTCGGCTATTATGCCAGTTTTTGCTTATTTCGACTAGATTAACCGTAATTTTTAACCAGTTTGCTTTGATTAAAAATGGAAGCGTAGGAAGCTTAAGATATTATTTGAGAAAATTTTGCTTAGATTACCTAAGTTTTTTTATACATCGAAATATTAAATGTCTCGCTAAAGGAATTGAATAATAATTACGATTAACTTAATTATGATAATTAAGCCTATAAAAAAACATAACAATAAATTACAAAATGTTGGCTAAGTTATTTAAATAATATGATGAATGATAAATTAATTTATCATTCATCTAAGTATCAATCTTTATATTCGGCCATAAAACGATCGGCGTCATCCACCATTGATTTAATGCCTACAAAAAATGGTGTACGTTGATGTAATTGCTCTGGTTCCATATCTAAAATTCGTTGGTATCCGTTAGTTGCTTTTCCTCCAGCTTGTTCTGCTAAAAATGCCATTGGATTTGCTTCATATAACAAGCGAATTTTACCTTTAGGGTATTGAGCTGTATTAGGGTAGATATAGATACCACCTTTTAATAGGTTTCGATGAAAATCAGACACCAATGAACCGATATAACGTGAAGTATAAGGGCGATGTGTCTTATCATCCTCTTCTTGGCAATACTTGATATATTTTTTGACTCCGGTAGGAAATTTAGAATAGTAACCTTCATTAATCGAATAGGTAGTAGCTTGTTTTGGGAAACGGACATTTTCATGGGATAAGCAAAAAACGCCCAATGAAGGGTCATAAGTAAAAGCATGTACACCACAACCTGTAGTATAAACTAACATAGTCGATGACCCGTAAATAATATAACCAGCAGCGACTTGTTTATAACCAGGTTGCAAAAAATCTTGTTCTGAAATAGGGGTGCCTATTTGGGTAATTCTGTGATAAATTGAAAAAATTGTACCGACCGATACATTTACATCAATATTTGATGAACCATCAAGTGGATCCATTAACACGACATATTTTCCTTCGGTTGCGCGATCTTTACCAAAGATAACCAAATTATCTTCTTCTTCAGATGCTATACCTGCTACGACTCCTCGAGCTTCAAGTGCATTTTTTAACGTTTCATTAGCAAAAACATCCAGTTTCATCTGTTTTTCACCTTGAATATTTGCTGCACCATTTTCGCCTAAAATATCAATTAATCCTGCTTTATTTATATCTCGATTAATAACCTTAGCACCTAATTTAATCGCCGAAATAAGGGCGGTTAATTCTCCTGTAGCATGAGGGAACTCTGCTTGTTTTTCAATAATAAATTCACCGAGGGTTTTCATTGTTTAATAAATCCTTTATATCAATGTTTGTATAATATAAATTTCAATAGTTAAATCGAAATCTATTTTCGATAATATACGTGAGATATTTTGAGAAAGCGACTATAATTAGCTTGTCGTTAGTTAGTTTTTTGCGTGAAAAAAGTTTAATTAATTCAAAATGTTTGATTCCATCTGTGTTTTTCATGCATAGAGCGGATTAAATTTAAAAAGTGAGGTTATTTTGCATCAATTTGAACTTCAAAGAGTCATTAATAATGAATTACAAGTGACAAGATATCATGACTATGCACCAAATGGATTACAGGTTCAAGGACGATCGGAAGTTAAAAAAATTGTGACAGGGGTCACTGCTTGCCAATTATTGTTAGATAAAGCCGTGGAACTTAATGCTGATGCGGTGTTGGTTCATCATGGCTATTTTTGGAAGAATGAACCACAAACTATTACCGGAATTAAATATCATCGAATGAAAACCTTACTCAAACATGATATTAATTTATATAGTTATCATCTGCCATTAGATGGCCATCCTGTTTTAGGTAATAATGTATTGCTAGGGCAAATGTTGGATATTGCAGTTGATAAGCGTGAGGATATTACCGATCTGTTATTCAAAGGTACTTTAAATAATCCAGTTACTGCGCTTGAGTTCAAACAGAAACTCGAGCAAAAATTGCATAATGGCCAAACTTCAGTGCTATTTTGTGGTGATAATGCGCCAGCGGTAATTAATCGAGTGGCATGGTGTAGTGGTGGAGGTCAAGATTTTATTGAATCAGCCGCTCAGCAAGGCGTTGATGCATTTTTCACTGGTGAAGTATCTGAACGTACTATTCATATTGCTCGTGAATATGGTATTAACTTTTATGCCGCTGGTCATCATGCAACTGAGCGTTGTGGTATCAAAAAATTAGGCGAATGGTTATCAGAACACTATGAGTTAGAAATTATTTTCGTTGATATTGATAATCCTGCATAACAAATGTTGAATTTAAATAAGAAATATCGCATACTTATTCGCAGTTTTTTTAATCTTTAAGTTGTTTTAACAACCAAAAATATGAGAGGTCGCTTTATGTTTACAGGAAGTTTGGTCGCACTTGTTACTCCAATGGATACGAAAGGCAATGTCGACCATGTAAGCTTAAAAAAATTGGTCGAATATCATATTGAAAGTGGTACTTCTGCTATTGTTTCAGTAGGAACTACTGGCGAATCCGCAACACTCAATCATCATGAACATATTGATGTTATTAAACGGACTATCGATTATGCTGATGGGCGCATTAATATTATTGCTGGTACTGGTTCAAATGCTACCAAAGAAGCGATCGAATTAACTCGTCAAGTTGAAAATATTGGTGTAGTAGGCTGTTTAACTGTGGCACCTTATTACAATAAACCAACCCAAGAAGGCCTATACCAACATTTTAAAGCTATCGCAGAGAATACCGCATTACCGCAAATCCTTTATAATGTACCAGGTCGAACTTGTAGTGATATTAAGCCAGAAACTGTAGGTCGATTAGCAAAAATTAAGAATATTGTGGCATTAAAGGATGCAACAGGCGATCTTTCTCGTGTATACAAAACGCGTAAATTGGTTGGTGATGAGTTTAAGTTATTAAGTGGTGATGATGCAACTTTCTTAGATTTCATTATTTTAGGGGGTAATGGGGTTATTTCTGTTACCGCTAATGTGGCAGCCAAACAAGTAGCAACGGTTTATGAGTTGGCAATTAATAATCAAATTCAACAAGCTAGAGCTTTAAATGATACTTTAATGGCGTTACATACAAATTTATTTATTGAACCTAATCCAACTCCTGCAAAATGGGCTTGTACCCGATTAGGTTTAATGGCAAATGGCACTATACGTTTACCATTAGTCCCATTAAGTGATGCAGCTATTCCGGTAGTTGAGCAAGCATTAAAAGATGCTAATTTACTGTAAAATTAACTATAACCCTTAATTTATAAGCAGGAATTTATGTTGAATAAAACTGTATTAAAATGCAAAGCCTTTAAAAAAATAGCTATTTTATCTGCATTTGCTTCTATATTTCTTGTTGGCTGTAGTAGTGATCAAAGTTATAAACGAGAAGTTGAAGGTAATGATGACTACCTTAACTCACCGCCCTTAAAAGCGTTAGTTATTCCTGAAGGTGTTTCTGTACCAGTAGAAGCCGGTGATTTTTATGTCGATAACAACGATATTGAAGGTGCATTAGGTAAACAACTTGATATTCGTCCACCGACGGTACCGATTCCTACAATTGATGATGCCTTTGTGATTTATAATAATGGTACGGTAACGTTCAATGCACCAATCAGTTATGGTATTTGGAATAATATCCCAAACTCATTAGCGAAACAAAATATTTCGATTATCACAAGTGACAATAATACGATTAAAACAGGTAATTCTATTATTGCTCGAGGTGATGAACAACAACCGGTTGATGCATCATATATTTTTAAACGTCAAATATTGGGTGAAACAGAAACAATTACCATGGTGTTGGATACATTAACACGCGGTAATGAAAATCTTATGTCGCAACCGATCGAAGTTCAGCGTTATGTCGTTGGATTATTTAATCAAATAATGGATGATGTCGCTCCTGAATCGCTACGAACCGTACCGGTTAAAGAAAAAACAGATGAAGACAAAAAAGATGATAAAGAATCAGATCCAAATAAAACGTTAAAAGAAGATCTTAAAGATGAGATCCGTGATGGCATCAGAAACGATCGCTAATTTAACGATCCGATTATTTATCATTTAAACGAGTTAAAACAGCATAAAATCTATTTTAACCCAGTAGTGGAGTAACTTTTGATTAACTTTATTGATACTATAATGGAAGATTATACAATAAGGTAACAATACTTGATTTGAAATTAAGGGGCGAATAGCTCCTTAATTATTTATTGGCAATTTGATATAAGGTTATAAACATGAAGAAGTTGGCTGAGCTTTATCGTGGTAAAGCAAAAACTGTTTACACCACTGACAATCCTGATTTATTAATACTTGAGTTTCGTAATGACACGTCGGCTTTTGATGGACTGCGCATTGAGCAGTTGGATCGTAAGGGGATGGTGAATAATAAATTTAACTATTTTATTATGACAAAGTTGCGAGAAGCAGGTATTCCAACTCAAGTTGAAGCCCTATTATCAGACAATGAAGTATTAGTTAAAAAACTTGATATGGTACCAGTTGAATGTGTGGTGCGTAACCGTGCTGCTGGTTCATTAGTTAAACGTTTAGGTGTTGAAGAGGGCAAAATCCTTAATCCACCAACATTTGAACTTTTCTTAAAAAATGATGCACTACATGACCCAATGGTTAATGAGTCACACTGTAAATCCTTTGGCTGGGCAACTGACGAACAGTTAGCTACCATGAAGGAGCTTAGCTTTAAAATCAATACCGTTTTAACTGAACTATTTGATAAAGCGGGCTTAATTCTGGTTGATTATAAGTTAGAGTTTGGTTTATTTAAGGGTGAAATTACTTTAGGTGATGAGTTCTCGCCAGATGGTTGTCGTCTATGGGAAAAAGAAACCTTGAAAAAAATGGATAAAGATCGCTTCCGTCAAGGCCTTGGTGGTGTTATTGAGGCTTATGAAGAGGTTGCCAAACGTATTGGTATTCCACTTTAATGTTTGCCCAATTTGATATCTCTTTCTTTCTTTTATTAGGTTTAGCTGCACTGTGTTATGTTACGCATAATAACACAGTGACCTTTGCGGTGTTGCTACTGTTGTTATTTAAATTAACACCACTAGCAACCTATTTTCCGTTCTTAAATCAATATGGCTTAACCATTGGTATTGTTATCTTAACCGCAGCAATGATGGTTCCTTTGGCTGATGGATCATTAAAAATCACTGAAATTTTAAAATCATTTACCACTTGGCAATCGATTTTAGCGATTTTAGTTGGTATCTTGGTGTCATGGTTAGGTACTCGAGGAATATCATTAATTGGTGCGCATCCCACTATTGTTAATGGTTTAATTATTGGTACCTTGATTGGGGTTGCTTTTTTCAAAGGCGTGCCAGTTGGACCTTTAATTGCAGCTGGTATATTGTCACTACTAATTGGAAAAAGTTAATTAATGCTAAATCCTAATAGCACCAGAAAATTATGGGTGTTACAAGGTTGTCGTACCCAATTACTTAATCAAATTAACGCTATAATTAATCAATATTCTGGTGATTGGATTACGGTCACTATGCAGTCTGATTTATCGGACTCTATTCACCATTATATTAATCCAAATCAAACTAAATCTTTACTTGGGCAAGAGTTCAAGCATGCCATTTTTGATGCTACTGACGGTTTTAATCTGGATGCTTTTGCTATGTTAGCAGGTACCTTAATTAAAAATAGTGTCCTTATTTTACTACTGCCTGAGAGTTATTCTAATTGGGTTGATCGAGATAGTTTACGTTGGAATGAATCAATCACCCCAATTATGGTACCTAATTTTATTCGCCATTTACAGCAAACATTGTTGGAATTTGCACATGTTGATATGCCAATTATTCAATCCTTGGATAATCAAGATAGTGATGTAACTCAACAGCAAATAGTATTAACCCAATTATTGCAAAGTGATAGTTCACTAAATATATTAATAGCTAAACGAGGCCGTGGAAAATCAGCATTAGCAGGGTTGTTTACTCATCATCGGAGATGTTGGGTAACAGCACCCAATAAAAATGCATTAGTTACTTTTTTCCAGTTTGCTGAGGCTGATATACCATTCTATGCACCTGATCAATTAACGGTCATGAATGATCATCAATTTCCTGATTGGATAATTATTGATGAAGCTGCCATGATTCCATTACCAATGCTAGAAAAAATATTGCAATTGGCATTGTCTAAACAAAGCAAAATTTTACTGACAACCACAGTAGAAGGTTATGAAGGTACTGGGCAAGGTTTTTTATTAAAGCTATTGAAAACACAATTCACTAAGAAATTTTATTTAGATAAACCAATCCGTTGGCAAGATAACGATGATTTAGAACGGTTAACTGATAAGTTATTACTCAATGGCGTATCAACTAGCGATATAAAATCGGAAATTGATGAACATACAATTAGCTATTCTATCACTGAAAGGCAAGATATTGACGCACTAAAATCAATTTTTTATTTATTGAAAATGGCGCATTATCAAACAACATTAGTTGATTTAAGAAGGTTATTTGATGCAGAAAATTTATCGGCTTGGCAAGTCAACCATAACGAACAACTTATTGCAGCAGCAGTAACGATTAATGAAGGTAATTTGCCAAATAAGTTAATTGATGATGTATGGCGAGGTATTCGCCGACCTAAAGGTAATTTAGTTGCACAATCACTGGTAGCTCATGCAGGTGAAAAACTGGCAGCTAAACTTAAGTCGGTTAGAATTAACCGTATTGCGGTTATTGAACCTTATCGACGTCAAAAGATAGCAAGACATTTAGTTCAGCATATTTATCAACATGCAACGATAAATGATAATGATTTTATTTCAGTTAGTTTTGCTTACAGTGAAGCAAATTATCAGTTTTGGCTTGCTTGTGGTTTTGTATTGGTACATATTGCTAGCCATAAACAAGCTAATTCAGGTAGTTATTCTATGATGGCAATAAAGCCAATTACTCAGCAAGGCCATCTGCTTACACAACGTTTAGTACAACGTTTACAACGTAATGCCTATTGGCTTGCGTCGATTATTGATTTGCCGTTTAATCAATTGTTAACAATTGATGATCAGCAAAATTTATCTTTAGATGATTATCAAGTTTTACAAGGATTTTGTGATTATCATCGACCGTTTGAAGCTTGTTATGCTTCATTGTGTCGTTTGGCTAATACAAATGTTAACCATAGTAAAACACCAATGCCATTACTTAAAGCATTAGTGCTGCACAAGATTAGTGAGTCAGAATTAATAAAACAATATCAATTAACTGGCCGTAATCAATTAATTAAGTCAATTAAACATGAAGTCAAATCATGGTTTATGAATAACCAACCTGACTGTATGTAAATCAATTAATTTAATACTAAAAAGCGTAAAGTGTATTGCTGTCGAATTTAATCTACGTTTAAAATGTCGCCAAATTAAAGTAAAAGGAATAAATTGTGACAACACCTATGTTAGAACAACAATCGAATCATCAATATTCAAATCCTAACCAAAGTCGAAAACCAAAAAGTGGTATTGAATATTTTTTTGAAGGATGGACATTAGCATTTAGCCCAGGCCTAAAACGGTTTGTCTTCTTACCATTACTTGCTAATATCATTATTATGTCGGCACTTTTTTATTGGTTTTTTGTCTCAATTACTGGCATGGTTGACTGGGGTTTATCATTTTTGCCTAGTTGGCTACATTGGTTAGGTTATATTATCAGTTTTATTGTGATTTTGACCTTGGTAATCTTATTTTGTTATTTTTTTAGTACTATCACTAACATTATTGCAGCTCCTTTTAATGGCTTGCTTGCTGAGCAGGTTGAAGCACAATTAACCGGAATTCCTGCACCAGAGACTTCATGGATCAGTTTGATCAAAGATTTGCCTCGAATTTTAAAACGAGAATTACAAAAGTTAGCTAATTATTTATTGTGGGCGATTCCCATTTTACTTAGCTACTTTATTCCTGTCATAGGCCAATCGGTTACCCCAATAGTTTGGTTTTTATTTACCGCGTGGCAGATCAATATTCAATATGCTGATTATGCATTTGATAATCATAAGGTATCTTTTGTGCGTATGCGCCAATTATTAAAACAACATCGAGGGGATAATTTATTATTTGGCATATTAATTAGCTTTTTTACCATGGTGCCGTTATTTAATTTAATTATTATGCCAATTGCGGTTTGTGGCGCGACAGCAATGTGGGTAGATCGTTATCGTCACCAAGCTGTTTTTGCTAGTCAAAGTAATGATTTTCGACAATAGATAAACTAGTTTTGCTTAGGTTGAGATGGCCAGTCGTCATCTTCATCATCATCACTATATGGGATAGGTTTTATCCCTTTCTTTTTTTCTAAATAATGTTTATAGCTCAGTTTATTTAGTGCTTTAATGGTATTAATAAAAATTCCAATCAACACGATAATAATTAGCCACCAGTAATCTTTAAGCCATTCCATTACTATCTCCTTAGCATTATAGGTTTACTACTAATTAGTTGATATGCGTGTATTGTCATTCAGATTCACGCAACACGCAAATATCAATTAACTGAGCAAATATTTAAGCAAGTAACAATTTTTCTAAAATATCGATATAAATAGCTTGTAATGTAATGATATCTTGGCAATTAACATTTTCATTTACTTTATGAATGGTTTTGTTGATTACACCAAATTCAATAACTTGACATCCCAATTTAGCAATAAAACGGCCATCAGAAGTACCGCCACTGGTTGATAGTTTGGTATCAATCTTTGTAAATGCTTTAATGGCACTAGCTGTTGCATCGGTCAGTTCACCTTGGGGGGTTAAAAACGGTTGTCCAGACAATCGCCAGTTCAAGGTATAGTTTAAGTTGTGTCTTTGTAAAATAGCATCGACTTTTGACTTAATCATCTCATCGGTCAACTCACTACTATAACGGAAGTTGAATTGAACAGATAACTCACCAGGTACTACATTTTCAGCACCCGTTCCACCATTAATGTTAGCCACTTGCATCGTGGTCTGAGGGAAATATTGATTACCATTATCCCATACTGTTGCGACTAGCTCATTTAGTGCTGGTGCAAATCTATGCACTGGATTATCTGCAAGATGAGGATAAGCAACATGGCCTTGAATACCATGCACGACTAAATTTGCCGTTAAAGAGCCTCGTCGACCATTTTTAATTTGATCGCCGAATACACTATCACTTGATGGTTCACCGACAATACAATAGTCAATATGTTCTTGGCGTTTTATCAATAAATCAACTACTTTAACAGTACCATCGCTGGCATCAGCTTCTTCGTCTGAAGTAATTAAGAAAGCGACTCGTCCGGCATGATCAGGATATTTTTTGACAAATGATTCAGCAGCACAAACCATAGCAGCTACACCACTTTTCATATCTGCTGCTCCACGACCATAAAGTATGCCATTTTTATCAATAGTAGGTTCAAAAGGAGGGGAGTTCCATTTACTTTCATCACCAGCTGGTACAACATCAGTATGACCAGCAAACATCAGGGTTTTTCCTGCTAATTCACCATGATAGGCCCATAGGTTTTTAGTATTGCCGATATTGACTTCTTCAATAACAAAACCTAGTGGTTTTAAGCGTTCGATAATTATTTGTTGGCAATTTTTGTCATCAGGGCTTATTGATTTTTCAGCAATCAATGTTTTGGTTAGGGCAATAACGGGTTCAGTCATGGTGATCTCGATTTTATTGTTGAAGTTTAACAAATTCTGAATAGCTTTCTTCAGAAAAGCCTAATAATGCTCGTTTACCATCAATAAGCAATGGTCGTTTTAAAATTGATGGGTTGGCTAACATAACTTTAATTGCAGCATCTTGATTATCAATTTGATTGCGTAGTGCTTCATCCAATTTACGCCAAGTTGTACCTCGAGTATTTAGTAAACTTTGCCAATCAACTAATTTTAATAAATCGTTTAATAATTCTGCTGATAAACCATCAGTTTTATAATTATGAAATTGATAATTAACTTGATGCTCATCAAGCCAAGTAAACGCTTTTTTCATGGTATTACAATTTTTAATGCCATAAATAATATACATAGCTATATACCTAAAAAGAGATATAAAAAATTGATTATAACAGCTAATCATAAAAGACGGCAAACAAGGGGGGAAAGAGGTTAATTTAAAAACAGCTAAATTTATTTAATAAGAAAAGTTGAGGAAAGGGGTTTTTATGGACGGATAATTGCCATTTTCAACTTACATATCTTAACAAAATGTACTTAGACATTGTTTGCCAAATTAAGGAAACTTCTTTATAATTTTTGCATTATTTTTTTATTTTTAAATAAAACAAAAAGATAGATTACAAAGGATTGAAAATATGTTAAAATACAGTTGTTTAGAGGCCAGCCAGCCAGCCAGCCAGCCAGCCAGCCAGCCAGCCAGCCAGCCAGCCAGCCAGCCAGCCAGCCAGCCAGCCAGCCAGCCAGCCAGCCAGCCAGCCAGCCAGCCATAATTTT
>NZ_NASD01000025.1 GCF_002142155.1 Gilliamella apis | reverse complement strand
AACTAATATTTATACATTTAATCAGCATCTTTAAAATATTTTAAGGAGCATTCATTTAACAATAACAACAAGAGGAGTAAAAAATGAAAACCCCACACAAAAATTTAATTACACTAATCAAAAACCGTAAATTGAAAAAAGCACAAGAACAAGTAAATAAACAATAACCGGTAGATTGGTGAAAAAAAATAAATTGAGATAAACCCCATAATTTGGGGTTTTTTTATAGCTTAAAGTAGAATTAATCAAGATTATTATTTTGAAATATCAGGCTGTTGCTTTTTTCAAAACTTCATAAATTTGGTCTTTTAATTTTAATTTTTGCTTTTTCAAACTTTCAATTGTTTCAGATGTATCAACGGCAATACCCGCTTCAATATTTTTAATTTTTTGGTCAAGTTGATTGTGTTCTTCAAATAGTTTTTGAAAATGTAAATCAGTGTTTTTTAACTTAGAGATTAAATCACGATATTCTGGAAACATACTGCCCCCTTACAAGATGAGTTAAAATAATAACAATAGCAGTTATTACTATTTCAGCTTACAATATTCTTGATTGTTTTAATAGCAATTTTTGAACGGGAGATGTTTATGAGTGAAAAGATCGTTATTGCAAAAAGTGAAGGTAATGATTTATACATCCTTGCATCGTTGGCAAATCGCCATGGTTTAATAACTGGTGCGACAGGTACCGGTAAAACTGTAACCCTACAAAAGATAGCAGAAAATTTTTCGCAAATTGGTGTACCGGTTTTTCTTGCTGATGTTAAAGGTGACTTGACTGGCTTAGGAGAAAAAGGGGTACTATCTGACAAATTACAATCACGATTGGCAAATATAGGCGTAACTGATTGGCGCCCTGATTCATCACCTTTAGCGTTATGGGATGTATTTGCTGAAAAAGGGATCCCAGTGCGTAGTACGGTTTCCGATATTGGACCTATTTTATTGGCTAGATTATTAAATTTGAATGATGTTCAATCAGGCGTTTTACAACTTGTATTTAAAATAGCTGATGATAACGGTCTGTTATTGCTTGATTTTAAAGATTTACGCACCTTAATACAGTTTATTGGTGATAATGCTAAAAAATTTACCACGCAATATGGCAATATTAGTGCCTCATCAATCGGTGCAATACAACGAGGATTATTATCTCTTGAACAGCAAGGTGCCGGATTCTTCTTAGGCGAACCTATGTTAGATATTAACGATTTACTACAAGTTAATGAACAAGGTCGTGGCATTATCAATATTTTATCAGCAGATAAACTATATAATTCGCCTAAACTATATTCAGTATTTTTATTATGGTTGTTATCTGAATTGTTTGAGCATCTACCAGAAGTTGGCGATCTTGATAAACCGAAACTGGTATTCTTTTTTGATGAAGCTCATTTATTATTTAATGATATTTCTCCAGCTTTATTAGAAAAAATCGAACAAGTTGTTCGTCTTATTCGCTCTAAAGGTGTTGGTATCTATTTTGCTACACAAAGTCCAACCGATATTCCTGAAACTATTCTTGGCCAACTAGGTAATCGCGTTCAACACGCATTACGAGCTTTTACACCTAAGGATCAAAAAGCGGTTAAAGTAGCAGCGCAAACCATGCGTGCCAATCCAAACTTTGATACAGAAAAAGCGATAATGGAGCTTGGAGTTGGTGAGGCATTAATTTCATTTTTAGATGAAAAAGGGCGTCCTAATGTAGTACAAAGAGGGATGGTGATTGCCCCAGAATCAAAAATGGGAACCATGGCTTTAGAAGATCAATTAGCAATAATTCATCAATCTCGCTTTTATTCTAAATATTCAAACACTATAGATCGTGAATCAGCTTATGAAAAACTTAAACGAGGTTTTACTATCAATACAGTAAATGACCAAAATCCAGCAGAAAGCAATTCAACACCAAGCTCTACAAATCAAAACGAGCACGGTGGTGTAATGGATTTTTTAAGTTCAATTTTTTTTGGCAGGACAGGATCAAAAGGTGGACAACATGACGGGATAGTTCAATCCGTTGCCAAAAGTGCCACTAGACAAGTGGTTAATCAAATAGGCAGACAAATTACTCGAGGAATATTGGGTGGTTTTAAAAAGTAAGCTTAATTAACAACAAATAAACTAATAAAACAATAAGGAGTTATAGATGTTAAAATTGTTTATTGAATGGTACAAAAAACGCTTTAGCGATCCTCATGTGGTATCGTTACTGTTTGTTATCATTGTGTTATTTTTTATCATCTATTTCTTCAACAAAATTTTACTGCCTATCTTAATTGCTATTGTTCTATCTTATTTACTTGATAGACCGGTTAATTATTTACAACGCAAAAAGGTTCCTCATACATTAGCCGTCGTGATTGTACTGTTACTATTTATGTTTGTCGGATTAACCGCCATTATGATTTTATTACCTTTAATTTGGCAACAAAGTGTTAGCTTAATCACTAATATTCCTAATATGTTGAATTTTGCCAACAAATTTATTACATCTTTACCAGAACACTATCCTGAATTAATTGATGTTGGTCTATTCGATTCGATAATTCAGAGTATAACCAGTAGAGTTGTGCAAACAGGCAATTCACTATTACAGTTTTCAATTAGTTCTTTATTTAGTTTAGTTTCAGTAGCCATTAATGCAGTATTAGTGCCAATTATTATGTTCTTCTTATTGAAAGATAAAGCGAAAATATGGGGTTACTGTTCTAAGGCATTACCGAAGAATCGTACCATATTAAATAAAGTCGCCTCTGAAATGGATATGCAAATTTCCAACTATATAGTCGGTAATGTTTTACATATTGTTATATTAAGTATCTGTGTTTATATCCCATTTTGGTATTTTGGTTTAGATTATGGTTTACTATTAGCTGTTTTAGTTGGGCTTTCCGTACTGATCCCTTATATTGGTATTATTATCTCTAGTATTCCGGTGGTGTTAATCGCACTCTTCCAATGGGGCTTCACGGCACAATTTGGTTATTTAATTTTCTTCTATATTCTAATTCAAGCCCTTGATGGTAATTTATTAGTTCCCTATCTGTTTTCTGAAAAACTCAATCTTCATCCATTGGTGATTATTGTTGCTGTCATTATATTTGGAGGTTTATGGGGATTTTGGGGGGTATTTTTTGCCATACCGCTTGCGACATTAGTTAAAGCCATTATTAATGCATGGCCAAATCTTGAAGAGATAAATAATATAAAAAGCGAAAAAAAAGCCGATTAATTAAATAATCGGCTTTAGTTAAAAATTAACAATGGTTTTTAAGATAATCTAAAACCACGGTATGATGATTGGCGGTTTTGAAATCATCGAAAACTTTTTCGATCTTGCCATCTTTACCAATCAAGAAACTTATGCGATGAATTCCGTCATAAGTTTTCCCCATAAATTCTTTTTCACCCCAAACGCCAAAAGCGTCACAAGTTTTATGATCTTCATCGGAAAGTAGGGTAAAATTTAATAATTCTTTATCAACAAAACGTGATAATTTTTCTGGTTTATCTGTACTAATACCAATAACAACTACATTATATTTTTTAAAATCGTCAGCACTATCACGTAAATTACACGCTTGTACTGTACAACCTGGTGTCATAGCTTTTGGGTAAAAATAGAGCAAAATTCGCTGACCTTCAAAATCATTGGAACTTACTAGTTCACCATCTTGGTCAGGTAGAGAAAATTGAGGTGCTTCTTCACCTTCTTTTATCGGATTAACCATAAATTTATTACCTATGTTTTAGTTTAAAATTTTAATCGCTATGGGTATAAATTACTTTATTTTATCAACTTAACTTAAATTTTTAAAAAAATGACTAGCTACATCAATCGTATGATTGATTTCTTTATCTGTGTGCCTAAGTGACATGAAACCTGCTTCGAAAGCGGATGGTGCAAAATAAACACCTTCAGCGAGCATATGATGATAGAATTTTTTGAATAATTCAATATCACAATTCATAACATCTTTATAACTGCTCACTTCTACAGCATTTGTAAAGAAAAAACCAAACATAGCTCCGGCATGATTGACAATAAAAGGAACATTAAAACGTTTTGCAGCAGATAACAGGCCATTAACTAAGTAAGAAGTTTTCTCTTCTAATTCCTGATAAATACCAACATCCATCAATTTTTTCAAAGTAGTATAACCGGCAGCCATTGCAACTGGATTACCAGAAAGTGTACCTGCCTGATAAATTGGGCCAGTTGGTGCTAATTTTTGCATTATTTCCGACCGACCACCAAAAGCACCGACCGGCATTCCGCCTCCAATGATTTTACCTAAACAAGTTAAATCAGGAACAACGTCATAGTATTCTTGAGCACCACCTAAAGCAACTCTGAAGCCTGTCATTACTTCATCAATAATGAGTAATGCACCATAATTGTCGCATAAGCTTCTTAGTCCTTGTAAAAACGCTTTTTTAGCAGGTACACAATTCATATTACCAGCAACTGGTTCAATAATTATTGCCGCTATCTGGTTGGGATACAGTTCAAATTGTTTTTTAACGGATTCTAAATCGTTGTAATCACAAACTAAAGTGTTCTTAACAAAATCTTCAGGAACACCCGGTGAAGTAGGGTGACCAAAAGTTAGTGCTCCGGAGCCAGCCTTAACTAATAAATAATCCGCATGACCATGATAACACCCCTCAAATTTAATAATTTTGTCACGACCGGTATAACCTCGAGCAAGGCGAATAGCACTCATGGTTGCTTCAGTACCTGAATTTACCATACGCAACATCTCAATAGATGGCATCAGTTCTGTCACCAGATTAGCCATTTTAGTTTCAATCTCAGTTGGTGCACCATAACTTAATCCATTACGTACCGCATTAATAACCGCATCGGCAACATCAGGGTCATTATGACCTAAAATCATCGGCCCCCACGATAAAACATAATCAACATAAGCTTTTTGATCAACATCATAAATATAAGCACCATCAGCCCTTTCGATAAATAATGGTGTACCACCAACGCCATTAAAGGCTCGTACAGGTGAGTTAACGCCACCAGGCATAAAAGCTAATGCTTCACGGTAAAGTTTTTCAGATTTAAATGTATGCATAATCGAGATTATCTCTATAGGTAAGGTAGTGGTATTTATTCACAAAATTAAGTTAAATTCAAGCTAGCTAACGCAAATTTATCTAATCGACGTTTTCGCTTTGTATTTTCTTTTTTCAAGGGTATATAATATAACAGTAATAAAAGTAGGAGAATAAAATGAGCGATGCGTTACCAATTAACTTTACTGATGCAGCAGCAAATAAAGTTAAATCTCTAGTAACAGAAGAAGAAAATCCGAATCTAAAATTGAGAGTCTATATAACTGGTGGTGGTTGTAGTGGCTTTCAGTATGGCTTCACATTTGATGAAAAAGTAAATGAAGACGATCTCGCTATTGAAAAAAATGGTGTGTCTTTGATTATTGACCCAATGAGCCTGCAATATTTAGTTGGTGGTACCATAGATTATATTGAAGGTTTACAAGGTTCACGGTTTGTCGTTGATAATCCGAATGCAACTACTACTTGTGGTTGTGGTTCTTCTTTTAGTGTTTAATTTAAGTCAGATTATTAATCAAAATTTTGATTTTTAATCCTAGAAAAACTGAATTTTAAGGGAATTGATTAAAAATTCCCTTAAATGTGACAAACATTGAGCAATTAGACAATTATTTTAAATTTTCTATTGACGTAAAAATTAAGATCGGTAAAATGCACAGCATCCAAAACGCAGTTACCTTTCGGAACTAGGTTTTGAGCCCGGGTGGTGAAATCGGTAGACACAAGGGATTTAAAATCCCTCGGCCTTTTTGGCCGTGCGAGTTCAAGTCTCGCCCCGGGCACCATTTAAAACACTTCTCATGCGGGAATAGCTCAGTTGGTAGAGCGCAACCTTGCCAAGGTTGAGGTCGCGAGTTCGAACCTCGTTTCCCGCTCCAATTTCAAATATCAAAAAATTCAATAATAAAGAAATATTTCAGTTATTTTATCTAATATTTTCCTCTAAAAGATTATCAACATATTGTTAATTCTATAATATTGGTGTGAATAGTTTCGATTCTACAATCATATTGGACTAGTAATTCTCAATTTTTGCTTATATTTAAACATAAAAAGTTCTCTAACAAGGCGATTCTATTATTTTAATATCGTCTATGAACGTTAATTATTCTGTCATTATTCGGCAATTAATCTCCTCTAAGTTCAAGATGAACAATCAATATCAAGCTCAATCCAAACAAATTTAACTAACTTGACCTTTTGTTTGTAGCAATAAAATTCTTAGACAGCATCTCCGATTATCTATTTTTTATTTTTACGAGTCACATTTTGTTTTTTATTTGTTTTTTCTCAACAAAAAGTAATCCCAATAATCATTGTCTAATATCAAGGCCTTCGTATAATCAAATTGAAATGGATTTTGTAAAAGGAGAAAACCTTTGTTAACTAAACTTATCAAAGCTTCTTATATTCAACTTGATATTGAAGCTAGTAGCTTTGAGGAAGCAATAGAATTAGCGATGTCACCATTAGTTATTGATGAAGCTGTTACGACAGATTACGTCGATAAAGTTATCTCTATATTAAGAGAAATTGGTCCTTATATTGTCATTACCAAAAATATTGCTATTCCTCATGCTCCATCAGATTCT
Organism: Gilliamella apis; assembly: GCF_002142155.1. GTDB lineage: Bacteria > Pseudomonadota > Gammaproteobacteria > Enterobacterales > Orbaceae > Gilliamella > Gilliamella apis. The sequence continues at coordinate 24,317 of NZ_NASD01000025.1, read as the reverse complement.
GGCGCTAAAAAACTTGCTATAGGATTTACAAGACTGAAGAACGCTATCGTTTCAGGAAATTCAGCCAATGACCCAGTCAAGTTTTTGTTCAGCTTAAGTTCACCAACGGGAGATGATCATTTATCCGCATTATCAGAATTAGCATCTTTGTTTAGTGATGAGAAATTTTTGGCTTTTATACAAGATGTGAAAAAACCGCACGATTTTATAGATTTTTTAGAAAACTTTGAAAGGAGTATAGAAAATGATTAAAGCATTAGTTGCCTGCCGTGCAGGAGTTGGGTCAAGTTTAATGTTAAAAATTAAATTGAATGAAGTCATCAAAGAAAATGCCTTTCCAATTGCCCTTGAACACTCTTCATTAGATGGTGTTCCTGGATTTAATGGTAAATATATCATTACGTTACCTGACGTTGCCGAAGATTTAGAAAAGAAGAATCTTCCACAACGTATTATCGGAATCAAAAATATTATGGATAAAAATGAAATAAAAGAAAAATTAGAGCTTGCTCTTAAAGAAGATGGATTAATTTAATTGAGAAGAGGTCTAAAATGGATTTTATAATTAGTTTTCTTAGCACTCCAGCTGTTTTACTCGGCGTAGTTGCGTTTGTTGGCTTATTAGCCCAAAAGAAACAGTTGGTAGAAGTTTTTACTGGCACATTTAAAACAACCATTGGTTTTTTAATTTTTAGTGCTGGTGGGGCTCTTATGACAGGTGCTCTACAAAATTTTAATAAATTATTTCAAGAAGGTTTCCATATTGTTGGTATCGTTGCATCACCAGAAGCAGCTGCTGGTATGGCGCAAACAGAATATGCTTTAGTGACTTCTGTTACGCTAATATTGGGTTTTGCAATGAATTTGGTTTTTGCCAGAATCACTCCATTTAAAAATATCTTCTTCACCACTGGTCATAGTCTATTCTTTGCTTGTGTATTATCACTAATCCTAAAATCTTATGGTTTATCTAATACTGCAGCAATTTTAATCGGTGGAACGATTTTAGGTTTCGCGTCAAGTGCATTGCCACAATTATGTCAACCATTTATGCGAAGAATTACTGGCAGTGATGTGCAAGCAATCGGTCATTTTAATATGTTTGGATATGCACTTTCTGGTTTAATAGGTAAGATATTTAGCAAATATAGCGACAAAACAACAGAAGATATTCATTTCCCTAAATGGTTATCTTTCTTCCGCGATTTTTTAATGGGCGTTGCAGTTGTTATGCTCGTCTTGTTCTATATTTCGGCATTTAAAGCTGGTGAAACCTTTACTCAAGGATTAGCTGGTAAAGTACATTGGTTAGTATTTCCTTTCATTCAAGCATTTACTTTTACTGCAGGAATGTCAATTTTAATGACTGGTGTAAGAATGTTCTTAGCAGAAATCACCTCTGCATTCGTCTCTATTTCTGAAAAATTCATTCCAAACTCACGTCCTGCGTTGGATGTCCCAACTGTATTTCCTTTTGCGCCAACAGCTGTAATTATCGGTTTCCTTTGTTCTTATGCGGCTGGTTTAGTTGGTGTAACCATAATGGTTGCATTAGATTTTCCAGTTGTCATTATTCCTGCTGCTCATATCTGTTTCTTCTCTGGCGGTACCGCAGGTGTATTTGGTAATTCAACAGGTGGTTGGCGTGGCGCTATGTTAGGTTCTTTTGTGGTTGGACTCTTGTTAGCCTTTTTACCTACCGTTTTATATCCGATATTTGGCAATATGGGAATAGAAGGCTCAACCTTCCCAAATATTGACTACAACGTTGTGGGTATTTTATTGGAAAAAATACTTCATTTCACCATGTAATGTATGAGGGTTTGATTAAAGATGATTTGAAAAGTAATCATCTTTTTCAAACCATTGCGTAAGTAGAGGAATTGTATGTTAGAAAAATATATTGATTGTATCAAATCGGAATTGTCAGAATATATTAAATATATTGGTGAAGAAAATTTAAATAAAGCAAAGGATTTAATTATCAGCAAAAAAAATGAAGGCAGTCGGGTACATGTCACAGGAATCGGTAAACCATCTTATGTTGCTCATTATATTGCTTCGTTATTCTCATCAATAGGAATACCTGCTTATTTTTTAGATGGAACTGAAACTATTCATGGTTCGGCAGGACAAGTTTTACCTGATGATATCGTGATTGCGATTTCCAATAGTGGTGAAACTGAAGAGTTAAAAAAAGCAATTTGTACTTTGCAAAAACTAGGTACAAAAATTATCGGTGTTGCTGGGAATAACAATTCTTGGTTAGCGCAGCATTGTGACATATTTTTATTTGCTGGAGTAAAACAAGAAGGGGACAACTTAAATAAACCTCCGCGAATATCCATACTTGCTGAAGTGATTATTTTACAGTGTTTATCAATAAAACTCCAAGAAGCTGTAGGCTTAACCGAAAATATGTATTATCAATGGCATCCAGGTGGCAGTTTAGGTGCTTCTCTAAGAGGAGGAAAAGTATGTTAAATGGAATTATAACTGCAATGGTTACACCATTCGAATCCTCTGGCAATATTGATATTAAAGCAACAGAAATTTTAATTGAAAAATTAATTACAAATGGTGTTCAAGGTATTTTTGTATTGGGGACCAATGGCGAATTTCATGTTATAGAAAATGATATGAAAATTAAATTTGCTAAAATAGTTGTAGAAATAGTGGCTAAAAGGGTGCCGGTTTATGCTGGCGCTGGTGGTAACTCCACTGACGAAGTCATTAAACTGGGTAAGCAAATGATAGCTGTCGGGGTGGATGCGTTATCGGTAATTACGCCGTACTTTGTTTCATTGAAAGAAAATGAATTATATAATCATTATCAAATGATTGCCGAAAACCTTGCTATCCCAATAGTCCTTTATAATATACCTAAAAATACCGGCATCAATTTATCCTTTGAGCTGGTGTCTAAACTGTCTAAAATCAGTAATATCATTGGTATAAAAGATAGCAGTGGTGATATTAACAATATAGCTGGTTATATAGATAATACATCCAGAGATGAGTTTTCGGTTCTTTCTGGTTCTGACTCCCTCATTCTTAAAGCATTGAAACTAGGTGCTACAGGTGCTATTTCAGCTACATCTAATTTACTGACCACCAACAACGTTCAAATATATAAGCAATTTATTGCCGGTAATTTAGATAAAGCTGAACAATGGCAACAATCTCTTGAAGAATTTCGCCGGATTTTAAAATATGCTTCCACTCCTTCGGTTCTTAAACAAAGTTTATCTTTATCAGGTATTGAAGTTGGCGTACCTCGATTACCTGTCTTACCTGTCAACAGTCCAGATGATAATCAAGACATAGTCAATACGATAAAGAACTATTATCACTTATAAATAGAGCGGGGAATTATCATGTTTAAAACCAATATAGTTACTCGGTTAGAGCAAAGTAAATTTTTAGTGATAGCTAGAGTTGAAACATTCAAAAGAGCACAAGAAATCATTGAGGGTATTTTAGCCGGTGGAATTGACTGTGTGGAAATTAGTTACACAAACAATAATGCTGGGCAAATAATTCAGCAACTTAACCAAGAATATGGTGACAAAATTTTAGTTGGCGCAGGAACAGTACTGGATAGTGAAACCGCCCGATTAGCAATTCTTGCCGGTGCCAAATTTATCATAGCCCCTAATTATAGTGATGCTGTATGCAAAATATGCAATCGTTATCAAATCCCCTATATGCCTGGTTGTACCACCATGACGGAAATTGTCACGGCTTTAGAAAATGGCGCCGCTATGATTAAAGCTTTTCCGATTTCAAATTATTATGGTAACTCTTTAGTTAATATGATTAAAACGCCGATGCCATATGTGCCTATTCTGTCTTCGGGTGGCGTTACGTTAGAAAATGTTGATGATTGGCTAAATACGGATATTGAATGTATTGGTATTGGTTCCTTATTAACTAAAGGATCGGTTGAGGACATAAGTAAAAATGCAATTAGTCTTGCAAATGCATTGAAGAAATATAAGGAAAGACATCCTTGATATTACTAATAAATTATGTAAATCATTGATATTATTAGTAAGGAAGATGGTATGATTGACTTAAATTCAAAGAAAATTATCCTAACTTTGATTGAAAAATCTTGTGAACAGACGTATTTATTGAATTTATTAAATATAACTAAACGACAATTAGATTATTCAATTTTAAAAATCAATAAATACCTCTCCTCAAATGAACAAAGTGTGGTTGTGCAAAATACCTCGTACTACTCTTTACCTGATAGAAGTAAAGCGTTTCTAATTAAGAATTTAATTAACGGAAAAATTGGCAAAAATTATATTTTTTCAACAGAGGAAAGACAAAAATATATTTTTTTAATGTTGCTCTATCATGTAAATACTTATCTTTCTTCATTACATTTTTTATCAGCATTAAATATTAGTAAAACAACTTTAAACAATGATATCAAACAACTAGAACTTTTATTAAGTTCCGAAGACATTTTAATCACTTATACTAGAGAAAAAGGTTATTCGTTGGTTGGAGATGAATTATCGATCCGTAATTTTTTTCTCAGAAATTTACTCAAAGATTTATCCAATAATTTAGATGATACATTCCTATATGATCTTTTCTTAAACCAAGAGAAGGTTGACTACCTTGATATCAAAAACGATATCAATGAAATTATGCTAAAAAATGAAATTTTATTAGGTGAAAAGAGGAAAAAAGAATTTATCTATACAGTGATATTCCTATTGCCAAGAATGACTAAAAAACTGGAATATATTCCTGTTATTTCAATGCCAAATAAAATCATAATAAAGTTGAAAGAGTATCATATATCATCAGAATTGCTGAAATTATATAAAATAGATGATAACAGTTATGAAGTGCAATACTTAACTTCTCTACTACTGGGCAATTCGGTAGGGAATCGTGATATCAAGACAGTAGATCAGGAGCTGATTTTAAATATTGTACAAATTATTCTATCGAGATTTGAGCAGCTTTTAGGCATAAAATTTGATAACAATGATGATATTTCGAAAAAACTCTATAGCCATTTTAGACCCGCGTATTACCGAATACTTTTTCGTTTGCCAATCATTAATCCAATTTTAGATAAAGTAAAAGAAGAGTTTAATAAACTATTTTTGATTGTAAAAGAAACCTTAAAAGTTATCTATCCGATCATTAATAATGATATTCCAGATGATGAAATATCTTTTTTAACCATCTATTTTGCGGCAATTCTAGACGAAAATAAAATATCAACTAATCAGCAAATCGTTGCCGTAATTATTTGTCAAAATGGTATTGGCAGTTCTTCAATTGTCTATAATAGATTAAAGTTTCTTTTCCCTGATTTTCTATTTTTAGGGCCAATGGAAACTGCCGAAGCCTTAGAGCTGACCAATTTTTTCGATATAATCTTTAGTACTGTAAATAATTTGGTTTTTTATAACCAAAATAAACCGTTTTTTATCGTATCGCCAATCATGTCCGATGAAGAAGAGTATTTATTGCTGGAACGCGTTTATTCGCAAATTAACTCTTATTTGACCTATCCAAAAATAACTGATTTGCTCGATATTTTTAAAAAATACGGTACAATTTCCAATGAAAATGGTATTAAAAAAGAGCTTTATCAGTATTTTTATAAAACAGATAAAAATACAACCATAGAAAATCAAAGTTTAGGCATTCGCCATTTGATCCAAGAAGATTTGATTCAAATAAATGTCTCTGCTAATGATTGGCAAAGTGCCTTATTTACAGCTGCATTGCCATTATTACAAAAGAACTATATCAACCGAAGTTACATAGAGAAAATTATTGAAAATGTTAATTCAAATAGAACCAGTTTCTTGATAAGCAAAAATGTCTCTCTGGCTCATGCAAAACCAGAAGATGGTGTTAACTCTCTGTCATTGAGCATAACAGTATTAAAAAAACCAATGCTTTTCAAGAATGATAAAATTCCCACGCAATATATTTTTACTTTAGCAGCAGTTAATAAGACTAGCCATATTAACGCAATGTCAGAGCTGGTTGCTTTGCTTGAGATGCCCGATTTTTATGAAATATTAAACACTGCAACTCAAGCAAAGGAGATCCTGACATTTATAAAATCTCGATTTCCTTAAGTAATTCGATAAAAGTATGCATGATAAGCATACTTTCTATAAGGACTCTAGTAAATCACGAATATTGGTGTAAAAAAGTCCTATTTTGAGTTAAAACTTCCTTTGTTATATTACGCAAAAATTGAGGTATCAGTGGCACAAACCCTTAAATGATGACCATCAGGATCATTAGCAACAAACGTATAAGCAAAATCGAGCATTTGTTACTCAAATCGGAGACGGAGACGATTTTTCTGTTATGGTCGATGATGTCAATTATTATAGATCGTTAATTTACGATTATTTATCAGACATACATCAACCCTATTTAATTAAGCATGATGATACAACTTTTTTTTATAAACAAAAAAATGGTGAATTACGACAAATACAAAATAACAATTCGAATTCGTTTTGGTGGGCGTTGTTATATAATCATGAAAATAGAAAATACCGAATTGTTGATCTTATTGATTTTAAAGAAGAGTATGAAAAATTCATGATTAACAATTAATTTAGAATATGCTATAAAAACAGTTAAATAAGGACATATCAAGATGATATTGGATAATTAGGATTTATTTATGAGAATATTAGGTTACAGTTTTTCTCTTTTAGCAACAGTAATATTATTAACTGGTTGTATTTATGGGGATATAGATAAAAGACAGCGAGACTTTATAACTATTGAGGCGGCCAGATATTGTGAAGCTAATCATTATTCATATTGTGAAATTTATGCACAATGTTATAGAGATTTTTTAGAGCAAATGCCAGCAATGACAGATTCTTTATCAGCGTTTTGGGGTATGTCTAGAGATTATCTTGATGATAAAGAAGCCCCAAAAGAAATGGATAATATTTACGCTCAAATAAAAGATAATGAAAAAAAAGGTAGAGAAGATTTAAGTTTAGATTATAGTTATCTATTATTTCCGCATAATAGATGTTCATCGATTATTAATGCTAAACAGTATGATATTAGTAATTATCAAGAAGCGATCGATAAAGGGATAAAAAGCTATAAACTCTATAATGAATAAAATGTTTTAGGATTTTCTCTATAGAGCCCGGAAAGTAATAGATATAAATTAAATTATAAAATTATACATATTTGTTGGCTAATAAAAATTAGGGAAATAACTGTTTTCATCCTTTGGGCAAAGAATGAAAATTTAAACGGAGATTAAAATGAATATATTAAGGTGTAAAATTGTTATTCTAGCACCATTGTTATTACTTAGTGCATGTAGTTCAAATTATGAAAAGTTAGAGGAAAAAGCTGGAATTGAGATTAAGGATAAATTGACTAAATCTTGTCAGGCTAACAATTATTCTTACTGTGAAATCTATGGCAAATGCTATATCAATATTTTCAATCAATTGAATGAAAGCGCGCAATATACACTCAAATTACTATCTAATATCATGCCGGAATCGGAACAAAATACGTTTAATATGCAGAAAAATCCAATGGATATCATCTACTCTAAATTAAAAGATAGTGAAGAAAAGAGTGATAAAAATTCTATTTTCAATTATAGCGTTATGTTATATCCTCATAATCAATGCTCCTCAATAATTAATGCTAAATCATATGATATTACTCGTCATCAATATCATATTGATAAAATGTTATACGAAAACAAAAGCAAAATAATAATGAAAAATTTAGATAGGTAATAGGAATTTTAATATAAAAAAGTATTAATATTATTTGAGTTGAACGCTTTAATTAGAAATCATTAACCAATCTAAAGCAACCAATGCTGGATGTTAGATTAATAATTGTGTTGATTATAATTACAGATCTTAAAAAAACTCCACAAAAATATCAAAAATTTGTTAGCAATTATACGATTAATTTAGGGTATGTTATAAAAGCAGTTAAATAAGGCCATATCAAGATGATATTGGATAATTAGGATTTATTTATGAGAATATTAGGTTACAGTTTTTCTCTTTTAGCAACAGTAATATTATTATCTGGTTGTATTTATGGTGATATAGATAAGAGAATGCGATATTTTGTAACTACTGAAGCAACGAGATATTGTGAAGCTAATCATTATTCATATTGTGAAATTTATGCACAATGTTATAGAGATTTTTTAGAGCAAATGCCAGCAAGAGCATATTCTTTATCAGCGTTTTGGGGTATGTCTAGAGATTATCTTGATGATAAAGAAGCCCCAAAAGAAATGGATAATATTTACGCTCAAATAAAAGATAATGAAAAAAAAGGTAGAGAAGATTTAAGTTTAGATTATAGTTATCTATTATTTCCGCATAATAGATGTTCATCGATTATTAATGCTAAACAGTATGATATTAGCAATTATCAAGAAGCGATCGATAAATGGATAAAAAGCTATAAACTCTATAATGAATAAAATGTTTTAGGATTCTCTCAATACTGCTTTGAAAATAATAGATATAAATTAAATTATAAAATTTTGCATATTTGTTGGCTAATAAAAATATGCAAAATAACTGCTTTCATCCTTTGAATAAGATTCGTTTTTTTTAATCAATAATTATTCGATATTATTTAGCTCAATTATTGATAATATTTTCAGTAGATTCTAATTTATTATTCACATTCATCATTACTTGAATAGCTATAAAATTGAGTATGTTTACCTATTAGTTACAAAGAAGATTGGTAATTAAAGCAAAACTATCATTAATCATCGCATCATAAAGTGTTTTATCATCTTTGTAGACAACACTAATATTAAGTAATCCTTCTAATATTACCATTAATTGGTTCGTTAAAGTTATATGTTGTGGTGTTTGAGGGAGTTGTTGACTAATGAGTTGACGAATAAATTCTTTATGTTCAATTGCTAGTTGCTTGATAGCCTGATCATGATGAAGCTCTTCGTTTGCTCTTATAAATAAACAGCCATTAAAATTATCTTGCTTAAACCAAGTTAGGTGCCATTTGAATATCTGAATGATTGCATCATTTTGGTCGAGATCTTTAATCGCCGTGCTAAGATCTTGTTGAAAGCGCAAATTCCTTATCTTCAAAACCTCAAAAATTAAGTTATCTTTATTACCAAAATGTTTATATAGCGTTGTTTTAGAGCAACCTGATTGGTCTCGTATCTCATCAACTCCGACATTAGCAAACCCTTTTTGGTAAAAGAGTTGTTCGGCGGTATCCGCTATTAATTTAGGTGTTTTTTTCATTTTTGATCCAAAGAGTTTGATATATGAACAGATCTGTACTAACATGAATGTGTACAGAGTTGTTCATTTTTGGTGTTGTACATATATTTTACTCATTTAATAGGATAAAAGAATAATGAAATCATTTTTTTTCAGCAAGGAAAAGTTACCGACAAAGCCTAAAAATATTGAATTATTGCAAAGCTTGATAGGTGGTTTTGTTTCTATATTGTGTCTTATTGGCTTAAGCCATTTAACTGGTTACACTTATATCATGGCGCCATTTGGGGCTAGTTGTGTGATATTGTTTGCCGTATCTCAGTCGCCATTAGCGCAACCAAGAAATGTTATCTTTGGCCATTTGATATCGGCTTTTGTTGGGCTAGTTTTTCTTAAACTATTCGGTAACGATATAATTGTTGCTGCGTCAGCCGTGGGGGTTGCAATTGTTGCAATGCAATATTTTCGAGCGGTGCATCCACCAGCCGGTGCTAATCCATTGGTTATTTTACTAACAGCGGATAAAATAGATTATGATTTTACTTTTATTTTATTTCCGGTGTTGTCTGGCGCAGTAATATTAGTTGCTATTGCTTATATAATTAATAATCTTTTCAATAAAACTCATTGGCCAATTTATTGGTTGGCATTGTTCAGTAGTAAAAAAGAGTCTTAATCTATTGTTAGTCAAGAGAAGACTACTCAAATTTAAACAACTTAGTTTGTTGATCTAAGTAGGTAAGTAAATCTGGCATGCGATGTTTGCCTGCCATCGATTTAATGTCCTGTGCGGCTTTAGTTAACTCTATTCCTAATGACGTGACATATAACGGCTTATTACTTTGGCCGCGTGTCACTTCTATCACATATTGACTATTATCAGCAAAGGACTTTTTAGCAACACCAATAATCGGTATCTTTTTATCAAGAGTTTGATATAGATGACCACCTAAACCAAGCTTACCGTCATTTAAATGGACATAACCGTCAACAATAATCGCATCAATTGTATTGAGATCGACCTGAGACAATAACGCTAATATACAAGGTAATTCACGTTGATAAAATTGGCCTGATTGATATGGGGCAACATTTGATTGGTAATCAGTGATAACGGATTTTATCTCCTTAATACTATCAGTAAATTGCTCAAACAAAATACCGACCGTTTTCGCTTTATCATCTAAATAGTAAACATCTATTGCAAGTATCATTTTTTTAAATTCCTTTTTAGAGTAGAATAGCACTGCTCTCATATATATCTCACTATTAAAAAACAATTTGTCGTTTGTTTCAAATAAATAAAAATTTAGTTCCTGATACATCTTGTTAACTGTTATTGATCCAATTACGCCAAAAACATTGGTCGTTTAAATTAGATCGACACTAGGAGGTTAGTAATGTATTTACTCGAAATGGCACCAAAATTCTTAGTTGCACTTATTATTTTACTGATTTACGTTAAATTATCAGGTAAAAGCCAAATAGCGCCAATGTCGCAATTAGATCAAGTTGGTAGCATGGTTATTGGTGCGTTGGTAGGGGGAACGTTACTCAATGCTAATGTTTCAGCGTGGGAATCAGCTGGCGCCGTGGCAATTTGGGCAGGACTGCTTATTTTAGTTCGATTCATCAAATCTAAAAACTCAAAATTACGCGATGCCATCGACGGTGAGCCAATACAACTAGTTAAAAATGGCCATCTACTCTCTGAAAATTTTATTAAAGCAAATCTACCGGTTAGAGATTTCGAAACATTGGTTAACATTCAAGGCATTTGTGCTTTTAGTGAATTAAAACAAGTTTGGTACGAATTAAATGGCTCATTAACTATTATCAAAAAAGGCGATAAAGATATAGCGGTATTAGTGATTGAAAATGGGGCAATTAGTCAGGATAATCTTGAACAATTACATAAAAATGAAACTTGGCTTAAGCATGAAATTAAAAAACAAGGATATAAAGATATCAACGAGATCTTTTGTGCTGAATGGTTTGACGATAAATTATTAGTTTATCCCTATGATGAAGTGCGTAAAGCTGAACATGATAATAAAAAATAATTAATAACAGTAAACAATAATAAAGGGAGGGACCATTCTCTCCCTCCCATCAACAGATAGATTATCGAAGTTGACTATCTTTACTGCCACGACGGTTATATAAGATTGCCGACTTAGCCAATTGCTTATCCATTTCTTGTTGGCAATTAACACAGTATTGCACACCAGGCAAAGCAAGTTGTCTTGCTTTTGCAATAGCATCGCCACATTCAACACAAAAATCAGCACTTGGTTTATCGTGTTTTAGTTGGCGTCTGGCAAGTTCAATAGCATCAATAATTGTGCTTTCGATTTGTTGGTTAACAGCATCATCAGATGCCCAGCCACTAGCCATTATTTCACCTCCTAAACAATTACATTAGATTAATAATATGGTGATTATTTGACCAGTTTCAAGTAATATAACCGCATATCTAGCAAGCAAAAGTAAGTGTTGTGTTTTAAAATAAAGATCATTTCTATTAATATCATTTAATTGGAGGTTTTTATGCAACAATATGAACAAGCAACATTTGCCGGTGGTTGTTTTTGGTGTATGGTAAAACCTTTCGACAAATATGAAGGTGTGATTAGTGTGATTTCTGGGTATACGGGAGGCCACACGGTAAATCCCACTTATCAACAAGTTTGCCAAGGCAATACTGGCCATACTGAAGCGGTACAGATAACCTTTGACCCAACTATGATCAGCTATAAAAAATTACTCGACATTTTTTGGCAACAAATAGATCCAACTGATTCACAAGGACAGTTTGCTGATCGGGGAGATTCTTATCGACCTGTAATTTTTTATCATAATAAATTTCAACAGCAGCAAGCAATCGCATCTAAACAAGCATTAGAAGAAAGTAAACGATTTAATCATCCAATTAATGTTGCTATAGAGCCGGCAACAATATTTTATCCAGCTGAAGATTACCACCAAGATTACTATAAAAAACAACCCGAACATTACAATCGTTATTATCGCTTATCTGGACGAGCCAATTTTATTGCTGACAATTGGCAAGATAAGCCAGCAACAAAAAGTGAGTAAGCAATGCAAAGTTATCCGCAGTATAGCAGTAAACAAAAATGGATCCATTGGTCATCAGCCTTGTTAATCGTGATTGTTACTTTATTGCTTTTAGCTAAAGTGACAATGTCGAATATTTTAGGTGGTATGCCAATTGTTTATTTATTGCATAAATCTTTGGGCGTTGTTGTTTTGCTATTAATGATATGGCGAATAATAGTAATTCGAGACCAAGGTGTACCTGATGTTTTACCTAAAGAACAAAAACTACAACGGATATTGTCTAAATCTACTCAAGGATTCATCTATATTTTACTGCTTATTGTACCGCTATCTGGTTATTTGATGAGTGGCCGAGATTTAAATGTCTTTGGTCTAATATCTGTTCCGGCTATAGCTATGCCAAATTCAATACATCAAATGTTTCATTCAATGCATCTAATCACTGCTTACGCTTTAGCAATATTGGTTATTATTCATATATTAGGTGCGTTGTATCATTATTTTTGGCTTAAAGATAAAGTACTACAATCAATGTTGAGCAGTAATGATTAACGTAAATTTAAAATTACTAATATTAATAGCATCTATAACGTAACGTGAGGCAGATAAATCATGAATAAATCAATGAAAGATAAGGCTATAGCAGCATTAACACCTATGCAATATCATGTTACTCAACAAAATGGCACTGAGCCCCCATTTGACAACCAATACAATGCCAACCATCGGGAAGGTATCTATGTTGATATTGTCTCAGGGGAACCTCTATTCACGTCATTAGATAAGTTTGATTCTGGCTGTGGTTGGCCCAGTTTTTCTAAACCGATTAATCAGCAACAAATTATAGAAAAAGAAGATAACAGTCACGGCATGAACCGGATAGAAGTGCGTTCATCAGAGGCTGACTCCCATCTTGGTCATGTATTCACTGATGGCCCTGCAGCGTTAGGTGGATTACGTTATTGTATTAATTCTGCTGCATTGAAATTTATCCCAAAAGAAGAACTTGAAACGCAGGGTTATGGTGAATATTTAAGGTTATTTAACTAAATTAATTTAATGAATCGCTACTTAAAATTAACAAATATATGAGTAGATTTTTCTATATTTGTTGAGAACGTTTTATTTGATTGATATGAAAGATAATATTGGCATATATCAGATCATCGTATATGCCAATACCATTTTTAATCAGCAATGATAATTTTCATAAATAAGCTAATTCTTGCGCTTAAATAAAATATAGCTAATTAATAAAAATACTAAGCTGGTTAGCATTGAACCTACAATAGGATAGATCCCCATTACAATACTGACTTGAGCAAAAAGATTATCGGCAATATAGAAAATAAATCCAAAACTAATACCAATAATCACTCTAACACCCATCGAAACACTACGTAATGGGCCAAAAATGAAAGATAAAGCCAAAAGTAACATCACCGCTACTGACACAGGCTTAATCAGTTTTTTCCAAAACAATAGGTCATAATATTTGGTATCTTGCCCAGAATCTTTCAAATACTGCGAATATTGGTATAAACCAGATGCAGATAAAGAGTCTGGATCAAAGGCGACAATACTTAATTTATCGGGAGTAATATTGGTTTTCCATTGCATTGTTAACGAATTGATACTCGTTATTTGTTCGGGATTGGTTAAGTCATTTTTTTCAATTTCTGACAGAGTCCAAATATTATTTTCAAAGACACCTCTGTTAGCATGGGTGATCGAAAGCAGTTTATTTTTATCTACGCTATAAATATCAATATTAGATATTGAACTGTCATTATCAACATGACCAATATAGACATAGTCATTACCATCTTTAGCCCATAAACTACCTTGCCGAGCTAATAATGAATTACCATAAAGTCTTTCTGAACGCATATTACGAGCCGTTTGCTCACTAATTGGTGCAACCCATTCGCCAATGGCCATAGTTAAAATAACTAAAGGTAAGGCAGTTTTCATGACGGCTAAAGCAATTTTAAAGCGACTAAAGCCCGATGTCTCCATGACAATGAGCTCACTGCGTGAGGCTAATATGCCTAAACCGATTAAACCTCCTAATAGAGCAGCCATAGGAAAAAATACTTCCAAATCTTTAGGCACCATAAGTAGAGAATAGAAACCAACGGAAAATGCATCATAATCTTCTTTTATTTTTCTGAGTTGATCTATAAAACGAATAATACCGGAAAGACTAATTAACAAAAATAAGCAAATTCCAATAGTATTTAAAATAGTTTTACCAATATAACGGTCTAAAATCGAAAACATCGTTTTCCCCTTATAATGCACTATATTTTAAACGAAGTTTACGCATAAATAAGTTATCCCAACAATTTAAGATTAAAGCTAGAATAAAATAACCCATATTAATGAGATAAAACCACAAAGCAGGATCTAGTCGGCCTTTGCCGGCATTAGCTCTAATCGAACTAGAAAGTAAAAAATAGACTAGATAAAGTAATAGTGCTGGTAAAATCTGTGCCAGTCTACCTTGCCTAGGATTTGAAACACTTAATGGGATGACTAAAAAAGCCATTAAAGGAACCGAAATAATTAGCGTCAAGCGCCAATAAAATTCTGCTCGGGTTTTCGCACTAGGATTCTGCAGTAATTCAAATAACCCTAATTGTTGCACATCAGCTTTATCATCATCAACATTTGTATCTAACTCTTTAGGTTTTATGATCCCCAAATAGTTATGAAAATTTGATATACGAAAATCTTTTAGCTGGGCAGTACCTTCATAACGATTAGCATCTTCAAGGGTAATAATTTGATTACCATCGGCATCTTCGGCTGTTTTTCCTTTATTGGCAATAATGATAGAAGGGCGCTGATTATTTCTAGGATTGATCTGGGCAATAAATACATTGTCTAACTTATTGTTATCGACATTGCCAATATAAATGACTGAATTGCCATCCGGTGTTTGTTGAAATTGTCCTGCAAGTAGGCCGGCTAAACTTGGATTAATTTTTGCATTCTCAACTAATTGATCTTGTTTTACGCTTGACCAAGGACCAAACCAAAGACTATTCAGTGCTGTTAACGTACATGTCATTACACAAAGTAAAAATACAACTTGATAGTTAAGTCTCTTTTTTACACCACAAGCATGCATCGCGACCATCTCGCTATCAGAATAAAGCCGGCCAAAGGTAACAAGCACACCTAAAAAAAGACTTAACGGCAAGATAAGATCAGCCATATTTGATACACCTAACACTAATAATGGCATAATCAAATCTCGAGGAATGCTACCATCGATTGCGCTGGATAAAATTTTTATTAATTTTTGAGAAAAGAAAATCAGCAATAATATAAACAATATTGCTCCTTGAGTTTTCATTGTCTCTTTAATTAAATATCGGCGAATTATCACGTTTTTACCTATCTATCCGTCTTATCAAATCCCACTATTATAATCCGATTTGCACTATTTCGTTATCTTTTTGTTGCTATCGTTTAATGAACCGATAAAATGTTACTATTCACATTCAATATCTTACAAGAGAACCCTATGCAATACGCAATCAAAAATAGCCTTGTTATAACTAAACAAAAAGAAGAATGTTTAGTTATTACTGTCCAATCAGGCAAAACACAATCTAATTTAATCAAAGAGATAGATAACGTAAATAATGGTTTGATTAGCCAATTGATAAAATCAGGTGATATTAGTGGTGAGTTAGGTAAAACCACATTTTTATATTCATCAGCCAATGCTACCAAACAAAAAATATTAGTTGTAGGATGTGGTGAAGCGAAAAGTTTTGATTTAAATTCCGCCAAAAAAGTGATTCAAGCTACTATTAAAGAGCTAACTACCAAAAAAGTTAAAAACATTTGTTGGGATATTCTAACTCTCAATCCAGCAATTAGTGGTGAAATCGCTAAGCAGTTGCCTCAAATTACTAGCGAATTAACCTACAGTTTTGACCAATTCAAATCAACAAAATCAAAACAACCAAGTTTACAAAAAATAACTTTACTTTATAGCGATAAACAGACGATCAACCAAGTTGAAAGTCAATTATTCCAAGGGCAAATTATTGCTGATGCTATTACCAGTACTAAAAACATTGCCAACATGCCATCTAACGTCTGTAATGCCAAATATTTAGCGGAGGAGGGTGAAAGCTTAGGCAAACAATATATCAACTTAAAAGTTACTTGTTTAGGTGAGAAAGAACTAGCCAAACTCAACATGAATGCTTATTTAGCTGTAGGGCGAGGATCTGCCAATGAATCAATTATGACGGTGATTGAATACCATGGCGCTAAAGATAAAAAGGCCCAGCCTTATGTCTTAGTTGGTAAAGGATTAACCTTCGATTCAGGCGGTATATCTATTAAACCTTCTGCTGGTATGGACGAAATGAAGTATGATATGTGCGGTGCTGCCACTGTCTTTGGCGTAATGCAAGCAGTTGCCGAGCTCAAATTGCCAATCAACGTCGTCGGTGTAATGGCTGGTTGTGAAAATATGCCCGATGGTAATGCTTATCGCCCAGGTGATATTTTAACGACCATGTCAGGTATTACTGTTGAAGTAATTAACACTGATGCTGAAGGCCGTTTAGTCTTATGTGATACCTTAACCTATGTTGAACGCTTCAAACCAAAAACTGTCATTGATATTGCGACATTAACCGGTGCTTGTATTGTGGCTCTTGGTCATCATTACACAGGGGTAATGGGTAACAATCCACAATTGGTGGAACAACTTGTTAACTCATCAAATAAAGCCGGTGATAAAGCATGGTCTTTACCAATAGATAGTGATTTCCAAGAACAAATCAAATCGACTTGCGCTGATATTGTTAATGCTGGTGGTCGAGATGGCGGTACAATTACTGCTGCTTGTTTCTTATCTCGCTTTACTGAAAAATATCAATGGGCACATCTTGATATAGCTGGTACAGCTTGGAAATCAGGTGCCAACAAAGGTGCAACTGGCCGACCAGTTGCGATGTTAATTCAATACTTACTTGATCAAAAATAAGTAGATAAACATCATGAAAAAAGTGATTTTCTATTTACTAGAAAACCCAACCCCAGCTAATGATGCTGGGGTATTATTTCAAGAAAAGTTAGCCTGCGAAAAAATTGTCGAAGCATGGCACAGCAAACAGCGTGTGCTGGTTGCTTGCCAAGATCAAGCGCAAGCTGAGCGAATTGATGAATATTTATGGCAACTTGATAGCGATGATTTTGTTCCACATAACCTTGCTGGTGAGGGATTAAAAGGTGGATCGCCAGTTGAAATCTGCTGGCCACAAAAGCGTAGTAGTGGTGCACGACATTTATTAATAAACCTACAACAACAATTTCCCGAATTTGCCGGTGTTTATCGTGATATTATCGATTTTGTTCCTGTCGATGACCAACAAAAATCGTTAGCTAGGGAAAGATATAAAGCTTATAAAGAAGCAGGTTTTAATCTCAAAACTATTCCAATTACATGTCGATGACCCAAGTATCAAAAATTGACTTTAACCAATTAGTTTATCGAAATATGATAAAGCTAGTTTTTAAAGTAAATTCAGGATAAATACTGCGATTATTTTCAAAAAAAATTTTGAGGAAAGGGGTTTTTAAAGCCTAAAATCCCGCCAATAAATCGCTAACGTTAGTTATAACATCAGCTATTACTGATAATAAACGTTTATTTTTATAAATTAGTTTAGTGCTTCTTATTTAGCGACATCCGCAATGTGCTGACAACTGAGAGAGGTTAGCATGGCAAACAGGGATGTTTGGCAAGGAGCGTTAAAAGCGAACGAAGGCGGAAGGCAGTCACATCGTGACCACTTGCGTGGTCGCCGCGGGAGATTGTAAAGAGGGTTCGCGCCAACCCTCTTAACTCGGACGTAATCACCGTATAGAAACAACCGCAAAACAACAAAACGTCCGAAACTCAAACAACTAAAAAATAAAAAACTAAAAATTTTGAGGAACGGGGTTTTTAAAGCCAAAAAATCCCCCTAAAGTTTCTCCGAAATTGGTTTTAAAACTAAAATTAGCTTGCTATAAACATAAGAGTTTATTTTGGCAAATAAGTTTGGTGTATTTAATTTAGCGACATTCGCAATGTGCTGACAACTGAGAGAGGTTAGCATGGCAAACAGGGATGTTTGCCAAGGCGGTGCTTTGTCAGGAACAAATCACAGCCGGTGCGTTAAGACCGAACGAAGGCGGAAGGCAGTCACATCGTGACCACTTGCGTGGTCGCCGCGGGAGATTGTAAAGAGGGTTCGCGCCAACCCTCTTAACTCGGACGTAATCACCGTATAGAAACAACCACAAAACAACAAAACGTCCGAAACTCAAACAACCAAAAAATTTTGAGGAACGGGGTTTTTAAAGCCAAAAAATCCCGCCCAAGTTTCCCCGAAATCGGTTTTAAGCGAGTAATTAAGCGGTAATATTACATTAATCTTTACAAAAGTTAACAATTAAACCATCAAAAAAAGTTGCATGGTTTTTTGCAATCACTATACTTTTATAGCATATTTATACGAATGGATAAATTTTATGCTATTAAGCTTAAAATTTTAAATAAATCATAAAATTGGATTGACAAGGATATCTGATATGGATTATAATTTTCAACACACAACACACAACACACAACCTGCCCAACCTATAATTTCATCTTTCTAAAGTTAAGCTCACACCGTTTATTATTTAACCGCAGTTTATTATTTCCGCAATTTCCGAAATTCCGGCAAAATTTTTCAAAATTTCTTGGTTTAGTCTGTTTATCTCGGCCGATGGTTTTGGTTTTAACCGTAGTTATTTTACAATCTATCTCTTTTTCTAATTATGCATTAACCACTAAAACGACCAATATTATTTATGGCTCAGCACCTTATTTAACCTTTGATGGAGGTCGTACCCGGGTCACAAATACCGAAGCGCTACTCGGGATATCCCTTTCTGATGGTAGAACATTTACTCCGACAACCAATAATTCAAGTTTAGACAATCCTATCGTTTTACCTGTTGCTGGTCAGAGTTTTGCAGATATTGGTATGTTAGTACCAACGGATACTAATTCTATTGCATTAAGTTCACTTATTGGCACACCTTATAATTATTGGGGGGATGATGATGGAGATGGTCAGGGAGTTAATGGTGTCACCGCTACCGGTAGTTTAAATTTATCGATTGTTGATAAAGACAATAATCGTGTTGCCCGTAATGAAGTGCTGACTATTTGTAAAGCGCCATATAAATTAACCTTATCAAATAGTGAAGGTAGATTAACAACACGTTATGGGGTACCTAATGAAAGTCGTTTTACGGCAGGTAATGCCACTTATTATATTAATCCTAATATATCATCGCCAGCGATTTGTTATGCAAGACCTAACTTAGAAGGGGGTGGACGTATTTCTGCTGCCGTTTGGGAATATGGTAAGGGTTTTCTAACCCAGTCATTTACACCGTCGTCTTATGGTTTAAACTTCCCGACTACTGGTGCTAATGGTCTGTATTTTGATTTAGATATTGGTGGTGTTAGTCAGGCCTTATCTTGGGCGCCGGTTTCTCATGGTGGTATTACGGCGACGATGACCGATACATCATACTACAGGGGGATGGTTCGAGTCACCCTAACTGGTCCTGTTGCTACACCATCGCAATGGAGTTCAGATAATCCAGGTCAAATAGACAGACCCTCTTTACCTCAGGTGTTTGAGTTAGTCGGTCGTGATAGCAGTGGTAATGCGGTGGTCAAATATGGATTTGAGTTAAAGCAGTGGTTTGTTAATCGTGGTGATTATACAGGTAACTATTCTAGTGTGGAATCTTGGTGTAATAAGATTGGAGGATATCGTCTCCCAAATGTCAAGGATTTAACTAATGCGTCTTGTCGGGCATTTCATGGTAATTTAGAAGTCACTTGTAACGGTCTAGTAGAGGCAACGCCTTCGTCACCTGATAATTTTGCCCGTCGTCACATTGGTGGAGGATTGTTCTCGGAATGGGGGAATATGTGCAAATACAGGGGTGCCAACTTTCCCTGCTACGACAGAATCCCTGGGGGAGTTCTTTTTGATTATTGGACGCAAGATAGGAAGGGGGGTAGTACTCAAAAGTTTTTTTATGTTTACTCGGCGGATGGTTATATAGCTACCGAGCAAGGGGATATCAACAACAAACATGGCGAACTCTGTGTCTATCCTTAGCTATTATTTCTTAGTTCTTAGATATTAAAGCTGAGGATAAGAAAAATAACATTAGGGCGTTAAACAATCATTGCCCTGCTAAGGCAATGGCGTTGATGCTGACGAAGTTGGCGATAAAATCGATTTTGTGGTGCGACATTCGCAATGTGCTGACAACTGAGTGAGGTTAGCATGGCAAACAGGGATGTTTGGCAAGGAGCGTTAAAAGCGAACGAAGACGGAGGGCAGTCACGCAGTGACCACTTGCGTGGTCGCCGCGGGAGATTGTAAAGAGGGTTGGCGCCAACCCTCTTAACTCGGACGTAATCACCGTATAAAAATAACCACAAAACAACAAACGTCCGAAACTCAAACAACTAAAAAATTTGAGGAGAGGGGTTTTTGAAAATTAAATTCCTACTTATTGCTAACCCTTTTTTTTGACTTAAAATAAAATTTTTAAAAATCAATATGTTGAAAAACCGCTTAAAAAAAGGGTTTTTAATAGTAAAATTGCGCTTTGCCTTTTTACCAACTGCATTTATAGTATATTGGATTCTAGTTCACTACCGTGTAGGTAGTTTAGAAAACGCTGCCCGGGCGAGATTTTCGCTGCTATCGGTTCACTACCGTGTAGGTAGTTTAGAAATACCAAAAAAATAATTCAAAAATAATTCAAAAGTTCACTACCGTGTAGGTAGTTTAGAAATCGTTACGCCAATATTTGTTTTCAAATTGTTTGTTCACTACCGTGTAGGTAGTTTAGAAATGCACTGTCCGCTAGCGCTGGTATAGCAATGCGTTCACTACCGTGTAGGTAGTTTAGAAAATTGATTTGGTCACCGTAAGATAACTCGCCTAGTTCACTACCGTGTAGGTAGTTTAGAAAATTCATTTATCCATCCGTTACCAAATTCTCTTGTTCACTACCGTGTAGGTAGTAAGAAATATATAAGTGGTGGCATGGGTAACATCAAGAAGTACACTGCTTATTGAGTAGGTTAAAAATGGTGATTTTTTAAGAGGGGATAAAGGGTATATTATTTCTAATAAACAGCAAATAATCGATGCTCTTTTCGAGCTATTACTGTTCTTCTTTACAAATGTTAACAATTAAACAGTTAAAATAAGTTGCATCGAGTTTTTTCAATTACTATAATTTTCCACTATATTTATATAAATGGATAGATTTTATACTTTTTAGTATAAAATTGTAAATAAATCATTAATTTAATTGACAGGAATGTCGGATATGTGTTATAATTTACAACACCAAACACCAAACACCAAACCTGCCCAACCCATAATTTAACCTTTCTAAAGTTAAGCTCACACCGTTTATTATTTAATCACAGTTTATTTTTTCAACAAATTCAGCAAAATTTTTCAAAATTTCTTAATTTAGCCTTTTTATCTCGGCCGATGGTTTTGGTATTAACCTTGGTTGTTTTACAGTCTATCTCTTTTTCTAATTATGCATTAACCACTAAAACGACCAATATTATTTATGGCTCAGCCCCATATTTAACCTTTGATGGTGGTCTTACTCGGGTGACAAATACCGAAGCTCTGCTTAGAATATCTCTTTCCGATGGTAGAACATTCACTCCTAAAACTACTAATTCAAGTGACAATCCTATCATTTTACCTGTTGCTGGTCAGAGTTTTGCTGATATTGGTATGTTAATGCCAACAGACACTGATTCTATTGCATTAAGTTCACTTATTGGCACACCTTATAATTATTGGGGGGATGATGATGGTGATGGAGAAGGAGTTAATGGTATTACCGCTACCGGTCGTTTAAGGTTATCCATTATTGATAAAAATTATGATTCTGTTGCTCGTAATGAAGAGCTGGATATTTGTAACGCACCATATAAATTAACCTTATCTAATAGTGAAGGTACATTAACAACACGTTATGGTATACCTAATGAAAGTCGTTTTGAGCCAAGGACTGCCACTTATTATATTAATCCTAAAGCAGCGCCAGTGATCTGTTATGTTAAACCTAACTTGTTTTGGGGTTATGGATTTTATGCCGGTCCTGCTAACATATGGACGGAGTATAAAGGTTTTATTCCTCAGTCATTTACGCCATCGTCTTATGGTTTAAACTTCCCAACTACTGGTGCTCATAATTTATATTTTGATTTAGAGATAGGTGGTAATAATCAGGACTTATCTTGGGCGCCTGTTTCGCATGGCGGTATTAAGGCGACAATGACCAATTCAACAAAGACCAGTGTTCGTATCACCCTAACTGGTCCTGCCGTTACAGACTCTAAGCAACAGAGTTCAGATAATCCAGATGAAATCGAAAGACCCTCTTTGCCGCAGACATTTGAGTTAGTTGGTCGTGATAGCAGTGGTAATGCGGTGGTCAAGTATGGTTTTGTGTTAAAGCAGTGGTTCGTTAGCCGTGGTACGAGTAAGTACAAATATTCAAGTGTATCATCGTGGTGTACAAAAATTGGTGATTATCGGGTGCCTGCGGTTAAGGATTTAACTAATGCGACTTGTAATGATGCAGTTCATTATTGTCGAGGTGCCGTTGGCGCTACACCATCGTCATCAGGTAATGGTTACCAGCGTCAAATTGGAGCAGGGTTTTTCACGGAGTGGGGGAGCATGAGAAACCATTACAGTGATGCCTTTTTCCGCTCCATATACTTTTGGACGAGTGATGCAACTGGTAATACCCAGTTCTCCGTTAATGGGGAACATGGTGAAATAATGCGCGCTTCTGAGATGCTCAGTTCGAACGCCGACGCTGGGCTTGATGGGGTTTGCGTTTATCCTTAGTGCTTATTTCTTAGTTCTTGAACTAAAGAGCTAGATATAAGAAAAATCACGTTAGAACGTTAAACAATCATTGCCCTGCCAAGGCAATGGCGCTGACGAAGAGGGCGTTAAAAGCGAACGAAGGCGGAAGGCAGTCACATCGTGACCACTTGCGTGGTCGCCGCGGGAGATTGTAAAGAGGGTTCGCGCCAACCCTCTTAACTCGGACGTAATCACCGTATAAAAATAACCGCAAAACTGCAAACGTCCGAAATTCAAACAACCAAAAATTTTGAGGAGAGGGGTTTTTAAAGCCAAAATCCATCCAATAAATCGCTAACGTTAGTTATAACATCAGCTAGTTCCAATAATTAAAGTATATTTTTATCAATCAGTTTGATGCTTCTCATTTAGCGACATTCGCAATGTGCTGACAACTGAGAGAGGTTAGCATGGCAAACAGGGATGTTTGCCAAGGCTGTGCTTTGTCAGGAACAAATCACAGCCGGTGCGTTAAGAGCGAACGAAGGCGGAAGGCAGTCACGCAGTGACCACTTGCGTAGTCGCCGCGGGAGATTGTAAAGAGGGTTCGCGGCAACCCTCTTAACTCGGACGTAATCACCGTATAGAAATAACCACCAAACAACAAAACGTCCGAAACTCAGCGAACCAAAAAAATTGAGGAACGGGGTTTTTAAAACGCAAAATACCTTCTAAAAACGATTATAAAATTGTCAAAATCAAAAACCTAATCTGCAAATTATTAATATTAAAAATGGTGATTTTTTAAGAGAGGGATAAAGGGGATATTATTTCTAATAAACAACAAATAACCGATGCTGTTTTCGGGCTAGCAGTATTCTTCTTTACAAAAGTTAACAATTAAACCATCAAAAAAAGTTGCATGGTTTTTTCCAATCACTATACTTTTATAGCATATTTATACGAATGGATAAATTTTATGCCATTAGGCTTA
>NZ_NASD01000024.1 GCF_002142155.1 Gilliamella apis | reverse complement strand
TAAGCCTGCCGCCAGCGTTCAATCTGAGCCATGATCAAACTCTTCAATTTAAAGTTTGATGCTCAATAACTGTCTCTGACATAATTCAAATGAATCTTCAGTGTCACTTATCAAGACTTAATTTTTTGAGTCCGTAGACTTTTAATTTTTTGTCTCGTAAGTGCCCACACAGATTGTCTGTTTCTTCTTTTTAAAGAGCTGACAGCATTTTAATTTACTTCACAATTTCTTGTTTCAGTTTGCTGTCTCAAGGGCTGCGTATACTACGCTACACCTTTTTATTCGTCAAGATCTTTTTTTAAAATTTTTGACCTTGCTCACTAACACGACCCTTGTCTGCTTGTCGCTGACGCCGTGTCAGTGGATGCGCATTATAGGCACTTCTTTTTTTTTGGCAAGTGATTATTGCAAATTTATTTTTGTTTGTCTTTTTTTTACGCAAGATGAGCTAAAAACAAACTAAAACGATACCTTTTGTAGCAATTTTACCTTTTCAATCATTATTCTACGATTAGATTCTTTAATAAAAGAAAAATCAAACTACAAAATTTAAAATAACTATCTTTAAAATAACTATCCGAGAGCCATAGCTATTTGCTTTTATACATTCAGCTATATAGTCGTACTTTTTATTCTTTTCGATATTCTCTCATCATAAATAGAATAGCAAATATAGTTGTATTATAAATTAATGTACTATTTTATTGATTAACAATCACATCATCCATCATTAAAAATATACAGCATTTAAATTAAACGCTATAGTTTTATTATAATCCTGCTTTAATCTTTTTTGGTAAATCAGCTAAACTATCAATTAACCAATCTGCTTGTGCTAACGCCTCTTCAGTTATTTCATCACCAGTTTTAACTAATACTGTTTTTTTAACCCCAGCCCGTTTTCCTGATAACAAGTCAGAAACCCTATCACCAACCATATAAGAATTTGCAATATCGATATTGAGTTCTTTAGCTGCAGATTGAATCATACCAGGACTTGGTTTGCGACATTCACATTCATCCACTAGTGGATCATGAGGACAATAATAGACACCATCTAAATCAACACCACGATCTTGTAGTGACCAATCCATCCATTCAGTTAAGGTATCAAACTGCTCTTGAGTAAATTTATTTCTAGCAATACCTGATTGATTAGTGGTAATAACTAATAGAAAACCCATCTTTTTCAATTCTTGCATTGCATCAATCACACCATCAATAAAGTGAAATTTATCAATAGTGTGCACATAATTATAATCTATATTAATTGTCCCATCTCGATCTAAAAATATAGCTGGTTTCATGTTTAATCGTCTTCCTTTTATATGGATTTCTTTTCTAGCTTTATATAGGATATTATTGATTGACTTAGATGTCTAGACGTCTTAATATTTATCTATTCATATTTTTGTTGTTATATATCATGATAAAATTAGAACATATCTCAAAGACATTTGAGCAAAATAAAACCATTATTCATGCTTTAAAGGACATTTCGTTACATGTTCCAGAAGGTAAAATTTATGGTGTGATTGGCAAATCCGGCGCAGGTAAAAGTACATTAATACGTTGCGTTAACTTGTTAGAAAAACCAACAAGTGGAAAAATATTTTTTGATAACCAAGATATCACCCATTTATCTAATCGAAAGTTAATTGAAGTTCGTCGAAAAATTAGCATGATTTTTCAACATTTCAATTTACTTTCCTCAAGAACGGTATTTGATAATATCGCCTTTCCTCTTGAACTCAACAGAACCCCTAAAGCGGTCATTAAACAAAAAGTAAATGAACTTATTGCTCTTGTTGGTTTAAGTGAAAAAGCGAATGTTTATCCGGCTAATTTATCTGGTGGTCAAAAACAACGCGTCGCTATTGCTAGAGCATTGGCCAGTGATCCGAAAGTATTATTATGTGATGAGGCAACGAGCGCTCTTGACCCAGAAACAACCCGTTCAATATTAGAATTATTAAAAGATATCAACCAAAAACTGGGCTTAACCATTTTATTAATCACTCACGAGATGGATGTAGTTAAACAGATTTGTGACCAAGTAGCAGTAATTAGTAATGGTGAGTTAGTTGAACAATCTTCAGTTGGCGAGATGTTTTCACATGCAAAAACGGATATTGCAAGACAATTTATTCAATCAACTTTGCATCTTACAATTCCAGATGATTATTTAGCTAGACTTACACCGGAACACAAAGAAGGACTTAATCCGCTAGTTCGTATGGAGTTCACAGGAGTGTCGGTTGATTTACCATTACTGTCTCAAATAGCTAAAGAATTTGAAGTTGATAGTAATATTATTAGCGCTCAAATGGACTATGCTGGCGGTGTTAAATTTGGTTTAATGTTGACTGAAATGAAAGGCAAACAAAAAAGTACAGCATCGGCAATTGCGTTTTTAGAAAAGAATAACACTAAAGTTGAGGTACTAGGTTATGTTTGATTTTATCCCATCATTTAAACCATTTGAATCATTAGTTTTATATTTATCTCATTTTGAATTTTGGTCAGATTTTATTGCTTTTGTATCTTCTTTTGATGGTTTTAGCGAAGCAATGATAATAAAAATAGCACAATCTACCGATGACACTATTTATATGGTTTCCTTGTCTGTATTCTTTGGTCTACTTATTGGTTTACCTATAGGTGTATTGCTTTTTACCACACGTAAAGGGCAGATATTAGATTGTACTATTTTAAATAACCTTATTTCATTTGCTGCGAATTTCTTTCGTTCAATACCATTTATTATATTAATTGTATGGATTCTTCCTTTTACTGCTTTGTTAATGGGGACATTTATTGGCAAACAAGCTGCTGTTGTACCATTAAGTATTGGTGTAGCACCATTAGTTGCTCGGATGATTGAAAATGCGTTATTAGAAGTGCCGAAAGGTTTAATAGAAGCGGCACGCTCTATGGGGGCAACACCATTACAAATTATCTATAAAGTTTTATTACCAGAATCATTACCTGTCATTGTGAATAGTATGACAATTACACTCATCACATTAACTGGATATATTGCTATGGCTGGAGCTGTCGGTGCTGGTGGCTTGGGGCAACTTGCAATACAGTATGGATACATCAGTCATAAACCAGCAATAACAGATTCAGTAGTATATATATTAGTAATTTTTACATTTTTTATTCAATTTTTAGGTAATACTATTGTTAAACGTGTTACCCATCATTAATCATGGAGAGAGTTATGTCTATAAAAAAATTAGCACTAATAACCACACTAGTAAGTGCATTTTTCTTAACCGGTTGTGATAACAAACAAACCACTGCTACTGATAACAAACCAGCAGAACCAGCAAAAGTTAGTCCTTTAAAAGTAGGTGTGATTGCCGGAGCAGACCAAGAAGAAGCCGAAATAGCGCAACAACAAGCAAAAGAACGATTTAATCTTGATGTTGAGCTAGTTATTTTTAATGATTATGTTACGCCAAACCGAGCCTTAAACGATGGTTTAATTGATGTTAATGTATTTCAACATAAACCATATTTAGACGAGCAAATGAAAGGACAAGGTTATAAATTAGCAGTAGTTGGTAATACTTTCGTTTTCCCAATTGCTTCTTATTCCAAAAAACTAAAACCAATCGCAGCTGATGAGCAAGTTGGTGAAGGAGTCAAAGTGACTTCACCTCGTGGTGAAATATTCTTTATTCCTGCTAATTCAACTATTGCTATACCTAATGACCCTACTAATTTAGGTCGTGCTTTACTCTTATTACAACATGAAGGAATGTTAACGGTTGATAAAGCCAAAGGTCTATTACCAACTGTATTAGATATCACCAGCAATCCATATAACTATAAAATTGTTGAACTTGAAGCACCAATGCTGCCACGTTCTTTAGACGACTCACAAGTTGATTTAGCAATAATCAATAACACTTTTGCTGCACCTGCAAATTTAATCCCAAGCAGAAATGGTATTTTTGTTGAAGATAAAGAATCACCATATGTCAATGTTATTGTTTCTCGTGAAGAGAATAAGGACGATGAAAGAGTTAAAAACTTTGTTAAAGCTTATCAATCTGATGCTGTAGCTAAAAAAGCCGATGAAATTTTCAAAGGTGGCGCAATTCGTGGTTGGTAATCCTAAATTAGCAAACTATGAACAACTTACTCTCATCGACTATTGTCGATGGGAGCTGATTTAAAACAATTACACAATAATTTAATAATGACATCGCAATTTGAGCCAATTGGCATCATTTACTCACCCTATACTGAAAAATTTGCTGTACCACGTCAACCGAATCTTGTTACAGCAGCTGAAGGTGAACTACATTTGCTAGATAAATTCAATGATCCCATGAGTATTAAGGGATTAGAACAGTTTTCACATATATGGTTATTATTTCACTTTCATCATATTGATACTAGCAAACAAAAACTAACCGTCCGCCCACCTCGTTTAGGTGGCAATAAAAGTTTAGGTGTATTTGCAACAAGATCACCATTTAGACCCAATAATATTGGGCTCTCAGTCGTTGAATTACTAGATATTATTGTTGAAAACAAGCAGGTGATATTAAAACTAGGTGGATTGGATCTGGTAAATGGTACGCCGATAATTGATATAAAACCCTATTTACCTTATTGTGATAGCCATCCAGAGGCAATAGCTGGTTATGCTCAACAACTTCCAACACAAAAACTTAAGGTAACATTTTCATCTAAAGCTGACATATTTTTACAAAGCCAAACACAGAATTATCCACAACTAAGTGAACTAATTGAACAAGTCATTTCTCAAGATCCGAGGCCAGCTTATAAACAAAAAAGTCTTCATGAACAAAACTACGCGATTACCCTATATCATTTCAATATAACTTGGAAAGTATTAGGACATGAGGCCATTGTGGAAAATATTCACATAATTAGTTAATCATACAGATACTCTTATAAAAATAACTTATTGATGTCGTATGCAGAATATTAATCGATCTATTTGTAAAGATAATTTACAAAAAAGTTATGCGAAACCGATAATATTAATTTGGTGAGTTGAAATTATTTTGATAAATTAACTACGGGTTTAATTCCCTATATTTCACTTTGCCACTAAAATTTTATAACTTTAGTGGCCCTTTTATAACTCAATGATAATTATTACTTTTCTTGTTTCTTAACTCTGCTATATCAATAGCATCGAATAAATAATGTTTACCGCAATAATCACAATGAATATCAATCTTACCTCCATCTTCATTGAGAATATCATCAACTTCGTTAGCTGGTAATGTCATTAAGCTATCTTCGCAACGTTGTCGTGAACAACCACACTTAAACACAATATCATGCGTCTCAAATAAACGAACTTCTTCTTGATTATAAAGACGATATAATATCTCATCAGTTGGCAATTGGAATAACTCATCGCTAGTGATAGTCTCCGTCAATGCACAGAGATGTTCAAATGATTGTTCAATATCTTCATTTGCCGGTAATACTTGTAATAAAATACCTGCTGCCATAGGTTTGTTATTATGAACCCCTGTTTTGACAAATAAACGGGTAGGAAGTTGTTCAGATTGCATAAAGTAATTTTCTATACAACCAATTAAAGTGTCTTTTTCAAGACCAACAATACCTTGATAACGCTCTCCTTTTTTAGGTGTTATGGTAATGACAATATAGCCGTTACCCACCATATCTTTAAGTGTAGCATTATCTGCAATTTCACCATTAACTCGTGCAACGCCACGTAGTTGCTGCTCATTGTTACCATTTACTACCGCTAATGTCAGCGGGCCATCCCCTTGTAATTGTACCGCTATATCACCATCAAATTTTAAAGTCGCGGTTAATAAACTGGTTGCTACTAACAATTCACCTAATAAATTTTGTACAGCTATAGGATAAGTATGGTTTTCTAAAATTGCTTGGTAGGTATTTTCAAGTCGAGTAATCTCACCACGAACCGAATGATTATCAAATAAAAACCGATTTAAAGTATCCATATTAATTCTTGTCGCCTTGTTGTCTATCATATTTAAATTTAATTAATGTTCGCCGCTCTTTTTTATCTGGTCTTCGATCAGGATGCGGCATAGTTAATGCATTAAGTTTTCTAGCCTCAGCAATGTTTTCTCGTTTGGTGATGCTTTCTAAGGTCTCTTGGTAAAGATATTCTGCTTCTCTAGCCGGCCTACGTTGATCACTAATAGCTAAAACACGAATTGTTTTTTGTTCATTGCCCTGTCTAAGGGTTAATATAGCACCAACTTCAACAATTTTGCTTGGTTTTGCTCGTTGACCATTATAGTGGACTTTGCCACCATCAATCATATCACGAGCGATGGAACGTGTTTTATAAAACCGAGCCGCCCATAACCATTTATCTAATCTTACTAGATACATCGTTTCCTCATTTAAAACTAAATAAATCTCAAAACAGATATAAGGATAATTTTATTAAAATCAATGTTGTGAATGAATTGAATACTCATTATCATTGGTAAAAAATGTCCCAGATAGGCTAAATGGTGAAATTTCACCATGTAAATCAACACGATAATTTGATGATTCAGGCGAAGTTTCAACTAACTTCCATCGATTTAACAGTTCACTAGTAATCCCTTTAGCAATAATATGTAATGATTCAAACTCGGTTTGCAAAGGATTTATCGTTGCGGTTGCATCAAGCTGACCACTATTAATTAATGCGCTAAAATTTAATAATGCTCGATGCTGACTATCAAAATTCACCGATAAATTAGGATATTTAACCGCAATTTTATTAATTGTTGCATCATTAGCTTTAAAAAATAACGAGCCTGAATATATGCCAAACTTTTTATCTTCCACTAACCTAATATTGGTTCCTGAAACATTAAAATCTGTGAGATTAAATGGATAGTCAGACTTAGTGCTGATTAACGTACTTGGCAAAACAGTTAGCTGATCAATATCGACTTGACTGAATATATTAGGTAATAACTGTTGTTTTAAGTCATCAGGTAACTGATAATTAATACTAGCTAGTAATAATGTTTGTAAATGTAATGCATTGTTTTTCCAGTTGCCAGTTAAATGGACATTACCATCACTCCACCCTGCGACCGCTTTTAAAATGTCTACTTCATCATCTTTGCAAAATAGTTGCAGTAATAATGATGAAAATATTTCATCAAACCACACAACATTATCAGCACTAATAATGAAATTACTTTGCTGTAACTGCCACTGATTATCATAACCAATGTTAGTTATCTCCATATTACCCTTTTCTATTACTAAATTAGGTAATTGAATATTACTATCAAAGATTGAAAATTCTTGTAATTTGAATTTTGGCAGCTCAGACAAATAGCTATTTAAATCAGTCTCATTATTGGCATTAAAATGTATATTATTTAATTTTAATTGTGCTATATCCAAACTACCATCTGCTAACATTTTTAATTTGCTAACAAAAAAACCATTATCAATATTACCACCTAAATTAGTAATTGAAGTTATACCATCACGGTAATATCCTTGTAATAACACATTATCTACAGCCTTTTGCTTAAACAATACTTGCTGGGCAGTAAAATCAAATTGATATGGTTGTTTACTCGGCAAATCAAACGGTTTTATACCACCATTAATTTGTTGTAACAACAAGGGGGCTTGAGCATTATTCAATGAAAATTTTAAGGTTGTGTTATACAACCGTAACATATTTGCTGTAAAATTCGATTCGCTGATTTGAGAACCATCTAGCGTGGCATCAATGAGATTGATATAGTTAAAATGATGAAGCTGCCACAAATTTTGCTTATCAAAACCAATGATTAATTTGCCAATATTAGCTACTTCTTGCTGATCTTTTTTTACCAATAAATTATCAACGCTTAACTCATAAAAATTAGCAAAGGAATGATTTATTTTACCAATTGTAATAGAATAGGCACCCAGCTTTGATAATTGTTGGCTTACTATTTTGGCACCAAAATTGGTCTGTAACAAAAAATAGCCAACTACAATTAACAACCAGAAAATCGAAAAGAGGATGATTAAACTAAATCGTAATCGTCTCATAAATAAGCTAAATAGTTATAATGAAGGGTTGAATTGTATTACGATACCCGATTTTGACTAAAATAGCACTTGATTTTGCTATAAATGATTTGTTGTTAAACCAGTTTTGAAGTTAATATATAACTAAAGCCAATTGTAACATTAGAATAACAAACCAAATTAATAATTTACCTCTCTTTTGATTAAGATGAACATTTGTTATTCTTTTTATTTATTATATATAGGAAAAAACCGAAATGAAACAGATCCCAATGACAGTAAAGGGAGCCGAATTATTACGTGCAGAACTTGAAGAACTTAAAAATGTAAAAAGACCTCAAATTACTGCCGCTATTGCTGAAGCTAGAGCACACGGTGATTTGAAAGAAAACGCTGAATATCATGCTGCGAGAGAGCAACAAGGATTTTGTGAAGGTCGTATTCAAGAAATTGAAGGTAAATTGTCGCAAGCACAAATTATCGATATCACGAAAGTAAAAAATACCGGTCGTATTATATTTGGTGCTACCGTCACAGTAGTAAATATTGATACCGATGA
The DNA here is from genome assembly GCF_002142155.1 of Gilliamella apis. GTDB lineage: Bacteria > Pseudomonadota > Gammaproteobacteria > Enterobacterales > Orbaceae > Gilliamella > Gilliamella apis. The sequence continues at coordinate 28,064 of NZ_NASD01000024.1, read as the reverse complement.
AGAAACAACCTACCGAATCGTTGGCGACGATGAAGCGGATTACAAACAGAATTTGATTTCAGTTAACTCTCCAATTGCTCGTGGACTTATTGGCAAGGAAGATGGTGATACAGTACAAATTAAAACACCTGGTGGCGATGTTGAATTTGATATTGTTAAAGTTGAATATATTTAATTAAACTGTTGCAAAAAAATAGGGCTATTAGCCCTATTTTTTATTTTGGTAGTGTAATTTTTTTATCTTCACTCGGTCTGTATATCGTAAAAATAGAACCCACCTGTTGTACAGCTAAAGCTTTTGTTTCGCGGATGATAGCTTCACAAATTAGCTTTTTAGTTTCACGATCTTCAGCGGATACTTTAATTTTTATTAACTCATGGAAATTTAAGGCATTTTCAATTTCAGCTAGCACGCCTTCGGTAAATCCATTAGCCCCAATCATCACTATCGGTTTTAAATGATGAGCTTCACTTTTTAAATACTGTTTTTGTTTATTCGATAAATTCATTAATTTTTTATCACATTAAGTTGTAATTTTGCTATTCTACCCTTATATATATTTGTAATCAATTGAAGTGACCTCATTACATTAAGGATTTATTCTCTGTGAGTAACAAAAAACGCTCAGCAAGCTCTACTCGTTGGCTTAATGAACATTTTAACGATCGTTTTGTGCAACAAGCACAAAAAAAAGGCCTGAGATCCAGAGCATGGTTCAAATTAGAAGAAATACAAAAGAGTGACAAATTATTTAAACCAGGAATTACTGTGGTGGATTTAGGCGCTGCACCGGGAGGATGGTCACAATATGTTGCATCCCTCATTGGAAATAAAGGGCGAATTATTGCCTGTGATTTATTGCCAATGGATCCCATCGTTGGCGTTGACTTTTTGCAAGGTGATTTTCGTGATGAAGCAGTATTAAATGCCCTACTTGAGCGAGTTGGTGAAGAAAAAGTACAAGTTGTTATGTCCGACATGGCACCAAATATGAGTGGACAACCCGCTGTTGATATACCTAGGGCTATGTATTTAGTTGAATTAGCATTAGATATGTGTAAAGACGTTCTTGCTCCAAATGGTAGTTTTATCGTTAAAGTATTCCAAGGTGAGGGCTTTGAAGAGTATCTAAAAACAGTAAGATCACTGTTTAAAACAGTCAAAATTCGCAAGCCAGAAGCCTCGCGGGCACGGTCTCGAGAAGTATATATTGTAGCAATGGGGATGAAGTAGCCAGCCGTACAATTTTGTAGTACCATACTTGGTTAATTTTAGTCGTAACTATTAATTTTATGAGAGGTTTTTCTTTTGAACGACATGGTAAAGAATTTACTGATCTGGGGTGTTATCGCCGTCGTATTGATTGCTGTTTTTAGTCAATTCAGCTCAATATCCAATAGCGGTCCTCAAGTCGATTACACCAAATTTAATGCGGATGTAACGGGTGGCAAACTGAAAGAAGTGCATATTAATGGCCGCGAAATTGTTGCTACCACCAAAGGGAGTAATAATTATGTTACTTATATCCCTTATTTAGATGAAAAGTTAGTTGATAATTTGGTGCTAAATGATGTTGCGGTCTATGGCAGCCCAGACGAAAAACCAAGCTTATTAGTTAACATTTTAATCTCGTGGTTCCCGATTATTTTACTACTTGGTTTCTGGTTCTTTATCATGCGCCAGATGCAAGGCGGTGGTAAAGGTGGACCAATGTCGGTAGGTAAAAGTAAAGCTAAAATGTTAACACCTGACCAAGTTAAGACTAAATTTAGCGATGTTGCAGGCAGTGAAGAAGCGAAACAAGAAGTTACCGAAGTTGTCGATTTTTTAAGAGATCCTGGAAAATATCAAAAACTTGGTGGTCGTATTCCAAAAGGTATTTTAATGGTTGGACCGCCAGGTACTGGTAAAACATTACTAGCTAAAGCCATCGCTGGTGAAGCAAATGTACCTTTCTTTAGTATTTCTGGTTCAGACTTTGTTGAAATGTTTGTTGGTGTCGGTGCTTCACGTGTCCGTGATCTATTTGAACAAGCCCGTAAACATTCACCATGTATTATCTTTATTGATGAAATCGATGCTGTTGGTCGTAAACGTGGTGCCGGCTCAATGGGTGGTCATGACGAACGCGAACAAACTCTTAACCAAATGTTAGTTGAAATGGATGGTTTCGAAGCTAATAGTGGCATTATCATTATTGCTGCAACCAACCGTGTTGATATTCTAGATCCAGCCTTACTTCGTCCTGGTCGTTTTGACCGCCAAGTACAAATTGGCTTACCGGATATGAAAGGTCGTGAACAAATTCTAGCTGTTCATGTGCAAAAAGTACCACTTGGTTCTGATGTTAATTTATCGGTGCTTGCTCGTGGTACCCCAGGTTATTCTGGTGCAGAATTGGCAAACCTAGTCAATGAGGCCGCACTATTTGCAGCTCGACGTAACAAACGCTTAGTCACGATGGACGAGTTTGAAGAAGCTAAAGATAAGATCAACATGGGTACAGAACGACGTTCGTTAACCATGACACAAGAGCAACTTATCTCAACCGCTTATCATGAGGCTGGACACGCCATTATCGGTTATTTAATGCCTGATCATGATCCAATCCATAAAGTAACTATCATCCCGCGTGGCCGAGCATTAGGAGTAACATTCTTCTTACCTGAAGGTGATCGAGTTAGTGAAAGCCGAGAAAAATTAGAAGGTGATATCGCCACACTATATGGTGGACGTCTTGCCGAAGAACTGATTTATGGTGTTGATAAAGTTTCAACTGGTGCATCAAACGATATTAAAGTTGCCACTCAATATGCCAGAGCAATGGTTACCCAATGGGGCTTTTCTGATCGTTTAGGTCCGTTATTTTATGAAATGGATGATAATTCATCTTATGGCCGACCAAAAGATATCTCTGATGAAACTGCGCGAATTATTGATGAAGAAGTTAAAAAAATTATCGATCGTAACTTTGAACGAGCACGTAAAATTTTAACTGAAAATATGGACGTACTTCATGCGATGAAAGATGCATTAATGAAATACGAAACCATTGGCGCAAAACAAGTTGCTGATTTGATTGCTCGTAGACCAATTACTGCTCCAGAAGATTGGACTGAAAGTGATGAACAAGCAGCAAAAGAGATACCAAATGAGGGAACAGATATACCACCTCAATCAGAAAATTAATTACGACTAAATCTAAAACGCGCTTCGGCGCGTTTTTTATCATCCAACAGCAATTAATTTTGTAAAATAATAAACCAGTACTAACAATCATACTTCAGCATTACAACAGTGCAATTAGCATTAAAAATATTAATAAAATAAGGCCTAAAATCATGGAAATTCGTTTTCAAAATCACGTAATGGATCTCTCTTTTCCTCAAGTAATGGGAATTGTTAATATGACGCCAGATTCTTTTTCTGACGGCGGTAATTACAACAATCTTGATGATGCTATGCGGCGAGTTGATAATATGATTCAAGCTGGGGCAACCTTTATTGATGTTGGCGGAGAATCAACTCGATCTGGTGCTACTGATGTTTCAACCAGTGAAGAACTTGATCGAGTTATACCGCTAGTGGAAAAAATTGCTCGCTATTTTGACGTTTGGATTTCAGTTGATACATCAAAACCAGAAGTCATCACAGAAGCCGCCAAAGCTGGTGCACATTTAATTAATGATATTCGGGCATTAACTTTACCAGGGGCATTACAAGCAGCTCAACAAACTGAATTACCAGTATGTATTATGCATATGCAAGGTGATCCCAAAACTATGCAAAATGCACCTCACTACCAACAAGATATCTATCAAGAAGTCGATTCATTTTTTGCTGAGCATATCCAACGATGTGTAACTGCTGGTATTGCTCGGGAAAAAATCATCCTTGATCCAGGCTTCGGCTTTGGCAAAACGTTAGCCCATAACTATCGTCTATTGGCGACACTGGAAAAATTCCATCACTTCAATTTGCCTATTTTGGTTGGCATGTCAAGAAAATCAATGGTCGGGCAAGTACTAAATGTTCCCCCTAAAGAACGAGTGTTAGGCAGTGTTTCTTGTGCAGTTATTGCAGCAATGAAAGGAGCGCAAATTATCCGTGTTCATGATGTCAAAGAAACCTTCGATGCCATGCGAATAGTGCAAGCCACATTAGCAGAACAAAATCTATAAATTAGCTGGTATAGATGTAAAAAATATTAAGGAGTCTATACCATTAACTTGCAAATAATATTTCTGTTTTATTAATAGCAATCGAATAACCTCAAAGGTAGGTAAATGCCTACCTTACCTATATTACAATAGTGTTTATCTTCCGAATGACGCAGGTGAATTAAATTCAATAATTTAAAAAATTGAGAATAATCTTGTAAAAAATATTGAGGAGTCTATACCACCATTTTCCTTTTTTAATAAGCAACTCATTTACAATTTAAGATATATCGTTTAAAGCGATTAATATCTGCGATGAAAGTTAAATAATGATGATAAATCTGTTTTTAACTAATCAAGATCGCTATAAATATAAACAATCCTATATAATTATTATTCATAAACGCTTTAAAACAATTTCTTCTATCACGGTCTTTGATTAACCATTGTTGATAGATAAATAGCAATAAGGCGATGATTAAACCAATATAATAAAATTGCTGAAAATGATTGTTTATGCCGATCAATGTCAGGCAAACTAAGGTTATGATTTGCAGTAATCCAATAATAAACTTGTCATAGTCACCAAATAGGATAGCTGTGGATTTGATACCTATTTTAAGATCATCATCGCGATCGACCATAGCATATTCGGTATCATAAGCTATTGTCCAACATACATTAGCTAGACACAGTAACCAACAAGTTATCGGAAATTGAGCTATTGTTGCCGCATAGGCCATCGGAATTCCCCAGCTAAAGGCAATGCCTAAAGTCACTTGGGGTAAATGTGTGTAACGTTTCATAAATGGATAAATCATTGCCGTGATTAATGCAAAACCAGCCATTAACCAAGTTAATTTATCCAAAGTAAGCAATAAACCAAGCGCAATCAGCAGTAATACGAATAAAGTGTATAAGGCATTTTTTTCGCTCAATGCGCCACGCGCGAGAGGACGATTCTTAGTACGTTCGACTTTACCATCAAAATGCCGATCAGCGTAATCATTAACCACACAGCCAGCTGAGCGCATAACGATCACACCAACAACAAACACAACAACAACATGAATAGATGGCGTAGATGTAGCAAGCCAAATCGCCCACAATGTTGGCCAAAGTAGTAGTAAGCAACCAATTGGCTTGTCTAATCGCATCAGTTGTAAATAAGCTAACATAAGTTGTCATTGTCCTGAATCATAATAGGCGGATTATACCTGTTCGTTAAAAAGCTGCAAACAACAGCTATCAATGCATATTTTGGCTTAAATAAATGAGCGCTTTATTTGCTATACAATCAGAGTTATACCATTTGCAAATATTGTTCAGCAATAATCGCTAATGCTCGATAAAATAGACTGACTTGATTTTGTTTTAAGCAATCCAAATACATTGGTGCCCAACTTAAAAAGTATTCGGTCATTAACTGCTGTGCAGCAGCAAGTTGCTGCTTTTCTAGTAGTATTGCATATGCCATTAACATCAATCCAAACTGATCTTCTGGCTCATTCATACCCGTATCAAGAGTCAACCCTTGCTGCTGTAAAAATTCCCGATAGCGTTCTTGTGATTCACCCATTAGTAGTTTTTCTTGATCTAAATAGACTGAACCCCAAGGTGGCGCCGACATAATGCCTTGCCCTTCAAATAATAGTGAAAATTGATATTCTATTTCTGGATGCTGTATCTGAGTGATCAAGATTTGGCATTGTTCAGTTACTAATTGTTGGTTTGGCCAATTTGCTAACTGGTCTAACTGTAATAATCCATCAATTAAACCAGTGACTTGTTTACTGGTAGGCGGATAATAAAAAAAAGCGCCTAATAATTTCGCCAACGTGATAGAAGTCAGGTTATCCAAATTATTCAATCCTATATTGATTAGCCAATTAATTATGCCATTACCATCAATTACCGCACAATTAAACGGTTATCATCCACAAATTATAAAAAGTTATACGTCCGCAAATTTCTGCGATAAATACGCCAATAAAAGCCAATAGATAAATCATTGTCTGATGCTGCTTTCTTAAAATAGCAAATAAAACCAATGTGATAGAAATAATTAATAATGCGCACTGGGCTATTATCCAGCAATATTGATTAGAGGTTAAGTCTGGAGCAATTTCACTCATTAGCTTTAAGTAAGGCATTTTTAATAGCAGAATCAGTAAACTACCAATAAAAAAAGCGCAATAACCTACTCGATATAGTCCTAACCAAGTAACAGCAATTCCTCCCAATACCAACATCGCAGTATACATTTGTATCGCGGTATAACAACTATCCCACGTTTTTATTGTTGCTAACATATAGGTTAATACGATGGTCCAAACAAAAAATAGGCTTAAAATAACCAATATCATCGCCAATAAATAGTTTAAATGCGGTATATGGTTAATTTTTTGGCACAGAGGTTTGATGATTTGTAATTTGGTACTATTTGGATACAAGACAAAATAATTAAGCAATACAAAAGCAAATGTCATAGCAAATAATAAGCCAAAGGTAAAAATTTCATTACTCATTGGTGAACGGCCGATACCAAAAATCACATTGAATGCTCGTAATGGTTGACCTAAATGAAATGAAGCCATCGCCATACCAATCGCCATGAAAATTAACGCTACTGCATTAATTTTTTGAGTGATAGCCAATTTGTTTTTTGAACGATAAACAATATAAAACAAACCACTAAGTAGGATCATTCCTGCGGATAATTGCCCAAATATAGTAAAAAATACCAGTGGAAGTTCATGCATACTAGACCTCCTCTGGATTAAGCACTTTACCAAGCGAGTCACCCGATGCTTTAGCTTGCGCATGTGGCTTTATCACAATACTTGGTTTGGTTAAATCTGAACTAGGTAATGGAGCAATATCGCACTCATCACCATAACGTTGACGCAAGGTATTAATGTCATCAAAATCTAAAGCGCGTTGAGGACAAGACTCAACACATACAGGTTTTAAACCTTGCGCTACACGTTCATAACAACCATCACATTTAGACATGACCTTTTTTTGATGATCATATTGTGGTGCTCCGTAGGGGCAACGCATTTCACAATAACGACAACCAATACACACATCTTGATTTACTACCACTAACCCATCTTCTTGGCGTTTATGCATAGCACCAGTTGGGCAACCTTGTACACAGGTTGGTTCTTGACAATGATTACAAGAGATCGACAAATAATAGGTAAATGTATCATTTTGCCAACATCCATTTACTTGCTTCCATGTACCACCGCCATATTCATAAACACGGCGGAAATGGACACCAAGCGCATTATCTTTTTCATCTTTACAACTTACTTGGCAAGTTTTGCAACCAGTACATTTGGTAGAATTAATATAAAAACCATATTGCATTTGAACCATCTCCTTCCGATTAAGATGCCGACGGCATAGCTGCTATTGGTTTAATTTCAACCAAATTGGTATGCTGAGGATTAGATTTAGCAAGCACAGATGGTCGTAAGGAGGTTAAACGATTAATGCAACCACCAATATCAATGCCAGCAGCATTAGTCTTGGCCCATAATCCTTGCGGAAGAGCGATAATTCCTGGCAGTATCCGTGGTGTCACTTTAGCTGGAATGTAAAGTCGACCGCGGTCATTATAAACTTCAACCAATTGACCATGCTTTATCTGTCTTTTTTCTGCATCCATTGGATTAATCCAGAGACTACTAGCTACCGCTTCTCGCAGTTGCGGAAGATTACTATAACTTGAATGACAATGCCCTTTGATATGAAAACCGATTAGTTGTAGAGGATATTTCGCTTGTGTTTGCAGGTCTTCACTGCCCTCTATTGCCGGTAAATATGCCGGTATAGGATAAAGTTTATCATCGTCATCAAACTCCCATTCATTGGCAATTTTGGCTAATACTTCTGAATAAATTTCGATTTTACCTGACGGCGTATTTAATGGATTTTTTATTGGATCATCGCGAAAAGCTTTTAATCCGATCTGTGCATCGCTATCAGCTAATTTACGATCAACAATCCCCATTCCATCTGTTTCGGCAAAAGTCGGTAAATTAGGATTGAGCTTACGCATTTTTTCATAACTATAAGCAATCCAATCATCTTGGCTGCGACCTTCAGTAAATTTATCTTTAACTGCCATTTTCGCTGACAATTCAGTCAAAACCTCATAAGCAGGACGATTTTCCCAAAGTGGTTTTATTGCTCGTTGCAAACGAATAAAATAATGATAAGCACCTGATGCATATGAATTATTGATTAAATCATTACTCTCTACAGATGAAACATCCGGTAACAGTAGATCAGCATATTTTGCTGAAGCAGTCATATGGGTATCCCAAACTAAAATAAATTCACATTTCGATTCGTCTTGTAAAATTTGGTGAGTCCGATTGAGATCGGAGTGTTGATTACCAATAACATTGCTAGCATAGCTCCAGATAAATTTAATACCCACATCTAATTTATCTTTACCTTTTATATAAGAATTTTTCGCAGTCATGCTTAACGGTTCATCAATTGCCTTCGTCCATAAAAAGAAAGGAATACTGGTTTTAACAGGGTTAACCATATTCAAGCCAGGCACAGGATAAGTTACGCTACCACCCCAAGTACCAATGTTAGTCCCACGCTTACCAAACTGACCGGTGATAACCGGTAGGATCATAATCGCCCTTGTAGTATGCTCACCATTTTGCCAGCGCTGTGGCCCCCAACCTTGTGAAATCCATGCTGCTTTAGCATTAACAATATCTAATGCCAACTGCCGAATTTGTTTGGCTGGAATGCCGGTTTTTTTAGCTGCCCATTCAGGCGTTTTTGCGGTTCTGTCGTGCCCTAGTCCCAAAATATAAGATTTGTAATCGCTAAAAGGCGGAGCACTATCAGGTAATGTATCAGCATTCCAACCCACACAATATTGGTTAAGCATCGCCTCATCAACACGATCTTCTTCAAGCAACGCATAAATGATTGCAGCGACTAACGCAGCGTCAGTACCAGGAATAATCGGCAGCCACTCAGCATTAAAACCAACGACACTTTCACTACGGCGAGGATCAATAATAATTACCCTTGCTTTACTTTGTGCTAATGCAGTATATAACTCAGCAACCTGTCCACCACCCGACATTCTAGTTTCAGCAACATTATGTCCAAACATCACAACTAGATCAGAATGTTTGATTTGGTCTAGCAACGACTCTTTAGCATTACCATATATAAAAGGTTGAATAGCGGTGATCTGTCCACTTGAATAATCACCATGATAATTCAGGTGACCACCGATACAACTTAAAAATCGCTTACAGGCATTACGACCTGAGATATTTGCCCCTGTCGTACCCGTACCATATTGGTAATAAATAGCTTCATTGCCATAGCGATTAATAGTATATTTGAGTTTTTCTGCTAATAGATCGATAGCTTCGTCCCACGAGATGCGTTTGAATTTGCCTTCACCTCGTTTACCGATTCGTAGCATTGGATATTTTAGCCGTTCCGGATCATAGGTACGCCAACGCACAGCTCGTCCTCGCAGACAAGGACGGATTTGATGTTGACCAAAGACCGCATCATTAATCCCATCTTCAGCAGATATTTTAGTAATAATATCGTTTTTAACATGTACTTTTAACGGGCAACGACTACCACAGTTAACTAAACATGCACTATAAAAAATCTTTTCTTGATTCGTTGGATTAGGTACCGAGGTCTTGGCAAGATCTGCCTCTGGCGCGGCATAAGCAAAAGGCAATTGTAAATCATTGGTTAATGCGGCCACACTACCGATTGCCAATGATTTTTGTAAAAAATCGCGCCGAGTTATCTGATTATCTGACTTGCTCATCCTATTCGCTTATTTATATTTGGCATGTCATTATCATAATACTATAGTTAAGATTATAAAACAGAAAAAAGACTAAAATCGAAATTAACTTAAAATAAATTAATGAAATAAGAATTATTATCAATAAAAAAATGGCTTTGTTTTTTATTATAAATTTAATTTCATGCATCTTAAGGAAAGATTGGTATAATAAGCCCATTTAATCGAATAAACAGAAAAGTTATGTCACAATCCACTTATAATGCAGTTGATATTGAGGTCTTAAAAGGGCTCGATCCTGTTCGTCATCGTCCTGGAATGTATACTGACACAGCTCGTCCCAATCATTTAGGGCAAGAGGTGATTGATAATAGTGTCGATGAGGCTATTGCTGGTCATGCTCGCCAAGTGAAAGTTACCCTTTATGAAGACAATTCACTTGAGGTTATTGATGATGGTCGAGGTATGCCTGTTGATATCCATCCTGAAGAAGGCGTACCGGCTATTGAACTATTACTTTGTCGCTTACATGCTGGTGGTAAGTTTTCCAACAAAAATTATCAATTTTCTGGTGGTTTACATGGGGTAGGTATCTCTGTTGTCAATGCCTTATCCAAACGAGTAGAAGTTACCGTAAACCGTGATGGACAAGTTTACCAAATCGCCTTTGAAAATGGTGATAAAGTAGAAGATTTACATGTAATTGGCACCTGTGGCCGACGAAATACTGGTACAAAAGTACGTTTTTGGCCTGATGAAAAATATTTTGATTCTCCTCGCTTCTCAGTACCTCGCTTAACTCATTTGCTTAAAGCGAAAGCTGTACTTTGCCCGGGACTGGAAATCATTTTTAAAGACAAAATTAACAGTACTGAGCAACGCTGGTGTTATCAAGACGGTTTAAAAGATTATCTGATAGAGTCAGTTAGTGGTTACACACTATTACCGGAACAACCATTTACTGGTAACCATACAGGTGAAACAGAAGCGGTTGAATGGGCATTACTTTGGTTACCAGAAGGTGGCGAACTGTTAACTGAAAGTTACGTTAACTTAATTCCTACTGTACAAGGTGGTACCCATGTCAATGGTTTACGTCAAGGATTGCTTGATGCCATGCGTGAATTTTGTGAGTTTCGTAATTTATTACCACGTGGTTTAAAATTAACCGCCGATGATATTTGGGAACGCTGTGCCTATGTGTTATCAGTAAAAATGCAAGAACCACAATTTGCCGGTCAGACCAAAGAACGTTTATCATCAAGACAAAGTGCAGCTTTTGTTTCAGCTATTGTTAAAGATGCATTTAGCCTGTGGTTGAATCAAAATGTACAAATTGCCGAATTACTTGCTGAGATGGTAATTTCCAGTGCTCAAAAACGCTTAAGAGCATCCAAAAAAGTCATCCGTAAAAAATTAACCAGTGGTCCAGCTTTACCGGGTAAACTGGCTGACTGTGCATCACAAGATTTAAGTCGTACCGAACTATTTTTAGTCGAAGGTGATTCTGCTGGCGGTTCGGCTAAACAAGCCCGAGATCGTGAATATCAAGCAATTATGCCGTTGAAAGGTAAAATATTAAATACTTGGGAGGTCTCATCTGATGAAGTATTAGGATCGCAAGAAATTCATGATATTTCAGTAGCTATTGGTATTGATCCTGATAGTGATGATTTAAGTCAATTACGCTACGGTAAAATCTGTATTTTAGCCGATGCTGACTCAGATGGATTGCATATTGCCACGTTACTATGCGCACTATTTGTACGTCACTTTCGAGCCATGGTTGAGCATGGACATATTTTTGTCGCCATGCCACCACTGTATCGTATCGATTTAGGCAAAGAAGTTCATTACGCCCTTGATGAAGAAGAAAAAGAAGGGATTTTAGATCAGCTTAAACGTAAAAAAGGTAAGCCAAATGTTCAACGTTTCAAAGGATTGGGTGAAATGAATCCATTACAACTTCGCGAAACCACAATGGATCCTAACACCCGTAGATTAGTTCAGTTATCACTAGATAATGCCGAAGAAACAATAGCATTAATGGATATGTTACTGGCGAAAAAACGTGCCGAAGATCGCCGAGAATGGTTACAAGAAAAAGGTGACCAAGTTGAACTTGATGTCTAATATACAGAATAATTTAGAGGAACAATAATGAGTGAAATAACTCATGACGGAGTAGAAGTTCAGTCGCTACGAACATTTACCGAAAGCGCCTATTTAAACTACTCAATGTATGTCATTATGGATCGCGCATTGCCGTTTATTGGCGATGGCTTAAAACCAGTACAACGTCGCATTGTTTATGCAATGTCAGAATTAGGGCTAAATGCTCAAGCAAAATTTAAAAAATCAGCCCGTACTGTTGGTGACGTTTTAGGTAAATACCATCCTCATGGTGATAGTGCCTGTTATGAAGCAATGGTATTAATGGCGCAACCGTTTTCTTATCGATATCCATTAGTTGATGGCCAAGGAAACTGGGGGGCACCCGATGATCCAAAATCATTTGCTGCAATGCGTTATACCGAATCACGTCTCTCAAAATATGCCGAATTATTGTTAGGTGAGTTAGGACAAGGTACTGTCGACTATACGCCCAATTTTGATGGTACATTACAAGAGCCAAAAATGTTGCCAGCTCGATTACCGAATATCTTATTAAACGGTACTACCGGTATTGCGGTAGGTATGGCAACCGATATTCCACCACATAACATTCGTGAAGTGGCGAATGCAGCTATTATGTTAGCTGATAATCCAAAAGCAACACTTAGCGAAGTGATGGAGCACATAAAAGGCCCTGACTTCCCAACAGAAGCTGAGATAATCACCTCTCCGGAAGATATCGCCAAAATTTATAAAACTGGCCGCGGCTCAATACGTATGCGAGCAGTTTGGAAAAAAGAAGATGGCGACATTGTTATTACTGATCTGCCACATCAAGTTTCTGGAGCTAAAATTTTAGAGCAAATTGCTAGCCAAATGCGCGCTAAAAAACTACCGTTAATTGAAGACTTACGTGACGAATCTGATCACGAAAATCCGACTCGTCTGGTTATTGTGCCACGTTCTAATCGTGTAGATCTAGAGCAAGTAATGAACCATCTATTTGCCACTACTGATCTAGAAAAAAGTTATCGTGTTAATATGAACATGATTGGACTAGATAATCGTCCATCTGTTAAAGGATTGGTTGAAATCCTAACTGAATGGTTAGAATATCGACGCATTACCGTAACCCGTCGCTTAAATTATCGCTTAGATAAAATACTAAAAAGACTACATATTTTAGATGGTTTATTAATTGCCTTTCTAAATATTGATGAAGTAATTGAAATCATTCGTCATGAAGATGACCCAAAAGCAGAATTAATTCAGAGATTTGCCTTAAGCGAAACACAAGCTGAAGCTATCTTAGAATTAAAACTCCGCCATTTAGCTAAACTAGAAGAAATTCGTATCAAAGGTGAACAAGCCGAACTGGCTAAAGAGCGAGATCAACTGCAAGCATTATTAGCTTCACCAAGAAAGTTAAGTAATTTAATCAAAAAAGAGCTACAAGCTGATGCTGAAAAATATGGTGATGAACGTCGTTCACCAATTGTCGAGCGCAGTGAAGCCAAAGCAATTACTGAACAAGAGTTAATCCCTTCTGAACCAGTTACAATTGTATTATCGGAAATGGGGTGGGTCAGAGCAGCTAAAGGCCATGATATCGATCCTGTCGGATTAAGTTATAAAGCAGGTGATAGTTTTAAAGCCGCAGCAAAAGGTAAAAGTAATCAACCAGTGGTATTTATCGACTCAACAGGTCGCAGTTACGCTATTGAGCCAAATACGTTGCCATCCGCCCGCGGACAAGGTGAACCGCTTACCGGTAAACTGGCATTACCAGCTGGAGCAACCGTTGAACATGTATTGATGTCAGGCAATGAACAACAAAAATTGTTACTTGCATCGAGTGCTGGATACGGTTTTATTTGTCAATTTAATGATTTAATTGCCCGCAACCGTAATGGTAAAGCAGTGATTAATTTATCTAAAGATGCAGATGCATTAGCACCAATAGAGATTTTATCAGAGGAAAGCTTGCTGTTATCAATTACTAAAGCTGGCAGAATGCTGATATTCCCAGTAAAAGATTTACCAGAATTATCTAAAGGTAAAGGTAATAAAATTATTTCACTCTCAGGTAGCGATGATAGCCTAGCTTATATGATGTTGATAACACCAGAAACATCTATAACTCTATATGTTGGTAAACGCAAACTTACACTTTATCCAGCTGATTTACAAAAATTTAGAGCGGAGCGTGCTCGTAAAGGTACATCATTACCACGTGGATTACAAAAAATAGATCGAATTGAGGTAAACGAATAGTATGTATTTGATCTGGTCCATTATTACCGGTTTAATACTGAGTTCAGTATTAAAATCTGGATTGGGATTTATACTCGGATTATTTATTGGCCCAATACTATACCAAGCATTTGGCAATAAAATGACTGAGAAAAGGACACAATCTAATCCAAACTTATACTTAACGGTTGTTTTTGAAGTATTAGGGCATTTAAGTAAAGCTAAAGGGGTTGTTACTCGTGATGATATTAATCTTGCTCGGCAAGTTATGGATCGACTCCAACTTGATGCGACAAGTCGTCAATTAGCCCAAGAATCATTCAATCGTGGTAAAGCAAGTGATTACCCACTTCGATCACGATTAAGTGAGTTATATCACCAATATCGTTATCGACGTAATGTCTTAAATATCTTTTGCGAACAATTAATTCAAGCTGCTTTAGTTGATGGTCATTTAGATGACAAAGAGTCGGAGATTCTTTTCATTGTTGCCGATGAGTTTCGCATTCCACGGCCACAAATGGCAATATATATTCAAATGATGATGGGAAGCTTTCATTTCCGTCAAGAATATCAGTACAATCAACAAAACAGTCAACATCAATATCAACAAAATCATAATTATAGTGGTTACCAAAGCAGTACTAGGCAATCAGATTTAGCAAATGCTTATAAAATATTAGGAATAAATTCATCTGCTGAAATTTCTGAAATTAAAAGAGCATATCGTAAATTAATGAATGAACATCATCCAGACAAATTGGTATCCAAAGGCTTACCAAAAGAGATGTTAGAAGCAGCCAAAAAGCGAGCACAAGAAATTCAAGCTGCTTACGATCTTATAAAATCATCACGTGGCTTTAAATAGAGATTACTATATATGATGCATTGGCGCTCAATTATAAGAATTATCGGTTTATTAATATCACTATTGTCAGTATTTATGTTAATACCTGCACTAGTGGCGTTAATATATCGTGACGGCGCAGGTGCTATTTTTGTTCGTTCATTTTTTGCAGCATTAATTTTAGGTGTGTTATTGTGGTTTCCTAATCGTCATCAACGCCATGAATTAAGTACTCGAGAAGGCTTTTTCATCGTGGTATTATTTTGGGTCGTTTTAGGCACTATTGGCGCATTCCCGTTCCTATTTGATAATCATATCAATCTTAATTTAACCACAGCTTTTTTTGAGTCTTTTTCTGGATTAACAACCACTGGCGCCACCACTATTGTCAATTTGGATCATTTACCCAAAGCGCTACTTTTCTATCGTCAAATGTTGCAATGGTTAGGTGGTATGGGGATCATCGTACTTGCGGTCGCAATTTTACCACTATTAGGGGTCGGGGGTATGCAGCTCTATCGAGCTGAAATTCCTGGTCCACAAAAAGACAGTAAAATGCGACCACGTATTGCCGAAACAGCAAAAACCCTTTGGTCGATTTACATTTTACTCACTACTTTATGTGCAATAAGTTTGTGGTGTGCTGGAATGGATATCTTTGATGCTATTTCACATAGCTTTTCAACGATATCAATGGGTGGTTTTTCGACCCATGATAACAATTTAGCTTATTTTAATAGTGCAACAATTAACTATATTGTTACCTTGTTCCTCATTTTGTCAGGATGTAATTTTGCTCTACATTTTGCCGCATTAAATGGCATTTCACTTAAAGTATATTGGCACGATCAAGAGTTTAGAACGTTTATCTTTATTCTGCTTATCTTAATTATTATCTGCGCTTTAGTGATCTATATTTATCAGCCGCAACGCCATCTTAGTATCGACAAAATTATTTTACAAGTCGTGTCTGTTTCAGCAACAGTAGGCTTTACCGTCGACGATATTAATACTTGGCCATCGTCATTACCCATCTTTTTATTATGTGCTTCGTTTATTGGTGGCTGTGCTGGTTCTACTGGTGGTGGACTAAAAGTTGTTCGGGTACTGCTACTATTTATGCAAGGTTCACGAGAGTTAAAACGACTTATTCACCCTAATGCAATTTATACCTTAAAACTCAATAATCGTGTAGTACCAGAACGTATCATTGAAGCGGTATGGGGATTCTTTTCTGCCTATGCATTAGTATTTTTAGTGAGTTTATTTATTATTATGGCAACAGGAATTGATGCAACTGACTCATTTTATATCGTTGCTTCATCGCTAAATAATTTAGGCGTTGGCCTTGGTAGTGTCAGTGATAATTTTGCTCATGTCAGTGATATAGTGAAATGGGTCATGGTCGTTGACATGTTATTTGGTCGACTAGAAATATTTACTTTATTAGTTTTATTCACACCGACATTCTGGCGAAGTTAATTTTTACGCCTAATAAAGGCTTTTAATCAACAATTTTCGATAAAATAGTCAAAAAGTTAAATATTTTATTGATTATTTTGCTAATTACAGACAGAATTACCAAGCAGCATGTGCTGTGATCATTAGAGGTAATCACCTGACATATGGAATGGATCATGGATCCTACAATCTGGATTGGTTTATCCACTCTAGTTGTACTTGAAATCGTCCTTGGCATTGATAACATTGTTTTTATTGCCATTCTTGCCGAGAAACTTCCGCCTCAACAACGAGATAAAGCACGCATTACAGGCCTTGCTTTTGCATTAATAACCCGAATATTGTTATTAATGTTTACTGGCTGGTTAGTTACTCTCACCACCCCACTATTTTCTATATCAGGTATTAGTTTCAATGCTCGGCAATTAATTATGTTGCTTGGCGGAATATTTTTGCTGTTTAAAGCCACGATGGAACTCAATGAGCGTTTAGAAGGTGCATCACACGAAGATGGCAAACCGAAAAAAACCTCACATTTTTGGACTGTTGTTGCGCAAATCGTGGTACTTGATGCCGTATTCTCACTTGATTCAGTCATTACTGCAGTGGGAATGGTTGAGCATATACCCGTTATGATTATCGCAGTTTGTATCGCCATTGCGATTATGATGGTGGCAAGTAAACCATTAGCCTATTTTGTTAACTCCCATCCAACGATTGTTATTTTATGTTTAAGCTTTTTATTGATGATTGGCTTTAGTTTGGTTGCCGAAGGTTTCGGTTTTGTCATTCCAAAAGGCTATTTATATGCAGCTATCGGCTTCTCGATTATGATTGAATTCTTTAATCAACTAGCCATATTTAACCGTCGAAAAGCATTAAACAAAAAACCTCTACGTGAACGTACCGCCGAAGCTATTTTACATTTACTTAAAGGCGATGCTGAAGAAGATCCCGATAGCCATACCATTGATGTGGTATCTGATAATAATAAAAAAACCTCAGTATTTAATCATCAAGAATTAAACATGGTTGAGCGAGTATTAGGGTTAGCTCAACGTTCAGTAAGCAGTATCATGACATCTCGATTAGATGTTGATATGGTCAATATCAATGATGATCGAGAAGTAATATTAAAAGAAATTTTTGACAATCCTCATTCACGTTTAGTAGTGACTGATAATGCTTCAATTGATGAACCATTAGGTATCATTCAAGTTAATGATCTGTTAAAAGATATTTTACAAAATAAACAACCCTTTGATATTAATTCATTAATCAAACAACCATTAATTTTTCCTGAAACAGTATCTTTACTTGTAGCACTGGAACAATTCAAAAAAGCCAAAACTCACTTTGCTTTTGTGGTTGATGAATTTGGATCAATGCAAGGTGTGGTGTCAGTGACCGATGTTATTGAAACCATTGCCGGTGACTTTCCAACTGAAGAAGAAGAGATCGATGCTAAACATGACATCCAATGTTTAGATGATGATAGTTGGATTGCAAATGGCTATATCCCAGTAGAAGAATTAGTAAGATTTGTACCGATTCCGATTGATGATAAGCGAGAATATCATACCCTTGCGGGATTATTGATGGAAAAAGCCCAACATCTACTCAATGTTGGTGAAACCATACAGATTGGTGACTATCTATTTGAAGTCGCCGAGATTGAAAGTCATCGGATTTTAAAAGTAAAAATTACTAAAAATAAATTAGATATTTTGGCTAACTAATCTATTGATAATCAGCATGTTATCCAGTGTGACATTAAATGGCTAAAAACTATGTTAGCGCTAAGTTATCAGCATGACTGATCACTAATAAAATGCTATTTGTTATTTAGAATAACGCTTGACCAAAATAAATTACTGGCAATAATAGCGCAGTGTTTTTACGTTTTTTAAAGATATGAAGTAATCACTTTATATCTTTTTTATTTTTACCGTAAATTTATTTCGGTAAAAATAAAGATATAAAATTATATCAAAATGGATCACTATCAACCTAAATTGGGCTTTAATTTATGAATTCACTATTCGAAAAAATCTTTCAATTAAAAGAGAAAAAAACCACCCCTGGTACCGAGTTTATCGCCGGTTGCACCACTTTTTTAACCATGGTTTATATTATCTTTGTTAATCCTTCAATCTTATCTGCAACAGGAATGGATAAATCAGCAGTGTTTGTCCTAACTTGTGTTGTCACCGCTTTTGCGACAATTATGATGGGATTATTTGCCAATCTACCGATTGCTTTAGCACCTGCCATGGGGCTAAATGTCTTTTTTGCTTATGGAATATGCGGTGTAATGGGCTATTCTTGGCAAGTTGGGATGGGAGCGATATTTTGGGGCTCATTGGTCTTTTTTGCATTATCACTATTTAAAGTCCGCCATTGGTTAATCGAACATATTCCACAGTGTTTACGCGCCGGTATTAGTGCTGGTATTGGCTTATTTATTGCTTTTATGGGATTCCAAAATATGGGTATTGTGGTCGCATCGCCAGCTACATTACTAACCTTAGGCAATATTTTGTCACTAAAAGTCTTATTAGGTTCGCTTGGATTTTTTATTATCGTTATCCTTGCTACCCGCAATTTTCATGCTGCCGTGTTAGTTTCTATTCTTGTCGTGACCCTACTAGCGCTATGGCTTGATCCAAATATTAGTTATCAAGGAATTGCAGCAGTTCCACCGAGTGTTGGCAGCGTTGTTGGCCATGTTGACCTTGCTGGTTCACTGAATATTGGTATCCTCGGAGTAATCTTTTCAGTAATGATTGTCAGCTTGTTTGATTCATCGGGTACTATTTTAGCTTTAACTGATAAAGCAGGACTTTCTGACGAAAAAGGTCGTTTTCCTAAAATGCGTCAAGCTTTATTAATTGATAGTTTCAGTTCTTCACTAGGTGGGTTATTTGGTACTTCATCTGTATTAACTTACATTGAAAGTTCCGCAGGCATTTCAGTTGGTGGACGTACTGGCTTAACTGCAGTGGTGGTTGGCTTATTATTTTTAATGATGACTTTCTTATCACCTTTAGCACATTTAGTACCACCTTATGCCACATCAGGTGCACTAATTTTTGTTGGTATCTTAATGGTATCAAGTTTAATGAAAGTTAACTGGTCTGATTTAACGGATGCAACACCAGCATTTATTACCGCATTAATGATGCCATTTGCTTTTGCTATTACTGAAGGGGTCGCACTTGGCTTTATCTCTTATGTGATATTGAAAACATTTACTGGTAAATTTAAAGAATTAAATCTTTGTGTGATAGTTTTTGCACTACTGTTTGCTTTAAAATTCATCTTTATTGATCATCATTAATTTCATCAAACTATTTCTACCATTAACATGGTAGAAATAGCTTCTTCCCCCATACAATTATTTCATCTGAAATTTCAAACAGACTACAACAATCATTTCACCTTCTTTTAGCCCTTTATAGAATTTGATCTGCGTCACAAAAAACAAAAAACATAAAATCGCTACAAAATTTAGTAATTGTTGTTGTTGTTAAAACTCATGCATATTGATTACCTGATTTAGCAACGTTTAGTTATCTAGAAAACTTAGTAACCAAAATATAGATTTTAAGTTAATTAATGGTATTTAGAGGTACATTATGAGTCAATATTATGAAAAAATAGAAAGAGTTAAATACGAAGGAACACAAACTAATAATCCTTTCGCGTTCAGGCATTACAATCCAGAGCAGATAATTTTGGGAAAAACAATGGCTGAGCACTTACGCTTTTCTATCTGTTATTGGCACACTTTTTGTTGGGCTGGCACCGACATGTTTGGTGCAAATTCATTTAATTATCCGTGGCAAAAAGGGGCTGATCCACTAGCTAATGCCAAAGCAAAAGCAGATATTGCTTTTGAATTTTTTTATAAAATGAATGTTCCTTTTTATGCATTTCATGATGTCGATGTTGCCCCAGAAGGTAATTCAATTCAAGAATACATCTCTAATTTATCCATGATGACGGATATCTTGTTACAAAAACAACAAGAAACCGGTGTTAATTTATTATGGGGAACCGCTAACTGTTTCACAAATCCAAGATATGCCGCTGGTGCGGCAACCAATCCTGATCCAGAAGTTTTTGCCTGTGCGGCCACTCAAGTTGTCCATGCAATGAATGCTACTCATAAGTTAGGTGGTCAAAATTATGTATTATGGGGTGGCCGGGAAGGTTATGAAACGCTATTAAATACTAACCTACGCCAAGAACGTGAACAACTTGGTAAATTTATGCAACTAGTTGTCGAAAACAAACACAAGATTGGTTTCAATGGCGCATTATTGATTGAACCAAAACCACAAGAGCCAACCAAACATCAATATGATTATGATGTTGCAACCATTTATGGCTTTTTAAAACAATTCGGCTTAGAAAAAGAAATCAAGGTCAATATTGAAGCGAATCACGCAACACTTGCCGGCCATTCATTTCAACATGAGGTAGCTTCAGCTATTGCCTTAGATATATTTGGTTCACTTGATGCTAATCGAGGAGATCCACAATTGGGATGGGATACCGATCAATTTCCAAATAGTGTCGAGGAAAACACACTGGTTATGTATGAAATATTAAAAAGTGGCGGATTTACCACTGGTGGACTTAACTTTGATGCCAAAATAAGACGACAAAGCATTGATAAATACGATGCATTCCATGGCCATATTGGTGCCATCGACACCATGGCATTATCATTAAAATGTGCAGCGAAAATGATTGAAGATAAGCGATTAAATCAAAAAGTAGCTGAACGTTATGCCGATTGGGACAAAAATCTAGGTAAAGACATTTTACAAGGGAATATGTCGCTACAAGAAATTGCTCAATATAGCCTGGTAAATAATCTACAACCTAAAGCGCGTAGCGGTGCACAAGAACAATTAGAAAATATTGTTAATAAAGCTATTTTTGGCTAAAAAAATCATTGTGTATTTACCTATCAGAACTATTATATTTATAGTTCTGATAGCTGCATAATGGAGGCAGATATGTATATTGGTATTGATTTAGGCACTTCCGGTGTCAAAGTAATTTTAATGGATGAAAAACAGCGTATTGTGGCGTCAAATACCAAGCCACTCACTGTATCGCGTCCTCATCCATTATGGTCCGAACAAGATCCGCAGCAGTGGTGGCAAGCAGCCGATTCAGCAATACAAGAACTTAGTCATAAGCATGACTTAACCCAAGTCAAGGCAATTGGCCTAAGTGGACAAATGCATGGCGCTGTATTATTAGATAGTTCATCTCAAGTATTAAGGCCTGCAATTTTATGGAATGACGGTCGTTGTGATATTGAATGTCATGAATTAGAACAATTAGTGCCAAATTCCAGAAAAATTACTGGCAATTTGATGATGGCAGGTTTTACTGCACCCAAAATAAAATGGGTGCAAAAACACGAGCCAGAAATATTTGCCAAAATAGATAAAGTATTGTTACCAAAGGATTATTTACGCTTTAAAATTACAGGCGAATATGCATCAGATATGTCTGATTCTGCTGGCAGCATGTGGTTAGATGTTGAAAAACG
Organism: Gilliamella apis; assembly: GCF_002142155.1. Lineage (GTDB taxonomy): Bacteria > Pseudomonadota > Gammaproteobacteria > Enterobacterales > Orbaceae > Gilliamella > Gilliamella apis. Next base: position 5,825 of record NZ_NASD01000024.1, on the reverse strand, counting down.
TGATTGGAACGATCAATTGTTAAATGCTTGTGGTTTAAGTCGACGACATATGCCAGCCTTATTTGAAGGCAATCAAATAACTGGTTATGTTACTGATGATATTGCTAAACGCTGGAATATCAATTCAATTCCAGTGATTGCCGGTGGTGGCGATAATGCGGCAGGTGCTATCGGTGTCGGGCTTTATCGTTCTGGACAAGCAATGCTTTCACTAGGTACTTCAGGGGTTTATTTCGCGGTCACCGATCGTTTTATCAGCCAGCCTGAACAAGCAATTCATAGCTTTTGTCATGCATTACCTAATCGCTGGCATCTGATGTCAGTGATGTTAAGTTGTGCTTCATGTCTTGATTGGGGATGTCAATTGTTAGGCATTAAAGATGTTGCTACGTTATTGAGTTTGATTGAGGAACAACCATCTGACGATAAACCACCTGTCTACTTTTTACCTTACTTATCTGGTGAGAGAACACCACATAATAACCCCGAAGCCAAAGGCGTATTTTTTGGCTTAACCTATCAACATAATAAAGTCGATTTGGCTAAAGCAATCTTATTAGGTGTGAGTTATGGCCTAGCAGATGGTATAGATGTGGTAAAACAAACCGGCATTTCACCCAATAAAATTATTGTTATTGGTGGCGGAGCTAGAAGTAAATATTGGCGCCAATTAATTAGCGATATCTCTGGTTATACTATAGTTTATTGTGAGGGTGGCGAAGTTGGTCCCGCTTTAGGCGCCGCTAAACTGGCACAAATAGCTTGTAACCCAGATAGTGATTTAGGGCAATGGTTAGCACCATTACCAACCATTCAAACTCACCAGCCAGATAGGGAAAAACATGAATATTACCAACAACAGCGTGCTATGTTTAGAAACATTTATCAACAATTAAAACCGCTAATGTCTTGATATTAAAAAGCAGAAGATCTTTTGTAACACTCTTCTGCTTTTTAGCGAGTTAATAAATCTATTTTTTAACTTTATGTTAAGTTGATTATAGTAAATTAAGATTGGTAAATTTATTTCTGAAATCCTTCGGTGTCATACCATATAACTTTTTAAATAAAAAATAAAAATATTGCACTGATGGATAGCCACATTGCTCAGATATTGCTTGAATCGATAATGAAGATTCAAGCAATAGATATTTGGCTCGATTAAACTTCTCTTCATGAATGACCGTGTGAATGGTTTTACCTAATGATGTTTTAAAGCGAAGTTCTAAATTAGAACGAGATATTTGCAATTCCGAAGTCACTTGATCTACTTTAATACCTTTACAAGCATAATCACGGATATAATGAATAGCTTGTATAACATAAGGATCTTGTATTGAACGGTAATCGGTCGAACGACGTTCAATCACTTTTTTCGGTGAAATTAACCGTGGCGAGGTAGAGACCTTTCCTTTATTAAATATTTTTTGCAATAATTTAGCTGCTTCAAACCCCATCTCCTCAGTTCCTTGTTTTACAGTAGATAAGGAAACCATCGATAGATCATTGATTACTTCTTCATTATCTATACCAATTAAGCATAGCTCTTCAGGTATTTTAATTTCAACTCTATCACAAGCTTGTAAAATATGATGGGCTCTAGCATCATTTACGGCAATAATTCCGGTATTAACTGGCAGAGATAATAACCATTTAGAAAGTTTATCTAAGCTATCTTGCCAATTATCAAGAGATGTAGTTGTTCCTTGATAAATAAACCCTTCATAACCCTTTTGACTTACAATTTGCTCAAAAAACTGTTCTCTTACTGCCGCCCAACGACAAGATCGATGTGATGGTAGGCCATAAAAGGCAAATTGATTAATGCCTTTAGAACATAAATGATTAAAAGCACTCTCAATAATCGCAAAATTATCCGCTGCAACATACGGAACTTTTGGATAACTTGAATTATCATGATGTGAACTACCTACGCCAATTATTGGAATATCAACATTGGTGAGTAGATCTTGAATATCTGGATCATCAAAATTAGCAATAATACCATCGCAATCAAAATGGAAAGCTGTATTTGTATCATAACGCATGGTTTCGGAAATATAGATATTCCAGTGAATATTATTCGCTTTTAGAAAATCGCCTATTCCTTTAAGGATTTGTCGATCATAAATATTGTTTGCATTAAATAGCAAAACAACTTTGTAACTTTCAACCTGTGTATCTTTCATTGTCACATTTATATATTGGTATTAATTTATATCCCATCTATTAGGATAAACTAGTGCGATAAAAAGCACCAATAAAATAAAAAAAATGTATTTTTATTTTGCATTTATTCATGCATAAAAATTATTGATAAATAACATAAAGAACCTGTGCTAATACTTGACATTATAGCTATTGAGGTCTAGAATCTTGCGACCCAAAACTTATATAAATAGGCTTTGGGCTACAGTTATTAATTACGTATCTAAAAAGCAATTTTTAAATTTATTTTAATTAATCAGGAGCTTATTAATGGCAACAATTAATCAGCTGGTACGCAAACCAAGAGCACTAAAGGAAGCGAAAAGTAACGTTCCTGCACTTGAAGCATGCCCGCAAAAACGAGGTGTATGTACACGTGTTTACACCACTACACCTAAAAAACCAAACTCAGCATTACGTAAAGTATGCCGTGTACGTTTAACCAACGGTTTTGAAGTAACTTCTTACATCGGTGGTGAAGGTCATAACTTACAAGAACATAGCGTGATTTTAATCCGCGGTGGTCGTGTTAAAGATTTACCTGGTGTTCGTTATCACACTGTTCGTGGTGCATTAGACTGCGCAGGTGTTAAAGATCGCAAACAAAGCCGTTCTAAATACGGTGTGAAACGACCTAAAGCTTAATGGAACTCCGTTAAGTAAGGCCAAACTATATAAATTCCATATAACTCATTTGAGTTTTGGGTAAACCTGAAAATTTGTAACATATAAACGGAGTATTCCAATGCCACGTCGTCATGTTGTCGGTCAAAGAAAAATTTTACCTGATCCGAAATTCGGTTCAGATTTGCTGGCGAAATTTGTAAATATTTTAATGATAGATGGTAAAAAATCTGTCGCAGAATCAATCGTATATTCAGCTCTTGATAAATTAGCTGAGCGTAGTGGAAAAGACCACTTAGCAGCTTTCGAAGTTGCATTAGATAACGTAAGACCAACTGTAGAAGTTAAGTCTCGTCGCGTTGGTGGTTCTACATACCAAGTTCCTGTTGAAGTGCGTCCTGTTCGTCGTAATGCACTTGCAATGCGTTGGATTGTAGATGCTGCACGTAAACGTGGCGATAAATCAATGGCATTACGCCTAGCGAATGAACTTATGGATGCTTTTGAAAACAAAGGTACCGCAGTGAAAAAACGCGAAGATGTTCATCGTATGGCTGAAGCTAATAGAGCGTTTGCACACTATCGTTGGTAATTTAAGCGCTTATATAAGACGCTTGAAATTAGACTGATAATTAATAGTTATTATCAGTCCCCAAAAAGATATTTTATAAGCAAACGATTCTAAATAGAGGATTAATATGGCTCGTACAACCCCTATAGCACGCTACCGTAATATCGGTATCAGTGCACACATTGACGCAGGTAAAACTACGACAACTGAACGTATTTTGTTTTACACTGGCGTAAGTCACAAAATTGGTGAGGTTCATGATGGCGCAGCTACCATGGACTGGATGGAACAAGAACAAGAACGTGGTATCACTATCACTTCTGCGGCAACTACTGCATTCTGGTCTGGTATGGGTCAACAATTTGAACCACACCGAATCAATATCATCGACACCCCGGGACACGTTGACTTCACAATCGAAGTTGAACGTTCTATGCGTGTTTTAGATGGTGCGGTAATGGTTTACTGTGCGGTTGGTGGTGTTCAACCTCAATCAGAAACAGTATGGCGTCAAGCAAACAAATATAAAGTTCCACGTATCGCGTTCGTAAACAAAATGGACCGTATGGGTGCTAACTTCTTACGTGTTGTTGATCAAATCAAAACTCGTTTAGCAGCTGTACCAGTTCCATTAGTATTACCTATCGGCGCTGAAGAAGGCTTTACAGGTGTAGTTGATTTACTTAAACGTAAAGCAATTAACTGGAATGATGCTGATCAAGGTGTAAGCTTCACTTATGAAGATGTTCCTGCAGATATGGTTGAGCAAGTCGAAGAATGGCGTGCAAACTTAATGGAAGCAGCAGCTGAAGCAAATGAAGAGTTAATGGAAAAATACCTTGGTGGTGAAGAGTTAACTGAAGAAGAAGTTAAATTAGCATTACGTGAACGTGTGCTTGCTAACGAAATCATCTTAGTAACTTGTGGTAGTGCCTTTAAAAACAAAGGTGTTCAATTCATGCTTGATGCAGTAATTGAATATTTACCAGCACCAACAGATGTTCCAGCAATCAAAGGTGAATTACCAAATGGTGAAGCAGCAGAGCGTCATTCAAGTGATGATGAACCGTTCTCATCATTAGCATTTAAAATTGCAACTGACCCATTTGTTGGTAACTTAACATTCTTCCGTGTTTACTCTGGTGTAGTAAATTCTGGTGATACCGTTCTTAACTCTGTTAAAGATAAAAAAGAACGTTTTGGTCGTATCGTTCAGATGCACGCTAATAAACGTGAAGAAATTAAAGAAGTTCGCGCAGGTGACATTGCAGCAGCTATCGGTCTTAAAGAGGTAACAACTGGTGATACATTATGTGCTGAGAGCGCACCAATCATTCTAGAAAGAATGGAGTTCCCTGAGCCGGTAATTTCTGTTGCTGTTGAACCAAAAACTAAAGCTGACCAAGAAAAAATGGGACTTGCTTTAGGTCGACTAGCACAAGAAGATCCTTCATTCCGTGTTCACACCGATGAAGAATCAGGTCAAACAATTATTTCTGGTATGGGTGAACTTCACTTAGAAATCATCGTTGACCGTATGAAACGTGAATTTAAAGTGGAAGCAAATGTTGGTAAACCACAAGTTGCTTACCGTGAAACCATTCGCAATGAAGTTGAACAAGAAGGTAAATTTGTTCGTCAGTCTGGTGGTCGTGGTCAATATGGTCATGTATGGTTAAGAATTAAACCATTAGAAGCTGGTGGCGAAGGCTACAAATTCAACAATGAAATTGTTGGTGGTGTGGTTCCTAAAGAATACATCCCAGCAGTTGATAAAGGTTGTCAGGAACAAATGAAAAACGGTGTTCTTGCTGGCTACCCAATTGTTGATGTTGAAGTCACTATCTATGATGGTTCTTACCATGATGTCGACTCATCAGAAATGGCATTTAAAATTGCCGGTTCAATGGCATTTAAAGATGGCTTCATGAAAGCTAAACCTGTGCTTTTAGAACCTATCATGAAAGTAGAAGTTGAAACTCCTGAAGATTATATGGGTGACGTTATCGGTGACTTAAACCGTCGTCGTGGTATGATCGAAGGAATGGAAGATACTGCAACTGGTAAAACAGTTAAAGCACAAGTTCCACTTTCAGAAATGTTTGGTTATGCAACAGACCTTCGTTCACAAACCCAAGGTCGTGCTTCTTACTCAATGGAGTTCTTGAAGTACAATGAAGCGCCAACCAATATTGCAACTGCAATTATTGAAGCTCGTAAAGCGAAATAATTATTTATATAAATAAGTAACACTTCCCTATTGTTAGGGAAGTGATTTAATAAAGGAACATTAAGATGTCTAAAGAAAAATTTGAACGTACAAAACCCCACGTTAACGTTGGTACAATCGGCCACGTTGACCATGGTAAAACAACTTTAACTGCAGCGATCACATCAGTATTATCTAAAAAATACGGTGGTC